>JBGUHN010000051.1:0-16057 GCA_045112155.1 Lachnospiraceae bacterium
TTATCGTAAACAAAAAGGACCGCCAATGCAATGGCGGTATTAAGAAACAAGAAAGGCTTCACGCGCAAGCGTGATTGGGTTCAATTAGAAGAGGAAACTAATATTATGGAAATGAAAGGTATTGTATTTAATATTCAGAAGTTCTCAATCCACGACGGACCGGGCGTACGGACCACCGTCTTCCTGAAAGGATGTCCGCTCCGCTGCAGGTGGTGCTCCAACCCGGAATCGCAGCTCTCCAGGGTACAGATTATGTACCACAGTGACAACTGCAAGCACTGCAGAAAGTGTGCAGGCACATGCCCCGTGAAGGCAATCACGGAAATGAAAGACGGAAGAATTCATATTGATTTCAACAAGTGTACCGGATGTCTGACCTGTGTGCAGGGCTGCCCCGGCCGCGCTCTGACAAATGAAGGGGAATATAAAACAATTGATGAAGTGGCTGATGTCTGCATGCAGGATATTGATTTTTATGAGGAGTCCGGCGGAGGAGTGACGATCTCCGGCGGAGAGGGAATGATGCAGCCGGACTTTGTGGAAGCGCTGGTCCTGCGCCTAAAAGAAAATGGAATCCACACAGCCATCGAGACCACCGGCTGTGTGGGAGAAGAAGTCTTCCATAGACTTGCGCCGCTATTCGATCTTCTGCTCTTCGATGTGAAGCACTATGACTCCGAAAAGCACAAGACCGGAACCGGCGCAGACAATGAACTTATACTTAAGAACCTTCGGTGGGCGCAGAAGATGGGCCTCAACATCTTACCCAGAGTTCCGGTAATTCCCACTTTCAATTCTGAGCTGCCGGACGCAGAGGGAATGGCGAAGCTTCTCCTTGATATCGGGCTTACTCGCGTTCAGCTCCTGCCCTTCCACCAGATGGGCGAGCGCAAATATGAATTCTTAAACAGAGACTACGAGTTGACCGGAGTTACGGCCCTTCATCCGGAAGACCTAGCGGAATATCAGAAAGTATTCCTTAATCATGGCATCGACTGCTTTTTCTGATAACAAGTTCCATATCTCTCCGATGCTTACCAGCCTGCTCTCCTCCGCCAACCTACGCTCCCGGCCTGCTCTCCTCTGATAACCGTGGCTCCCGTCCCGCTCTCCTCCGGCAACCGAAGCTCCCGGGACGTACGTCTCAGACCAATGAGCGCTTCCGGACTACCCGCGCAAAACCAGTTCCGAGATGAAGCCGCCGCCTATAAGGCAGTCATTATCATCATAGAACACAGCGGACTGTCCGGGAGCTGCAAATCTCACAGGCTCGTCAAATGACACTTTAAACAGGTCCTCGCCGACTTTTGTGAGCAGCGCCTCCTGGCCATAGTTGCGATACCTCACTTTGACCTGACAGCGGATCTCTTCACCTGCAAGAGGTTCAGGGATACTCATGAAATTCATGCCTCTGCACAGAATTTCTCTGCACGTCTGTTCCAAATCGCTCAGCACGATCTCGTTTTTGTCAGCGCGTATCTCTTTTATGTACATAGGATGGCCAAAGGCCACGCCAAGTCCCTTGCGCTGGCCGACGGTGTAGTGAATGATTCCTTTGTGTCTGCCCAGGATGTTTCCGGACTCGTCGACATAATTCCCTTCACCTGGCACGGATCCATTTTCATGGTTAATGATAAAATCCGCATAGTCACCGTCAGTAACGAAGCAGATTTCCTGAGAATCGGGTTTTGACGCGACCTCGATCCCCGCTTTTGCGGCGATCTCCCTGACCTCTGCCTTGGAGTACTCTCCGAGCGGCATAAGAGTCCTTGATAACTGCTCCTGTGTCAGGCGATAGAGCATATATGTCTGGTCCTTTTCGGAATGAGATGCCTTACGGACTGTATATCTTCCGTTTTCAAGCTTGACAACAGAAGCATAGTGACCTGTGGCTACGAAGTCCGCTTTAAGAACATCGGCATGATATAGAAGCCGCTCCCATTTAATCTCCCGATTACATACGACACACGGATTCGGAGTTTTGCCGCAAAGGTAGTCCTGCACGAAAGGCTCCACCACCCTTCTCTCAAAATCAGACACGCAGTTAAAGGCGTAATAGGGAATCCCGATTGTGTACGCGGTCCGCCTGGCATCATCGATCTCACAGCAGCGGCTTTCCTGCCCCTCTGTGCCTGCCCACGTTCGCAGCGTAACGCCCACAACATCATATCCGGCCTGTTTGAGAAGATAGGCAGCCACGGCGCTGTCAACGCCTCCCGACATTCCGATAATTACTTTTTTCATGAAAAGTGTTTCCTTTCTAAATGGAATGACGGTTCTTCCATCCGAAAATCTCACGAAGAAGAACCGTCTCCCTAACAGTCATCACGCGAAAAGAACCATCCCCAACTCACCATCACGTGAACAGAACCGTCCCCAACTCACCATCACGTGAACAGAACCGTCTCTCAATAGTCATCAACGTCAAACCTTCTGTCCCTGTAATGGAAATCCCGGTCATCGTCAGTAATCGCACGGACGACCCTGCAGGGATTCCCGACGGCGATAACACTGTCGGGGATATCCTTTGTGACCACGCTGCCGGCTCCGATCACGACATTGTCGCCCACTGTCACGCCGGGCATTATACACACGTTGCCGCCGATCCACACATTATCACCTATCGTAACGTCTATTCCATACTCATAACCCGAATTGCGTGATTCCGGATGGATCGGATGCCCGGCCGTATAAATCGAGACGTTCGGGGCAATCTGAGCGTTTTTTCCGATCCTCACTTTGCCGACATCGAGAACTGTCAGATTATAGTTCGCGAAAAAGTTCTCTCCGACCTCAATATTATACCCGTAGTCGCAGTGGAACGGTGCCTCGATATGCACGTTCTCGCCCGTTTTTCCAAGGATCTCCTTAATGAGCTCATCCTGCTCCTTTTCAGCCTCCGGCGGAAGATTATTATATTTATATACGCGCTTTTTATTCTCCAGCCGCTCCTCTGCAAGTCCGTCCAGCCAGGCCTTATAAGGCAGGCCTGCAAGCATTCTTTCCTTTTGATTCATGTGTTCCTCCCAGGGACGGTTCTTTTTACGTGAAAAATTCCACATAAAAAGAACCGTCCCCAATTCCCCATCAATCTCTATTCCACTTTTCCTTCCACAGGCGCAGCACATCACCCATCACGGATTCCTTCTTCAGATACAAAATCACACAGATTGCGAACACCGTGCAAGCGGCCAGATCGATCCAACTTCCGAGTGTAACACCCTGCGCTATGACACCCTGCTCCGTTGTTGCGCCGATATTGCTGAAGGCTATAATATCATGCAGTGTATGCAGCAGAGCCGGCATCAAGAGGTTGCCTGTGCATAAGAAAACCGCTCCAAAAACTATTCCCAGTGCAAATGATGATCCGACCTGCATAATACTACTGTCGACAGGAGCTCCTGCAAGAATATTGGATCCATGTACAAGACCGAACACGGCGGCAGAAATAAGCAGAGCGGTCATTATTCGTTTTTTATCCAGATTCTTTCGCAGCATCGGAGCGATGAACAATCCTCTGAAAAGAAGCTCTTCTATAAAACCGGCAGTGATGGCTGTGCAGACAGATGCAAATGACGGTAAGCCAATTTGGGTGCCGTCCAGAAACATACCTGCAGCCTCTGACACGATCCAATAGACGACGAACATGAGTATGAAGCGCCCCATCGGTTTCATGTTCCCGCCTTTTATGAGGCTTTCCGCATCCGGGCTGAACCACCGGCGGTAAATAAAAACACCGAGCAGGAATCCCGCTATGATTCCGACCGGACCCGACTGAGGATATCCGGGGACGACCATGGCAAGCGGTACATTCAATATTCCCACTACAAGATTGACAGGAATATACACGATCAACGCAAAAAGGATGCTGCCAATAATCAGATGTGAATCAATAATTTTATGTTCTCTGACTTTTTTCTGTCCCATATCCTTGTCCCGACTCTTTCGTAAATTTTAGTATATAAGTTTTAGTCTTTTCTGAATGCTAACCGGAAAACTTTTGTCATCAGCGGAATATATGTAGCTGCAAATACAGCTGCCGCGCCCCCGATGGCAGCCTTTTTATGCTTTTCGGGAACAAAGATCCCGGCAATAAGCCCCATCGAAAACAGGCAGAATTTTACCAGCGCAAAATCTTTCCATGTGCTTTCTCCTGCATAGCGATTACCAAACTCCAACAGTTTTTTCATGATTAATCCTCCTTTATCTGAATATCCTGATTTTGTTCCTCTATATATAGCGTCACAGTCCATCGGCAGCATAGCACGTAAGTGTTATAGCCCATCAGTGTTATATTCCGTCAGTGACACAGCCTATTCAAAATCGCAGATCCATGTGACCGGATTCCCGGTCCGTATCATTTCTGTTCTCACAGGCTGTCCGTCATATCCATAGCCCAGAATAAGACCTCCGGTGATAGTCTCGTCCTGCCCAAGGCCCAGCGCTTCCATATAAGATCGGACGCTATCGTTCTCATCCAGCCAGTGCAGCTGGTTGATCCAGCAGGATCCGAGATTGAGTGCATTTGCAGCAATCATCATGTTTTCCAGTGCACAGGCGCTGTCCGCTATCGCATTTCCGTAGCCTTTTTTATTGGCTGTCACAATCAGCACAGGCGCGCCGTAGTGGAACACATAATTGCCTTTTTTCGCCGCATTGACAGAGTGCCGCAGCGAGACATATGCATCCGGCCCGATATCCATGGCGGCAAAGGCATCCTGCACGATGCCCGCAAGCTCGGCCAGAACTTTCTTCTTAGTAATGACAATCAGATGGGTGGTCTGGCTGTTGGAACCGCTCGGGGCGGCGCGGCCGGCTTCTACGATCTGCCCGATCAGCTCCTTCGGCGGCAGTTCATCTTTCATCCTGCGGGTGCTTCTCCGGGTCATAATAGCTTCCATAGTGTCCATGAGAATACTCCTTTCATACCTAAGCATGCGAAGCAATGCTCCAATGGAACATTGTGTAACTGAGTGTTTATCTCAGTGGGAGATCGTGACCCGCTGCTGAGACAAGTAGAATATTGATTTACCCACCGTTTATAGAAGCGGAGGTTTTCCACCACTGAGATAAATTATAAGCATATTTATAAGGAAAGGCTACTAAAAAAGTAACACCCCATGACATTAACAGGATAATACTCTCTTTGGCAGGTGGCAAAATAAAGGTAGCGCAAAACACAAATACTGCATTACAATACTAAGTAATATCCTTCCCGCGTATAAACCTGAGTATATCTGTCCCACACTACAGGTACACGTCAATTCGCAGGGAATTCTAAATAAGGAGGAAAGAAACATGTCAAAGAAAACAGGAATCATTGCTATGGTAATTTCGGTCGTGAGTCTTATCTGCTCTGTAGCCAGCATTGCAAATATGATGCAGATGAAAGCCGCTCAGGCAGTGCCGGCACTGGAAGCTGTGCAGGAGACCGCATCCTTGGAGACCCCGCTGGATACTGCTTCCATGGAAGCTACGCTTGATACCGCATCCGTAGAAACCCCGTTAGATACTGCTTCGGCTGAAGCCACGCCGGATACAGAGACGGAAGACGCGCAGGCGCATACACGGGATACAGCTGCGCAGTACGTCATGTATGTCGGCACGAATGACAAGGACACCTATAAGCCGGAGCATACCAATGAGGAAGCCATGAATATTGTGGATCAGATCTGCCTCAAGTATTTTGATGGGTACACACTGCAGGACGCGACCGGCTCATGGACTGACGAGACCGGCACGCCGACGCACGAATATACACTGGTCTGCTACTTCGATGCCGCGGATGAGGCTACAGTCTATGAGGCCGCGGATGAAATCATTAAAGAACTTAATCAGAACACTGTGCTGATCGAGAAGACAGAGATCGAGATGGAATACTATTCCGGAGCAAAATAAAGACCGGTCTAGAAAACCGCAATCCCAACCGCCGCCGAAATCACGATCAGCAGTATGGGAGAAATCTTCTTTTTCAGCGCAAATCTGCTGCCATAGAACAAAAGGAACAGAACAGCCGTGACTGCGATGCTCTTAAGATCCGGTGCGGCATCAGCCGCGCAGTTATGCAGGATCATATAAATACCGGTCGCAAGGACAATGCCGATCATGCAGGGCTTAAGGCCCCGCAGCACGGCCTGCACATATTTGTTTTTGACAGCATTCTTCAGGACAGCCATCACAAGCAGAATAATGAAAAACGAGGGGAGAACGACCGCAAGTGTGGCAAGCAGCGCTCCGGGCAGTCCCGCCTTGCTGCTTCCCACATACGTGGCCAGATTGACCATAATCGGTCCCGGCGTACTCTCACTCACGGCAATCATATAGGTCAGCTCGTCATCACTCAGCCATCCATAGGACAGGATCACGTCTCTGATGAGCGGAATTGCGCCGTATGCTCCGCCGAACGCAAAGAAACCGACCTTGAGGAATCCCCACAATAATTCCAGGTAGATCATCTCGCCTCTCCCCCTCTCCCTGCTGCAAATGCAGCCAAGCTGACAAAGGCCGCCGTCACCATCAGCGTGATGGTGGAAATATGCAGTGCAAAGACATTGATGATCATCATAGCCGCAAGCGACGCGATGACAATCGCCACCTGAAAAGGTTTCTTCTTCATCTTTTTGAGCATCGTGAGTCCCGCGTCGAGAATCAGAATGCCGACCGCCAGCTTGATTCCCATAAAGGCGCTGTGGACCCATCCGATTTCCAGAAAATGGTCTATGAACTGTGATACAACAAAGATAATCAGAAATGATGGAAGGACCATACCGACAGTCGCCGCGACAGCGCCCATAAACCCGCCCTGACGATAACCGACAAACGTAGCGCAATTGATTGCGATCGGTCCGGGCGTGGACTCCGCTATGACAGCCACATTCATCATATCGTCATGAGTGATCCACTTTTTCTTTTCCACGCAGGCATCCTCGATCAGCGCAATCATGGCATATCCTCCGCCGAAGGTGAAGGATCCGATCTTCGCAAATGTCAAAAAAAGATCCGCCAATATATTCATGTCCAGTCCTTTACTTCCACATTCTCCCCGGAATGCACATATTGCAGCTGATCTCCCAGCACGTTTTTCATGATTTCATAAGCCGTTTCTCCGGTACAATGACAGGTGACGAACTTCGTGGAATACCGCATGAGCTCCGTTCCCATACTTACAATCTTCCGAAGCTCGTCATCTGTATATCCTGTCTTCTTCATCAGATGGAACCCGCTGATGACCATGTCCGGCTCCGCACCGTATTTCTCTTTAAACGCATCTAAGATACTGAGGATACCGTTATGCGCGCAGCCTGATATCAGGATCTTCTTATCCCCTTCACTGATCACAAGATACTGTTCATGTACAAAATCGTCTCTTCTCAGCTCTCCGTTTTCTTTTATCAGCAGCCTTTTGTTGGTAAAGGGCAGGTCATGTGATCTCTTCCTAATTGTAAACAGTTCAAGTTCATCATCTATTCTATGATCCCCCTGAATCTTCACCGCTTGAGACAGCCCTGCAATCGCCTTGTCTATGCCGATGTACCTGTAGCGCTCACCCTCCGCGCGTTCGCCGTCATCAGCATAATAATCCGCATCGGCGGTCTCCTGCATGTAGATACGCGCTTCCGAATTGATATTTGCAAATGGCATAATCCCGCCTGAATGGTCATAATGCCCATGGCTGAGCACCACGGTGTCGACCTTCGACAGGTCAATTCCCAGCTCCTTCGCATTGTGAAGCGCAGCATCCGAGGGGCCGAGGTCCACCAGAAGCTTATGTTTGGAAGTCTCCACATAAAAGGACAGACCATGAGCATACGCACATCTATCATGCCCTTTCGTATTTTCAATCAGATTAACAACTCTCATACGATTCTGATCTCTGCTGTCCCCTTCTTATTGTTATCCGCCGCGGTCACTGTAACGACACCTTCATTCCCGGCGCGCACAATCGCCAGCGCACGTCCGTAATATGTCGTGAAACTGCCGGCATGATACTCTTCCTCAGTGCATGGGTTGGCAGATCCGAAAGCAAGCAATTCGCCGCCCTCTACAGTGACTTTGAGTTTTCGGTCTGTATTCGATTCTACGATACCGTTAGCGCCCTCCAGTGTCACGGGAACGTAGACGATTTCACCGGGCTTTGCCGTCTCCTTCTCGGGACGTACCATGATCTGCAGCGGTGCATGCGCACTCTTAAGCTCACTGCGGCCTGTCTCCCTGCCTTCGGCGTCGTAAGATACGGCAGTCACCGTTCCCGGCTGATATTTGACCCTGAATACAGCCTTGCATTCCTTAATACGCTTCTTTCCGACGGATTTGCCATTGATAAAAAGCTCTACCTTCTGTTGATCGGAGTAGACCTCCACCTCCGCCTCGTTTCCTCTGCACTTCGACCAGCTCCAGGATGGGATGGCATTGGTGCCGCGCCATACAGATTTTGAAGGACGCACGCCGGGATGATTCACCGGTCGGACCGCGATGACGGGATTCTCTGTGAGTCCCCATACGGTGGATGCATATTTGCAGCTGCCGTCCGGATTTCCCAGGATATCGATCACGCCTGCTCCTGCCAGCACCCAGGGATACGGCCGGTTGAAAGGCATACCCCCGGTGTAACTCCATGCACCGAGGCCGGCTTCGCCCAGATAGTCCCATGAAGTCCACATGAAATCACCCACCAGATAGGGGTACTTCTTCACCATCTCCCAATTTTTGCAAATGTCCTGCGGAAACGTCTCGGAACCAAAAATCACGCGTTCCGGATGGGCTTTTTCTTCCAGCGGATATCGGCCGGAGGCATAGTTATAGCCTGCAATGTCAAGGCTGTCCAAAAACGGAGACGTCAACGCATCCGCCTGCTTCGAGTTGGCGCTCTTGTTCATGCCGGAACCTATAAAGCTGGCAATGATATTGAACATGAGGGATGCGTTCTGTCCCGGTTTTTCCTTCTTGCTTTTCGTATCTCCGGTCTTCTGCTCTCCGTCCTGATAAATGCCCTTTCCTTTGGCATAGCGGCTCATGATCATGAGGTTAGCTCCGCACGTGACAGGACGGGTGGCATCCAGCTTATGGCACAGATCAATCATCTTCCTGCCGTAATCAAGACCCTTATCCTCCACCGGTTCTCCCACTTCGTTCCCGATGGAATAGAGGATTACCGAGGGATGATTGAAGTCCCGGTTCACCATAGCCGCTGTATCCGCTTCCCAGTTCTTTTCAAAATCCATGCCGTAATCGTATGGATTCTTTCGGTTATACCACATGTCAAAAGTCTCATCCATGACATACATGCCCAGTCTGTCGCAGGCCTCAATCAAGGCTCTGGATGCAGGATTATGAGCGGAACGAATAGCATTAAAACCATTCTCTTTGAGTATCCTCACCCGGCGATATTCACTCTCATCGTATGTGGCAGCTCCAAGAATGCCGCTGTCGTGGTGAACGCAGCCGCCGCGAAGCAGTGTCTCTTTACCGTTGATAAACAGACCCTTGTTGGACCAACTGATTTCCCTGATTCCGAAGGGGATTTCAACCGTATCCTCACCTGCACTGATTTTCGCAGTGTAGAGATATGGATCTTCGGCGGACCAAAGCTTTGCGTTCGGATTAGTCAGTCTTATCTCTGTGCCCTCACCGCAGATCCCATCCACCTCAGCTTTCACGGAAATGGGGCTCTGGATCCTGATGACGGCGGGGTCGATGCACACAGTGCTGATCTTCACGCTTTCGGGCAGAATCCGGTCACACACATACAGCCAGACCGGGCGGTAAATGCCTGCGCCGGAGTACCAACGCGAATTCGGGAGCTGCGAATTATCAGCCACGACCGTCAAAACGTTCTCCTCCCCGTATTCAAGTCCCTTCAGTTCTACAAAAAAGTTGGTATAACCGTAGGCATGGAAGCACAGTTCCTGACCGTTCAGGGATACAGTGGCGTTCTTGTACACGCCCTCAAACTCGACAAGCACAGTCTTTCCCGCCCACTCACGTGAGGCTTCAAACGTCTTTTCATAGGTATATTTTCCTCCGGGGAAGTAGCCGTGACCTCCGCTCGAAGTCGCCTTGCCGCGCTTCTCTTTAATTTGCGCATCATGCGGCAGGGTCACCGCTTCGCCGTTGCAGGTCCAGGCATCGTTGAACGCAATCTTTTTCATTATTGTTCCTCCATGGTGTATACGGACTGTTACGTTTTTTCCTATATATAGTATAACAATTAACGGACATCAGGTTCAATGATGACCTCTTCCTGCAACTGATTTAAATTGAGTAATGCGTGGACTATGCAATTCAACTCTCGCTCGCGAGACTCGGCGCGGGATTCGGGTCAGCAGCTGCTGACATAAACAAAGGGATGCCGCATCAGACGTTGCCACCACTATCTATGGCAGACATATGCATATAGCATCTGCCATAGATTGCGGCGGCGCGCCTTAATGCGACAGCCCCCTAGTATTTATCTCATTGGGGCTGTGAAAAAATGTTAATTCATTTCTTCACAGCCTTTTTTGTTGACTGATAGTGGACGTTGACCACTCGTCGGTCACACATCGTCTGTGCAAGAAGGATGGCGAGCAGTCATCTTGGCTCAATGTCATGGTCGGTGACTGCTTGTGTTTGTGGAAGGCAGTCGCAATCAATGAAATCACGAATAATCGACTGAAGACAAGAAAGAGGGCTTTCAGTCACCCTGGTTCTATTCGGCATATGCTGACTGCCCGAATTATGTGACGGGCAGTCGCGATCAGTGAAGCCACCTGTTAACTACTGCTGGTAAAAAACTGATATAAGAAAATCCTACCGTAATCTAGTATCAAAATCAACAAAAGTGACTGCTTCTAAAGCCCAAGATTTAATATAAAGAGCCGCTGAATTGGCAAAGAACGAGTTGTCATGACTGCCCATGGGACATGAATTGAATCTCGTACGGCACTGTTTATGTGCGATATTTCACAAGATCGACTGCCTGCTTGGCGCCAATCAAGTAGCAGCAGTGCGGACTCGATAAAATAGCTGTTGCAACATATCTTTTATCGCAGCCTCCTTTTGATTATTCGAAGAATCCCGGCCGCGTGTAGAATGCCTCTATCGCTTCTCCGATGTACTTAGCGGATCCGCTCCCATAAACAGAATCCACTCCTTTAGCCAGTTCCTCATTCTCCTGATATCCTCTTGCAATATCCATAAGGAGAGGCTTCGCGTCTTTGACCTGGTAGAGCTGCTTTGCGACAAAATCATATTCACCGATCAACTGGCGAACTTCGAATGAATTCATATCTGTCCCCTTCATATCCGCCAGTTTCTTTTGAATGCTTCCGATCCTCTTCTGATATGCAGTGAACACTTCTGATTTCGGAGGATTTTTCAAGGACTCTTTCACAGCGTCCTTGCTCCCGTACCATTCGACCACCTTAGCATAATTCTTCTGGACCTTCTCATCAGAAGCGCCCTCGATCATATGCCGCTCCCAGGCTTCTATGCTTCCGTAACGATCAATGAAAATCTGCTTCTGAGACTCATTCATATTCCCCAGCATGTCCGAAAACATAGCTTTGAGTTCCGTTTCATCAAATACAGCAAAGTTCATATCGTGATCTCCTTTCAACATACTGTCTAAATCGGCAATAATGCGCTCCAGCCTCTGCTTCTTGAGGCAGAGCATTTCACGCTGTTTTGCCAATACGCTGTTATAATCAAGATCAGGATTGTCCATGATGAGTTTTATATCCGCAAGCGGAAGGTCCAGCTCGCGAAACACCAGTATCTGTCCAAGCTTATCCATGGCTTTATCGTCATAAAGCCGATATCCCGCTTCTGTTACTTCCGTGGGCTTAAAGAGCCCGATTTCATCATAGTAATGAAGCGTGCGCACTGAGATACCTGTAAGCTCCGATACTTCTTTAACGGTTTTCATTATGAATATCCTCCTGTCTCTTGATGGAGATATCGTAGCCTATCACGGAACGTGAGAGTCAATACATATTTTCTTTTTTCATGTAAAAGGGCGGCCGCTCACCCAAGCGGCCGCCCCAAATATTTACTTTGTAAACTTCCCAAGCACCTTGCTGTTCTTTGCCCTGATCTTGATTTCTCTCGGCAGCGCATATGGCAGAATAGCCTTGAGCTTGCCGTTCTCCGCGGAGAACATCCTCGTCGCCTTCGGATGATCTCTCTCAAGAGTGATGGCATCAAACTCGCATCTTGTTGTGCATAATCCGCAGCCGATGCATCTGTTGACATCGACCGTAGTGGCACCGCACTTAAGACATCTGTTGGCCTCAGCTCTGATCTGAACCTCTGTCAGCGGCTCTCTCAGATCATGCCACGTTCCGGTCGGATCTTCGGTCCTCCTGCCCGGCTTCTGCCTCGGCATGTTGTCGTAGCGCTCGACCAGGATATCGTCCCTGTCAAGCTCGATGATCTCTCTCAGGTCTCTGCCTACGGTCAGTCTGTTCGGACCCTGATCTTTATGTACGTATCTGTGGAGCGAATCCGCGATTGCTCGCCCTACACCTATGGCATCGATAGCGAACTTCTGTCCGGTCACGATGTCGCCGCCCGCAAAAATGTCTTCCTCTGCGGTCTGAAGTGTAACAGGGTCAGCCACAATGAGGCCTCTCGGATTAATCTCGACCTTCGTTCCGCAAAGCAGCTTCTCGATGTCCGGTTTCTGGCCCGTGCAGTACAGTACCATAGAGCACTCGAGTTCTGTGGTAACGCTGTCGTCAAACTTAGGATCGAACCTGCCCTCTTCGTTCTTGACGCTCACGCACTTCCTGAACTTGATTCCGCTTACCTTTCCATCCTTATTATAAATTTCGACCGGACCCCAGCCGCCGTTTACAACGATGCCTTCCTCTTCGCACTCCGTTCTGTCCTCTACTCCCATAGGAAGCTCGTCGTAGCCTTCGAGGGCGCACATGATAACTTTATCAGCCCCGGATCTTACAGCAGTGCGGGCTACGTCAGCAGCGACGTTGCCGCCGCCGATCACCACCACATTGCCGGAGAGTTTGCCGGCCTCAGGCAGCCTGCCCTGCATCAGGGCGACTTCATCTTCATTGATGATCCGCATGAAGTCGATGCCGCTCATGACGCCTTCTGCATTTGCACCTTCCACATCAAGAATGCCGCCGGACTGAAGTCCGACTGCGATGTAGAATGCCGCGTAGCCCTGATCGCGCAGTTCCTGAATGGTGACATCCTTGCCGACTTCCACGCCGGTCCTGAACTCTACGCCCATCTCCTTCATCACATCGATCTCAGCGTCGACCACATCCTTCTCAAGTCTGAAGGAAGGCACGCCGTATCTCAGCATTCCGCCGAGGGCCTGCTGTTTTTCAAATACAGTCACCGGATATCCGCGCTGACGCAGATAGTAGGCCGCCGCAAGTCCGCCCGGACCGGCTCCGGTAATGGCCATCTTGTACTCATCACCCCAGAATCCGCCGAACTCTTTGCCGCATTCGGGAACGAACCTTCCCTCCGCCTTCAGTTCCTGGGCTGCGATGAACTTCTTGATCTCATCGATGGCTACCGGCTGGTCGATCGTGCCGCGGGTGCATCTGTCCTCGCATCTTCTGTTGCAGATCGCGCCGCACACTGCCGGCAGCGGGTTGTCCTGCTTGATCAGTTCGAGAGCTTCTCTGTATCTGCCCTGATCCGCCATGTTAATGTAGCCCTGCACAGAGAGGTTGGCCGGACATGCCGCCTTACAGGGCGATGTACCTGTCTCATAGCAGTTGATCTTGGCATCTTCTCTGTAGTTCTTGTTCCACTTCTTCGGTCCCCACGCAACTTCATTGGGAAGTTCGGAGAGCGGATACTCTACCGCCTCACCGTTCTTCTTACACAGCTTCTGACCGAGCTTCGCGGCGCCGACCGGACATACTTCCACGCATTTGCCGCAGGCAACGCACTTGTTGTGATCGACGTGGGCTCTGTAGGCGGATGCCGACATATTCGGCGTATTGAAAAGCTGTGAGGTCTTGATGGCATTGCAGGTCGTCGCCGAGCAGTTGCAGATTCCCACGATCTTTCCCTCGCCGTCGAGGTTGGTGATCTGATGTACATATCCGGCCTTCTCAGCCTTCTTAAGCACTTCCATGACCTCATCATAGGTAGCATATCTTGCGTCTTTTCCCGTCTCCACAAGATACTCCGCCATATCTCCTACCGCTATGCACCAGTAATCTTCAATGTCACCAGCACCTTCGCCTCTGATCCTCTGCTGCCTTCTGCAGGAACATACATCCAGGGCGTACTTGTCATATTTATCGAGCCAGTATGAGAGTTTCTCATAGGAAACGGCTTCACTCTTCGCGTCGATGGCCTTCTCGACCGGGATGACATGCATGCCGAGTCCGCCACCGCCCTCCGGAACCATGTGAGCGACCTTGCCGACCGGAACCATGGAGGCATAGTGGAAGAACGTAGCAATCTCCGGGTGCTCCTCCATGAGCTTCCCGGTCATCAGCATGTACTCGCCGGAGCCTACGACCCACTTGGGAATAAAGTAGCGTTTCTCGTGTTCCGGGTTCTCGCGGTCATATTCAAGGAGAGCCTTCCTGCAGATGCCCTCCGCCATCTCTGTCGCCTCTTCGACGGACATCTTATTTCTTTTAGCGAGCTCAGCAGCGTTAAGCTTGACCGTTCTCTTCTTTTTAAAGTTGAGCATGAATTTGACTTCTTCTGTTGTGAGCAGCTTGTCGAGCAGCCAGAAGTCGGGCTCATCATTGCTTATTTTCTTTGGCTTTCCCGCCATGCCAAGATCATCTGTAATGAGCGCAGCCAGCTGCCTGATCAGCTTCTCCCGCTCTTTGTCTTCCACCTCATAGGTTTCAGGCAGATAGTCCCGGTCATTAAAAAAGTAATCCTGAAATCTTTCGGGTATCATCGTTTTTCCCCTTTCCATATTGTAGCTGTCATATAGTACCTGTAATCACGATCTGTCGGCTATGCTGCATTTGCATATGCCCTTACTTATCTCTATTATACTATATTTAACAAAGAGCGGCTACTCTCACAGGCAGCCGCTCAAAATTTATCCGGTATGGTCCCCGATTACTTATGAACGCAAGAAAATCAGGATAAAAAACAAATGTTATGCTATAATTACAATTACATTGTATAACTTTCCAAGGGGGCAGGCAAATGCGAAGAAAGGAAGACCGCACAAACAGAATTCTGGAGCTTCTTGTCAAAGAAAAGAAACTGGAAGTCACGGAGCTTTCGGCACTTCTCGGCGTCTCACAGGTCACAGTTCGCAAAGATCTGGATACCATGGAGTCACTGGGTCTGATCACAAGAGAACACGGCTTTGCTGTTCTGTCCAGCACAGATGACATTAAGGGACGTCTGGCCTACCACTACGAGGAGAAACGCAGGATAGCGCTGCGCGCAGCGGAACTTGTAAAAGACGGCGACACCATCATGATCGAGAGCGGCAGCTGCTGCGCGCTTCTTGCCGCAGCGCTGACTGAACTCCGCCACGGTCTGACCATTATCACGAACAGTGCCTTCATAGCCGATTACATTAGGCAGTCCTCGGATTTCCAGATTATTCTTCTGGGCGGAATTTACCAGCAGGATTCCCAGGTCATGGTAGGACCCATGGTGCGCCAGTGCGCCGAAAACTTCTGGGTCAATCGATTCTTTATCGGCGTGGACGGCTGGTCGCAGAGAGCAGGCTTTACCAATCAGGACCAGATGCGCGCTCAGGCAGTCCGGGACATGGCAAGGCAGTCGGATCAGGTCGTTATTCTGACCGAGTCTGAAAAGTTTTCAGGGCACGGCACAGTGCCTCTTAATCTGAAGAATCAGGTAAAAACTGTCATCACAGATCAAAGTATCGACGATCAGACCGCCGCGGAGCTTATTGCCTCCGGAATCGAAGTATTAAGACCGGCCGGGGAACCGGATTAAACGTATTTTTCGTTCTATTTTTTAATGAAATCGTACGATTCTGTTATGCTAGAGAATAGGTGATTGCGAAACTCGCTTTGCGAGTTCGCAATCCTGAATAAACCAAGGTCGAAATCCGGCCATGCCGGATTTCTCCGATGCA
>JBGUHN010000052.1:0-12841 GCA_045112155.1 Lachnospiraceae bacterium
CAGGTGCGTTAGTCCGGCCGCCTAAAGCGGCCCTGCGGCGGGAGCCGCATATGGAAGCACGTGGATTTATCCATGTGAGCTTCACAAAATGACTAAAGAAGAGGACAATAAAATACAGTGCTATTTCCATTACCTTTCAGAATGCACACTTATAAATGAGGTAGAAAATGAAAAACAAAATAATACTTAAGGATAGAATTACAGCAACAATCCGCTGCCAGCGCGGGCGAACAATCGAGACAGCCGTTTCCGTCGATACTGGATGCATTGAAACAGACAATATCCGTATGCAGGTACAGACCGAGAAAAGTGAAGACTCTCTCCTGGGGACACTGGAGCTTTCCATTCACACCAATACATTGGAGGAGAGCTGCCTCCTTGAAAAGGACAGACCAATCCGCATTGCCCTGCCCCTCACGGAAAGACCCGAAAAGATCACCGCGTTATACATGTTCAATCCGTGGTGGACTAGGCCGGCTTTCCCCGCCTCCTGCGCGGAGATCCCGGATAAGACCCAAATTGCCCTGCTTAAGTTTACGGACAGGATCGTCTGCCTGGTGCCGATGGTGGGTGACCGCATGAAGACCATGCTCTGCCCCGGAGATGATGAGCAGAGCCTGTGCATGGAAATGACAGCCTATGTCGGCGGCATAAGCAGCCTCAGGGAGCCGGTCTTCCTCTGGTCGGAAGGGGAGACGGCAGCCGAGGCCGTTCATGCGGCATTTGCCCGGCTGTCGGAGATAAAGGAAATCCCGCTCAGGGAGAACCGACGGATTCCGGAGATATTCCATTACCTCGGCTGGTGCAGCTGGGATGCCTTCCGAACGGATATCTCAGCCGAGGGCGTCCGCGCAAAGGCTGCAGAGCTCGCTGAAAAGCAGGTGCCTGTGCGCTGGATGCTGATTGACGACGGCTGGATGACCTCAACGGACAAGACTCTCGCCGGTTATGTGCCGGATCCTGTGAAATTCCCGGGCGGCTTCGGTCCGCTGACAAAGGAACTGCGTGACCAGGGAATGATCCGCTGGTTCGGCGTCTGGCACGCGCTGGGCGGCTACTGGGACGGAGTCGATCCTAAGAGCTGCCTTGCGAGCAAAAAAAGAGAGGCTCTGCGCGAAACTTCTTCCGGCCGCCTCGTTCCGGATCCGGATAAGGGTGCGTCCTTCTACCACGACTGGTACAGGGAGCTTCGCAAAGAGGGAATCGATTTTGTCAAAGTCGACGGCCAGAGCATCTGCCCGTTCTACTATGAGGACAATGTTCCGCTGGCCAAAGCGGCACGCGGCATTCACCAGCAGCTCGAGAGCGGCGTGAGCCGTATGGACGGAAATATCATCAACTGCATGGGAATGGCGATGGAAAATATACTGGCCAGACCGTCCTCGGCTGTCTCACGCAACAGTGACGACTTCCTGCCGGCACAGGAGGACAGCTTCGTGGAGCATCTTATTCAGAATGCCTATAATGCGCTGTACCATAACGAGATATACTGCTGTGACTGGGATATGTTCTGGACAAAGCACGTGCATGCGAAAAAACACGCGCTGCTTCGGGCAATCAGCGGCGGTCCCGTCTATTTCAGCGATAAGACAGGCAATACAGACCCGGAGGCCCTTAAATGTCTTGCCTTATCGGACGGCAAACTTCTTATGATGGATCGTTCGGCCATGCCGACAGACGACTGTGTTTTCACAGATCCGCGGGAAGATGGCGTGCTGAAGCTTCATAACACGGGAACCCAGGAAGACGGGACCCGCGGCGGCGGTATAGCGGTCCTCAACCTGACCGGCCAGGCGCAAAACTTCCGCTTCTCAGCCAAAGAGATTCCGGAACTCACCGAAGAAAAATACTGGTTGTTCGACTTTATGAAGGACACTGCAACTTTGGTCGAGCGAACCGATGAAATAGAAGGTTCTCTCGGCGCGGACGAGTTTGCGTGGTATGTTTTCCTTCCTGCCGGAAAGAATATGTCCTGCCTCGGACTGCTTGACAAGTACGCCGGCTTTATGGCAGCAGAGCATACGGCAGCACGTGATAATTGCGATATAGTTGTTCTTGCCGAGTCCGGCCAAATCGGATGGACATCAAAAAAGAATATCCGCCGTGTCACGGCAGATGCGACCGACGTCACAAGTCAGGTCTCAAAAAACGGAGAATTGTTCAAGATCTCGCTTCCTCAAAGGGAAGGGAAGGCAGTGCTTACAATCGAATGGAATAACTGATCCGGAAAAGCACCGGTTCGCTGATAATCCGGCGGAACGGTGCTTTTTTACGCGCTTTTTTACACGCTTTTTACAAAGCACTCCCTTTTACTTTTACAGGGCCATGCTACAATACCGAAAATTCAGCAAACTGAACTGAGATAAAAGGAGATAACATGACTCTGTTCGTATTTTTTACTTTACTTGGCGGTGTCGGACTCTTCCTCTACGGCATGAGTCTGATGTCTCAAGGTCTTAAACTGGCAGCCGGCAACAAACTCCGCTCCATACTGGAACATGCGACCGCGAACCGTTTCGTCGCTGTAGCTGTCGGTGTTCTGGTGACCCTTCTGGTCCAGAGTTCTTCCGCGACAGACATGATGGTCATCAGCTTCGTCAACTCAGGTCTCATGACTCTGGCGCAGGCGATTGGCGTCATCATGGGAGCTAACATCGGTACGACTGTCACAGCCCAGATCACAGCCTTTAATCTGAGCGATTACGCGCCCTTTATCCTCTTTATCGGCGCAGTCCTGTACCTCTTTGTCAAGAAAAACGCGATAAAATATACGGGCTCCATTATCCTCGGATTCGGAATGCTGTTCTTCGGCATTTCCGTGATCAAGTCAGCCATTGTCCCGCTGTCGAAGAGCGCAGCGTTTATTTCCTTCCTCTCGACGCTGGAAAATCCGGCAATAGCGGTCATTTTCGGCGTCCTGTTCACTGCACTGCTGCAGAGCTCCTCGTCGTCGGTCGTCATTTTCCAGACCTTTACAGTGCAGGGGCTTATCGGCTATGATATGACTGTATATCTGGTAATCGGCGCCGCCATCGGGTCCGTCACCCCGAACCTTCTGGCATCGCTGACGACCAACAGGAACGGCAAGCGAAGCGCCGTATTGAACCTCTTGTTCAATCTGTTCCGCGCTGCCCTGATGCTCATCCTGGTCACGGTATTCCCGGGCTTCACTAAACTGATTCAGAATCTCACACCCGGGGATGTCGGTCATCAGGTCGCGAACACGCATACTATTTTTGCGATACTTGCGGTCCTCATCGAGTTCCCGTTTGCAAATCAGATTGTAGCGCTGTCTAAGAAAGTGATTCCGTTCCGGGCGGATGAAAGCCGCTCCGTGGAGGACAGAAAGCTGCGATATCTTGTCCAGACCAGAGGACTGCCCTCCTCACTGGCCATCCAGCAGGCAAAACTTGAGCTCCTCCGAATGGGCGGTCTTGCGAGAGAATGCCTGGATACCGCGATGCGCTGCTTTTTCACCCAGAATGACCGTCTGGCGGAATCTGTAGCTGAGATTGAAGAGACAATCGATATTCTGACAGATAAGATCCAGGAAGCTCTGATCTCTCTTCGCTCGAATGAATATCCTCCGGATGACGCAAACAGGTTGTCCCAGCTTCTCCTTACGGCATCGGATATAGAGAGAATCTCGGATTACGCGGAAAATATTGCGGAGTCCGCCGGTACCTTCAAAGCCCAGAAGGCATCCATGTCCGATATGGCTATGGAGGAACTTAAGAATCTTGGCGAGGCCGCTCTGAAATCCGTCGACTTTTCTCTCAGAATATTTGAGAGCGAAGATGCCGGTGCGCTCCCGGAGGCGGATCTGCTGGAGCAGCATGTCGATGATCTGCAGACAGCCTGTGTAAACGCTCATATCGAGCGCCTTATGAACGAGGTCTGTCACCCGGTCGCAGGGGTCGTCTTCACAGATATGGTCACGGATCTGGAACGTTGCTCCGACCATGCGATCAATATCGCTCACGCGCTCATTGATCACACAGATCACACCGAACACTGAAGCCTTTTGGTTTGTGGAAGACTGTGCGGCGGTTATCCCGGAATCATTTATTCAAAACAGAGGAAAATATATGGCATTAATCTATATTATCGAAGATGATCAGAGTATCCGCGAGATAGAGCTGATTGCTCTGAAAAACAGCAATTATAACGTGGCGGCTTTCGACCGTGCTGACACATTCTTCCAGTCGATGGAAGAACTTCTGCCTGATCTCGTGCTCCTCGATATTATGCTCCCTGACCAGGATGGATATGAAATCATCCGGAAACTCAGGAAAAATCCCCTCACCGCAAAAATACCGGTAATCATGGTGACGGCGAGGACCACCGAGTTTGATCTTGTGAGGGGTCTGGACAGCGGTGCGGATGACTATATACGAAAGCCGTTCTCTATCATGGAGCTGCTCTCCCGTGTGCGGGCTCTACTCCGGCGGACAACAGAAAACACAAACCTAATCTGTGTCGGGGATATCCGGATGGACCAGGAACGTCACACGGTATATGCCGGCGAGAATCAGATCGACCTCACCTTTAAGGAGTTTGAACTGCTCCGCTTCCTGATGATCAATTCGAAGGTCGTATTGTCCAGGGAGGCTATCATGCGGGCTGTCTGGGAAACCGATTACGCGGGAGAGACACGTACAGTAGACATGCATATAAAGACTCTCCGTCGAAAACTGGGCGTCTACGGCAGTCAGATCGGAACTGTCAGAAATGTGGGGTATCTGATTTCATGAAGCAAAAAATCAATCTGAGTCTGACTCTTATAGCTCTGGTGGCCGTGCTTTCCGCCGCGTTCGGCATCACGCTGGTCTACTACAGCCTGTTTCAGACGCAGGTCAAAAAAGATCTTGCCCTGTACACCCGCCTCCTCGCTGACACTGGCGTCTTTCAGACTGCTTATGCGGGCACGGAAGATGTCAATGCCTATGTGGAAAGCGCTGCCCTTGTCGAGCTGAAACGCGATAACCCGAGAATCACCTGGATTTCCGGCAGCGGCACCGTGCTCTATGACAATGGTGCCGATGTCTCCGGCCTTGCCAATCATCTGGACCGTCCCGAGATTCAGGAGGCCATAGAGACCGGATCCGGCGAAATTGTACGGCGCTCGGACACATTCAATCTGAATACATTCTACTATGCGCTTCTGCTTGAAGACGGGACCATTCTCCGCACGTCATCCGAAGTCAGTTCCATTACCGGTGTCTTTGTGAGTTCACTCCCGGTGATATTCGGCATATGCGCAGTCTTTCTGGTGATTTGCATCATTCTGGGGCACTTTCTCTCTCTCCAGCTTATAAAACCTCTGAACGTCATGGCTGAGCATCTGGATTCACCCATAAAGACTCCGGTCTACAGGGAGCTTCAGCCTTTCGCCGACAAGATCCGCGCCCAGCACGAAAACATCCTGGAGGCGGCTTCCGTGCGTCAGGATTTCACCGCCAATATCTCTCATGAGCTCAAAACTCCCCTGACAGCCATTTCCGGCTATGCGGAGCTTATTGAGACCGGCATGGTGAGCGGCGAACAGATACCTCACATAGCAGAGCAGATCCGCCATAATTCCAATCGTCTTCTCTCCCTCATAAACGACATCATACGCCTGTCCGAGCTGGACCATAAGGAACTGCCGAGAAAATTTACGTCCGTAGATTTAAAGGCTGTCGCAGAAGACTGCAGTGCCAACCTGAGCGTCAGCGCAGAAAAACACCATCTGTCACTCTCTTGCCGATGTCAATCCGCAGTCCTGTCGGCTGACCGCGATCTTATAAAGGAGCTTATTGAGAACCTGATCCAGAACGCTATCCAGTACAACCGTGAAAACGGGTCCATCCTTGTCCGTACCGGAATGGAGAACGGCTGTCCGTTCCTCTCTGTTTTGGACAGCGGTATCGGCATACCGAAAAATGAGCAGGAACGGATCTTCGAGCGCTTTTATCGGATCGACAAAAGCCGGTCCCGCGAAACAGGCGGAACCGGCCTTGGACTTGCCATAGTAAAACATATTGCGGAAATACACGACGCAAAGATCAACGTGGAAAGTGAACCGGGGCAGGGAACATGCGTTACGGTGCAGTTCATCCGGTAACAGAGGGCTGTCGCATTAGATAGCGTCACCATTATATATGGCAGACATTTGCAAATAATGTCTGCCATATATAATGGTGGCGTGCCTTAATGCGGCAGCCCCATCCGGTTTCGAGTCTGCGTCACTTCACATAATCGCGTCCTTCATAGACTTTACATACCTGCCTACATGCGCGGGCGCGTCTTTTCCGTATTTTTGAAGCAGTTTGATAATGGCTGAGCCGACGATCGCCCCGTCGGAAATATCCGCCATTTTCTTAGCCTGCTCTGGGGTGGAGATACCAAACCCGATTGCGCACGGAATATCGGTGTGCTCTCTCACTACACTGACAATGGAACCAAGATCCGTTGTGATTTCACTTCGGGTACCCGTGACCCCGAGGCTGGAAACAATATAGAGAAAGCCTTCGGCTTCCCCGGCAATCATAGCGATGCGGTTTTCGGAGGTGGGGGCTATGAGCGATATCAGATCAACGCCGTACTGCCTGCAATACGGCAGAAATTCTTCTTTTTCCTCAAACGGAAGATCCGGCAAAATAAGTCCGTCAATACCGACGTCCTGACAGGTAGAAATGAACTTTTCCGCTCCGTAGGAAAACACTACGTTGGCATACGTCATGAATACCATCGGCACCACAACATCGCGGCGCAGCTCCCTGACAAAATCAAATATCTTATCTGTCGTGACGCCGCCGTTAAGCGCCCTGATATTTGCCCCCTGAATGACAGGACCCTCCGCGGTCGGATCGGAGAACGGGATTCCGAGCTCAACGAGATCCGCTCCGTTTTGGACAGCGGCGCGGACGACCGCCGCAGTTGTCTCAAGATCGGGAGCGCCGCAGGTGATAAAGGGGATGAAAGCTTTACCGTTTTCAAATGCAGATTTAATCTTACTCATGGATATCCTCCCCTCTGTAGCGGGCAATGGCTGCGCAGTCCTTGTCGCCCCTGCCGGAAATCGTGATTACGATGATCTTATCTTTCTCCATGGTCGGCGCAAGCTTCATCGCCTGTGCGACCGCGTGAGCTGATTCGATTGCCGGGATGATCCCTTCCGTCTTTGCCAGATATTCAAACGCGTTTACCGCCTCGTCATCCGTGATGGGTATATACTCCGCTCTTCCGATATCGTGCAGATACGCATGCTCGGGACCGACACCGGGATAATCGAGCCCTGCGGAAATTGAATAAACAGGTGCGATCTGGCCGTACTTATCCTGGCAGAAATAGGATTTCATACCGTGAAAGATGCCCAGCCTTCCGGTCGCGATAGTCGCAGCCGTCTCAAATGTGTCAGTGCCTCTCCCGGCCGCTTCGCAGCCGATCAGCCTTACATCTTTATCTTCAATAAAGTGATAGAAGCTGCCGATCGCGTTGGACCCACCGCCCACACAGGCAATAACCGCGTCTGGCAGTCTGCCCTCCTTTTGAAGGATCTGCTCTTTGATTTCCTCGGAGATGACCGCCTGAAAATCGCGGACAATCGTCGGGAACGGATGCGGTCCCATGACCGACCCGAGGCAGTAGTGAGTGTCACTGATGCGGGAAGTCCACTCTCGCATCGCTTCGGATACGGCATCCTTCAGCGTCGCAGTGCCCGTCTTTACAGGAATCACCTCCGCGCCGAGCAGCCTCATGCGATAAACGTTGAGAGCCTGGCGGATGGTGTCCTCCTCTCCCATGAACACAACGCATTCCATGCCCATCAGCGCAGCGGCGGTCGCAGTTGCCACGCCGTGCTGACCTGCTCCTGTCTCCGCGATCAGGCGGGTCTTGCCCATCTTCTTCGCAAGCAGAGCCTGGCCGAGCACATTGTTGATCTTGTGCGCTCCTGTATGATTCAGGTCTTCACGCTTCAGATAAATTTTCGCACCGCCAAGGTCCTTCGTCATCTTTTCGGCATAATAAAGACGTGACGGCCTTCCCGCGTATTCATTAAAAAGATCGGTCAGTTCTCTGCGAAAATCAGGATCGTCCTTATAGTGGTTATATGCCTCTTCCAGTTCAATCACCGCATTCATCAGCGTCTCGGGAATGTACTGACCGCCGTGGATTCCAAAACGTCCATTTGGATTCGTCATATCTTTTCACCTCTTACGGCGGCGGCAAATGCCGCCATCTTTACTTTATCTTTCACCCCATCTGTTTCAATACCGGAACTCACATCGACCGCATAGGGAGTCAGCTGTTCAACAGCGTTTTCCACATTGTCCGGTGATAATCCACCGGCAAGGAAATACGGTCTTTTCATGTTTTTTATGAGCTTCCAGTCAAATACCTCGCCTGTCCCCGCGCCGGAGTCGAACAGCACATGATCCGCCGTGCATTTTTCAGCCTCCGCAATATCCTCTGCCGTTTTAATGCGGAAAGCTCTGATGATCGGCTTGCCGGTGAGCTGTCTCAAATGTCTGATGTATTCCT
Source organism: Lachnospiraceae bacterium (assembly GCA_045112155.1). Lineage (GTDB taxonomy): Bacteria > Bacillota > Clostridia > Lachnospirales > Lachnospiraceae > Chordicoccus. The sequence goes on from JBGUHN010000052.1 coordinate 8,527, forward strand.
CATCCTCGCTGCCGTGAAGCTGCGCAATATCGATAACGCCTCTGTTCAAAAGCTCGGCAACATGATACAGATTGTCATTTACGAACACACCTACCGCCTTGATTCCATCCGCAAGCCTGCGCTTAAGTTCCGCCGCCCTTTCAGGTGTGACATATCGTTTACTTTTCGGAGCGAACACGAAGCCGACGTATTCCGGTCTCAATTCATTTGCCGCGTCTATATCACAGTCCCCGGTCAAACCGCAAAATTTTATTTTCGTCATATCGCACCTCGAAATTCTGCGAGTCTGGCTTTCTTATCCTCCGCCCGCATCAGAGCTTCACCGATCAGGACGGCATCCGCGCCGATCTCACGGAGGCGCGCGACATCCGAAGCATCTTTCACACCGCTCTCCGCTACAAATATAACCTCGCGGGGGATAAGGTCTCTCAGCCTTCGGCAGTTGTCCATATTCACGGAAAAATCCTTAAGGTTGCGGTTATTCACGCCGATCATCCTCGCCCCCGCCCTCAGTGCAGTGGCAACTTCTGTTTCGTCGTGGGCTTCCACCAGTGTGGACAGCCCCAGCTCATCGCAGATGCTGATGTACTCCCCGATTTCTTCCTCGCTCAGTATGGCGCAAATGAGAAGCACCGCCGACGCGCCCAGCAGCTTTGCCTCGTAGATCATATACTCATCCACTACGAAATCCTTGCGGAGGCACGGGATAGATACCGCGGCGGCGATTTCTCTCAGATATTCGTCCCTTCCGAGGAACCATTTCGGCTCAGTCAACACCGAAATGCAGTCAGCTCCCGCCGCTTCGTACTCTTTTGCGATCTGCAGATACGGAAAATCCTGCGCAATCAGTCCTTTAGAGGGAGATGCCTTCTTGCATTCGCAGATAAATGCCATTTTCGCTTTTTTTATTGCATTTTCAAAAACAAACTGACCTTTTTCAGCGGCCGATGCCTGCCGCTTAAGCGCCTCTAGCGGCACCTCTTTTTTGGCTTCGGCCACGCGATGGCGGGCGTGATCCGCAAGCTGATCAAGTATCGTCATTCTTCAACCTCCGGTCTGTTGCTGACTTCTATGAGAGCGTTCAGAGTCTTCAGGGCTTTGCCTGAATCAATGATCTCTGCGGCAAGAGCAATGCCCTCCTTCATGCTGTTCGCTTTTCCGCAGATGTAAAGCGACGCGCCTGCGTTCAAAAGAACGGCGTTTCTCTTTGGACCTTTTTCTCCGTTCAAAATAGCCATGGTGATTTCAGCATTTTCCGCCGGAGTACCTCCGACCAGATCCCCCTTAGCGCAGCGCACAAAACCGAAATCTTCCGGTTTCACCACCGATGTTTTGAACCAACCGTCACGAATCTCACAGATCGTAGTCGGTGCGCTGAGAGAAATCTCATCAAGCTTATCCTGACCGTACACGACCATACCACGTCTGACTCCCAGATTGGCAAGGACCTGCGCAAGCGGCTCCACAAGATAATCATCATACACGCCGAGGAGCTGCATGGACGGTGTGCCGGGGTTGGTAAGGGGCCCCAGGATGTTGAATACCGTGCGGAAGCCCAGTTCCCTTCGGATCGCGCCCACATATTTCATGGAAGTGTGGTATTTCTGCGCGAAGAAGAAGCACATGCCGACTTCGTTCAGGAGTTCAATGCACCGCGCCGGGCTCTGCCGGATATTGACACCGAGGGCTTCCAGACAGTCAGCAGTCCCGCACTGGGAGGAGGCCGCGCGGTTGCCGTGCTTTGCCACCTTAACGCCCGCTGCCGCCGCAACGAGAGCCGACGTTGTTGAGATATTAAAGCTGTGAGCATTGTCGCCGCCTGTTCCGACGATCTCGAAGAGCTCCATTCCCGTCTCGACCCTGGTCGCGTGCGCTCTCATAGCCGCAGCGCAGCCAGCGATTTCATCGCTGGTCTCGGCTCTCGCGCTCTTGGTGGAGAGCGACGCAAGGAACGCTGCGTTCTGCGTGGCAGTCGTCTCGCCGCTCATGATTTCATTCATTACTGTATATGCCTCGTCATAGGTGAGATCTTCCTTACTTACGATTTTTACAATGGCTTCTTTGATCATAGATACTGTCTCCTTTAAAAAATTTTCTAACAGTGCGTCAAAGAAAAAGACTCTTTCGACGCTGTATCTTCTGTCAAAAGAGTCTTTATGAAATAAAAAACGCCCCTGACAGAATACTTCTTCTGTCAAGGACGAATAATTTCATTATCCGCGGTGCCACCTTGATTCACGAGCCATCTCGCGCGCTTAGCAGGATACAAGCATATCCCCGGCATATGACGTCTGCCTTCAACGTCGCAGAATACTCAGCGCAAAACCGCGCCTTTGACTGCGCCCTCAGCGGTCCATTTGACAACTTGTTTCTTGCCTGATTCTCAGCATCGCAGGCTCTCTGTAGAGGCATCATTGCCGTTATCTCCGCTTCAACGGTTTAAATAATTAAATTTTTTAAAATATTATCACAGGGTCAATTCTCTGTCAATATATATTTTCAGACGTAACAGTTCAGACAGGCTGCGCAATACTTCCTGTTCCGGCGTCAGCATCATCTTCATCGAAAAACGCAGCCATTTTTCACATATACCTTACCCTCAGCTTCAGGGTCATCCATGATGATCTCACCGACAGACTCCGCAGTAATGCTTCCGCTGCGGGGATTCTTGATGCTCAGGACATCTGAGACGATCTCCGCCTCTACGTCAGATTTCTCAAAAGCCAGGTCACAATCGACCATCCGGCAGTTAATGAGCTTTAAGCCCTTGCAGTAGCACAGGGGCTGCGTGCCAATCAGCGTACAGTTTTCAAATGTGACATTCTCGCAATACCAGGCAAGATATTCACCCTTCACGACACTGTCCCTGACAATGACATTCCTTGCATGCCAAAAAGCATCCTTTGTGTCAAAGTCACAGTTTGTGAAGACCGAGTCCGTGATGTACTGGAACGAATACTTGCCCTTAAGCTTTACATTGTCAAATGTCAGATGATCTGAGCGCAACATAAAGTACTCGCCTTCAACACTTGTATCCTCCATATTGATTCCGCGCACCGACCAGCCGAACTCCGGGGATATGATATCGCAGCCCTTGATTCTAACATTTGCACACTCTCTGAGAGCCTTAATTCCATGCATTTTCGTGTCTGTAATTTCGGCATCCTCTGTATACCAGAGGGCTGCACGGCATGCGTCCGTCATCTCGCTTCCTGAAATTTTCAGCCCTTTATCATGCCAGAAAGGATATCTTAAATTAAAATAGCAATCTTTGACAGCGATGTCACTGCATTCCTTAAAAGCACTCTCTCCGTCTGCCGGTCCGTCAAAGCGGCAGTTCACAACTTCCACATCTTTGCTTCCATACAGCGCTCTTTCTTCATCAAATGTCTGGCTCATTATCGTCTTCATATCATCCGGTCTCCTTTACATCTGAGTCCTCTAACAAGTCCTTATAATTCTTTTTTATTTTCCATCTTCCAGGCTGACGGTAATAACAACATCGCCGTTACCGAGAAGCTGCGTCATTCCTGCCGCATCCAGATCTGTGATATGTCCCAGCCTCGTATATGCCCAGGAATTACTGCCATAGAATACCACTATCTGATTCCCTGAATACAGGACTATGTCACCTGCTGACGTTGTCGTCTGTACGTCATTTCTCGGAAGACTTGCATCGATTGAACCTACCTGTTCAAAGCCTCCGTACATGGACATCTGTATGGTGAGCGGTTCACTGCCGCATAATTTCCGAAGCTCTTCAACTGATTCATTCTCTTCCCATGCTACTTCTACTATAGTATCCAAAATCTTAAGCTGCAACATTTTCTCTGTCTCTTCCTCCGCTGTTTGTTTTTTGCTTTCTGATCCGATTATCTCTTCCGACGTCGTATCTTTATCGGAAAGAGTATCGATATTGCCTTGACTACAGCCGGTCAGAAGAACTGTCACTGCTGTGATCAATACAAGAACGAACATTTTCTTGTTCTTCATTTTATTACCCCACCGTGCGATTTATCACAACTCTTCACTTAGCATTATAAATTCAGTCTCTGAAAATGTCTAATATCTATATCGAATACCATGATATTCTTTTTTGGAATATCTTTTGATCATTTTTTGTCCTATCTTGTACTCACGATGAAGTGTGAACTTCCGAAATTTTTACACCTGAAAGATTTTTTAGATGCCTCAAAGGTCGATTTTTTCCCGTAAATAAGCGGTTTTGCTGATACGGTGAATTATAGATAGATACAAAATGGGAATCAACATTTAACATAGTTAAATAAATATATTATAGTTTTATAACAGACGG
>JBGUHN010000053.1:0-5868 GCA_045112155.1 Lachnospiraceae bacterium
TTACTTTATAGTTAATTTGCTTCATTCTTACACCCCCGACCTTCTGCTCGTTCAGAAGAAGTATAACCGTATCTCCACAAACACCGATTTATCTTCGCCTTCCGAGTTTATCAAAGTTTTTATTTAACGCATATTCGGTTGGAATAATAGTTCCAATCATGAGAACCATCTGTACGACTGTAAGAATTGCCCCAACCATACCCACCGTGTCAGTTCCTTTTCCTAGTACAAAGACCATTATGACAATAGAGATCGGCATTAATACAAGTCCGCAGATGAGCCAGAGCTTACCAATATACGCATGAGCAAACGACCATGTATCCTTGTTCATCATGGATCTTTTTGTTCGATATCCAAAGGTATGGTTTATATCTTTGGGAGCTTTATTCGAAAACAATCTTCCGAATACAATCATCGTAATTGGGACGATCAAAACCATGACCAACATAAACACCCAATAGCCCAATTACAGCACCTCCGCAACTGCAAATTATCCCTAACCGCTATAACGGAGAGTTCACTGAAGTGTCCGTGACACTTGTAAGATCACGAAAATCATAATAGATGCCATCTTTCCAAAAGCCATATACATCTCCTCGGGCATCTAAAACGTACCCTGTATAAGGGTAGTTTTGCCCAACCAGCTGATATGTCGCTCTATCCAGCATTAATAAAGCGTGTGGCCATTTATCAAATCTCTTCGTCTTATGCATGGCATTTGCACGATTATAGCAGATATCAGACGGGTGCATGTTACTTCCCTTTGGATCAATATCCGGATAGCTCAGCCGAACAAGATCAATGACTTCCTGCCAGGACTTTACCAAATCATCTTCTACATGATATTTCTGTACATAATTCGTTATGGCTTCACATGCCTTTTCCAGTTTCGTCATCCATATTCCCCAGAATTAATGTAGGTGCGGATTGTCAGCAAATTGTCGAAAGATTATAACGCAGCTACCCTAACCACTATATGATAGATTGTATAGTAATCCCTTCCGCATTCATAACGTTTTCTAATTCTATTTGTTCTTTATATGATGGTATATAGCCATTATCGATTCGAATCAGTAATTCATATATTTCCTTATCTGTCATTATCTGCTCCTCTATAATACGAAGAAAACGACACTACATTTTATAGGTTAAGCACGCATTAATGATAAAAATCTACTATCAATTTTAATATAGTTCACGCAGATTTCAATAAAAAGCTATGAACATCAAACAAAGAGCTGTTTTTCGATATATACTTCCGAACAAGTCTCACTGATATTCTTTAACTATACCTCTATGACTTCAAATTCATCACTGGCTTTCAATTTCATTTTTCGATCCAAGTATTTTTCTATGTCAAACCAGTTCTTGTCATCAGCATCCGCTGTGTATTTATAATTTGGATGCTTCGTCAAATCATATTTATCCGACAAGAAGGGACGCACTCCACGAAGCTGCAAAATACACTTGCTTCCATCAAGAACCGCCAACTCATCTACACTCATCAAATCTTTACCGAGCTTCTGATAGTTCAACGAATGTGACTGCTCACGGCCTCGATTCTCTCCTGTATTGAATGTATCGATTGTCTCCTTTCCCAAGGCCTGATTTAATTCCTTCAATGTAGTCGGTTCTGCACCACCAAGGAATAATCTGGAGTCCATATTGCCCGTTATTGTATCCGCGTTATCCTTATAAATCGCCTTCAGCTGTGACTGGGCCTGCAGGACCAGACATGCTGAAATTTCTCGGCTTCGAATAGTTGCCACGAGTTTTTCAAGATTCGGGATCTGTCCGATATTTGCTGCTTCGTCGACGAGGCATCGCACGTGAACTGGAAGCCTACCACCATATACATCATCAGCCTTTTCACAGAGAAGGTTGAACAGCTGCGTATATACCATGGAAATCAGGAAGTTAAACGTAGAATCTGTGTCTGACATAATCAAAAACAATGCTGTCTTCCTGTCTCCGAGCGTATCAAGCTCCAGTTCATCGTAAGCGGTAATGTCCCTAAGTTCCTGAATATCGAACGGCGCAAGCCTTGCCCCGCACGAAATTAAAATACTTTTAGCGGTCTTGCCTGATGCCACTTGTCAAGAGCGTTCTAATCAAAAACCCGATTCTTTCTTCAAAGAGGCCCTCCGACATGGGTTTTTCATGCCGAAGGGTTGGTCTTATCCGCCGGTTCCAGTCTGGATCTCGCGGCGGATCATGCGGTCGATCTTGTCCGCCATCGTCTCTTTGCCGTCCTCGCTGAAGTGGACCCCGACAAGGTAAGTGATTTTGCCGACTGTCGTCTTCATACGAGGCTCCGGCGCGGCGGCCGGAGTTGCCTCAGCTTCATTAGTCCTCATCATCTCTGTATCCATACCTCGTTTCCATCCCTTCTTCCTGTTCGAGCCGCTTCAGCTCCTCATGCATTTCAGAGATGCACTTCTCGAAGTTCTCTCTGTCGCGGTCCAGATAGACCGACAGATTGCGCAGGATCTTCGGAAAGAAGATTGCCCATTCCTCATCGTCCATGCACTGGTCGATCTTTTCCTTCAGGACGAACATCTGGGCGCGAACTTCCTCATTCCCCATGTGGGGGATGATCTGCTCAAAGCGGGCGATGGTGTCCTCGCGGTCCACACAGCCGATACAGTAGATCAACATAGCGTCGCCATACACAAGGTTCATTCTTTTCATGATTATTAAGTCCTTTCTTTGATTGAATTGCGGGGGATCGTCTACGAAGTTGTCTACGAACCCCCAAACACTTTTCTCGTAACCGATGGCCCTTCTACCATCGAAAATACTTTTTTACTCTTCGTTGACGTTTTCGTAGACATTGAGAGCAACTGTTCAGGAAAATCAAGGCTTTCCGGCCTATCGGGATTGCTTATCCCTGTCTACGAACCGTTTACGAACGCTGTCTACGGAGTGTCAGGATCTGGAAAAGGGATATCTTCCCCGAACCGTACCTGCCGAAAACCATCATCCGTAGGTACATCTTTGCATGCATCTGGCGACGGATCGGTTACCCTTTCCCATCCTTTCTGTGAACCGTAATCCGTTCCGGTAAAGCGGCGCGGTTTGTCAAAATACCGCCATCCGGTCAGTGTTCCCTCTCGGATCAGCTGGTTCATGATGTCGTTGATCTCATTCGTCTGCCATCGTTGCGGCTGGGCGAACTCATTGTGCAGAGCTTCCCTGAAGAGCTGCTTTGAGCAGACCTTATCGCCAGTGAAGTCGAGCATGAAATCAAGGATCAAACCTGAATCCACGTCTTCCTGCATGAACTGCTTCTGTCTGCGGCGGACCTCGGTGGCCATCTCCGGCGAGAGCTTCAGCTTCACCTTGCCGGATTTCCAGATAGCCATCACCTCGGCCCACATCTGCCTGATATAGGCTCTTGATTCAGCCTCATTGTCCAGAATGAAGACCTCAGCCTCGCTTTCCTGACACGCTATTGGCAGGAAGCGGCGGTTTCCGGTCCGGTCACTGGGAAGGAAGCTGATCTTATTCGTCGTTCCGGCAAAGACACACTGCCTCGGCCTGTCCTTCGGATACCGCTCATACGGAGTACGGTAGATCTCCTTCTGACGGCTCAGGAAGCTCTTGATCGCCTCGTTGCTCTTGGCGTTGTTGGTAGCGAGCATCTCAGACAACTCGATGATCCAGTGCCCTTGGAGCTTCTCATAGACCTTGTTGCTTTCCAGATCCTTCAGGTCGTCCGTAAACCATTCGTCCTCGACTGCCAGAAGACGGAAGAAGGAAGACTTGCCGGCTCCCTGATCTCCGACCACACAGATGATATAGTCGAACTTCACTCCGGGCCTGAACACCCTCGATACCGCTCCTAACATAAAGAACTTCAGGATCTCATACGTGTAGTCACTGGTATCAGCGCCAAGGTATCGGTGAAGAGCGTAGCGGATTCGTTCCTCCCCATCCCATTCCAGACTGTTCAGGAAATCGCGGACCGGATGGTAAGCGTTCCTGTTTGCTACCATGTGGACCGCTTCCTCGATGGTCTTCAGGGCAGTGATTCCGTAAGTCCTCTCGCAGTAGTAGTGAATGTTGTGCAGATCATTGTCCACCAGAGCTTTACCGTCGCGGCGTTCCCATCCCAGATTCTTCACTACATCGACCCTTTGTGTCAGCTCGTTATAGCGGACCGAGTCCCGAAGGAGCGGATCATAGGACAGGATCGTTACGGCGTTTGTGAAACAGCTTTTGATCTGGCCTTTCTCGGTCGTTTCCAGAAACTCCTTCACGTCCTCGACCGTCATGTCCGGCGATGCTTCCGACAACGCTGCGTGAAGAGCGTTCTCTGTCGCCGGACTTAAATTCTCGGATTCGTCTTTCAAGATCGTTCACCCCCTTTCCTCTTTCGATCACGACGGATGCCTTGTCTTCCTTTGAACCGTAGAGTAGGAGATCCAGAAGGTATTCCACATAATCCCTCTGATGCATCGCCTCGACGAAAAGCGGATGAAGCTCTTCGGTGGGAGAGCGCGGCGCATGGACCTCGGCCCACTCGTTCAAAAGATGGAAATAGTCGCAGTAGACGTTGTAGATCCGGCTTACTGTCTGCTCGAACTTTTCTTTCTCCAAACGCTCCCGCTTGGCTCTCTGGCGAGTGCCAGGCGGAACTTTCGGTATGTCATCACTTGTTACCATCAGGCCCATATCCGCAATGAGCTTTCCGGCGGCATCATAAGGACTCAGGCCAAAGAGCTTTGCCGTGAAATCGATCACGTCTCCTTTCTCCTGACAGCCGAAGCAGATGAAATTCTGGTCGACCTTCATGCTCGGAGTCCGGTCATTGTGGAATGGACAGCACATCATGCCGTTCCGGCTGACTTTGTATCCGTAATGCTCAGCCACCTCACGGGTGCTGACCTGTTCCTTGATCTGGGAATAGATCCCCAAGGTATCACCTTCTTTCTTTTCGGAAATGAAAAAAGCGTCTGTCTTCATCGGTAAAACTGATCAAAAACAGACGCTTCTCAAAGTTCGATATTCCGTTGTTTTCTCTTCGGCGGTATACCTCGTTCTGTCCGCCTTCTGGCGTTCAGCTCGTCCGCCCTTTTCTGATTTCTCGCAAGCCTGTCTCGGATTGATTCTTTGATCGGCTCTTTGATCTCGGCCTTCTTTTCCGGCGACCGGAAAATCGCAGCCATTCTTTCAGAGATGTGCTGAGTCATTCCTTTGAACCGGTTCATAAGTCCGGCGAAGATCCGGTGGGCAAAGTTCCGTTCCCTGTCAGATAGTTCCACGTTATTCAGGATGATCCTTCTGTGTTCTTCGATAAGATCGAAGTCTTCATTTCGGATCTCTTCCTGAACCGTCTTGGTCACGACATCGACCGCCTGCTCATAGGCGGCATCCGCTACTTCTTCCACAAAGGCTTCCGTGTCTTCGATTCGGATCGTGATCGCCTCCAGTTCCGCTTCCTTCGATTCGATCTGCTGATCCTGAACCGTCATTTTTTCTTTTTGCTTCATCAGGATATAATCCTGTTTTTCAAGATAGGCCCTTCCGCCATATTCCGGTTCTCGGTCCAGATGCAGGCCGTGCCTTTCACAGATATCGAAAAGCATCACTCGGCACGCGGCGTCGAAAGTAATCTTCCGGCTGTTCAGCTTACTCGCTTTCTGGTCCGGATGCGGCCTTTCGAACCCCAGAGCTTCCAGCGCTTTTTCCTGTTGCGGAGCGATCTCACCATAACGGTTTTCACAGTCAAAGACGTGCCGCTCATGGATGTGCGGTGTCGCTTCATCCAAATGCAAAGCCCAGTCCAAGATGTGGATGTGCTTTCCGAAGCGGCGGTCAAATTCTTCGAAGAACTCAGCCGCGATCTCTGCCAGAACAGCGGGA
>JBGUHN010000054.1:0-2263 GCA_045112155.1 Lachnospiraceae bacterium
GATCCGGGAAATATGGATGTGAACATCCGTTTTCATATGATCGTTCAGCCAGGCAATAATCAGTCCAAAGCACTCGCATTTATAAAAATGACCGATCAGCCAGCGGTCAAAGTCGTTAATCTCCCTGCCTTTCACCACGGATTCCCCATAGGTCGACACAACATAGTCGCATACATTCCAGAGGTATTTCTCGAATATCTCCCGGTTCACGGAATTATAAATGTGGAGGATCGCGCGGCGATGATTCGATGTGAAATCTACCGCGGCATTCAGTGCGGTCTCGATCGAATCGATCGTCGGGTATTCGTTCATGATACGGGTGGCTTCCTCCTGCACCATTTCCTCGATCAAGGCAGGCAGATCCTGGTAATAGTAATAAAAGGAATTGCGGTTGATGCCACACTCTTCGACGACCATTTTGACGGTGATCTGATTGAGCGGTTTTTGTTCGAGCAGGGAAAGGAAGGTCGATTTGATCGCCGTTTTCATGTAATTCGCCATTTGTTCATTCTCCTTTGGTACGATCTCCACAATGTCGCCAAGTCCGCATTTCAATGCCGTGCAGATTTTGAGCAGTGTTTCAAGGTGAACGGTCTCATTCCTTCCAAGCTTGGCAATCACAGAAGGGCTCAGGCTCTCAAGCGTTGAAGATTCTTCTTTTTCAAATGTCGCTGCGCCAAAAGCGCCCAAAGCCTTCCGTAAGAGGCCTCCAGACCCAGTTCCACGCGAGACTCCCCCTGATCTGTTGATACAGTATCACGATTACAGCAATGCATATTGAGCCAATAATAGCAGTCTGCAACAAAGAGAATATACCATGAAACGACCAGACACGCAAATTATAATTCACGAAAATGAAGTTGCTCCAGTTGTGTCTGAATTATTTAGTCAATTTGCCTCATTCAAATAAAAGTTCCTCGCGTATGATTTCTTCCACGGTTTTCCGACAACAATTCATCCTCCTGATCCACTCCATCTGATCCCGCGATTTGAGTTCTTCCGTAATCCCTTCACAGGCCATTAGCTGCTGCATCAACAATTCGAACATTTCGTTAGCAGCCCGGTCGATTTCTTCCAGATGGGCGTTCAGCTTCCCACTGAGGAGCATCCCGGTGTAAATGCCGTCGTGGTATTTCTGTAAGTACCATTTCCGTCTCATGCCCCACACCCCTACGCGGGGAGTCTCAGGCGGCAGCAAGTCGGGAATCAGATAATTGCCCTCGCGGTGGTATGTAATCTCGTTCATATTCGGGCCCTCCATAATTGCTTTTTTGTCGGTGCATCGATAACCTTGAGGATCAGGTTCTCTATATCCTCAGTCGGCTTTCCCTCTGCCTACATCCGATGCCATTCCTCGTACAAGGCACGGACCAACAGCCCCTGCTCATATCGGTCCAGGGTCAGCCGTTTTACGCTGCCCATACTCATCACCTCCCGTAGATGGTGATGTTATCTCTGCTTACTTCCACAAACGATATAAGTCTTTCCGCAGACGATGCATTTAGCATACAGATCCAAAATTACGCAAATGAACACTCAGGTTATTCGTTGTGTTGTTCCGCAGAAACTTTTTCACACTCTAACGCTATAAAAGCGCTTGACACTAACGTCACCGCGCTGATCCGCTTCACTATGTTTATCCTGGGTGAAAAGGAGAAGCTGTTCCGCGCCATCCGCAAAGCCAAGAATGCGCAGGCTGTGGATATCGACAGCGAAGTGAGTCTGAACGGTACCAGGCAGAGCGTCGCCGCCTCTCTCCGTCGTCTGGCAGGCCTGCGCGCCTCGGAGACCGTGGTTTCCAACGGCGGCTACGGCTACCGCTTCAATGCCGAGGGCAACCAGGTGATGTATAAATGCGACGTCCGAAAGGTTACCTCCATCAACTATGACCGGAACGTGGTCCGGAATCTGCTGAAGGAGCTGAATGCCAAGAGCGACGCCGTCTCTGCGGATATTGATCGCTGCGTGGTGAACGCCACCGTGGATTATACCGAGCCCTTCGACGTGAACGCGAGCTTCGGAGATATCTTCGAAAACTGGCTGGAACGGAAGACTGCCTGAGTTTACATGAAGCCTTCGTCGGCTGCTTCAGGTACGGCGGGATAAGAGTACGGCCTACGCGGATGGCCGCCTGACCTTTACCTTCAAAAACGGCTCCACCTTCGAGGGCTGAGCCGGGTAAATGCAACGCTCCCGATCATCGGTTTGTGGCCGGTGACCGGGAGTGTTTTTACTGTATCGCTTTGAAAACAATATCTGATTG
>JBGUHN010000055.1:0-35590 GCA_045112155.1 Lachnospiraceae bacterium
AGTCTGTTATCAGCGGAATTGCTGATTCTATACAGAAAAAACGAATGTTGGGAGTACGCTGAAAACCTGTTCAGCATACCCTAATTATGGCAGAATCATTAGGGCATTGGAATCCACCCTAAAACTTGGCGCTTACGTTGCTTCTGCCGTTGATCCGATTAAATCGCGTTCGATCAAAAGCAACTATATGACCCTGGAAGCAGGAATTTGGTTGCCTCTGCCGTTGATCCGATGAAATAGCGTTAGGTCAAAGGCAACCATATGACCTTGGAATCAGGAATTTAGTTGCTTTTGCCAGTTTGACAGCAAAATGTCCAAGAGCTAAGAGTGCTAATGATAACTGCAGGGTAGCCATTTCTTAAATTTTGTCGTATAAATAATAGTAGGAGTTGAAAGCTGGCATTAAGAAGATATATATAAGATAAATACAGGAGAGGATACCATGGCAGAAAACAACAAGATAAACGCAGAGGAACTCGAAGAAGTCACAGGCGGAACATCAGCATTATACAATGATACAATTGACACAAAGCCTGAAAAGAAAGCGCAGGGTAAGACAGTACAGCCGCTGGTCAAAGTTGCGCATCCGTCCCTCGGAACGCTCAAAAGATTACTTGAGAAAAGAAAAGACGGAACAGAGATTTGATACACAAAATATGAATTAGTTAAGCGCAGGCCTTTTGGGTCTGCGCTTTTTAAGAATATCTTAATATATTTGCCTATAGCTTCTTAAACGGCGTATGCTTACAATAGTCGTTAAAGAGAGGACAACATGCAGCGCGTACGGCTGCTGCCTCACTAACCGAGACCTGGCGGAGAGCATCTTACATTTAGATACAAAGAGGGGCTCTCCGTTGAACCGACACCTCATGCGGTGCGGCAACTCTTATGGACGTGGTACTCTGCTGCCACTCCGCATAAAAATAAATCCTGCAGGAGACATTATGGATAAGATTTTAATATGTGATGATGAAAAAGATATAGTAACAGCAATCAGAATTTACCTCGAGACGACCGGGTACGAGACCGTGTGCTGCTATAACGGGCAGGAAGCCCTTGATGCGCTCCGCACGGATGAGGACATCCATCTCGTTCTGCTCGATCTCATGATGCCAGTCATGGATGGGTATGCGTGCATGCGGGAGATTCGGAAAATCAGCAATGTTCCGGTCATTCTGCTTACCGCCAAGAGTGAGGACACTGACAAGATCGAGGGGCTGACCCTCGGGGCCGATGACTACGTGACAAAACCCTTCAATCCGATGGAGCTTCTTGCCCGCGTGAAGTCGAGTCTCCGCAGGTACACGCTTCTCGGCGGTGTGAACGGTCAGCCTGAGGAGCAGGATGCAAATGTCCTCTCCTGCGGCGCCATCTCCATCCACGATGATTCGAAGGAAGTCTTTGTGGACGGTGAGAAAGTTGCCCTGACACCCACGGAGTACAACATCCTGAAGTTCCTTGTGGAACACCCGGGTGCCGTATATTCACCGAAAGAAATCTACCGGGAAGTCTGGCACGACGCCGCTTTCGAGGCAGAGAATACGGTGGCGGTCCATGTGAGACATCTGAGAGAAAAGATTGAGATCAATCCTTCAGAGCCCAGATATCTGAAGGTCGTGTGGGGCAGAGGATATAAGCTTGAGAAAGCCTGAGAAAATCGGTCAGGTAGAGAGTATAAGCTCGAAGAAGTCTGACCAATGCCTAAAGGCTTCTCGCAATTAAGAACGTCTCGGTGTTCTTGCACGCCAAGTAAGGTGCGAAGCACCCTCATCATTGTCGAGGGCTATGAGCGCATACACCGGAAATTCTGATTGCAATCAGAAAGGGGTTAATATGATAACGAGATTAAGAGATAAGTGGTGGGCAAAACTCATTGCCGCACTGCTCTTGTTTATAATGGGAGTCGGCTGCATAGCCAGTCTGATCGGAGCGTATTACTGCAGCTCGTATGGGGTTTATGATACAAGCAGAGAAGGGCTCCGGGAGAGAATGAACCGTGAGATGCTCAGCAAGTACTCCGTGACCGCAATGGCCAACTATGTGGGCGCTGCGGACAAGGAGCTGAGCCCGAATTATCATTACGCTATCTTTGAGGGCAGCGGTACGGGCGGAAAAAAGGTCGCGGGCGATCTTGAGGTGGTGCCGGAGAATGCGGTTATTCATGAATTTGCAATATCGGATACGACCTCATACCGGCTGGCAGACTCGATGTTCAATAACGCCTATGTGCAGGGCGGTTCTGAAGACAGGAGCTGGGAGGAGCAGATCCAGAAATTCTACTATTGCCTGACTGCAGACGAGAACAACACGCAGGTTGAGGCAAATGCAGCCGGTGCCGCTTCAGGAACGGCAGTTGAAAGCGCGACAGCCAATGCCGCTACAGATGTAGAAAGCCAGACCACAGCAGACACACAGGCAGCAGACAGTCAGACTGCAGCCGCAGACGCACAGGCAGCAGAAAGCCAGACTGTCGCAGGTTCACAGGCAGCAGACAGTCAGACTGCAGCCGCAGACACACAGGCAGCAGACAGTCAGACTGCAGCAGAAACTCAGGCAACTGCCGCCGCCTCAGAGGAAACGGATCCCAAACAACCGATCGAACTGTACGTCACAGGTCAGGAAACCGACGGAAGCATTCTGTACCGTGTGGATCCGGAACTCTACAGAGTTGATGAGAAGAAGGGGATGCTCTGGATCACGAGAAATATCGGCGGAGAGGTGGGAGTTCCCGGCTCGAAAATTGAGGAATTTGACCCGGCTTCATTCGACACAATGATTTCTCCTTATACGGTCGACAGATTTTACTTCGACGATTCTTATGGCGGACAGATTGAAAATGCCTGGTTCCGCGCCGGCTCCCAGGAGGAGGGTACGGTCTATACGGTTGCAGGTGTCGTCGCTGATAAACTTGTTCTGACAGGCAACTGGGTGACCGCAGACTTTTTTGAGCAGGTACAGATTCTTCTCGGATTGCTCTATAAAATCAGATTTGCGGTGTTTGCTGTGATTCTTATCTGCTTTATCCTCGGACTTCTCCTGTTCATCTTCCTGATGATGGCAGCAGGTCACAGAGGGGCAGCAGATAATGAGATGCTGCCTGACAGCCGGATAGCAGCCGCAGGGGGCAAGGACGATGCCCGCGGAAGCAGCAATGCATCCGATGATGTAAGCCTTCTCCTCATTGACCGCATGCCGATGGATCTTGCCCTGGCAGTAGTTCTGTTCTTTAGCTTCATGTGCGGGGCCCTTGTGCTTGAAATGTGGGATATTCGGGCAAGCGCAGAGAAGACATTTTGTGCGTTTGGTGTCGGCCTTACTTTATCCTACATCGCGGTCCTGGCCTTCTGCATGAGCTTTGCAGTCAATGTGAAGGTAGGCGGCTGGTGGGGAAGAACAGTCATTTGCAGACTCTGGAAGCTGATCGGACGCTTCTTTAGATGGCTTTGGAGAATGCTCGGGATCACTTTCAGAGCATTCAGGGAGACGATCGCCGGAGTGCGGATGGGACAGCGCGTGTGGGCCCTCTTTTTCCTGTTTGTCTTCTGTGAGTTCGTCGGTCTGGTGATATTCAGGCATGAGCCCGGCTTTCTTATGTTCTTCTGGTTGATCGAGAAAATCATTTTCTTCCTTGCGCTGATGAAGATTCTGCTTGATTTCGGAAAGGTCAAGCAGGCAGGAGCGGAGATCGCCGGCGGAAATCTGGAATACAAGGTCGAGACGGAGAAGATGCTCATCGATATGGCGGACGTCGGTAATTCGCTGAACACAATCGGCAACGGAATCTCTTCGGCCGTCGAGGAGCGCATGAAATCCGAGCGCATGAAGACGGAGCTGATCACCAATGTCTCCCACGACATCAAGACACCGCTCACATCTATCATCAATTACACAGACCTTCTGACAAAACTTGACCTGAAGGACCCGAAAGCACAGGAGTACCTGGAAGTCCTCGGCCGTCAGTCGGCCAGACTCAAGAAGCTCATCGAGGATCTGATTGAGGCCTCCAAGGCTTCGTCCGGAGCACTGAAGCTTGATATGGAGAAGGTGAATGCCTCAATGCTGCTCATGCAGGCATTGGGAGAGTACGAAGAAAAGTTCCGCAGGAAAGGACTGGATCTCAGAGTGACAGGCGAGACATCGGAGATGATGGTCCGGGCGGACAGCCGCTATCTCTGGCGGATATTTGACAACCTGATGTCCAACATGCTGAAGTATGCGCAGGCAGGAACGAGGGCTTACATCGATATGAGCTGCGACGCAGGCGAGATCAGCATCATATTCCGAAATATATCGGAGACACCGCTCAATATCACCGGCGACGAGCTGATGGAGCGGTTCGTGCGGGGAGACAGCTCAAGGTCCACCGAGGGCAGCGGGCTTGGCCTCTCAATTGCTGACAGTCTGGTCACTCTGATGGGAGGCGCGATGGAGATTGTTGTGGACGGTGACTTGTTTAAGGTAGTCGTGAGAATGCCGGCTGCTGATTAATATCATAAGCAGAAACGTCGCTTAGGAAGTTTTTAGAAGGGACTGTCGCATGTCGACAGCCCCTTTTCCGCCATTTATTCCGCCAACGTAGTTGGTTTATCTCGCCACACGTGATAAAAGATGAATACATCAGAAGGGAGGAGTGTCATTTGATTCGAGAAGACGAACGCACGGAATTTAAAAAAACGACCGGTGAGCTGAATGAAACCATGGTCTCAGTCTCGGCCATGCTGAACAAGCATAAGCAGGGAAAAGTGTATGAATCCATTAAACCGCAGTTGATTCGAATTGTCGATATTGAAGAACTTCACTACCAATGCGGATGGCAGACCGGAGGAAATCCTGAGGAGCGTAAGAAGCGCCGTCGACGATTTCGTCGGCGACGCCGAAAAGTTCGATGACATTACCATGATGTGCATAGAGTATTGCGGCTCAGAATCCCCGTCGCTTTAAGTCAGCGACAAGCTGCACATAGAATTCCCTGACATCGAAACCGGATATATTTTCCCTGTTCAGGTCAATCATGTCCGCATGAGATATGCCTCTTGGCAGATCCATGTCGAGAAATGCATACTTTGAGCCCCAGGCAAATGACTTTTCCCCCACAAGCCCGTCATTCCTGCCGTCGAATAATTTGACGATCGGATAGGTGAAGTTCAAGGGGAATTTTCCCGAAGTGGCTTTCTTCTGAACTGAACCGACCCACTGGTAGACGACAGCAGGGCTGTCGGGAGTGGTTTCATTAAATCTGCTGCATGCAGATGCGGTCAGGTCTTTGACAGCGGAAAGAAAATCGGGATTGATATCCCCGAGCTTCGAAGCTGCGGCATTGTATTTTCTCGCGACAGCGAGCTGGGCAGTCTCAGGAATTTTGTTCAGGAAATAATCTGCAAATTCACACCCTCTGTGAGGCGTGTTGATCGTTGTGAGGGAGGCGATGTACTTCCCTGCGGATGTGTGCGCGATGGCGGCCCGGGTATCCAGGCCGCCTTTTGAATGCGCAATGACATTCACTTTCTCGCAGCCTGTCTCCCGGACTATATCCAGAATACGTTTTTCCAGTTCTTTCGCGCTGTCAGCCACTGCGGCCGCGCTGTTGTGCTTCCCGTAGTAGATAACGGCACCGTTCTTTTTCAGCTCTCCCGGGATTCGTCCCCAATAATTCAATACTTCGAAGTCCCTGAAGAAAACTCCGTGAACCAGCAGCAGCGGGTACTTCGTTTTGCAGACCTGCTGACTCTTCCTGCTCTCGTTGAGCTTATATTTTTCTGTTTCCGTGCGTATTTCGCTGCCGCAGATGCGTACGATTTTGAGCAGCATGACAATATTTGCAAATGGAACCCAGCCAAGAGCAATCCCCAGAATACGCTGCTTGAGGCCGAGCTGGATCGATGAGATGTACACGAGCACGATCCCAATCCAGAAAATGCACACCTCTATGAGGGCAAGGACGACCACGGCGGCGATCCAAGGCGCATAGGATTCCGGCCGCTTAAGGATGAACCAGGCAACAAGAATAATGTCTAATATAAGCAGGGCGATAAAGAATTTCAGAAGTGCGGTGCCCGCTTTGAGCAGGCGGATGTTTTTGGCCATGTGTCCCTCCTTACTTCCATTTGGCAGTCGCCAGAATATCTTTCCAGATCTTGGTGCTCTCCTCCTTGAGCTCTCTGCGCAAATAGATGTGCAGATAATAGAGGACTTTGCTGTGTTTGATCACACAGGTCTCCCCGTGCATGGCGATACCCTGTGCTTCGTACTCGTAGCTGAAACCGGGAGCGCTCTCTCCGCCAATGTCTTCTGCAAATGTCTCACGGAACCTATAACCATACGGCTGCATCGCCTGACTTATGGCCTTCTGTGAGTTGTCGGCAGCATCCTTGGCGCTGACAAGCAGTGCAGGAAAGAGGCCGAGTTCCTTCCATCCGATGGAGATTATGATATGCCTGTCCGGATCTGTAAGGCATTCGCCGGGACCGTCTGCAAGCATCTTCAGTTTTTTGCGTTCGTCATTATTCATAACGTGGAAGCCATCAGGAAATGAAAGGTGGAGTGTGCTGTTAAAAGTTCTCTGTATACCCATAGTGCGTCCTCCGTGCATTTGCAGTATTAATTGCAGCCAATAAAGCTGCGTCTATTAGTTTACATCAGACTGCGGGCTCCAAAGTCTCAGCCTCTGTAACTGCCCTGACACCAATGCTCTCTCTACGATTCCATTTTATCAAAACGATACGCTATAAGCAAATTATGAGAGGGACATTATACGAAGGCTGCTCCGCCCCTTGGCGAGAGTTGCATACGGAAGAGCCTCAAGGAGAAGGAGTCATGGAAAGCTTTGCAGAGGCGGAGAACCACTTGTCAGAGAGTGCGATTATGTTAAAATATTAGTATGCAGTGGAAAATAGTTGATCGCCGCCCCTTTTGACAAGGGGACTCATCTTCAGACAGGCTTTTCGATGAAGATGATGTTTGAGGCGGTTCATGAAGTCGGAGTTCATGTCTGAACTGTTACGAGTATATATTGCGGCGAAAACGCACCGTATGGGAGGTGAAGATCATGCCATTACTTGCAGGATATATGGTTCCGCACCCGCCGATCGCTGTCGCGGAAATCGGGCGCGGAGAAGAAAAAAAGATACAGGCGACGCTTGATGCATTTGATGCAGTCGCCGCTGACATTGCGGCGCTGAAGCCCGACACAATCATAGTCACATCCCCTCATTCTGTCATGTATCGCGATTATTTTCATATTTCACCCGGAAAGAAAGCCCTGGGCAACCTCGGCAGATTCCGTGCGCCGCAGGTCCAATTCGAGCAGGAGTACGACACAAAACTTGTCGCGACGATAGAGGATCTGTGCGACAGGCAGCGCTTCCCCGCGGGAACGATGGGGGAAGTGGACAAATTCCTTGATCACGGAACTATGGTACCCCTCTATTTTGTCAATAAGAGATATAAAGGCTATAAGCTGGTCCGGATCGGTCTGTCTGCGCTTCCGCTTGAGCTGCACTGGCAGTTCGGTCAGATCATCAGGAACGCGATCGACCGCCGTGGAGAACGTGTTGTCTTCATAGGCAGCGGCGATCTTGCGCACTGCCAGAAGGAAGACGGTCCGTACGGCTATCGCCCGTCCGGTCCGGAGTACGACGAGCGGATCATGGATGTCATGGGAAGGGCGGATTTCAAAGCCCTGCTGGATTTCGATGAGAGGTTCCTTGATGACTGCATGGAGTGCGGGCATAGGTCGTTTACGATTATGGGAGGAGCATTTGCAGACGACAAAGTCAATGTGAAGAAGCTCTCCCATGAGGCAACGTTCGGGGTCGGATATGGGATCTGCATTTATCATCCGATGTGAGGACTGTAACTTCTTATTAACCGATATTCGTAAAGGAGGCTTGCTATGGATCAATATGTAAAGCTTGCTAAAAACACGATTGAAACATACATCCGCGACCGAAAAATCTATCGGCCGTCCGAGGAGGAACTCACTGATGAGATGATGAACAGCCGGGCAGGCGCATTCGTGTCGATCCACGAGAATGGTGACCTGCGGGGCTGCATCGGAACCATCGCCCCGTGTCAGGACAACCTTGCGACTGAGATAATTGCCAATGCCATCTCCGCATCCACCCGTGACCCTCGCTTCCCGGCGATCAGGGTGAGCGAGCTCCCGTTCCTGGAGATCAATGTCGATGTCCTCGGTGAGCCGGAGGACATTTCCTCCATGGATGAGCTCGATGTGAAGCGGTACGGCGTGATCGTGACCAAGGGGAGACGGAGAGGGCTTCTGCTGCCGGACCTCGAGGGAGTCGATACGGTCGAATATCAGGTGCGGATTGCCCGCATGAAGGCCGGGATCCGCGATGAGGAGGAGGGCGTGCAGCTTTCGAGGTTTGAGGTTATTCGGCATACATAATTCACAAGGTCATTCCAATACTATGAGTTTAAGTGAGAATCGCAGGAGTGGTTAGCCAAGGAGATATGAGTATGGAAAGAGTGGTATGTCCGGTGTGCCCCCATCACTGCGCGCTCCGTGAGGGAGCGGTTGGCAGATGCAGGGCACGGAAGTGCGTCGGTGGGAAGATTACATGCATAAACTATGGAAAGATCACATCCTTAGCGCTCGACCCGATTGAGAAGAAGCCTTTGTATTATTTTTATCCGGGCAGTCGGATCGTGTCGGTCGGGAGCTTCGGGTGCAACCTCAGCTGTCCCTTCTGCCAAAATCATGAGATTGCGGCAGCGGGGGCTAGAGAAGCTCGCTATGCGAGAGACATGATGCCGGAGGAGATTTGCGAGATTGCGGAGGAGACGAGGGACCGCGGGAACATCGGTGTAGCCTACACTTACAATGAGGCTCTGGTCGGGTATGAGTTTGTGCGGGACACCGCAAAGCTTGTCCACGAGGCCGGCATGAAAAATGTGCTGGTCACGAACGGCACAGCCGAGCTTCCGATTCTCGAGGAGCTTCTGCCCTATATCGACGCGATGAACATTGACCTGAAGGCCTTTCGCCCTGAGCTTTACAAGTGGCTCGGCGGAGACCTTCAGACTGTGATGAATTTTATCACCCGGGCTGCGCAGGAATCCCACGTGGAGCTCACGTCGCTGATCGTTCCGGGTAAGAATGATTCTCTGGAAGACATGGAGCGGGAGGCCGCTTGGATCGCAGGCATAGATCCCGATATCCCGCTTCACATAACAAGATATTTTCCGCGGCATCGGATGGCCGAGCCGCCGACAAGGATTTCTCTTATGCGGGAGCTGAAGGGCGTGGCGGAGAGGCATTTGAATAGGGTGTTGCTTGGGAATGTATAATTAAAAAGAACTGTCGATCGTGATTCGGGTCGGCAGTTCTTTTCTTTCTGGGTTTTTATTTTTTGAAAAAATATCAGGGGCAGCAAGATTCTCAAGGAAGCAGGATTTTGCTGCCTCCGCCATCGAGCCCATGAAACTTACCAAGAGCAAAGGCAGCAAGATCCTCAAATCAGAGAAGATCTGCTGCCTCTACCAAATTTATTCATGTAAAAAGTGATTCTTCGCTCACTGCCAATCCACTAGGGCAACCACGCCGCTGTTCGGAAGCAGGTCAACAATAAGCCGGCCGTTCCGGATTTCCAAAGTCTGGCAGCCCTCCATGCTGCCGGCGCTCTGCATCTCGGGCTGAGCCCCGCACTTCTCGGCGAAAGCGTTGTAGACCTTCTGCAGCTCGCTCATGGCGGCTCTCATCTCAGCGAGGGAATCGCCCATCTGCTCTTTCAGGTCGTCGCCGGTCACTTTGATAGATTTCACTGCTTTCTTCACGCCGCGGGATGCATCCCGCACGGCACCGGCCGACTCATAGAGCTCGTCGGCCATCCCGGTGAGCTCTTCCTTGGCCGCCTTAAGGTGCTCTGCCCGCATGGCTGCTGCAGCGTCCTTGTCGGCCTCCGTCTCGTCCGGAAGGGTGAGCAGGTTGACGGCATGGTTCGCGTTGACCGGCAGCGGAATCTCAAGATGAGCCGCGTTGTCGCCATTGTTCAGGGCAGTGATCACTGATTTTCCGTCAAGTGTTCTTGCAAATGCATACTGCTGCGTAGTAAGAGACAACTCCTTGTATTCGCCCCATGTGAGGGCAGGGAACTGCGCTTTCAGCCTGCCGAGGGCTTTGTGAAGCTTCGGCAGGTCCGCATTTTCATCAAAATCGGACAGCTCAAGGCACGGGCGAAGATTCCAGTCGGAGCCCCACTCCTTGTTGCCCTCGATGCCGAACTCGGAGCCGTAGTAGACGGACGGGATGCCGGGGAGGGTGTAGAGGAGCATGGTGACATTTGCAAGATGGGCCTTATTATTCAGCTTGGAATAGATGCGGGCCACATCGTGGTTGTCGACAAATGTATAAAGGCGGATCTTATCCCCCACGATGCCCAAAAGACGCTTGACCGAGTGGGCAATCTCGAAATAGTTGTGGTCGTTGTGGCCGGAGAAGAGGCCCTTGTGGAGCTCGTAGTTGGTGACGGAGTGGAGCATGCCGGCATTGGCCCAGCGCGAATAATCGCCGTGAATGACCTCGCCCATGAGCCAGAAATCCGGCTTCATGGCGTCACACACGCCGCGCAGGTCACGCATGAAACCGAAGTCGAGCACGTCGGCCGCGTCGAGGCGGATCCCGTCGATGTCAAACTCGGTAATCCAGAAGCGGACCGTGTCGAAGAGATAGTTCTTGACCTCCTGATTCCACATGTTGAGCTTGACCAGCAGGTTGTGGCCGCCCCAGTTGTCGTAGGAAAAACCGTCATTGTACTCGTTGTTGCCCCAGAAATTAACGTTGCAGTACCAGTCGCGGTAGCGGGAATGCTCGCGGTTCCGTTTCAGGTCTTCAAATGCGAAAAAGCCGCGGCCTGTATGATTGAAGACACCGTCGACGATGACCTTCATGCCAATCTTGTGACAGTGTTTCACGTAGGCCTTGAAATCTTCATTTGTGCCGAGTCGGTTATCCACGGTGCGGTAGTCGATCGTGTCGTAGCCGTGGCTGCCGGACTTAAAGAGAGGACCGATGTAGATCGCGGTGCAGCCGATGCGCTGCGCGTGGTCGCTCCATTCAGTGATTTTATTGAAATGAGAGCCCTGCTCTCCGTGATTATCGTGCGGGCAGCCGCAGAGGCCGAGCGGATAAATGTGATAGAATACGGCGCTGTCATACCATGCCATATAGTTGTTCTCCTTTGGTTGTATTTGCGCAAAAGCACGGTCTTTAGTATACCATACATCGGGCTATGGTGCAAAAATCCGCTGTCATTTGCACTGTAGAGAATGTATAATAAGATACTAGAAAATTCCCTTATATATTTACAATGAGACTGCTTTATTGAGTTGGATAAGGGAAGCATTTACAATTATATCTTCAGGAGGACGCCATGGGCATCGTAGTAATCGGAGCGATTTTTGTAGACATAAAGGGATACCCGTATGACACATATCTCCCGACAGGCCGCAATTCCGGCAGAATCGTGCAGGTCCACGGAGGCGTGAGCCGCAATATTGCGGAGGATATTGCAAATGTCGAACTCCGCCCCACCTTCGTCTCCCTCGTGGACGACACCGGTATGGGAATCGATGTCATAGAAAAACTGAAGCGGCACAAGGTCAACACGAAATACATACGCAAAGTGCCGGATGGCATGGGAGCGTGGCTGGCAATATTTGACAACGAAGGTGACGTTGCCGGGTCCATTTCCAAGAGACCGAACCTTGAACCGATCGCTCAGATCCTTAAGGAAGAGGGCGATGAGATCATAAAGGACTGCGACAGTATTGTCGTGGAATTTGATTTGGAGAACAGTGTGCTGAAGCAGGTATTTGCCCTCGCGGAGAAATACCACAAGGATGTGTACGCAGCCGTCTCAAACATGTCGATCGCGATGAAGCGGCGCGATCGGCTGCAGAAAATCCGCTGCTTTGTGTGCAACAAGGAGGAGGCGGAGGTATTCTTCGCGGATTCCTTCAGCGGGATTCCGAGTGAGGAGCTTGCCCGGGTCCTCGTCGATAGAATACGCAGCGCCAACATCCGCAGCATGATCGTCACGTTGGGCGGCGACGGAGCCATCTACGCGGACGCGCTGACCGGAGAGTATGGTCAGACCCGCGCGAGGAAGGTGAATGTCAGCGACACGACCGGGGCGGGGGACGCGTTCTCGGCGGGTGTTACCATCGGTCTCACCTACGGAAAGAGCCTGGCGGAGTCCTGCGAGATTGGCACGAGGCTTGCGGCGTCCGTGATCGTGACCCAGGATAATGTGTGCCCGAGGTTCAGGCCGGAGGAGTTCGGCCTTATGGTAAAAAACAGCTCAGTCGAGCTGTAACGTAGTTTCAGATACCGGCACAAGCATCATCTTCATCGAAAAACGCTTGTCCTTCCCTGCGAGCCAAAAAAGCTAATGCTTTTTGGTCTCTCGGTCGGACAAGCAATGTTTTTCTCACGAAGATGGATGCATTGTTGCCGGAAACGAAATCCAGGTACAGCTCGCCTGAACTGTTATGAAGTTAGTATTATGGATGTGGATTTCTGCATAATTTTGTGGATATTATATACACAATTCACTATAATGAAGTGGTGGAGATAACGCTGTCTACATACGATGGGTATCTCAGCGGGAGAAGTCTCCACCGCTAAAGTGGTGGGTATATCATAGTCTCGCGAGCGAGACTTGAGTAGAGGATTGCAGCATGATAGGAGAATTACTTGCAAATAGAGTGCTGATTGCCGGCGGCATCGGCTGGGCATCCGCACAGATCATAAAGACGATAATTTACGCGTTCATGAATCATACCATTGACCTGACGAGGCTTGTCGGTGACGGCGGAATGCCGAGCGCCCACTCGGCGACGGTCACATCGGTCGCGCTGGCGACAGGGTTTGAGTGTGGGTTTTCGTCGCCTATATTTGCACTGGCTGCCTTTTTCGCATTCATAACTATGCACGATGCCTCCGGGGTTCGGCTTGAGACCGGGAAGCAGGCCAAAGCCATCAATGATATATTCATCCTTCTTTCCGATATGATGGAGGACGTGAAGACACCCGAGCAGAAGCTCAAGGAGCTGGTCGGCCATACGAAACTCCAGGTGTTTGCCGGGTGCGGGCTCGGGCTGCTTGTGACGGCGCTTTCGTATATGATCGTAAAATGACGTGCTGGGGACGGTTCTTTTTGCGTGAAGCTGTTCAGGCAGGCTGTTATCGTACTCATTTTCCGGAGCAAAGCATCCATCTTCGTGAGAAAAACATTGCAGGTCTTTCCCTGTGAGATCAAAAAGGCTTTTGCCTTTTTAAGCTCACAGATAAGACCTGCGTTTTTCGATGAAGATGATGTTTGCGCCGGATCCTGAGTTTCGCTGCAGCCAGCCTGTATTATTACTTCACGCGAAGAACCGTTTCTTATTCACCGCTGGTTAGCATTTGCTAACAAGTGTCGCACCAAGTATACTAATAGTAGTGCTATTTAGACTAACTCACATAAGTTTTCATACAATTCATCTCGTCTGAGACGTTTGCCCACTGATAAACAAGTGTGAGCCGGTATTTTAAAAGTTAGGAATTGCGAAAAGCCCTGTGAGCACACAGTTTCGCAATTACCTGTTTTAAAAGTAAGAGAAAGGTGACCGACATGATAACCAACGACAAAAACATTAACTATCTTAAGCATCAGGTAGTCCTCAAGATATGTGAGGCTGCATGGGAAGGCGAAATCGACAATGATGTCAGAGAGAGGATCGTCAACGAAATCAGCCCGGGACCGAAGCCGGAGTACCGCTGCTGCGTGTACAAGGAGAGAGAAATCGTCCGCGGAAGAATTCGCCTTGCTATGAATGAGAATGCAAATGTTGACAACCCCACCAAGAACGTCGTCCAGGTCATCGAGCCTGCCTGCGACGAATGTCCGATCGCTACATACACCGTCACAGACAACTGCCGCTTCTGCCTCGGACGTCCGTGTATCAGCTCCTGCAACTTTAAGGCCATCGGCCCCGGCGATGTCCGTATGCATATCAATTCGAAAGTGTGCAAGGAGTGCGGCAAATGCGCCGAGGCATGTCCGTTCGGCGCCATCGTTCATCTGGAAAGACCATGCAAGAAGGCATGTCCGGTCAACGCCATCTCCTACGATGAGTACGGTTTCTGTGAAATCGATGAAGACAAGTGCATCCACTGCGGCCAGTGCGTCCACAACTGTCCGTTCGGCGCTATCAGCACGAAGCTCGCTCTTGTCCCGATCATCAGAGCTATTCAGGCCGGCAAGGAAGTCATAGCTATGTGCGCACCGGCAACAGAAGGCCAGTTCGGAGCCGGCATCGGTATGGCGTCAATAAAGGCTGCGCTGAAGAAGGCTGGATTTGCAGACATGGTGGAAGTCGGCCTCGGAGGCGACATGACGGCGGCATATGAAGCAAAAGAATGGATCGAGGCCAAGAAGGAAGGCAAGAAGATGACGACGTCCTGCTGCCCGGCTTTCATTTCCATGATCCGCCATCAGTTCCCGAAGGTATACGAGAACAACAAGTCCTCGACAGTTTCCCCGATGGTAGCTGTCTCCAGATATCTGAAGCTGACACATCCGGGATGCATCACAGTATTTGTCGGACCGTGCATCGCCAAGAAGGGCGAGTGCCTGAATGAGTTCATCGCGGACCGCCCGGATTATGCTGTCACGTTCGGTGAGATATCTGACCTGATTGAGTCCAAGGGTATCGCGTTCGAGCCGGTAGAGGAAAATTATCAGGAGTCCTCCACATGGGGCAAGAAGTTTGCTACTTCCGGCGGTGTGGCCAAGGCTGTTATTGAAGTAATGGAGGAGATGGGCGAAGATACCTCCGATATCAAGCTGCTCTCCTGCGCCGGCGGTGCTGAATGCAAGAAGGCTCTCACGCTGCTTAACGTAGGCCGCCTGCAGGAGGATTTCGTCGAAGGCATGATGTGCCCGGGCGGATGTCTCGGAGGCCCGTCGAAGCTTGTGGCTGAGAGGGAGATCACAAAGGCGAGAGCCGGCCTGCTTGCCAAGGCAGACAGGCGCAAGATACTGGAGAACCTCGAGAATTATCCGATGGATAAGTTCTCCATGTATCGCGACGGTCATATGGAATAACGAGTCAGGGACGGTTTCACATGAAATAACAGTTCAAACAGGCTGTTGCGAAGTTCTGGATCCGTCGCAAACATCATCTTCATCGAAAAACGCAGGTCCTTTCTGTGAGCTATAAAAAAGCTAAAGCTTTTTTGATCTCACAGGGAAGGACCTGCTTTTGTTTCTCACGAAGATGGATGCTTTGCGCCGGAAGCGAATTTTCAAAACAGCCTGTTTGAACTGCCTCACGAGAAAAGAACCTTCTCTGACTCGCTATCACGCAAAAAGAACCGTTCCCAATTCGTCTTCACGAGAAAAGAACCGTTCCTAATGCGACCCTATTAGATCCACGAATCCGGATCGCCGCCGGTAATTGCAAGACTGAGGAGCGCGTCCATCTGCTCGATTTCCTCGGCACCCTCGATCACCTCCAAAAGGACAGCGTCCTCGCGGGCTTCCGGCATCTCATCATCAGGTCCGATCTCCATGTCCGGCTCCTCGCCGCAGTAGGGACAGATGATGCGCGGACCGATGAGCTCGCTCAGAAATCTCCAGTTGCAGCATTGGCATTCATAAAATCCGGCACGCTTTGTGCCATCCGGTACAAAATACATAAAAGCCTCCTTTATCTGCCGCCGCCGGCGGCTTTTTTCGAGCAAATGATATTATACTACAAAAGCGCCGCAAACCGACAATAAATATTGTCCGGCGGGCGGATTCACATTTGCAGAATTTACGTGTACAATATAACGGTAGACAAAGTTCTGAAAAAGCGGACAAGGGGAAACATATGACAAAGAAATACTTCTTTTTTGATATCGACGGAACTCTGACGGACCTTGAGACAAGAAAGATAATTCCGTCAGCCCAGGAGGCGGTGATAAAGCTGCAGGAGGCAGGCCACTTTGTGAGCATATGCACCGGCCGCGCGCTCTATAAGGCTGAGGCTTTCCGCGCTTCGCACGGTTTTGCAAATATGGTCTGCAACGGCGGTCACGGCATCGTCATTGACGGAAAAGTGATCGAAAATGAGCCGATCGACTACGAGAAGGCTCTTGCAGTTTACCGGCAGGCCATTGATCTCGGATACGGCGTGCTTGTCGCCGATGATGATTCGATCCGGGTCAAGGCTAACAGTTTTAAATTCTATGACCAGGTCGGGCCACGTCAGGAGCCGACGACTTACATCATCGATGAGAATTATGATCCGGCCGACGGAGACGCCATTTACAAAATGTATATCTCGATTCCCAAGGAGGACGAGGAGAAGCTGACCCTCAAGAACACACTCGGGCACCTCAGATTCAAGCCGGAATACCTGATGTTCCAGCACGATGACAAGAAGAGGGGCATCCTCCGAATGCTGGAGCTGATCGGCGGGGACCCGAATGAGGTGGTCGTCTTCGGCGATGACACCAACGACCTCGATATGTTCGACCCGCAGTTCTATTGTGTCGCGATGGGCAACTGGAGAGATCCGGAGCTTGTACGCAGGGCAAACTATGTCGCCGCCCGCAACGTGGATGACGGCATCTATAAAGCGTGCGTGGAGCATGGGTGGTTCTAAGGGGCAGCAGTCATGTTTACAGAGAACTTACGTGCATTTCTGTCTGCGTAGGTGTATTCTTGCTTAGGAAGCGTAAAGCATTCACTTGTAGAGGATGCACAGAAATATGTGTTGGAACCGTGACAGCTAATGCGGCCCCGTTCCTACGCCGGGTCTATCAGGCGAGATTTGAAAACAAATATATCTCAGTGAAGGTCCAAGCCCACACTGAGATGAACAGGAGTTTAAAATATGTTAGCAGCAGTATTATGGTTTGCGGTCGGTCTGGTCCTCCTCATCAAGGGCGGAGACTGGTTCGTCGATGGGGCGACAGGTATCGCCAGAAGATTTCATTTGCCGGAGCTTCTTATCGGAGCGACGGTCGTATCAATAGGAACGACCCTCCCGGAGGTCATGGTCTCCACGACATCTGCGCTGAAGGGAATCGGATCGATTGCTTATGGTAACGCGATCGGCTCGGTCATTTGCAACACAGCACTTATATCAGCCATCACAATCACGGCCATGCCCGGCCCGGTCGATCCGAAGACTCTGAAGACACCTGTCGCATTCTTCTTTACGGCAGCTCTCATTTACGTCATCGACGCTTATACAGTCGGCAGCTTCACGCGCCCGATCGGTATTCTTCTTCTCGGCATATTTATTGCCTACATGCTGACAACGGTCAGGCAAATGATGAAAACGCCCACTAAGCCGGAGCCGCACGAAGAGGAAGAAGAGGTTCCGCTTGGAAAAGCCCTCATTATGCTGGTCGTCGGAGCCGCTCTCATCGCGGTGGGCGCGGATCTTCTTGTCGACAACGGAACGCTTATAGCCACAGCACTCGGTGTGCCGGAGACGGTCATCGCGCTGACATTTGTGGCACTCGGTACTTCCCTGCCGGAGCTGGTCACCGCCATTACGTCCCTGATGAAAGGCCACGGCGCGCTGTCCCTCGGAAATGTTATCGGGGCCAACCTGTTCAATCTGGTCCTGGTCTGTGGTATGTCAATCACACTTGCCCCGTTCAAGCTTCCGGAAGGCGCGATTTTCCTCGGAAAGAACTCGTCCCTCACGCTTGAGCTGCCGGTCATGATGCTGGTCATGCTGCTTCTCACAGTGCCTGCTCTCAGAAAGGGCAAGCTCTTCAGATGGCAGGGCATTCTGCTCCTCGGCATCTACGCTGCGTTCTGTATCATTCAGTTTACGCTGTAAAAAAGAAAGGTGCTGCCGGTGAAACATCACACGCGCAGCATCTTGCATACATGACTATGTAGAAGACCGTCGCATTAATGCGGCGGCTTCTTTTATTCTTTCTCAGCCTCGAACCCTCCATCCCCGGGATCACCGTAACACTCGACATAACGGGCCCGCATGGAGGGTTCCGTGTTTCCGAGCAGAAGATGGGGAGTGGCACCGAACTCGTTTATGCGGAAGCTTGCGATTCCGCTGACTCTCTCCTCCGTGCTGATCCGGGTGATGGCTGTCGGCGAGGCGACAAATCCGTGCCAGAGCGGCATCGGGGATACTCCGATGAGGTGGGCCAGAATGACCATCTCGACACCGAAGTGACAGACCAGGGCAATCGTGTCATGATTCGGACGAACAGCCTGGTAATAAAGGCCTTCACGTTCGTAGCCGTGTTTTGCCAGCAGACGGTCGAGGCCTTCGTGAACGTGGATTGCGGCTTCTTTCACATGGGCCTCCTCCATGATCGGATGTGTATACCAAAGATCCCTGTCGTAGAACTCCGGGACCTTCGTCCAGTCAGTCGGACGCCAGTCCCAGGCGCAGGAAGACAGCGAGCCGGAAAGATCAGGTCGTTTTATGCGGGGAGGGAACTCCCGGAGCCAGTCAAGAGTCTCCGCCCCGGCACCGAGCTTCTCCAGAGAGAACGAAGCAGTTCTTTGGGCCCTGCCGAGCGGGGAGACGTAGAAAGCATCGATATTGTAGTTGCCGATAATATCTGCAAGGAGCCGGGCTTCCTTGTCACCTCTCGGCGTCAGCGAATCATGAACGTAGTCCGGGTCGCCGTGGCGAATAATTATAATCTTCATTTTTCACCTTAAATTACGAAGTACAGAGCAGCCCCGCCTGCGCAGCAGAGGAGGAAGAGGAGGATCGAGAGGACCATAACGGTTCCCTTGGCCCGCTTTTCGTTCTCGGAGACATAGAGTTTCTTCTGTCTCGTAGCAAGCCCCGCAATCTGAGCGAAGACCCAGAAGAAGAGGCTAAGGATGACGACTATAGCCAGCACGTAGAAGAAGTAGGAGAATTCAAGCACGTCCGCACCGATCTTGTCATTGATCGTGAGCGCTGTGACGGCTGCTCCGGCAAGCGCGACGACATCCGCAATTATGAAAAGGATATAGCCAAAGCAGTGGTTGGTAATTGCCCTAAATCCGAAGAAAACAGCCAGGCAGAGAAGCGCGATGAGTACGATTCTGGAGCCGATCAGGAATTGCTGTGCGTTCTGAACCTCCTCCACAGATTCGAGGAAGGTGCCATTGGCCTGTCCTACGAAGGAGTGGAGCGATCTGCAAATACTCTCCAGGTCAAATGCCGAAAAGCTCGTCTTAGACAGAACTTTTTCGACTGCCGCAGACTGTTCGGCATCAGTGATGAATAATTGGAGCAATGAATTAATGCTGCTCATGCCGCCGGCGATGC
This sequence comes from Lachnospiraceae bacterium, assembly GCA_045112155.1. Taxonomy (GTDB): domain Bacteria; phylum Bacillota; class Clostridia; order Lachnospirales; family Lachnospiraceae; genus Chordicoccus. The sequence goes on from JBGUHN010000055.1 coordinate 19,306, forward strand.
CCTCTCTGACCTGTACCCACGGGAAGAACCAGAGGACTGCCGTTGCGATTGCGGCAAGTGAAAGATAGATTCTTGATACAATGCGAAGACCCCTCATAATAATACCCTCCTTTTTCATGATTCAAATGGTATCACACGGAATCATTTTCCGTCCGCTTCTAAATATAACACGATTCTGTGAGGATTTGTTGAACATGTAATAAAAATATATCTCAGTGCGTGATGACCCTCGCCTGTTCTATAGCGGCGGGCAGCAAATCAGTCTCAGTGGCGGGTGTCAATCCCCCACTGAGATATATACTCCGCGAGGATGTGGCTGTGCGCGCTAATTGCGAATTTGAGTGTTTTCCTCTATAATGGAACCAATCGATTCTTATACCATTTCATGCGCTGAGTCTGCAGGGAGTCAGTCCACATTGAGCAGGCATTGCGCTTACCGTGACATCCCCCTCAAGCAGATGCCGCGAAAGAACGAAACAGTAAGGAGGCCGGTAACCACATGGAAGAATTAGACAGGAGCCGCAGCCTGGGGCCGGCGGTCAAACTGATGCTGGCAGGGGAGAAACCGTTCTTCGGTCCCGGGACCATAAAACTGTTTGAGCAGATCGACAGGCTTGGCTCTGTACGCGGAGCCTGTGAGGCGACCGGTATATCCTACAGCAAGGGATGGAAGATGATATCCCGGGCTGAGAAGGCCCTGAACTGCAAGCTGGTTGACCGCCAGCAGGGAGGTAAAAACGGCGGCGCGGCTGCCCTGACTGATACCTGCCGCGAAGTCATCCGTCGCTACAAGGAGCTCGAGGCTTCGGTCCGGGAATATGCTCGGGCAGAATATGAGAAAGTGTTTGGAGATATGAGTTTTTCATGAGTGATAGCCAATATTTCCCGACTGTTATTCCGTGACCGAAATCGATAGTGTTGTCTGATCCGGGCATGGCTAGTGGGGAATGTCCCGGCCAGACAAAATTTCGATGAGGATGTTTCATGGAATGTGGTGTGGGAGTTTTGAATAATCATAACCTTAAGGAGGATGACCATGAAATTAATGAGAACAGAAGACGCTGTCGGGCAAATGCTCTGTCACGACATCACGCAAATCATCCGCGGCGTGAGCAAGGGCCCGGTCTTCAAAAAGGGTCATATCATCACGGAAGAAGATATCCCGGTCCTGCTTTCTGTCGGAAAGGATACAATCTACATCTGGGAAGTCAACGAGAACATGATGCATGAAAATGATGCCGCCCGCGTTCTCTGCGAGCTCTCCATCAATGAGCACATGCATGCGTCAGACATCAGCGAGGGAAAGATCGAACTCATCGCGGACTGCCCGGGTCTCCTCAAAGTTGACAAGAAGAGACTGAATGCCATTAATTCACTTGGAGAGATGATGATTGCGTCGCGACACGGCAACTTTGCGGTAAAGGCAGGGGATAAAATTGCGGGCATGAGGGTCATTCCGCTCATCATTGAGAAGCAGAAAATGGAAGCTGCCAGAGCAGCGGTGGAGGGAGGCCGGATTTTTAGTCTGATGCCATTTGCACACAAAAAGGTCGGTATCGTTACGACCGGCAACGAGGTGTTCTACGGAAGGATTAAGGATACCTTCACACCGGTAATCATCGACAAACTTGCAGAATTTGACGTGGAGATCGTCGGTCACGAGATTTCAAGCGATGATTCCGCGATGGAGATCGCTGCCATCAGAAAGCTGCTCGATGCGGACGCGGACATGATCCTGTGCACCGGAGGCATGAGCGTTGATCCCGATGACAGGACGCCCTATGCCATAGGGCAGGTCGCGGACCGGGTCGTCACCTACGGAGCTCCCGTGCTCCCGGGCGCTATGTTCATGCTTGCCTACAAAGGTGAGAACAATATTCCGATTATGGGCCTTCCGGGGTGCGTTATGTATGCGAAACGGACGATTTTCGACCTTGTGCTGCCGCGAATTATGGCGGGAGAGGTGCTGGAGAAAGAGGACATTGATCTGCTCGGCGAGGGCGGGCTGTGCCTTGGCTGCAAGGTCTGTACATTCCCGAACTGCGGGTTTGGCAAATGATATCATCCGAAGCGAATGTTTTTTGTTTACAATTCGCTCTCGGTACGTCATAATAAAGGAGGAGCTGGACGTTCCGGCGGCGGGGCATGCAGTGAGTGAACGGATCTCCGGCATGCGAGAAATACCCGTTTTTTTATTTCAGAGCGAGTTGTTTTAAGAAACAAGTTGCATGTGAGGACCGGCATACTTGCCTTTCGGGTTTATCGACAGTCGGCCAGGCAGTAGAAATAATCCTTTCTGGGTTTGTAACTGTCAGTGTTCGAAAAACGGTAGCTAATGATAATCAGAAAGCTTCATTGCGTAATAAGCGTGACTTTAGTCGTATAATACGCGCGCACTGTGATACGTCTCTTCATCATGAGTACTATCTCATAATAAAAAGTAAAGTCTCTAGTGGATTACGGTTGCTCAGCAGGGAAAGTGCCTGGCACCATGCGCGGTGCGAGTAGTACACCGAAGTAATCTTGATCTAGAAAAATTGAAACACCACACTTGAAAGGAGAAATTTCAATGAAAAAGAAAATCACAGCAATTCTTACAGCATCTGTCATGGCTCTTTCACTGGCGGCCTGCGGAGGCTCCGGAACCAGTGCCCAGTCCGGAACGCAGGAGCCGGCAGCCGAGCCTGCGTCCACGGTCGAGTCCAATGGTGCTGACTCTGCGGCAGCTGACAGCACCGGAGCTGGATCCGGGGCAGTGGAGAGTGCGGCAGCCGAATCTGCAGCTGAAGGAACCGTTCTCACCGGGGAGGAGACCGAGATCCAGGTCTTTATTGCGGCGTCCCTTAACACAGTCATGCAGGAAGTAGCAGCTGCTTTCAACGAGCAGTATCCGAACGTCAAAATCACATACAACGCTGACAGTTCCGGCACGCTGCTGACCCAGATCGAGGAGGGCTACGCATGTGATGTATTCTTCTCGGCAGCCCAGAAGCAGATGAACAAGCTTGAGCAGGAAGACGGTCTCGTCGTGGAGGGGACCCGGGCCAATGTTGTCAACAACCAGGTCGTCGTTGTCACCCGCAAAGACTCCGGCACGGCTGTGACAGGTCTTGCAGACATCGCAAAAGCATCCAGCATCGCTCTCGCTGACGGCTCCGTTCCAGTCGGACGCTACACCCGCGTTGCCATGATTAACGCCGGCCTGCTCGAAGGCTATGAAGTCGATGCGGCATCCGATATCACGACGCAGCAGGTGTCAGACGCGCTCGGCGGAGTTGAGATCTCCGAGCAGGGCAATGTCTCCAAGGTTCTCGCAGCTGTAGTGGAGGCCTCCTGCGAGGTAGGCACGACCTACTATTCAGACACCTACGGATATGAGGATCAGTTGGATATCCTTGAGACTGTCGGCTATGATCTCACCGGTGACGTCATCTACCCGATCGCTCAGGTAGTGAATGAGGAGGCTGACGAGGCTGAGAATGCTGCGGCGGCTGAGTTCGTCAAGTTCGTGACAAGCGATGAAGCTAAGGCTATCTTCGAGGCGTATTACTTTGATACGAATGTAGAGTAATCTTCTTGAGATTCCGGTTCTTCCGGGCGAGGGGAATGTCACTAATATGAAATAAGGATGGAAAAGGGGCTGCAATTCTGCATGGAAACATCGGACGCGGCCCCTTCTGTGTGTTATAATGCATATGATATACTGCTCATCGGTTAGCTGCACATACTTGCCAGATGTGATTTTTTGGTCATAAGACCAGAGGCAGCAAAAATCCTGCAACCAGAACACTTTAGCTGCCTTTGAAAAGTTTGAATTCTTTGAGACCAAGGCCAGAGGCAGCAAAAAGCCAGCAACCAGGGCACATTAGCTGCCTCTGACAAGTTTTACTTCATATGAGGATCAAATCTATGAAAGAGATTTTGAATATCCTTGAAAATCTTGATTGGAGCCCATTCTGGATCTCGCTGAAGACCGGCGTGGTGGCAACATTTTTCTGCTTCTTTTTAGGAATATTCGCGGCAGGAAAGATTATGAAGGCCGGAAGCCGCAGCAGGGCAGTCATTGACGGGATTCTGACGCTGCCAATGGTGCTGCCGCCCACCGTCGCGGGCTTCTTTCTGCTTCTGATTTTTTCTAAGAGGCGGCCGTTTGGCATGTTCCTCTACAACCAGTTCGGCATCAAGGTCGTGCAGAGCTGGCTCGGCTGCATCATAGCCGCGATGGTCATTGCGTTCCCGCTCATGTACAGAAACGCGAGGGCTGCCTTCGAGCAGGTGGACATCAATCTCATCTATGCGGGCCGGACCCTTGGCATGTCGGACACAAAAATCTTCTGGAAGATCGTCGTTCCCAATGCGGGGCCGGGAATTGCTTCGGGGACTATATTGACATTTGCAAGAGCGCTCGGAGAATATGGAGCCACATCCATGCTGGCCGGCAACATTCCGGGCAAGACCGCGACCATCTCCCAGAGGATTGCGATGGTCATCCAGGACCAGAACTACCTGACTGCGGGGGTGTGGGTGGCTATTGTGCTGGTGATTGCATTTGCGGCAATAGTCCTGATGAATGTGATTTCGTCGAAGGCCATGAAAAACGTAGAAAAATGGTAGATTCAAGTCTCACTCGCGAGACTTGGCGCGATTCGGGTCAGCGTTAGCTGACATAATTCCAAACCGAATCCCTGCGCATTCTCGCGTCCGGGGTAAACATGTGCTGACAGTCATAATGATAAAGGCTGGGAGTGGGACTTCACTGTGCAGAAGATCACAAAAAAGTATATGAGATTATCAGTTGACATAAAAAAGAAATTTCCCAATTTCACACTGGACATGCATTTCAGCCTGTCCGGCCGCCGCGTCGGCATACTCGGCGCGTCCGGATGCGGCAAATCCATGACGCTCCGGTCCATCGCCGGCATCTTCCAACCTGACGAGGGCAGAATCGTGCTCGGTGACAGGGTGCTGTACGATTCAGCCCGACGCGTCGATCTGAAACCGCAGGTGAGGAACATAGGATATCTTTTCCAGAATTACGCCCTGTTTCCCAATATGACAGTGAGGGAAAATATCATGGCGGGGCTTTCCGGAAGCAAAAACACGAAGATGGCCCGTGCAAATGAGATGATTGCCAAGTTCGGCCTCAGCAGCCTTGAGGACCGGCTGCCAGGGCAGCTCTCGGGCGGACAGCAGCAGCGGTGCGCGCTGGCAAGAATCATGGCCTATAGGCCGGATGTGATCCTGCTCGACGAGCCCTTCTCCGCCCTCGACTGGTATCTGAGGGATAGGATGCAGCGGGAGCTTTCCGACATGCTAAGGGACTACGAGGGCATGGTCATCATGGTGTCCCACGACAGGGATGAGATATTCCGCTTCTCCGAGGAGCTTCTCATTGTGGACGCGGGACACGTGATACGGCAGGGAGCGACCAGAGAAGTTTTTTCCAATCCGGGTACACGGAGCGCTGCCGTGCTTACCGGGTGCAAGAACTTCAGCCGGGCGGAGCGGATCGACGACCATCATGTCCGCGCGACGGACTGGGGCATTACTGTAGAGACGAAGCGGGTGCTGCCGGAAGGCATACGCGATTTAGGCTTCAGAGCCCATCAATTCAAGCCGATTTATATGAGGAGTGAGGAGTCATCTGCAAGCCGGACACAAGGAGCGATGATAAGCGCCGTGAGTGAGGAGTCATCTGCAAGCCGGACACAAGGGGCGATGATAAGCGCCGTGAGTCAGGCGGCATCTGCAAGCCACCAGGACAAGTTGAAAAATGCCGTGAGGTGCAACGTGGTGTCCCAGGCGGAGCTGCAGTTCGAGCGGAACTATTACATAGACCCGGAATCAAGCGATGGGGACGGGTCTCTAATCACGTGGCTGGTCCAGAGAGAGCTCTGGCCGATGCTCGATGAGAAGGGGCTCCCGGATTATCTGGTCATGCCGGAGGAAGATTTCCTGTTCCTTACATGACGGAGGTTGAGATATGAGCGCAGATAAAACAGAATTTTATCAGAAAATTTATGAGTGCAACCCCAACCACGAGACCATAACGCACATGGTCATAGAGGGTGACGCAATCGGTGAGAAAGCTGTCTGCTCAAACGGGAAACTTGTCTGGACTTCAGAGAAGAACGGGTTCATGAAACGCTGTGAGCCGTTCATAACCGGGATCAAGAGTTCCGGCATAAACATTGTTGAAGGAAAGCAGGTCTACTCTGAGGTGATCGGGCACGAAAAAAAGCTGGTCATCTGCGGTGCCGGACATGTATCCATGCCAATCATCCAGATAGGTCGTATGATTGGATTCTCCGTGACTGTCATTGAGGACCGCAAAATATTCGCCGATAACGCGCGGAGGCAGGGGGCGGATAATGTCATCTGTGATACATTTGCAAATGGTCTCGCCCAAATCCCAAGCGATGACGACACATATTTTGTCATCGTGACTCGCGCTCATCGCTGGGACCGTGAGTGCCTGCGGATCATCTCGGGGAAGCCGCACGCTTATGTAGGTATGATGGGCAGCAAAAGAAGGGTCAGCCTGGTCCTTAATGAACTCAGGAAGGAAGGCATTCCGGAGGAATTTCTGGGCAGCGTCTGTACACCGATCGGACTTAAGATCGGAGCAGAAACGCCGGAGGAGATCGCGGTCTCAGTTATGGCTCAGATAATAGAGATTAAGAATTGGGATAAGAGGGCATTCGCTTACCCGAGGGAGATGATGGACGCGATTCTCGGTCTTCATCACAGTGAGGCCGGCGGACTCAGGAAAGTTATGGCTACAATCATAAAACGAAAGGGATCCGCTCCTCGTGATGTAGGCACAAAGATGCTGATTATTGAGGACGGGACCTGCATCGGGACGATCGGCGGAGGCTATGCGGAAGCTGTTATCGCCGAAGAGGGCAGGAAGATGCTTAAGGAGGAGCCGCAGCCGAAGGTCCTCGAGGTAAGTCTTCATGCGGATCTTGCCGAAGAAGAGGGGATGATCTGCGGCGGAGAGCTTGAGGTGTTCATGGATCCTCTTTATTAGTCTGTGAAGCGCAGCAGATTACGACGTCCACAGGAGCTGCAGCACCGCATGAGAGCGGAAGTCCACGACTTGGCTGAAAGATATCCTTAACATAATTACAGAGGTTGAATCATGACAGGAAAAATACTTGCTATATGCAGAAGCGATAAAAAAGGAACGCAGAAATATGAGATATCCGAAGCTCACCTGATCCCCGAGTGGGGCATCGAGGGCGACGCCCACGCGGGCAAGTGGCACCGCCAGGTCAGTCTTCTTTCCTTCGAGAAGATCGAGGAGTTCCGCGCGAAAGGTGCAAATGTATCCTTCGGTGCCTTCGGTGAAAACCTCGTCATTCAGGGCGTTGATCTTCGGAGCGTTCCGGTCGGGACGATCATCCATTGCGGCGATGCTGTCCTTCGTCTCACTCAGATCGGTAAAGAGTGCCACGACCATTGCGCCATCTATCACAGTGTGGGGGATTGTATAATGCCTCGCGAGGGAGTATTTGCAGAAGTGCTCAAAGAGGGCGTGATAAAGCCGGGCGATGAGATGGAATTTCTGCCGCTCGATCCGGACAGACCGTTCACAGCGTGCGTCATAACGCTGTCCGACAGGGCCGCGGCAGGCACTTATGAGGATAAAAGCGGACCCCTCATGGTCGAGATCCTGAAGGAGGCCGGCTATGAGATCGTTGAGTACATCCTTCTGCCGGACAACAAGAACAGGCTGAAGAGAGAACTCATACGACTTGCAGATCAGCGGCAGGTGAACGTGATATTCACGACCGGCGGGACCGGTTTTTCGGAGCGGGACATCACGCCGGAAGCCACACTTGAGGTCTGCGACCGTCACGCGCCGGGAATCGCGGAGGCCATGCGCTGGTATTCACTCTCAATCACGCCCAAGGCAATGCTGAGCCGGCAGGCCTCGGGCATACGAAAGAAGACCCTCATCGTCAACATGCCGGGCAGTCCGAAAGCCGTGAAGGAGGACCTCGACTTCATCTTGAAGCCGCTGGCTCACGGACTCGGAATATTGCGGGGGACAGATACTGACTAAAAAGAGCAAGGAGAGAACAACTATGATCCAGGATATTTACCCACACCAGCTCAAAAATGAATACCATCCGGAGAAAAAAGCACATCCGGACAGCCCTATTTTCGTGTTTGAGGGCGCGGACGTGCTGATAAAAAACGATGACCAACTTGCTATTCCGAGACGCGGAGACTTTCCGGACGATGCGGAGGCCATCTTTCTCTTCCAGGTGGATGACGTCGACTATTATCTGCTGAAAATGAAACCCATCATAGTCCCGAACGGCTACCGCTTCGTCCCTGTCCGTCAGATTCGGGCGGTGGCGACAGAGCCGAAGGAGCTGATATTTGCCACATACGTCGCATGGCAGCTCGCGCACTGGTACAGAGACAATTATTTCTGCGGCACGTGCGGCAGCCGCACTGTCCTCTCAAAGACGGAGCGGGCGCTCGTCTGCCCGGAGTGCGGCAGGCTGATCTACCCGAGGATCATACCCGCCGTCATTGTCGGCGTCACGAACGGCGATGAGATCGTGTTGACAAGATACGCCGACCGGCCGCTTGCTTACAATGCGCTGGTCGCCGGATTCATGGAGATCGGTGAGACCTTTGAGCAGACGGTCGAGCGTGAAGTCATGGAGGAGCTCGGCCTCAAGGTCAAGAATCTGCGCTACTACAAGTCGCAGCCATGGTCGATCGTGGACGATATCCTGGCAGGATTTTACTGTGAGGTCGACGGCGATCCGACGATCCACCGCGATCCGCACGAGCTGAAGAGCGCCGTGTGGACCCGCCGCGAGGATATTGTGCTTCAGCCGGATGACTATTCGCTGACCAACGAGATGATGAGAGAATTTAAAGAAGGGCGGCAGTGATCAATATCCGATCAGACTGCCTGCGACCCATCCTTTGTCGGAGCCGTCCGGAAGGATTACCTCATACCAGACGTAGCCGTCCTTTTGGACTGTGTGGGTGGCTCTGGTCCGGAGCTTTGTCCCGTTGTAGACCTTTGCGATGATTTTGGCATCGATGCCGGGCGCGCGTCTGACATTTGCATAATTAGCCGCATCGTTCTGCACTGTGCGCATGACTCCGCCGGAAACTTCTTCGAGCGCATCGATATTGAGCTTGTCCATCTCTGACATAATAAAAACCTCCTCTGGTGAAAGTTATGTGAGGCAAATGCAAATCTTTACACTATTATATACGAATTCATAAACATTTGAGGTAAAAAAAGTTTGAAAAAGGCAGCGCCGTTTCTGATATTACTTGCCGGCATACTCTGGGGCAGTATGGGGCTCTTTGTTCGCACTCTGAACGGACAGGGGCTGGCTTCTATGGGAATTGTCTCATTGAGAGCGATTGTCACGGCTGTATCCATGCTGATATTCCTGCTGATTTTTGACAGGAGGTATCTGCAAATAAAGATTCGCGACATCTGGTGCTTTTTCGGGCCCGGGATCCTAAGTATCATATTCTTCAATTACTGCTACTTTTCGGCAATTACGCTCACATCCATGTCAGTGGCAGCGGTGCTGCTGTACACCGCTCCGGCCATAGTTATGGTCCTTTCCTACTTTCTGTTCAAAGAGAGTTTTACGACGAAAAAGGTCATAGCTTTGGTGCTGACATTTGTCGGTTGCGTGCTTGTGACAGGCGTGATCGGCGAGAATGCTCCGGTCTCTGCGGCCGGGATACTGACAGGCCTCGGCGCGGGGCTTGGCTATGCGCTGTACTCTATTTTCAGCCGCTATGCTCTGGAGAGAGGATATCATTCGTTGACAATCACATTTTATACGTTCCTGATTGCTGCGATAGCGAGTCTTTTCATGACCGACCCTGTCAGGGTCATGTCGTCAGCGGCATCGTCGCCGGGTATGCTGCTCTTTTCCGTTGCGTTCGGAGTACTCTGCACGGTGGTTCCCTATTTGACATACACACTGGGGCTCACCCAGGTAGAGAACTCCCGCGCATCCATCATCGCTTCGGTGGAGCCGGTGACAGCGACGATTCTCGGCGCCATCCTGTTCCACGAACAGCTGACCTTTACCGGAGTTCTGGGCATGGCGATGGTCATTGCAGCCCTGGTCATATGTGCGTAAGTGGGTGTCGCAAATATGCCAGGCAGGAGCAGTGTTACATGTGCCTTGGCAGGCGAGGGTGGCTGGATTTTTAGGTTATAATATAGAACGAGCCGGGGGTGGGTTTGCCACCTCCGGCTCGTTCTTGTTAATTAGTTTTGAATTGTTTCAGAATCAGAACTCGTCACAGTCATCGAAGTAATCATATTCGTCATAGTCGTCATAATCAAAATCTTCGTCGTGATCTGTGAAGTCATTGATCTGAATCACTTTCCAGCCGTTGTCTGTCATCTGGCCCTTGATCACTACTGTGATCTCGTCACCTTCGAGAACATAGTCCTCATAGTATGTCTCGGCACCGGCGACCAGAAGGGTGATGTTGCATCCATCAGCGCGGAGCTGCCATGTGTTGCCATTCATAGAGGTTACAATACCGGTTATTGTCTGAATTGCATTTGCCTCTTCCTCGGCTCTGCGTGCAGCTTCTTCCGCAGCTCTCTGCTCGGCAGCCCTGCGTGCGGCTTCTTCTTCCGCAGCTCTCTGCTCGGCAGCTCTGCGTGCGGCTTCTTCTTCCGCAGCTTTCTTCTCAGCAGCTTTGCGTGCAGCTTCTTCCTCAGCAGCCTTCTTCTCGGCAGCTTCCTTAGCAGCCTTTCTCTCAGCAGCTTCTTTAGCAGCCTTCTTCTCAGCAGCTTCTCTTGCAGCCTTCTCCTCAGCGGCCTTCTTTTCAGCGGCTTCCTTAGCGGCCTTCTCTTCAGCGGCCTTCTTCTCAGCAGCTTCCTTAGCGGCCTTCTCTTCAGCAGCCTTCTTCTCTACAGCCTGCTTAGCAGCCTTCTCTTCAGCGGCTTTCTTCTCAGCGGCAAGCCTTGCAGCTTTCTTTTCAGCGGCTTCCTTAGCAGCCTTCTGCTGTGCAGCTTTCTGCTGTGCGGCTTTCTGCTCGGCAGCTTTCTTCTCAGCGAGCTTCTTAGCGGCTTCTTCCTCAGTCTTTGTCTCTTCTGCTTTGACTTCGGTCGTCTGTGCGGCTGCTACATTGCTGGCCGGGAGTTTTGTTACAAAGTGTGATCCTATTGCTACAGCGCCTGCTCCAAGGCTGGCGGAAAGTGCGATTGTAATGATTGTTGCTACGATTTTGTTCTTCATGGTTAATTCTCCTTTTATTCAAAATGTGTGTAATTTGTTATTTTAGTGGGCTTTTGTTTGCCCTTACATGTGTATATACGAGGGACTGGGAGGGGAGGGCTAAAAGAATATTGAAAAAACAAATGTCAGAAATTTATGTTAGTTCAAGAAAATATTCAGTATATTGCTCTTTTTGACTTGTTGGTGGAGCTTAATCATATCAAGGGCAACTGAAGACCCCGGTATGCAGGATTTGAGTTGCTTTTGCCATTGATCCGATGAAGCTGCCCAAGACCAAAGGCAACTGAAGACCCGGTATGCAGGATTTGAGTTGCTTCTGCACTCTGTACGCTGTCGATTATGGCTGCCATGGTAGAAAATTATGGAATTTCCCCGAAAAATGGTAGGATATTATGGAATTTATAAAAATCCATGGACAAAGATTGATGAAAGTGATAATTAGAAACACACGCATATATGTAGTGAGAACAACCTCTTTGTTTCGGAATCCCATGGCCAGGCTGTAAACAGCAGGGAATCAGAAGCTGAGAGCCAGTCAATGTGGATGTAAGCCACATTTTCTTGTTACCACTTGTTGCAAGATTGGCTCGATTGACTGGATTAATGTACAATGCTATATTTTAAGAAAGGATTGTAATGGGAAAAATCGATCAGCTCACGAATGAATATATGAGCGACAAGGCTCGCTTTGCGGATGTTTTCAATTACTTTGTGTACGACGGCAGACAGGTTCTGATTCCGGAATACTTGCATGAGCTCAGTACTGTAGAACAGGTCTTTCCGTATGGGAAAGATGGGAAGACTCACGAAGTGCAGCGTTTTCGCGATGTGTTAAAGAATGCCTGTGTCATGACAGACGAACAGGAGCGGACTTATGTCCTGCTCGGAATAGAAAATCAAAGTTATATTCACTATGCCGCCCCTGTAAAAGACATGTTATATGATGCGATGAATTATGCCCGTCAAGCAGAAAGAATAGCTTCCGTTCACAGAAAAAGAAAAGACAGTACAACGTCATCAGAGTTTCTCAGTGGGTTCAATAAGGATGACAGGTTAAGGCCGATCATCACACTGATGATCTACTGGTCAGATAAGGAATGGGATGGAAAGCTTTCACTGCATGAAATCATTGATTTTCCGGATGAAAAGATAAAATCATTTATCCCGGATTATTGGGTCAACCTGCTCAGTCCATCGAGGATTGATGATTTTGCAAAGTTCAGGACCGAGATTAGCGAGGTCTTTCAGTTTATTAAGTGTTCTGGTGACAAATCGGCGCTCACTGCCTTGTTGGATGGCAATGCGGAATACCGTCAGTTGGATCGGGCTTCTGCAGAAGTAATCAATGTTGTAACAGGATTGGATTTTAAATTTACTGTGGAGGGAGGAAAAGTTGACGTGTGTAAGGCAATAGAACAGATAAAGGAAACCGCTATGGCAGAGGGCGAAAAGAAGGGATTCGCGCAGGGAGAAAAGCAGGGATTTGACAGGGGAGATAAGCATGGCGAGGAGAAGGGAATACTCAATTCTATCAGAAATCTGATGGAAACCATGAGTTGGACAGCTCAGGCCGCAATGGATGCTCTGAAAATTCCTGAGGCAGACAGGGCAGACTATCTGGCAAAACTATGATGCATCAAAAACATAAATAAATGGCAGATCTGTTTTGAGTAGCATATCAATTCGGATCTGCCATTATTATGTCTCTGCAATTCATTGTTCCTGAGACTAGGAATGTTTTTGCCGTTGCGCCGGTTACTTTTCAGAGAAGCAGGAAAAAGCCAGCCAATAGGCCAATTATTTATAGTTTACTTTTCAAAATGCTGGTAGTCCTTACGGTCGGGCCAGTCTCCGCCCCATTCAAATCCGTGTGATATAAAGAGATTGTAGCACAGATCTCCCCGCTCTAACTTGTAGGGGAAGTCCGCGTCGCGGTCGAGATAAGGAGCGCCGGCAGCGGGTTCTATGATCCTCTCACCATCGACAACTTTGGTGTACGGATTGTACAGGGTGTTGATATCCACCGCGACTCCCAACCCATGCTTTGAAATCTTGTTCGTGTGGGAGATGGTGCGATAGTTGAAGCAGGAGGAGTTGTTGTCAGTCATGCTGAGTTCATCATTTGCATCATACTCATCTATGAGGCGCATCTTTTCAATGGGATAGCTCTGTTCATACAGCTCTCTGAAGATTTCCAGCAGATCTTCCGCAATGAGTTTGCTGCAGACCATTTCTCCCTCAAGAGTTTCACCTTCAATGTTTTTGTGCAGGACGTGGATATATCGGAGATCATCTCTTGGAATAGTGCAATCATCCTTGTAAGACTTGCCCTGCATCTTTGCGAATATTTCATCGGGGATCGGAATTGCGTAGAAGGCATTATCGGATGCGGCAGCAAGACCAATGTCGTCCTTTGGGGTTATGCTATTTATATCACTCTCGGAGGAATCCACTGACGATTCGTCTTTGGGCGTGGCGCTTGTGGAATCTGCCGCAGACTCCATGGCGGGTACAGAAGTTAAAGGCTCCGACGTCGTTTGGACATTAGAACCGTCAGATTCTTCATAAGCAGCATCACCGGAACCTTGTGTTGTGCAGCCCATACAGGTTGCAAGGGCGGTGACAAGAATCAATCCCGTTACAATTATCTTGTTTTTCATAAATATAATCCTCTCGTATGTATACTGGAAATTCAGCCAATTTCCCTACCGAGCCCAAAGGCAGCAACCACGCCTCGGAAGCAAGATTTTGCTGCCTCCGCCGAAGACCCGATGAAACTCCCCGAGGTCAAAGGCAGCAACCACGCCTCAGAAGCAGGATTTTGCTGCCTCCGCCAAAGACCCAATGAAACCGACCAAGGTCAAAGGCAGCAGACACGCCTCAGAAGCAGGATTTTGCTGCCTCCGCCAAGGACCCGATGAAACCGACCAAGGTCAAAGGCAGCAGACACGCCGCGGAAGCAGGATTTTGCTGCCTCCGCCGCCAGACCAATTAAATCTGCCAACAATCTAAAAATACTATAGCATTCTTTTGCCTCCTGGTAAATGGACCAGCGGAGTTAGTAGGTACATGGCCCGAAATTAAATCGCCGTAGGATGAATGTAATGCTTGCATCTTATAAAAAACATCACATTTCATTTTGAAAACCCTCCCATTGTGATAAAGTAGACATTAGAACCACTAATTCACAGACAGCAGCGTGAATTATATATAGGAAACAGATAAAGAGGAAATAAATCATGACAAACAAAGAACCCGTATACATCACCGGTCACCTTCACCCGGACACCGACTCCATCGCGTCCGCAATCGCCTACTCATTCTTCAAGCGGGCGATGGGCGTACGGGCAATCCCCTGCAGGCTCGGCCCGGTCAACGCGGAATCCGCGTACCTCCTTAAGCGCTTCGGCTTCGAGGAACCGATGCTCCTTGCTGACGCCAGAGTCAAGCTCTGTGAGATTGCGCTGGATCCCCTTACATATATAAAAGAAGGGACCACGATCTTCGAGAGTCTCAAGCGCATGTCTGAGTATAACAAGACATACTGCGGCGTTGTGGACGATGAAATGCATCTGGTAGGCCTTGTCACCAAGAGTGACATTGCTGCGGTAGGTCTGGGAGACACAGCTTACAACATTGATCTCCTGAAAAAACTTAAGCTGGATGATGTCTGCGCGACTCTGGACGGCAAGGTCATCTACCGGGAAGAGCAAATGCACCTCAACGGCAAAGTCAGCATGATCGCCATGGCTGACAGGGAGCGCATCAGCAACTATGAGCTGACTGACAGGATCATCATCGTCGGTGATGATGCCGTGACCCAGAAGGAAGTCATAGAAAAGGGTGCCGGCCTCATGATCATCGTGTGGGCGGACTCTGTCTCCGAGGAAGTTCTAGAAGCTGCTAAAGAGCATCACTGCCCGATCATCATCAGCGGTCACGGCGCGATGAACACCTCCCGCTATATTTTCTTCGCGACATCCGTCAATGAGATCATGCAGAGGGAAGTCATCACGTTCAGCACGAACGAGCTGGCGGAGGACGTCGGTGCCAAAATGCTTCGCAGCCGCTATCACATCTACCCGATCATTGATCAGGAAAAGAAACTCTACGGATACGCCGCGCGCTACCACATCATGACCAGCAAGAACAAGCAGATCATCATGGTCGATCACAACGAGTTCTCCCAGTCAGTCCGGGCAATCGAGGAAGCCAGAATTCTTGAGGTCATCGATCACCACAGGATCAACGACTTCTCGTCCACCCAGCCGGTCTCCTTCAGAAATGAGATCGTCGGCTCGACCGCGACCATCATCGCGACGATATTCCGTGAGAATCAGATCCCGGTGCCCCAGAACCTGGCGGGTCTTCTTCTCGGTGCGCTGCTCTCCGACACGATGAACTTCCATTCGCCGACGACGACGGAGAAGGATCGTCAGACTGCCAATATCCTGGCGGCGATGGCAGACCTCGACATTGATGAATTTGCACGCGACATGTTCGCCGTGACTGCGGACACAACGGGCAAGTCCTACGCGGAGATGCTCAATCAGGACATGAAGATCTACAGCATCCGTGATTGCAATCTTTCGATCTCGCAGGTCATCGTCACATCGACGGAGCAGATCCGCAAGGAGAGCGCTCAGATCCAGCCCGCGATCGAGACCTTCTGCCGCAAGAAGCGTCTGGATCTCGCTGTGCTGGTGTTCTCCAGCATTATCGATAACGGGTCCGTCATTTTCTATGGCGGCAATCGCTCCGCGTGGGCAAATGAAGCCTTCCCCGACAAAGAAGGCGAGACCCACAGCTTCCAGGAAGGACTCCTTTCCAGAAAGCAGCAGATACTTCCCAAGCTCACAAACATTATCAATATGTATTCATAAAAGACTGACAAACTAAATCATGAACAACTTAGTAGAACGTATTGGGGTAATGATGAACCTCCACCCCCATGCGGTGCTGAACCGCGTCCTATGGAGGTGGTATCAAAGCCCTTCGGGCTTTAAGCCCCTCCGGGTCTT
>JBGUHN010000056.1:0-30518 GCA_045112155.1 Lachnospiraceae bacterium
ACACACATCTATACTGTTGAATAATCAGAGTGATTGCAGCCTCGTGCATCATCGTGGAATTGCAACACCACATATTAGACGCTTACCTTTCGATTACATCCATCTCATTCATCCTCGAACTTCTCCAGGTGCATATCCCTTTAAGTATGAAAAAAACCGGTCCGAAGACCGGCTTTGCTTTTTTTATTCAATAGTCAGAATATCGGAGAAGCCTGTGACGTCAAATATCTCCATGATCTCAGGTCTTACATTCCTGATTACCATCTCGCCCTGCTTATTCATCTGCTTCTGGGATGAAAGCAACACACGAAGACCTGCAGAAGAAATGTACTCTAATGCCTCAAATTCAAATATAAGGGATTCCACGCCTGAAAGGCTCTTCCTCAGCTCGTTCTCCAGCTGCGGTGCTGTCGTCGTATCAAGTCTGCCTTCAAGAGCAAAAATAAGTTCTGACCCATTAGCTTTCTGTTCAATCTTAAGCATAGCTTCCTCCACACAAATTAAATATTTTTCTTAATTGTCAAAATGTTCTTATTATCCGCATATTCATATGAAACGTCATCCATACTCCTCTTCACCATAAAGATGCCGAGTCCTCCGACCTTGCGGTCTTTGGCGGAAAGGGTGACATCCGGCTCCTCCACTGCAAGAGGATTGAAAGGAACCCCGCTGTCTATAAATGTAATAGTCACAGCTCCGGGATTTGTTTCTGTATCCAGCCGTATCACCGCCTCCCCTTCTGCGGGAGTATATGCATATTGTGCGATATTGACAAAAATCTCTTCCACCGCCACATCGATCTGCATCTGTGATTTCATGGAGCAATCTGCCGCTTCTAAGCTCTCATCCACAAACGCGATTACCTGGTCCAGATTTTCAGTTCTGGCACCAATTACCAGTTCTTTCACATGCTTTTCCTTTCCGCATGAGATCCGTCCGTTGAAGATCATGCCTCCTAAAACAGAATCTCTTCTCATACTTTGAGGACCGATTCCGGTCTCTCATGTCCGTACGAATCCGGGATCTGCTTTGCAGCTTACTATAAGTTCAAGTCTCGCTGCCCACCGTCTGTAGAGCCGGGAGCATCTCACACTGTGATATATTATTTATAACAGACTCCGGCAAATATTGTCAACTGTATAGCCGTCCCCATTTCTCCCGACGTGAAATAATCCACAATTTGGTTCAGCATTCCGAATAAAGATTCCTGAGCCACTCATCAAATCCTTCTCCCTTAGCGGTAAAGGCAAGGGTAAACGAATTGCCGCTGTCCGTTCTTACGACCTTGGCATACAGATCAAATCCGGAGTCGATCATCAGATTGTCATAAATCTGAAGAGCTCCGTTCGTATGCACTTCGACCTGACTTGCGGACACCGCTGTGATTTCGCAATCAGCTGTCTTTCCGCTTACGGATTTGTCCTTCAGGATATGAACTTTCACGCGGACAGGTTCGTCAAGCTCCGTGAGCTCATCCTGTACGTTCTCAAGATGCAGATCATATTCACCGCCGATTCCGATCACATGAAATATCTGCGTTTCGCCGTGAACACCTTTCATCCTGCAGCTAAAAGAATCCTCGATATCAAGTTCCTCCGATACTGCCCTCCGCGTTCCGGACGAAATCAATATCATGCCGCCCGTTGTCAGGCTTTCAATTCTTCCTGCCATGTTGACCATCGGGCCCATGACCCCGTATTTAGTGCGCTTTTCCGACCCTATATTGCCGAGGATAACATCCCCTGTATTAATTCCGATACCCATTGACAGAGGTTCATAGCCTCTTGCGATATTCCACTCATTTACTGCGCGCATCCGGTTCTGCATAGCAATCGCGCAGGCGACGGCATCGTCCGCGTGACTTGCCGTCACGGACGGAGCTCCGAAGAGAATGAACATCCCGTCCCCAAGGAACTCAATGATCGTTCCCTTATACCGGCTGATCTCCTCGTACATCTCCTCAAAATAATGATTGAGCATGGTAATAAGGGCTTTGGGCTCAGTTCTCTCGCACAGCATGGTAAAGCCCCGAAGGTCGCTCATCAGAATCGTGACGCATCGCCTGCTTCCGCCCATCTTCATGCCATCCGGCGTATCCAGTATCTCTCTGACTATGTCATCCGACAGATACCTGCCGAAGGTCTCCGTGATCAGCTTGTTGCGGATCTCCAGTTTGGCATTGAGTGCCCTGATCTCGCTCATGGCTTTCATGGCATCACGCAGATCAAATAATTCGGTCACATCGCTTATGACCAGAACGATACCTTTGACCAGACCGTTATCATGGAGACACGAGGAGACAACTCTAAGCCTCTTTTCGGACTTGCCGCAGACATAGGGGACATATCTCTCCTGCCGCGTTCTTCGGTTACGTATCGCGTCGAGTACAGTCTCCGTGAATTCGTCGTTGCCTTCCTCGTCAAAGAAGCTGAGAGCAAATAGTTGTCCGACCAGCTCATCTTCTTCCCTGCCGAGTATAGTCAGGGCAGCTCCGTTCACAAGCTCTATAATACCTTTGTGGCTTATAGCCATCACGCCCTCAGACATATCGGCGATGACACTTTTTGTTATAGATACCATCCGATCCATAAACTACCTCAGCTTGACAGCCATCATAGTGATGTCATCGAACTGCGGTGCATCACCGGCAAATTTCTTAACAGCCTCGTACACATTATGAATGACCTGCGAAGCGTCGGCTTCCGGTTCACGATTCAGGACCTCGAGCATACGGTCTGTTCCGAACATCACATTGTCAGAATCCGTCGTCTCCGGAACTCCGTCAGTATAAAGGAAGAGAGTGCCGCCGTGCTCGAGCACGAACTCATATTTCCTGTAGGTTATATCCGGCATACCGCCGATAACAAAGCTATGTCTGTCCTTCAGAAGCTCGAATTCTCCGTTCTTCTTCCTGATGACCGGATATTCATGGCCTGCATTGGACGCGACAACGTGGCCTGTCGAAATCGTCAGGATGCCCAGCCACACGGTAACAAACATATCCTCCTCGTTATTCTTGCAGATCTGGTCATTGACCCGCTCAAGGACCTCATTTGGAAAGTCGCAGAGCATAGTATTGTTGTTGACAAGGATCTTCGACATCATCATGAAGAGAGCTGCAGGAACGCCTTTGCCTGACACATCGGCCATGACCATAGCCAGATGGTCATCATCAATGAGGAAGAAATCATAGAAATCGCCGCCGACCTCCTTGGCCGGTTCCATCGTAGCGAAGATGTCAAGCTCTTTTCTTCCGGGGAATGGCGGGAATATATTCGGCAGCATATCCGCCTGAATTTTTGTCGCGAGCTCAAGTTCTGTCCCGATACGCTCCTTCTCAGCAGTAATTTCTGTAATGTGCTTAATATATGTTTGTGTTTTGGCTGATATATCCGCAAATGACTCGGCAAGTACCTCGATCTCATCATCTGTCCGATATTCGTTCTTCATCTTGAACAGAGGATTGCTGTCATTCAGCGAGGCCACCTCCCTCGCCATTTCATTGATCGGCGCAACAATTCTCTTAGCCAGCGACAGGGAGCCCGCGAGCGCAAGGACCATAGCCACGAGAAGGAAAACTATCAGGAAAACCTGACTGCGCCCGGCATTCTTCTCAGCCGTCCCCGCAGCCTCGCCGACGATTTCATCGTGCGTTGCTGCCATTATGTCGACAGGCTCATGGACTGTTGCCGCATCTATGACGGAGAAGAGTGACCATCCGATCGAGCCGATAGGTGAGCCTGTCATATAATAATCTATTCCGTCGACCTGTATGCGCACGACATCCGTGTTAACCGTCATGGCTTTTTGAGCGAATGCGGCAAGTTCCGCATTTGCAGACTTTCTCAAATCGACAGCCGAGTCCGCCAGTACCGGTGCAAATGTCCCGCTTCTCTGAGGTGAAAAGATCACGCGGCCGTCCTGGTCAACAATACATACAAATCCGGCGGTTTCGCCTGTTTCCATGATAGCTTTTTCCATGGCTTCCAGGAAAAGGTCTGCGCCTGCGACCGCGACGAGCTTTCCGTCAAGATAAACAGGATACGCGCACACGATTTCTTTTCTTCCGGTAAAAATATCCTGCTGCAGCCCTGTAAAGTATATTCCCCTGTTCCTCACAGCACCTTTATACCATTCGCGCTCAGTCACCGGTATGTTCATCACAGTTCCGTCATCTCTGATCTTGCCCAGTGGGTCGCTGTCAGCTATGAGTATGATCCCATCGGGCGTCGCGACAAAACAGGAATTGGCCTGATCTATTGTCTTGTAAATAGAACTCATTGCCACCTGGAGATTGCCCAGAAGTCCTATTTCGCGCGCAATCTCCGGATTTTCTGTATCCACTCCCGCCGCAGTGATAAGCTGCACGCTGGGGATGCCCTGCTTCTGCGGATCCGGAGCATAGGACGGAACCTCGCGCAGACCGTCCGGATTGGCATAGAGGTCCCGGGTAATATCCGCAAGCGTAATGACCTGAGCGGCTACCTCCCTGAACATGGAGTCGGCTATATAAGCCTCAAGAGAGGCTTCACGGGTCATTGTCGTATCGATGACTCCTTCCATGATCGCAGTCGTACTGTCTGTGACTGCAGTCTTCTGCTCTTCGCTTGTCTTCTGGAAAAGCGAGGACAGGCTCCTGGTCTGATATACCGCAACACCCATGAACGCAAGGACGATCAGGATAATTGAAAACAAGACCAGATTAAAAATTTTCTGCTCGAGACCGCCAATGACCAGGTTTCTAATCTTCTTCATATATATCTCCCATGTGTTATATCACATCCAGGCATCGTACCTGCCCGCTGCGTCAGCCAGTTCCCTGATCAGAGCCTCCTCAGCGCATGAGAGTGATGTATCCGTCTTTTCGGCCTCATCCATTTTCGTGACCATCTCGCAGGCTTCAAGGTAATCCTTTGTCAGGCGGCGAAGTCTGCGGGACAGATGCTCGATGCAGCGTACGACCAGAGAAGGCGAAGTCTTAAAGAGCTCCTCCAGTTCTTCTTCTGTTATTTTGCGAAGAACAGTGTCATCTTCGATTACCACTGCTGTCGCGCTGCGCGGGAGTTTCTCGATAAGGCCCATCTCGCCAAAGAACGCATCCTCCTCAAGCAGGACCAGCTGCTTTTCTTTATCAGTGCCATAATCTGTATAAATTCCGATGCTGCCGAGCTGTATGTAGTACATACAGTCTCCATCGTCACCCTGTCGGAAGATAACTGTATTCTTCCTGTAATTGACACTGCTTTCCCTGCTTACATCCTTACCGCCGGGCAGCGGAATGCCGCTTGACTCTTCATTTGTCGTCAGATAGCGCACCGTGCGGCTGTAGGCAGAGATAAATCTGCTGATTTTTCGAAGAAGGCCTTCGCTTCTTTTCTGTCCGACGGTCGACTTCATATCACGAACCGTGGCACAGACTTCCAGATAGTCATCGGTCAGTCCTCTCAGGCGATGGCTCAGATTTTCCATAATAGACCTGACCTGATAGGGATCTTCCCTGAAGAACTCTATGAGCTCGTCGCGCTCGATCTCAAGCAGCTTCGTCCCGTCCTCGCGGACACGGATCGACGCGGATCTCGGCCATGCATCGATGGCTGCCATCTCGCCGAAGATTCGGTCCTGATCCAGCGTTGTCAGCACGATCTCGCCCTCTGTTTTGGATGTGATAAAGACATCCACAGCTCCCTCAATGATCCTGTACATACAGCTGTCCCTGTCACCTTCTCTGAAAACGATATCACCCTTATTGTATTCTTTTAACAGCATTATTATGTCTCCTTTATTTCTTGTGTGCTCTCTTCTTTGAGGGCATAAATGTTTCTGTATCAAGAACGCCTCGGTGTTCTTGCCGCGCCCCGCAAAGTGCGAAGCACCTTCATCATTGCGCGATGAAGATTCAAGTCTCGCTCGCGAGACTTGGCGCGGGATTCGGGTCAGCGCCAGCTGACATAATTCCCAACCGAATCCCTGCGGTCTCCGCTTCGCTACGGTCGGCGCCTACGTGCCCTGCGGGTAAAAGCGAACGTCCACCGGACGTTCTGCGCCCTCGCGTGCCTTAGCATGCGTAACAATGCTCCAGTGGAGCATTGTGCAGCTGAGCGTTTATCTCAGTGGGGGATTGTGACCCGCCACTGAGACAAGCAGGATATTGATTTACCCACCGCTTACAGAAGCGGGGGTCTTCCCCACTGAGATAAAACCCGTATATTATATAATATCACATGAGGACCATACAGGCACTAACTTAGTTCCATAAAAATGTAAGTGCTAAGAAGTAATTGCTCCTAACGGGCACACTTATTTCGTTTCGAACATGTTTGTTCTCCATAGTTTTCTGCAGCAGTTACGTGTGCATGCAATCAGTCTTTACACGGAATCCTCAAAATGCTATTATGATAACCGCTTCCTGGCAGCCTGATGTCCACAGATGCGGGTGAACTACCGGGAAGGATGCTGCGCAAGTTCGGGACCATCCTCTGAGATATCAGAGTGAGTTCGCTCCGCGAGTTCGAAACCATCCTCGCGTAAAATAAAACTAAGGAGAGAAAAAATGAAACTGTCAAGACCCGCGTTTATCACACGCGCTGCCGCGATTGCGGCTGTATATGTCGTTCTGACACTGGTATTTGCCCCAATCTCATACGGGGAAGTACAGGTCCGCATTTCCGAATCACTCACGATCCTGCCGTTCTTCACACCGGCCGCAGTTCCGGGGCTTTTCATCGGATGCCTGATTGCAAACATCACAGGCGGAGCCATTATATGGGACATCATATTCGGCAGCGTCGCGACTCTGATCGGAGCCATAGGAACCTATAAGCTTAGAAATAACAGGTGGCTCGCCCCGCTTCCACCGATCATCTCAAACACTATCATTGTTCCGCTCGTCCTGAGATTCGGATATGGAGTCATCCTTCCGATCCCACTGCTCATGCTCTTCATCGCAATCGGGGAGATCATCAGCTGCTACGTGCTCGGCGAGATCCTGCTAACGCTGCTTGCAAGATATCGGGGGCGGATCTTCAGCAATCGTTCCGGTGAGGCAGAGTGAAGATACACTATGCGCATTCATTGTAGGCTTACGTCGCGAGCACGGCCCGCTCTGCCGGGTTGGTGCTACAAAAAGCGCCGCACTAATCACTTAGTGCGGCGCTTTTTGTGTTGAGTCAGGTATTTAACAGCCAGCCATCACGGCTCAATTTCAATCTTCACAGCCTTATAGACATTGTCCTCCGGCTTTATGTCGGTGAAATCGGCAATGACCTTCACATTAGCGCCGGGCGCAAGCTGTGCTTTGTCAATGTGAGCTTTCTCAAAGTTGAACATGCACTTCACATTGTCCTCGAGAATGACTGTGACCGTATTTTCCGTGCAGGAATCAACAATTCCTCTGAAAGTGCGGCCCTCGGATTCTCCTGCTGCAGGTGCAGGCTGAGCATCTTCCGGAACTTCTGCCGGTTCGGGCTCCACGTACGGCTCCTCTGCTGCAGGCTCCTGTTCAGACACCTCCGGCTCAGAAGCCATACTCTCGTCGGAGTCTCCCTCACTCTGATCTTCGGACGGCTTCTCCGCCTCGCTCTCATCCCCGGACGGCTTCTCCGCCTCACTCTCATCCTCAGACGGTATCTCCGCCTCGCTCTCATCCTCAGACGGTATCTCCGCCTCACTCTCGTCCCCGGACGGTACACTCTCTGCTCCCGATTCATCCGGAACCGGGGTCACATCCTGATCAACCGGAACCGGTGCAGGCTGAGGCACTCCCACATCCGTCACACGGACCGCGCGAACAGCTGACATAGCTGAAAGCTCACCGATGTAAGTAATCTTGACGGCAATTCCTTCGCTTATACCCTGCTCATACTCCTGAGCCGCATTGCTGAGGTCAAATGTATAATAAGTGTTCTGGGCTCCCTCTGCATCCGCATATGTGATAGACGGATACTCATCATTATTTCCGAGCCCGAAATCCGGTTCATCCGCAGCCTTGCCGCTGCCCGTGGATTCTGAAGTATCCTGGGCGACGGCGATCGTAACCGAATAGAGATCATAGCCGGCAACAATACCGATGATTTCCTGCGTATCCTCGGTCTCAGGATCCACTGTCGGTGCCGGCTCGACCTCTTCTTCCGGTGCAGGAGTTCCCGTTGGGGTCGCAGTCGGCTTATCAGTAGCAGTCGGCTTTTTTGCAGGCTTATTCGTCGCTGTCGGTTCAGCAGTGACAGTCGGCTTCGGTGTCGGAGTCGCAGTCGGCTTGCCCGGGTTCGGGTCAACAGTCGTCAGCATATCATTGTGAATGTAGCCTACTGTGTCAAGGAAATTGATGCGTGCCCAGTCACTGTCAGTGACTCCGTTGATATCGAGCTTTGTACCTTTAGGAATGATTCCGAGGGATCTCGAAGATGCTGAGAATGATTCCCGGACATCGACATCCATGCTTGTCCAGGCTGATCCAAACGCTCTGTATATTGTGACCGTCTCGACTTCAAGAGGATTTGTCTTGGAGATCAAATCGCTGTTAATGTAGGCATCCTGCTCTTTATAAACAATTCTGGACCAGCCGTTGTCACAGATACCGGTGCGAAGTACGCTGTCACCGAGTGACAGGTTTCCGATCACTTCAGAGTCTTTTGACCAGGACTTTCTGACGTTGGCGTCAGTCACAATATATACCGGCTCCGCGACAGCCGTGATCTTTACTTCCTCCTTCTCGGTATTCGGATTCTTCGTCGTGAGCAGATCACTGTACACATATGCGATGTTTCCCTTGTAGAGGATCCTCGACCAGCCGTTGTCACAGATACCTGTTCTGGTCGCTGAAGCGCCTGCCTTCAGGGCTCCGATAGACTTTGAAGCTGTTGAGTAGCCGAGGCGGACATTGGCGTCCGTCTTGGCGTAGACAGTCTCCTTAAGCTCCTTGACCTTGACCTTCTGGGAAATATCCACTGTGGTCCCCTGCATGGCGACCTCGTTCGGATCGGTCGTTAGAAGCTTGCCGTAAATATATGCTTCCTGACCGTTAAATATGACTCTCTCCCATCCATTGTTGCAAATGCCGGTCCGCTGAATTCCCTGTCTCGCCTTCAGTGTACCCAGAAATTCGGAAGCCATCATGTAGGAAGCTCGAATCCCTGCATCCTGCAGGGCATACACGGTATCCTCGACTTCCTGAATCGTAGTTTGGGCTTTCACTTCCTTTACATGATCTGTGTCCTCGTCGTGGATCCGGGTGACAGCGATGTTAGTCGTATCTGTTCCGACAAGATCTCCGTTATAAATAATCGTTATCCAGTTTCCCTCGTCAACACCGTAGCTGAAAGAATGCTGAGCATTGGTGGCATTAAAAGTGATAATACGACCGTCGTTGACCCGAACGGTTACCGCATTCATTGTGATGTCCTCCAGCGTTCCGACGAGCTCGTGTGAATCGCTGTCGCTATCATCCCTGGTCGCTATCGACAGGACTCTACAGGTGGAGGCATCTTCCGCAGAGAGTGTCCCCGTATAGGTGATGATCAGAGTGTCTCCCGCGTGCAGGGTCGTCGTATTGATCATAGCTTCCGAAAGGCTCAGAGAATACTTTGTACCCTCATATTCGAAAATAAGCCATGTCCCGTCAAAGCGGACCATTTTGGCCTCGATCGTCGAAGTCTCCACAGATGATACGGCAGCACTGCTCAGAGCCGGAGCTTCACTGACCGCCGGCTTATTAGCGGACTGTCCACATCCCATGACTGCACCCGCCATAAGAGTTGCTGCTGACATGAAACTTATTACTTTTTTACTGAATTTCTTGTTCATCAGGTGCCTCCTTATATGGTCATTGCCAGAACAATGATATTGCGTTTCCCACATATTTTTACACATCACGTAATTCCAGGCACAGCATGGTCAAGTCGTCGAACTGCGGTGCTTCGCCAACGAATTCATCGACACGACTCCTGACCCCCTCGATGATTCCCTGCGGATCTCTGTCTTTATACGCGTCAAATGCCTGTATCGCCCGCTCTCTTCCGAACAGCTGATCATGGATATCCGTTGCCTCCGTGAGCCCGTCCGTGTACAGTAACATCTTATCCCCTTTCTCGAGCACGAATTCGAAATCCTTGTAGCGGGATTCCTCAAAAGCACCGAGCACGATGTTGTGTCTGGACTTCATGGGGGCAGTCTCACCGTTCCGGTGACAGATGAGCGCATCGTCGTGTCCGGCATTTGCCGCAATGACCTTGCCTGTGGACAATTCAAGAATACCCAGCCATACGGTGACGAACATACCCGACGTATTGTGTTCCGTGGCATCTTTGTTGACATAATCCAGGATATCCGCCGGGGTTCCGCCCACGCGCGCTCTATTGACAATCAGGATATTGATGACCATCATGAACAGGGCTGCCGGAATTCCCTTGCCCGAGACATCGCCGATCACGATTCCCAGATGATCGTCATCGATCAGGAAAAAGTTGTAGAAATCGCCTCCGACCTCCTTGGCAGGCAGCATGAAGCCGTAAATGTCAAACTCCGGCCGGTCCGGAAATGCGGGGTACTCGTTCGGGATCGAGCCTTCCTGGATCGCTCTTGCAAATGCCAGCTCGGTCCCGATTCTCTCTTTCTCCGCCGTAGCAGTTGTCAGATTCTCAATATACCGGACCATGTCCGTCTCCATCGTATTGATGGATGCCGCGAGATTACGGAGCTCGGCGTATTTGCTTATTTCACCGATTTCTTTGCTCTTTGTATTTTCTCTTGCAAATCTCGCCGCCTCCTCCGAGACAACCGTCACCGGGACCACGATCTGTTTTCTTACAAAGACAGTGATAAAAATCCCCGCGAGAACAGACATCACAAGAGTCGAAATAATAATCTTAAAGAGGTACGGGCGTCTTGCCCTGACCATTTCTCTGATAGGCCGCTGTAAGCAGAGAATCGCTGCGACTTCGCCGTCAGAATTCCTAAGCGGCACCATCGTGGTTACGTGGGGGTGCGACCCATCATTCGGTCTCATGCGGTAGACCGTCTCAAAAACAGCCTCCTGCTCATAGATGGCTCTGTATTTCTGCCGATATTCTTCGTTTGTCGCATCGCGCTTATATCCAAGCTCCCATTCCGTATAATCCGTATTATCGACATCATTATTAATCAGATTAAAAACGGAGACAAATCTTCCGTAATCACTCCTGTCGACCATAATGACATATATTATCGAAACGCCGATCCGATTGGTATACGCATTCAGATACCGTCTGGACTGCTCATACTCGTCAAGTTCTTCTCCGCGGAGATACTCATCCAGATGATCCCCATTGACCAGTGTCGTTGCCGTATCCGCAATATGATAGGTAGAATTCTCATATTCTCTTTTGAAGGAATCTGTAAAATTGAAAAAACCTGTCGTACAGACAAACGCGCCAAACACGAACAGCATTACGACAATTGCGCCTATGATATTGGCCGCCATGCTGGAACGGAATTTACGTACTATTCTACTCATCACGGATCACCTTTCGTGAATCTCAGCTTCTGTCTCTGAAGCAAATGCAAAACATGCCGAGGCCATCACCTCGGCTGCCACCCTGATTCCTGCATCATCTGCCTTAAAGCGGCTCTGATGCCAGGCGTAGGCTGTCTCGCCCGGAGTTCCGCTGCCGATCCAGTAAAAGAACGAGGGCACCTTCTCCATGAAAACTGAAAAGTCCTCGCTGGCCAACGTCGGCGGCACATCAATGACATTCTCACTTCCGACTGCTGCCTCGGCTGCCCGGACGGCGATTTTGTACATCTTCTCACTGTTGAACGTAAGCGGGAGTATCTCCCTGTACTCGATCTCCGCCCTGCACTCGTAGGCTTCCGCAGTACTCCTCACCACATTCTCCATCCTCCGGACCGCCCTCTCCCTGGCCTCTACTGACAGAGCCCTTATGCTGGCTGTCATCTCCACCTTGTCAACGACAAGATTTTCGATGCTGCCTCCGTGAATCGACCCGACGGACAGAACGACACTCTCCAGCGGATCTGTATTTCTGCTCACGATCGTCTGCAGGGACTGGATGATTGCAGCTGACGCGACGATCGGATCGACACACAAGTGCGGCATGGAACCGTGTCCTCCGCGCCCGAAGATCCTGATGACAAAATTAGTCTTTGCCGCCATAAGGGCTCCGTTCTTACATACGACCTTGCCGACAGGGACTTCAGGCCTGTTGTGCTCACCGAAGAAGGCAGCCGGATGGATGACCTCAAAGAGCCCGGAATCGATCATCTTCCTGGCTCCATCTGTCGTCTCCTCGGCTTCCTGAAAAAGAAAATCGACCGTTCCCGGCACCTCGTCACGATTTCTTGAAAGAATCATTGCCGCTCCGAGAAGTCCTGCTGTGTGAAAGTCGTGGCCGCAGGCATGCATGATACCGGCTTCCCGCGATTTCCAGGGCAGATCGTTATCCTCCGTCTGGCAGATGGCATCGATATCGGCCCGAAGACCGATCTCACATCCGGGCTTTCCGCCGACAAGGCGCGCGACGACGCCTGTCGTCTCCTTTGGGAGCTCCAGGATCTCTATCCCCGCCAGGGATGACAGGAACGACTTAATATTCCCGCTCGTTCGAAGCTCTCTGTGTGAAAGCTCCGGATACATGTGCATGTCGTGCCTGAAATCAATGATACGTGCCTCTTCTTCAGCTGTCAGTCTTATATCCATTACAGTCCTCCTGCTGCCATACTCTGCTCGTGCCGCTCCCGGGGATTATCATCACTTCGTCTTTCGGAACATGAACATCCTGGCCGCATTGATTCCGATCTTATAGGGCAGCGGCCGCAGGGCTTTATCTGCCTCCACTAGTTTTTTACGAATCGGAATATTCTGCGGACAGTGCTTTTCGCATTTGCCGCACTTTATGCACTGAGTCGCAAATGCCGGTTCCTTCGTCATCCCCACCGTCTGCGCGAACTGGAATCTTCCCTCGCTCTTTGACTCTATATACATCGTGTTGTAGCAGCGGAAGATTCCGGGGATATCGACCCCCTTGGGACATGGCATGCAGTAGCGGCATCCGGTGCAACCGACTTTTTCATTTGCCCGAATGCTCTTTTTAATGGCCTCATAGGTCGCAAAATCAGCCTCCGTGAGATGACCTTCCTCTGCCTCAGAGGCGATGCGGCAGTTCTCCTTCACCATATCAAGTGAATTCATACCCGACAGGACGACTGTGACCTCTTTCTGATTATACAACCATCGAAGTCCCCACTCTGCCGGCGACCAGCCGCGTCCGCTCTTTTTCATAGCCGAGAGTGCTCCCTTCGGAAGCATGTTTACGAGCTTGCCTCCCCGAAGCGGCTCCATGATGATGACCGGTATTCCTTTTTCAGCCGCAGCGCGAAGTCCCCTGACGCCCGCCTGGGAGACCTCGTCCAGATAATTATACTGGATCTGGCAGAAGTCCCAGTCGTAATCATTCAGAACTTTCAGGAAATTATCTGTGTTGCCGTGATATGAAAACCCTATGTTGCGAATCTCACCGCTCGCTTTCTTCTCCGCGATCCATTCGACGATGCCGACCTTCTTCAGCTTCTCCCACATAGCCACGTCCGTCACGTGATGCATCAGATAGTAGTCAATATATGTTGTCCTGAGCCTTGTGAGCTCCTCGTTAAAATACTTATCCAGCTGTTTCCTGCTCCCGACCATGTACTGGGGAAGCTTTGTCGCGATGTTGATTTTCTCGCGGATGTGGTTCCGCTCAAAAATCTCGCCAATGGCTTCCTCACTGCCCGGATAAATATAGGCGGTGTCAAAATAATTGACACCCGCTTTGTAGGCGGCCATAATTTCCTTCTCCGCCCTGGCAATATCTATACTGTTTCCCTTTTTAGTAAAACGCATGCAGCCGTAACCCAGTATCGACAATTTATTGCCGTATTTGTCGTCTCTGTATTGCATAACGCTGCCTTTCTAATTACATGAAATTTCATGCCGGTTTGCACTCCGCGCTATGATCCCCGGCGGATCGCAGACGTGCGCAGTAGAAGGCGCTCTGGCGCCGCGCACGTCGCGGCAAGAACGCAAAGGCGTTCTTGAATCAATCACTTCATTAAAGTCCCGCGTTGCCGACTTCTATCGGTTGTAGATTTTACAGGACCTCGACCAGCTCAATGCGGAAATTGAGCTCCCTGCCCGCCATCTCATGGTTGGCATCCAGCGTGATATTTGTGTCATCCTTCGCTGTCACTGTGACTGGGAACTGCTGTCCCATCATATTTGTGAGATAGACGCTTTCGCCGACGGTCAGACCTTCCGAACCCGGAAGATCCGAGATCGCCAGAGTAATGACCGCGTTCGGATCACGATGGCCGTATGCCTCCTCCGGCATAAGGTGCACGTCAACGATCTGTCCGACATCCATATCGGCGACCGCCCTGTCAAAACCTTTGATCATCATGCCCGCGCCGCAGACAAATGCAAGAGGCTCTCCGCGGTCATATGATGAGTCGAACTGTGTTCCGTCATCAAATGTTCCCCTGTAGTGAACCCTGACATTCCTGCCGACGTTTTTACCTTCCATAGCAGGGCGCTGTCCGCCGTGACATCCGCCTCCGCTGCCGCAGCAGCCGCCCTCTTCAGATTCTTCATGCCCGCAGCCGCCATCCTCATCGTGTTGTCCGCACTCATGACCCTCGCCGTGATGATGATGATCACAATTGGCTCCGCTGTCGACAAGTTCACCCCGGAGGTACATCTCTACAGCAGTATCTGCGTCGCCGGACGCACCCGCGCAGACCTCGATCCCGGCGTTTCGAAGCGCGTTCAGAGCGCCTCCGCCCAGGCCGCCGCAGATCAGGACCTTTATATCCCGATCCGCAAGAAGGCCGGCCAGCGCTCCGTGGCCTACACCATTGGAACCGATCACCTGACTGTCGATAATCTTGTTGTCTTCTATCTCGTAAACTTTGAAGTATTCTGTTCTTCCAAAGTGCTGAAAGATGTTTCCGTTGTCATATGTAACTGCGATTTTCATAACTGTCCTTTCTAAACTTATGTAATATCATTTGTGTCTGACTGAGGTCCAATGTGATACCTGAGCAGATTACGTCTTCATTATACCACGCCCGGCAATGCCTCTTTATGCGCTAAGTTAAAATTACGACTAATGTGTCAACGTTTCAGATAACCGGCAGATACCGGGAAATCAAAATACGTGTCCGGGAACGGCTCGTCATTCAGAGTGAAATGCCACCACTCACAGTCGATCGGGCTGAAGCCGTTGCGGACCATAGCCTGCTGCAGGATCATTCTGTTGTCATACTGCTGCTCGGTAATCCCCCTGTAATCCGGGTGGGAGACTTCGCTGAACATGTCGAACGGACTGCCCATGTCGACTTCCTTCCCGGTGGCCATATCAAGCAGTGTCAGATCGACAGTGGATCCCCTGCTGTGGCTGGACTGGCTCGCTATATAGCCTTTGGCAAACAGTTCCTGCTTTTCAAGGTCAGGGTAGAAATACGGCTTCATTCGAAGGTCCAGATCCTCGATTCCCCACAGAACGAAGTGCTTTACTGCCCTCGCCGGCCGGTACGTGTCAAATATCTTGAGCCTGTAGCCGCGCACATTCATCTCGTTGCTCACGCTCTTTAAGGCTCTTGCCGCCTCCCTGGTCAAAAGGGCGCACGGCTCCTCATATCCGTCAATTCTGTCGCCGATGAAATTGTAGGTCGAATAATAACGGATCTCCTGAATGATTCCCGGCACAAAATCCGCAAGCACCACGAAATCCGAAGGATCCATGATCACTTTCCGCATATAATCAATAGCCATCCATTTTCCCTCTACATCATTTTTGATATATCGAATGTGAAACGAAAGCACGTAATCCTGTCCCATATACGCGGTATTCCGCATGTTAACAATTTATCACAAACTGTCCGAAAAACAAAGATGTTCCGTTACAAAGCGCGTTTTCGCCGGATTGTCGAAGTAACAGTTCAGACAGGCTGTACGCGCATCGGGATGCGGCGCAAACACCATCTTCATCGAAAAACGCAGGTCCTTCCCTGCGAGCCAAAAAAGCTTGTGCTTTTTGGTCTCTCGGTAGGACCCGCAATGTTTTTCTCACGAAGATGGATGCTTTGCGCCGCTTGCGAACTGTGAGAACAGCCTGTCTGAACTGTTACTTGTCGATACTCTCCCGGCATTCCG
The DNA here is from genome assembly GCA_045112155.1 of Lachnospiraceae bacterium. Taxonomy (GTDB): domain Bacteria; phylum Bacillota; class Clostridia; order Lachnospirales; family Lachnospiraceae; genus Chordicoccus. Next base: position 16,181 of record JBGUHN010000056.1, read on the forward strand.
GCCGCATCGCGGCTGTCAGCGATTTCTCACATAAGCCTTTATAAATACAATTTTTCCTCCGGGTGCGGCCGGTCTCACAGTGTATCTTCCGGCTGCCGCGGGTATGATGAACGTCTCGGCGTAGTGTACTGTGTAGGGGGCAAATGTCCCCTCCGTACTCTCTATCACGGCCTCTCTTCCGTCAATCAAATTGCATATGTGGAACCCGTCCCCGGCATCGTGGTAAGATTTTCCTGTCTGTGTGAACCGCCTCGTCTCGATGAACTCGAACTCGTGAAGACCGGTGCGCTCTTCCATGACATCTTCCGTCCGGTAAAGGATCTCGAACCGATCGACAAGGTTCTCCCGCACCCACTCTGTCGTTCTGTTCCACTGTATGTTCGCAAGTCCATCCTCAATATGGATCGGCCTTGGAAGTCCGTCAAGGCCTACCCGATCCCAGTCCCAGAGCTTGAACGTGAAATTATAAGGTGTAGCACTGATCTCGAGGACCATTGTGTCGGCCGCAGAGCAATGGATCGTACCCGCCGGTATGAGAAAATGGTCATGCTTTCTGCACGGGAAGAAGTTCACGTACTTTTCTGCCGGGAAAGAAATCTTTCCGGCTTCGGCAGCACGGAGATCGTCGGCCATCATTTGCCGGTCTATCCCCTCGCGAAGCCCCAGATAGACACCTGAATTCTTCTTTGCGTCAAGAATATAGTAACTCTCATCCTGCGTGTAAGTCATGCCGAAGCGGGACCTGATGTACTCCGTCATCGGGTGGACCTGGAGCGAGAGATTCTGGCCTCCGATCGTATCCAGGAAATCGAATCTTATCGGGAACTCCGCTCCGAAACGGCAGTAATTCTTCATACCGAGAAGTTCGACCGGCCGAAAAAGGACAAGGTCCATAGCCGGAATCTCGATGCGGACATCTCCGAATCGGAGGTACAGGCTGTTCTCCTCCGGCACCCCGTCAAAGCTCCATGCGTAATTAGGGGCATCTTTTGGCAGGTCACAGACTTCCTTCATCCACTGTCCTCCCCAGACTCCCGGATCAAAATACGGGACGAGCCGGAAGGGCTGTCTTGCGATCTGATCAAGCCCCATGCGCAGGGCAGCACCGGAGACCATCTTCGGATTTCCCGTCTCATTGGAATCCAGGAAATAGTCGACGCTGTCAAAAATCTCCATCTTCCTCTTATCTGCAATCCGCCACTCGACAAAATAACCGCGCTTTATCTTCCGCAGCGTGTCCTCTTTATAGTTCTTCTGTTTAAAGTTCGGCATGCCCTGCCTCATTCGAAGCTGAATCTCCCAGCGGGCAAGGTCACAGTAGACGAGCGTGTCTCCCCGGTGGATCATACCCGCTCCGACACCGAAAATACAAGTCCTGCCTCCGGACGGAATCTGATTTCTTATTCTTATCAGAGCAGAACCATCGACAAAGTCTGCCATCTGTCCGTAGTACATAACCCCCCTCACCCTGTCCTCTGTGAGATGGGGAGCCATCATCTCTGTAAGCTTTTCACCATCGAAGAAAATATCTTCACTGTCTATCATAGTGTCCGGTGCGTAACATTCAAGAATCAGCTGCCTGACCTCTTCATTGACTCCGGGGTAGCACTCAACGACCAAAATGTGGTTCTTTTTATCACTGAGGTCTGCAAAGAAATCCTTAATCATCCCCTCCGAAAAGACCTGACCATCGAAACCTTTTACGACAGTTTCAGGGAATTTCTGATAATTACTTTTCATCCTTCTCCTTCCGGCAGGGCGCACTGCATCCCGCACAGCTGCCGCACGAACACTGTCCGCGGCGCTTTGAGCGTACTATATGAATTACAGCAAGCGTGACTGCGGCAATAATAATTAGTACTAAAACAATATCCCAAATATTCATAATTCTTCACATATAGGTAAACCGTTTCATTATGTAAAAAAGCACGGCAATCCTGCCGATTACCCAATCAGGCAGAATTATCGTGCAGATTCGCAGGCTCATGGTCGTGTCACAATTTCCCGCTCAGTCCGACCTCTGACGGAGCGCCGAGGCAATCCGGGTTCAGTTTTCGGAAGATTCCTGTTGTCGCATCTCACTAAGCATCTCATCCAAAATGGCTGCGGCATCCCTTACCAGCAGCGGACATGGCCGCCTTGAATAGTACTCCTTTGTTCGCTCTTCAGGCACACCGCCGGGGGTAACAGGCACATTTTTCAGTAATTCCCTGCATATAATGGTCCCGTTCTTTTCTTTAAAGCGCCCTGCAAATGTCTGCACCAGCTTATAGTGGGCTTTCTTAGCCTCCTGATCGCGAGGTGCATCATAACCGCAGATTGCTCCGAGAGCCAGAAGTGCTCCGCTGACACCGCCGCACACTTCTCTCAGCCTGCCCATGCCGCCTCCAAAGGAAGAAGCAAGCCTAGCCGATTCTTCAAGTGACAGACCTGTTTCATCGCGGAAAGCGCAAAAAACTGACTGAGCACAGTTGTACCCCATCATGAATAGCCGTCTCGCTTCTTCTCCGTGGTCCATATTAATGTCTCCTTCTTCGGCAAGTGCTGTCTCACATAACAATAGCGCCTCATCGTCTGCTCCTGTAACCGCATCCTGCAGCATAGGTCATCCGATGAAAAAAGCTCCCGAAGTTTCCCTCGGGAGCCTGTGGTTGTTAAATGAATTTACTTGTTCATAGCCTGCTGAACCGCAACAGCTACAGCAACTGTCATACCAACCATCGGGTTGTTGCCGGCGCCCAGGAAGCCCATCATTTCTACGTGTGCAGGAACGGAGGAAGAACCAGCGAACTGCGCATCGGAATGCATACGGCCAAGAGTATCGGTCATACCATAGGAAGCCGGACCAGCTGCCATGTTGTCCGGATGCAGTGTACGGCCTGTGCCGCCACCGGAAGCTACTGAGAAGTACTTACGACCAGCTTCGGTACGCTCTTTCTTATATGTACCTGCTACCGGATGCTGGAAACGTGTCGGGTTCGTGGAGTTACCTGTGATGGAAACATCAGCATCTTCATGCCACATGATAGCAACGCCTTCACGGACATCATCTGCGCCATAGCAGTTAACAGCAGCTCTCGGGCCATCGGAGTAAGCTGTCTTGCTGACGATTGTCAGAGCGTGATCTTCCTTGACATCTGCTGACAGATAGTCATACTTGGTCTGAACATAGGTGAAACCATTGATACGGCTGATGATCATAGCTGCATCTTTGCCAAGTCCGTTAAGGATGACGCGGAGCGGTTTCGTACGAACCTTGTTAGCGTTCAGAGCAATCTTGATAGCGCCTTCAGCGGCTGCGAAAGACTCATGGCCGGCAAGGAATGCGAAGCACTCTGTGCCTTCATCCAGAAGCATAGCGCCAAGGTTGCCATGTCCGATACCTACCTGACGCTGATCAGCGACAGAACCCGGGATACAGAAAGCCTGAAGACCTACGCCGATCCATTTAGCAGCTTCGGCTGCTGTCGTAACGCCTTCCTTCATAGCGATGGCTGCGCCTAATTCATAAGCCCACTTTACATTCTCGAAGCAGATGGGCTGTGTGCCTTCAACGATAGTGTATGCGTCTACACCTTTTCCGTTTGTGTAAGCCTTTACTTCTTCAAAATCCTTGAAACCATACTTGTCGAGGACGGGCTGCAGCTGCGGCATACGTCCTTCATAATTCTCAAACAAAGCCATGTGCTGCGCCTCCTTTACTCTTTACGCGGGTCAATCCACTTGACCGCTCCATCTTCTGCCTTGAAACGACCATATGTGCCCAGGTTCTTGTCATAAGCTTCCTGTGCGGAAAGGCCTTTCTTGATGTCGTCCATCATCTTGCCAAGGCTCAGGAACTGATAACCGCAGACCTGATCGTCCTTGTCGAGAGCCATCTTTACGCAATAGCCTTCTGTCATTTCCAGATAGCGCACACCCTTAGCACGTGTACCATACATAGTACCTACCATGGAGCGCAGACCCTTGCCGAGATCTTCCAGACCAGCGCCGACGCGCAGACCGTTCTCAGAGAATGCGGACTGTGTACGGCCGTATACGATCTGCAGGAACAGCTCACGCATAGCGGTGTTGATAGCATCACATACAAGGTCAGTATTCAGAGCTTCGAGCAGAGTCTTGCCGGGCAGGATCTCGCTGGCCATAGCAGCTGAATGTGTCATACCGGAACATCCGATGGTCTCTACCAACGCTTCTTCGATGATGCCGTCCTTTACATTAAGGCTCAGCTTGCAGCCGCCCTGCTGCGGTGCACACCAACCGATACCGTGGGTATAACCGGAAATGTCCTTGATCTCCTTTGCCTGAATCCATTTTCCTTCTTCAGGGATCGGAGCGGGGCCATGATTCGGTCCTTTAGCGACACAAACCATTTCTTCAACTTCCTTTGTGTATTGCATGTGTCAAAGTCCCTCCTTTTCACATAATATTTGGTGAAATATCATAAATAATATATCATGTAAGCATATAAATCGCAACTATTTTTATAAACAAAACCTCATATTATGCGGATTTTTCGACATTCTTAACAAAAAAATCCGGCGTCTCAAAAAGGCAAAAAACTTTGCGGAGGAACCTTTACCCCACAAGGAGAAGTACCGCTCTCACAATGAAAGCGACGATCCAGGCAATAACGCACTGCCAGATGACGACAGCCACAGCCCATCTCATTCCGAGTTCGCGTTTGATGGAAGCTACCGCTGCCACACACGGAGTGTACAGCAGACTGAATACGAGCAGAGTCGCTGCTGTAATGGGTGCCATCACAGTATTTATACCTCCGCCGAACAGGATTTGAATCGTGGACACCACGCTCTCCTTTGCCATAAATCCGCTGATGAGAGAAGTACAGATGCGCCAGTCTCCAAGCCCGATCGGCCGCATGAGCGGTGCCACCAGCCCGGAAAGCATTGCCAGGATACTGTCCTGAGAATCAGTAACCAGATTGAGAGTAAAGTCAAAGCTCTGCAGGAACCACACGACAATAGTCGCGATCATAATGATTGAAAACGCTCTCTGCAGGAAATCCTTGGCTTTTTCCCACAGAAGCTGGGCGACATTCCTGGCACCCGGCATTCTGTAATCCGGCAGCTCCATGACGAACGGAGCCGCTTTGCCCCTGAACATGGTGCCGCGGTAAAAATACGCGATCACGATTGCCGTCACAATACCGAGCAAGTACAGGCCTGTCATAATGAGCCAGCTGTATTTCGGGAAAAAGGCAGCGATAAAGAAGGAATAAATCGGCACCTTGGCTGTGCAGCTCATGAACGGTGTCAGCAGGATCGTCATCTTCCTGTCCCGCTCACTGGGCAGTGTCCTCGTCGCCATAACGGCGGGGACCGTACATCCAAAACCGATCAGCATAGGAACAATACTTCGTCCGCTGAGACCGATCCGCCGAAGCAGCTTGTCCATGAAGAACGCGACGCGGGCGATATAGCCGCTGTCCTCGAGCATTGACAGGAAAAAGAACAGGGTGACGATGATCGGAAGGAAACTGAGAACACTGCCGACACCCGCAAAGATACCGTCGATGATCAGACCATGGATCACCTCGTTGACTCCGGCTGCCGTCATGGCTGCATCAGCAATCCCACTGAGTGCGTCAATACCTGTTTCAAGCAGCCCCTGAAGCCAGGCCCCGATGACACTGAAGGTCAGCCAGAAGACCAGGCCCATGATACCGATGAAGAAGGGAATCGCAGTGTATTTGCCCGTCAGATACCGGTCAATTTTCTCGCTGCGCAGCCTCTCGCGGCTCTCCTTCGGTTTCGTGACTGTCTCATCACATACTCTTTGAATAAAGGAATATCGCATGTCCGCGATGGCGGCGCTGCGGTCGAGTCCGCGCTCATTTTCCATCTGCCTGACAATGTGCTCCATCGTCTCGGTCTCATTCTGATCAAGTCCCAGTTGAGATATAATCAGCGAATCACCCTCGATCACCTTGCTGGCTGCAAATCTGACCGGAATGTCCGCCCTTCTCGCATGATCTTCAATAAGATGGGCGATAGCGTGAAGACATCTGTGAACCGCACCGCCGTGGTCGCTCTCATCACAGAAATCCTGTCTCTGCGGTTTTTCCTGATAGTGGGCGACATGGATTGCATGGTCAACAAGCTCGGCGACACCCTCGTTCTTCGACGCGGAAATCGGCAGGACAGGCACACCGAGCAGCTCTTCCATCGCGTTCACATCAATGGAACCGCCGTTGCCCACGACTTCGTCCATCATATTGAGGGCAACGACCATGGGGATACCCATCTCGAGAAGCTGCATGGTGAGATAGAGGTTCCGTCCGATATTTGTAGCATCAACGATATTGATAATAGCTCTCGGCTTCTCATCAAGAACAAAATTTCTGGACACGATCTCCTCGCTGCTGTACGGGGACATCGAATAGATGCCGGGAAGATCCGTGACCAGCGTATTTTTATGTTCCTGGATCGGTCCGTCCTTCCTGTCTACAGTCACGCCCGGAAAATTTCCGACGTGCTGGTTCGTGCCCGTCAGGCGGTTGAAAAGCGTCGTCTTGCCGCTGTTCTGGTTTCCTACAAGAGCAAATGTAAGCAGCGTCCCATCCGGCAGCGGATCCCCGCTCCCTTTCGGATGGAACTTGCCGCCCTCACCGAGTCCCGGATGCTCTCGTTTCTTTTTCTTTCTCGCTATCTCTTCTTTCACTGACTGCGACTTGGCCGGTCTGACCTCGATCTTAGCCGCGTCATCGAGCCTGAGCGTCAGTTTGTAACCGTGAATCATGAGTTCAACGGGATCCCCCATCGGAGCGAACTTCACGACCGTGACTTCCGCGCCCGGAATGACTCCCATATCAAGAAAATGCTGTCTGAGTGCTCCTTCACCGCCGACATCTGTGATCACGGCGGTATCTTTAATTCCTAATTCCTTTAGTGTCATTTCAGCTCCATTGTTTAGTAGTTGTCTATTGAAGTTCATCGCCCAGAAGACACTTGAACTTTAAACCTATTATCTTCCATTCCCGGAAGAATTGTCAAGGATTGCCAAATAGAGCAGCTTATTTCGAATCTCTGAGTCGTAACAGTTCAGACAGGCTGCATGTGTATCTAGTTTCCGGCAGCAACGCATCCATCTTCATGAGAAAAGCATTGTATATCCGACTGAGAGATCAACAATGCGTATGCATTGTTTAGCTCGCAGGGAAGGATATGCGCTTTTCGATGAAGATGATGCTTGCGCCGGAGTATGAAGCTTTGCTGCAGCCTGTCTCAACTGTTACCCTGGACCTAAACCTACGCAGTCAAAAAATCCGGATCGCACTATAGTACGATCCGGATTCTTGTTCCGAGTTCAGTTCTTGAAAGGACCTCAATGTGGCCGCCGTGCTTGTCCACGATCCACTTTGCGATCGAGAGGCCAAGCCCCGTTCCTGCGCTCCCGCGCGCCTCGTCCGCCCTGAAGAAGCGTTCAAATATATGCGGCAGCTCGGACTCGCTGATTCCCTGCCCCAGATCCTGCACCTGAAGATACGGAGCACCCTTTTCCGTTCTGCCGTAAGACAACTGAATTTCCTCCCCTTCCGGGGTATACTTTGCCGAATTATCTATCAGGATCCTCACCGCCTGTTTCATGAGGCCGGAATCAATCCTGACTTCAGCACTCTCACCGCCGTCCGCCAGGCGATACCTGTGCTTTTCATCAATCATCAGCGACTCTTCATAGATTTCCCGCATGAGATCGGCCGTCATGACCGGCTGAAGGTTCAGCGTTGTTTTCCCGCTGTCTCCCCTCGCAAGGAACAGGAGCTGCTCCACCAGATAATTCATGTGGTCCGCCTCATTCCTGATCGCGGTGATACTCTCCTCCAGGATCTTTTCATCTGTCTTTCCCCAGCGGTCCAGCATGTTCGCGTAGCCCTGGATCACCGCTATGGGGGTTCGAAGCTCGTGTGAGGCATCATTTACAAAACGTGACTGCTGTCTCAATGTATCCCGCATGCGAAGGAGCAGGTTATTCATCGCAGCCTCAACGCCGATCAGGTCGGAATCTCCGAACGAGAGAGGGCCATCCTGCTCCGCCTGTTCCGGCCTTATATGCTCAAGCGCATCCTCGATCACCTGGTATTTATCTTCAGAAAATGAAAGCCTCGACAGCTCATCCGCCTTGAGAGCGATCTCATTGATCGGTTCCAAAATTCTTCTGATCGCCCGGTCCTCACGGAAATAGGAAAAGAGGATTCCCAGGAACTGCAGAATAAACAGCGCGCCGACCAGACTGCCGATGACAATAAATGGGACCAGACATGAAACGGATACGATCAGCCTTCCGGTATTGGAGACAACTCTGTAGATCAGATCCGTTCCCACTGCCGTAGTTACAAGGTCAAATGCCCGATTGTTCACTAAAAGAACGCTTCCCGCGGCCACGTATTCCTGTTCCGCGCACCAGCCGGTCGTAAGAAAAAAAGCCAGCAGGAAATCCGTGCCCAAAAAGCGGGCGATTTTCCCCCTGAGCATATACCAGTGCATTTTTCTGGTGATCGACGTCATGCGCCGCTGCTCATCATGGGATTCTCCCCGCTTCTTTTTCGTATAAGTATTAATGTTCTGCCCTTTATTATTCTGTTTCTGACTTAATGACATAGCCGACCCCCCTGACCGTCCGGATCATTTTGACCCCGAACGCATCGTCTATCTTGGATCGCAGGTAACGTATATATACGTCGACGACATTTGTCTCTCCCACATAGTCATAGCCGCAGACTTTATTGAGAAGTGTCTCTCTTGACAGCACGATATCCTGATTTTCGAGTAGCGTTTTCAACATCAGGAACTCCCTGTTGGTGAGAGTGATCTCATGCCCGGCATAGAGAACACGATGGCGTCGGTCATCGAGCACAAGGTCATGCCACCGGCAGACGCCCTCCTCATCTTCACTGCTGCCATATCCGTTTTTTCCCGCCGTATGACCCGCGTGGAGTTTCAGAGCCACGCGAATCCTTGCCAGCAGTTCCTCTATTGCAAATGGTTTCGTGATGTAATCGACCGCTCCCGCGTCAAGTCCCGATACTTTGTCCATCACCGCGTCCCTGGCGGTGAGAAGGATCACCGGTACTTCTTTCTCTCTCAGAAGCCGTCTCAGCACTTCCAGCCCGTTAAGCCCCGGAAGCATGATATCCAGAAGGATGAGATCATAGTTGTTCTGAAGCGCCATGTCCAGCGCCTGCCTTCCGTTGCCGGATTTCTCGACCGTGTATCCCTCATGCACAAGTTCCAGTTCAACGAACCTGGCAAGTTTTTCTTCATCTTCCACAAGAAGAATTGTTGCTGCCATCCTTACACCTCTTAAAATTCATTTCTATGGGAGAGCTCATCCGATCCAGCCCTTATCCGGAAAGCAGCCGCGGCAGGCATCCGTTTTATTCCTCCGGAAATCTGCCGCAGCAAGTATCTTTTGTATTCCTACGCAAACCTGCCGATGCAGGTGTCCGCTTTATTCCTACGGAAATCTGCCGCAACAGGTATCCGCTTTATTCCTCCGAAAAGCTTCCATCATGGGCATCCGTCTCATACTCGACATCAGCCTCGTAAGCAGCTTCTTCGACTTCGGTATCCTCACGGGAAGCATCATTTGCAGTAAACTCATTCCTCACATCCTGAGCGAATTCGCCGGCTTTGCCGAGAATATCATTGGCCCGCTTCACGTTCTGGGCTCCGTCAAATGAATAGTTCACTTTAAAGAAAAGCGCTATCACCATGACCGGAACGACTGCTTCCCAGAAGAAGAAGAGAATGAGTACGAGCACCCAGGTCGGCATCGTAAAGATGATGCTGTCCTCTTTTGTAACGATGAACACAGTGTGTCTGATAAATGAGAAGAAGGTCTTTACCAGCCGGCCGACTGTGTGCTTGAAACTCGGTGCCGATTTCTTCTGCTGTTCGACCTTATCTCTGACACGAATATAGTCCTTCTGTTCATCATACTCCGTTGAGTAAGAACTACGGGCAGGTCCGCTGACCTTTCCCATGCGCTCCAGGATCACCATCGCGTCGAGAAGGTCTCCGCCGGCCTCTTCCAGCGCTGCTTTGGCTTCTTCATAAGTCACATCTGCTCTCTCTCTGAGACGCTCAACTTTTTCGATCATTTCCATAGTATTTACCTCCACATCTTGTGTCTGACTCTTTTTTCATCTCCGGTTGTTTCCTTTGATGTAGCTAAAGAATACCGCTTCAAGATGAAGATGTTCTGTGAGGAACATTAAAAACAGATTAAATATGAATGCCGTTATATTAATTTTGAACCGGAAGCAGTTCTTCTCTTCCTGCCCGGATGATTTGCCGGACCATCTTATGATCAGAATAGGCACATTGCAAATGTCAGATCAGCGCCGTACTGAAATACCTCTCTGCGCGGTCAGCCAGTATCGTTGCGATGACCTTATCTTTTCCGTATTTTTTAGCCATCTGCTTCGCTGCCCATACATTTGCACCGGAGGAAGTTCCGACGAGCAGCCCCTGGACTCTTGCCAGTTCACGTGCAGTATTAATAGCGTCTTCATCCGAGACCTCGACAATGTCTGTGATAATAGAAGTGTCAAGGATATCCGGAATAAAGCCGTCACCGATTCCCTGTATCTGATGGAGTCCCGGCTCCTGACCAAGCAGGGCGGAGACATTCTTCGGCTCAGCCGCAACAATCTTGCAGTCCGGGTTCTTCTCCAGAAGATACTTAGCTACTCCCTGCAGGGTGCCGCCGCTTCCTACGCCCGATACATAGACATCAATTTTCTTACCCAGCTGCTCTGTCAGTTCGACTGCTGTCGTTCTATAGTGCATATCGGGATTTGCAGGATTCTGGAATTGCTGAGGCACATAGTAATCCGGGGACGAGGCAGCAATTTCCAGAGCCTTGTCCACAGAGCCGGCAATACTCAGCTCCGGATCTGTCAGCACGAGCTCCGCTCCGAGCGCGCGGATGATTTTCTTTCGCTCCTCACTCATGTTCTCCGGCATGACAATGATCACGCGGTAACCTTTGCGGACACCGCAGAACGCAAGTCCGATTCCTGTATTTCCGGAAGTAGGCTCAATGATCGTCATTCCGGGTCTCAGTTTTCCGTCTTTCTCTGCCTGCTCTATCATATTAAGCGCGATTCGGTCTTTGATGCTGCCGCCCGGATTCAGAAACTCCGCTTTGGCAAAAATCTGAAGTCCGGTCGTCTCCTCCAGGCTGATGAGCGGTGTGTTTCCGATCAGATCCAAAACATTCGTGTAATACATATTTCCGTTTTCTCCTTGATAATCTTTATTCTTCACCGTGCAGTACTCGTGACTTAAGTCGTGAGATACGCGCGCATGGTAATAATCGTCTTCACCGTGCAATATTCTATCACAAAAAAATCAATTATAAAAGAAAATCGCCGGAAGCGGCCATTATGTCGTTAAGGCGCTCCCGGCGATCTATCCATGTATTATTCTGCTGTCACTCTGCTGCATTCATGCAGGTATCATGCAGCTGTCTCAAAAGTTGTCACTCCACTGACACACACGCAGTCATTCCGCTGTTTCAAAAGCTGTCACTCCACTGCCTTAAGATGATACAGGAAGGCTGTAAACTCGGGAATCTCACGCGGAATCGGGATTCCTGCATGCATAAGCGCCATACCGGACGCGACAAGGTTGTTGCCGTCTCCTTCAATGCGATATTTCTTCTTGGGATCAAGACCTCTGCATTTGATGTATTCCTGCGGGCCGTTCACTGTCAGGTTGACTGTGATGACAGTCACAAGAGCTTCGCTCTTATCCCTTGCAAGGCACTCCCAGGCGACAAGATTGACCTGCTCGAATGGATTTGCAAGTCTGTAATAATCGCCGTAGAAATTGAGGTCATAATACTTGTGATAGAGCTCGCTCATCTTCCTGCATGATTCGATCTGGTCCTTATCCAGCTTGGTTGCGTCAAGCTCATAGCCGAATGTTCCGCACATGGCGATTGCCGCCTTCGTCTCGATCGGCACCATCGGGCTCGCTGCCGACACATGAGCGCCCATCGTGCTTACCGGATAAATGAAGGATGATCCGTAGTGCAGCTTCAGGTTGTCGAGCGGCTTCGTGTTGTCAGAGCTCCAATACTGTACAAAGTAAGTGAGCATAGCCGGATCGAAGCGGCCGCCTCCGCCTGCACAGCCCTCAAACATGATGTCCGGATGTGTCTTGATAATTCCGTCCATGATCCTGTAGAGACCGAGTACATAGCGGTGTGACACTTCGCCCTGTCTGTCAGCCGGCAGCACGTTAGACCAAAGATCTGTGATCGCGCGGTTGATATCCCACTTCACATAATAGATGTTCGCGCTGTCAAGAATCTTGTTGATACTCTCGATCAGGTAGTCCTGAACCTCGCGCCTACTGACGTCGAGGGCAAGCTGATTTCGGCTTCTAACAGCACGTCTGCCCGGAATCTCCATCGCCCAGTCCGGGTGTGCTCTAAAGAGATCCGAATCCTCGCTGACCATCTCCGGCTCGAACCAAATACCGAATTTCATATCAAGATCATTGATCTGTTTAACCAAGGCCGGGAGCCCGCATTTGATCTTTTTCTCGTTGACATGCCAGTCACCGAGACCTGAGTTGTCGTCATCACGCTTTCCGAACCAGCCGTCATCCATGACGATCATCTCTACGCCCATTTTTTTGGCGGCTTTGGCAATCTCAACAATTTTTTCATCGTCGAAATCAAAGAAGGCAGCCTCCCATGTATTGATGAGCACCGGCCTTCTGACCTCCCTGACGAACTTGCTTCTGTTCAGGTTATGACGGATGAAGTGATGATAATTGTTGCTCATTCTGGACAGACCTTTGTGGGTGTAGGTCATGAGCACTGCCGGAGTATCAAAATCCTCGCCCGGAGCGACAGCGTAGCTGAACAGTCTGTCATTGACACCCATGACCAGTCTGCACTGATCATACTGATCGAGCTCCACCTCAGCGATAAAGCTGCCCGAGTACATCAGGGCGAAGCCGTAGCATGAGCCGTATAATTCATTTGCAGATCTGTCCACCAGAGCGATGAACGGATTCTGCTGGTGGGAGGAAATGCCTCGTCCGCTGCGGATCTTGTGAACATGATGAGTCAGCGGCTGGCGTTCGACCTGCCTCTCCTGTCCGTATCTGCCCGGCAGGGAAACGATATCCAGATTCTTTCCGTTCATATAGTCCATATTTATGGACATGATTCTCTTAAGCCGAATGGTCTCAGTGCCACCGTTGTGAACGCGAGCTGCACGCATGATGATGTCCTTCTCCTCGAAGACTGAGTAGAGCAGGGTCACCTGGACTTTTGTGATGGCATCCTCGATGACGAGTTCGAGGGTGTCAACGGTGTCATCTTCGGTTGCATAGGCAGTGGGAAGCCCGTTCAGTGTGAACGGTCCGCTGTACATTTTATGGGAAACATATCTTCCGTTAAAAGAGAAGCTGCCGTCGCCGTTCTGCACTTCGATGGAGTTGATTCGGAAGTCACCCTGCTGCTGTGTTGTGAATTCCTGCGGCTGGGCATCAAGTGAGAAGGTGCGCTCCGTCAGGGAATCGTAGGGATTTCCGGAGAATCCGCGGTCATAGCGGCGGATCAGATATATAAGGTCCTCATCCTCAATGGTCGTGCCGTAATACAGGTGCTTTACATAATTCAAATTTCCGATTTTAAGCTGGTAAGTCGTCTTAGCTGTATGCAGTGAAAAAGTTCTCTTATTCTCATTAAATACAATTGCCATAATTCATACCTCATCGAATATTTGGGGGTTATTTGCTTATTGTCTCTATTTTATATTCTTTGTCCGCCGGATACCATATTGGAATGAGGTGCATTTATGGGATATTAAGTAATGTTGGCGGCAGTCATGCTTCTATTACATGCACTTTCTCGACTGCCTTATGTTGAATCAGGCAGTGGCTTTTTCTGAAATCTCCTTTTGTCGACTGAAAGCAGGAATGATGGCTGGCAGTAGTCTTGGGGCAGAACGGAGTTCGTTGACTGCCTGGGGCTTGAACCGGGCAGTGGCTTTTTTGAAATCACCTTTTTTCGACTGAAAGCAGGAATAATGGCTGGCAGTCTTCTTGGGGCAGAACGGAGTTCGTTGACTGCCCGAGGCTTGAACCGGGCAGTGGCTTTTTTTGAAATCACCTTTGAGCTACTGCTAGTAAAAATCTGGCATAAGCAAGTCCTACCATCACCAATTATCAAAATCAAGAAAGGTGACTGCTTTTAGACTATGATATGATATGGTCGCCAAAAGTATTGGTGATGACACCAATTACAAGCAACTATTAATTCTGCCCTTTGACAACTGAATACAGTTCAT
>JBGUHN010000057.1:0-31563 GCA_045112155.1 Lachnospiraceae bacterium
AAACAGTGACATTTCTCGTTTCTGTAAGAGTTAATGCCACTGTTCGAAAACCTTTATTCAGAGTGGAAATAAACTTTTCACTTCAGCAATATCCGTAGCGAAGCCTTTATTAAAACAGCCCGGCAGACGACTCACTCGTTCATCCACCGGACCGTTCATTATTGCCACTCTATTAAATGATTTGTCCTGATCTGTATAAAACCGCCTTTATTTCAGCTGCTCCATACTCATCTGCTCAAGCAGATCGCTCTTGATCTTGAACAGCTTGTCGGAAAGGTCGACGTACATCTGATGCGGGTTCACGAGACGGCGCGTCTCATCCCACATCGTATCCTGCTCGCGCAGGCATCTCTCACGGATCTCCATCGTTGATGCCGTGTCATTGTAGATGCACTCGCCCTTGCTGAATACCTGTACCATGATCTCACGCAGCGTGAAGGTTCCGGCGTGGAGCTTTGTCTTCTTCCATGTCTCGATCGGATCGAAGATGATCATATCTTCATCCTCAGAGAAGGTCTCCTCTTCGAGGCAAATAAGATCTGCCCTGATCTTTCCCGTCTCCTTGTCATAGATACGGACGATCTTCTTGTTGCCCGGGTTCGTGACCTTTTCAGTATTCTCGGATACCTTGATCTTCGGGATGAATTCACCGGTCTCGTTGTCCTTGATTGCTGCCAGCTTGTAAACGCCGCCGAAGGCTGGGTTGTCCTTAGCAGTGATTAGGTTCGTGCCAACGCCCCAGGAATTGATCTTGGCTCCCTGAGCCTTAAGGTCAGTGATCAGGTACTCATCAAGATCGGAGGATGCGGAAATGATCGCATCCGGGAATCCGGCTTCGCTGAGCATCTGGTAAGCCTTCTTGGACAGGTACGCAAGGTCGCCGGAGTCGATTCGGATACCATACTTGGTGAGCTTGACGCCCTCTTCGCGCATCTCTTTGAAAACCCGAATCGCATTCGGAACACCGGATTCGAGCACGTCATATGTGTCGACGAGCAGCGTGCAGGCATTCGGATAAATCTTTGAATAAGCCTTGAAAGCTTCATATTCGCTCGGGAAGCTCATGATCCAGCTGTGAGCATGTGTGCCGAGGATCGGAACGTCGAACATCTTACCAGTCAGGACATTGGATGTTCCGGCGCAGCCGGCGATGACAGCCGCACGGGCTCCATAAATACCTGCATCCGGACCCTGGGCGCGGCGAAGACCGAATTCCATGACGCCGTCACCCTTGGCCGCATAGCATACGCGTGCCGCCTTTGTGGCGATCAGGGACTGATGATTCAGCATGTTGAGAACAGCCGTCTCAATGAGCTGTGCCTGCTCGATCGGCGCAATGACCTTGAGCATCGGCTCACGCGGGAAGATAACGGTTCCTTCCGGGATTCCCCAGATATCACCTGTGAAGTGGAAGCCCGCAAGATAATCCAGGAAGTCTTCATCAAATATATTGAGACTCTTCAGGTATTGAATATCATCATAAGAAAAATGCAGATTCTTGATGTAGTCGATTACATCCGAAAGTCCGCAGCTTATCGCGTAACCTCCATCACATGGATTTTTCCTGTAGAATGCATCGAATACGACGATCTGATCTGTAGGATTCTTGAAGTAGCCCTGCATCATGGTCAGCTCATACAAGTCAGTAAGTAACGTAAGGTTTGTCGCTCTCATTTTTTCATTTTCCTTCCCGTCCGTCAGCGGACGTCCCTTCTCGGGGTGTCATTACACCTATATATACACCTATTTATCATTAAGTGCAAGCAGGGATTATCTCTTGATGCCTTTTACTCCAGTCCCATCTGTCTTCTGCGCTTAGCAAGTGTTGCCTCTACCGTCAGTGGTGCTGCTGGCGCGCGCTTTCTTCTCGGTTTTGCCGGTGCCTTCTCACCCTCAGCCTTTGTGGATGTCTTTCTGGACCTTCTTCTGGGAGCAGGCTTTTCTTCTGGTACAGGTTCTTCTTTTGCGGCTGGCTTTTCTTCTACTACTGGAATGACTTCCGCGACCAGCTTCTCTTCCTGCTCTGGCTTTTCTTCTACTACTGGAATGACTTCCGCGGCCGGCTTCTCTTCCGCTACAGGATTTTCTTCTACTACTGGAATGACTTCCGCTGCCGACTTCTCTTCCGCTACAGGATTTTCTTCTACTACTGGAACGACTTCCGCTGCCGGCTTCTCCTCTGTTACTGGATTTTCTTCTATTGAAGAGATGTCTTCTGCCGTAACAGGGCTCTCCGCAACCTGCTTTACATCTTCTGCCTTGGGTTCTACGATTACATCCTCAGCGTTCACAGCATCAATATCCTGAGACTCTTTTTCTGCAAAAAGATCTTCATTCTCTCTAACGGTTTCTGGTTCGACCTCAGCCTCCGCTTCCTTCTTCTCAGGCTCGGTCTCGACCACCTCTGGCTCTAGTTCGATCTCAGCCTCCGCCAAAGCCCTCTCCGGCGCCGGCTCCTCCAGCATTCGAATGAGCTCACCCACTACGAGATGAAGCACCGCCTTTTTGTCAATTTTCTCTGTCCCGGCCAGGTCGAGCCACAGGGTTCTGTAGCCCCGCTTCTCGCACGCGTCCATGAGCCAGCTCATCTCCTCCGCGGGCATGCCGGATTTCCCGTCCGAGAGTGCCCTCACATAGAACGGGATGACCTTGTCGAGCTTTTTAAATATGTACCGGCCGAGCCCTCTGTCAGCCGAATTCAGCATGACAAGCAGGCCGACTCCGTCCATGTAGTCAGCTGCTGCAAGCTGGAAGAGGGCTCTAATGCGGGCTTTTCGTTCATTTGCATACTGCTTTGCAGCCGCCTTACCTGCCTTGCCGGCCGGAATTTTGCAAATCCCCTGCAGCCGAAGCCTTTCCGGTTTCCTGAGTATCTCTGACATATGTGCATCCTCCCTGTCATTTTCCCGCAAATTGCGCTATACTTATGTAAACGCATTTCAGAAGTCTAATTCTATGATTTCTTCCCGTTCCGGGAGTATATCCCTGAGATTAAATACCATTATTCGGTCAAGCCGAAGCAGCGGCTGCGATCTGTAAGCGTAAGCCGCGGATTCGAAGAGGCAGTAAAGTAAATCGTCGCTGGCACATATCTGTTCCATTTTCTGCGGAAACAGATAGATGCGGTCCGCATTGCGCTCCTCAAAGCTTGAAAGAAAAGCGCTGTTGTCGTACAGCTGCAGCTGTGAGTCAAACGGCCCGTAGGACTTTGACAGCAGGACAAATCCGTCCGTCTCCAGCGCTGACTGAATCTGATTCGATGTCGTAGCTGTAACGTCCGCCATCACGCTCTCATAGATCTCATCGTCTTCCACTATGAGCTGTGAAGCCAGCCCACCATCCTCCGTGATCCTGAATTTCTGCAGGGTGGACGGTCCCTGTGGTGTGAAGTACCCGATGATCAGGTGCCCGTCCGAATAGGACATATAGGAATTGCGGGTGATTGTCGCAAGCGTGTAGCTGTATTTTGATTTGATCGACTTTTTCTCACGGCTCAGGCTGTAATTCTCAAGACTGTCTATTGAGTAGGCAATAGCCTTTGCCGCCCCTGCGGATCCTCCCGACACCCACAGGTTCCGATTCACCGGGTCGTAGGCCAGCCCGCCGACATGGGCTCTGGATCTTAAGGGTATCTCTTTAATGAACTCCCCCGTCCTTCGATCAAGCATGTAGATGACTGAATTATGCATGTGGGTATGGCAGTATGCGCTGATAAATATGTAGTCCTCGGATATTGCCATCCCCTGAGGTGTCATCGAAGTGCAGTAGACGATTCCGTGGAAGGTTCCCTTTGTCGTACGGGTCGTCATGAGCCCGGGGACGACGATTGATGCTGTCATCTGATCATCGAGCTTTGCAAATCTGCCGCGGACCGCGTCTCTCATTTCCTGCTCCGTCTCATATATCACAGGATATGTATTCGTCTCGCGGGCTTTCGGCGGAATTTCTTTTTTGGTCGGCAGATAAATATTTGTAACTAAATACGCTCCGATTGCATATATAACCAGCGCCGCGCTTATAAAAATAAGGAGCTTTTTTCGTAAGCTCCATTTATTTCGCGGTCTGCCGGTATTTTGATCTTTCTTACGGGGTATTACAAACTTACGCATATCATTATTTTATTCTTTAAGAACAACGAGCGCAAGTCTCAAGGAGGTTTTTATGGACAATATGCACAAAATATTGAAGTCTGTCTACGGCTACGACAATTTTCGTCCCGGGCAGGAAAAGCTGATTTCTCATATCCTGTCCGGTCGTGATGTCCTCGGCATCATGCCGACCGGGGCCGGCAAATCCCTGTGTTTTCAGATCCCGGCCCTGCTCTTTCCGGGGCTGACTATTGTGATATCACCGCTGATTTCCCTGATGCAGGACCAGGTGCAGGCCCTGAAAAAGCGCGGCATCAGGGCTGAGACGATTACCTCGGCTATGACGCGGGGGGAGAAGGCGGCGCTGCTTTCTGAGATTCGTAGTCAATACATGGAAATCGATCTGCCGCGGTACAGTTCTCCTGACCGCCGCTGCCGCCTCCTCTACGTCTCTCCGGAAAGGCTGCTTACTCCGGAGTTTTGCGCATTTGCAAAATCTATCCCCATCTCATTCATCTGCGTCGACGAAGCCCACTGCGTCTCCCAGTGGGGGAGGGACTTCCGGCCCGCCTACCGAAAGATCCCGGACTTTGTCTCAGCACTCCCAAAGCGGCCGGTCATCGCGGCCTTCACCGCAACTGCCACCGTCGAAGTCAAA
Organism: Lachnospiraceae bacterium; assembly: GCA_045112155.1. Lineage (GTDB taxonomy): Bacteria > Bacillota > Clostridia > Lachnospirales > Lachnospiraceae > Chordicoccus. The sequence continues at coordinate 4,747 of JBGUHN010000057.1, forward strand.
AGTGACATAATCGACTCCCTTATGCTTGACAATCCCGTCTGCCTGACGACGGGCTTTAACCGCGAGAACCTGTTCTACGAGGTCCGCAGGCCGAAGGACAAGTGGGCCGAGCTCCGATTCCTTCTCATAAAATACAGGGGAGAGTGCGGCATTATATACTGCCTGACCAGGCGGTCCGTCGACGCGCTGCACGCAAAGCTTGCTTACGCCGGCATCCGGGCAGCAAAATACCACGGCGGCATGACGCAGGAGGACCGTAATGATAATCAGGAGGCGTGGCTTAATGGCCGCACCGGTCTCATTGTGGCGACCAACGCCTTCGGCATGGGCATTGATAAGCCCGACGTGCGCTTCGTGATCCACTACAATATGCCTGCCAATATGGAAAATTATTATCAGGAGGCAGGCAGGGCCGGTCGGGATGGGCTGCCATCCGACTGCATCCTGCTCTATTCCGACTGGGATATCAAGATCTGCCGCTTCTTTATCAGCCGCGCCGGCTTCATCCCGGACGATAAGAAGACGATCGCCTTTCTCTCCGACAGTGAGAGGACCGAGCTGCGCCGGATCGAGCGGGAGCGGCTGCGGCAAATGCAGCTCTACGCCGGTCATCGCTCCTGCCTCCGGGGCTTTATGCTCGGGTATTTTGGCGAGCATGCGCCGAAGTTCTGCGGGAAGTGTTCCTACTGTCTGTCGCTGGAGCCCTTTGCTGACCGTACGACGTCTCTTGTCCCCGGTGTGTTCGATGAGAATCTTTACAAGGAGCTGCGGGCTCTCAGGAAGGAGCTGGCAGAAAAAAGGCACGTTTCTGCCCACAGGATTGTCTCGACAGCAGCGCTGCGGGATATGGCGCTTGTACGGCCGACGACATTTGCTGCGCTTCTGTTTGTCAGGGAGATCTCGCTGATTGGTGCCTTCCGTTATGGGAAGTACTTCCTTCGGGATATACGGACGTGGGTGGCCACGCATTAGGACGAGGCTGTGAAAAAATGAATTAACGTTTTTTCACAGCCTCGTGAATTTTCTTTATTTTATGACAATTATGTACTATAATTGACTTAGAATACTACAGGGACACCCTGATTTCTGAAAACTTCCGTCATCTATTACGTGTCCACGAAAGGAGGCCTCCATGAAACTCAAAAAGAAAGTTCTCGTTACCATCGGCCGTGAATACGGCAGCGGCGGCAAAAAGATTGCCGATGCTCTCGGGAAAGACCTTGGAATCCCGGTCTATGACAAAAACCTTCTGAAAATCATCGCGGAAAAGCATGACATCGATGCCGACCTCTTGGAAAATGACGATGAGAATCTGTCCAACCCGTTCTTCGAGCCGTACTTCACCTACGGCATCGACACAGCCTCCCGCTCCTCCAGGCTCTTCTCTCTCCAGTCAAGGATCATCCGCGAGAAGGCCGACAAGGAATCCGCGATTTTCGTAGGGCGCTGCGCGGACGATGTTCTCTCGGACTATGACGACGTCGTCAGCATTTTCATTTACGCTCCCAAGGATGTTCGCATCAAACGGATCATGAGGACGGAGGACATCGCGGATAGCCTGGCTGCCGAAAAGATCCTGAAGCGCGTCGACAAGGCCAGAAAGTCCTACTATCAGTTCTACACGGACCGCAAGTGGGGCACAACGGACGGCCATGACCTCATCATCAACAGCGCCTGCCTCGGTCTCAAGGGAACCCTCGAATTTATTGAGGACTTCCTTGTCCGCCTCGGATATGTAGAGCCGTAAACCCTGTCCGGATTCCTGCGCATCCCGCGAGGCGGCTTACTTAGCTGCCCCCGCATTAATAAGCAGGCTAAAGCAAATGCTTATAACCCCAAAAAAGGAGCCTTCACACCATCAATGATGTGAGGGCTCCTCTTCTTTTAACAAGGCACTGTACACGTCGCGCTTCGAGATTCCCCTCTCCGCGGCGACCGCCTTCATTGCCTCCTTGCGGCTCATTCCCTTATTCTCGAATATGGCCACATGCTCCGCAAGTGACAGCGACTCGAACGAGGCTGCCTTCTCAGCCTCGATCTCATCGGCGGACTTGCCTGCGATGACCAGCACATACTCGCCGCGCGGCTCTTTTTCTCTGGCCTCCTCGATGGCCTCGCCGATCGTTGTCGCCGTTACGGTCTCAAATTTCTTTGTGAGCTCCCGGCAGAGCGTTATCTCCCGGCTCTCGCCCAGAACGCCCGATAAAGCTTCCAGGGTCCGGACTAACCGGTGGGGCGCTTCGTAGAGGACGATTGTTCGCCGCTCGTCCTTAAGCTCAGCAAGAATCTCTTTTAGTTCTTTCTTGTCGGACGGCAGAAATCCCTCGAACGCGAATCTCCTGGTCGACTTGCCGGAGAGAGTGAGAGCGGTGATGCAGGCATTTGCGCCCGGCAGCGAAGTCACCGGCACGTGATACTGTCCGCAGAGCCTTACCAGAGTCTCGCCCGGGTCGGAAATCGCGGGGGTGCCGGCATCGCTGATGAGGGCGATATTTGCACCGCCCAGCATCATATCCACCAGCTCCTGCGCTTTCGTGTGCTCATTGAACTTGTGGTAGCTCGTGGTTTTCGTGTGGATATCGAACCGCGACAAAAGGTGCGCACTGGTCCTCGTGTCCTCGCACGCTATGAGGTCGACCTCCGACAACACGCGGAGCACACGGGACGTGATGTCCTCAAGATTCCCGATCGGGGTCGCGCATATGTAAAGCGTTCCGGCCATACAGCCCTCCTCAGATTTTTCCGTAGATTCGTAGGACCTCATCCGTGTAGGTCCCGTCAGCATTGTACACAGTGAGCGGCGGATCGATATTCAGCTGCGCTCCGCCTCCCCGCACGGCCTCAATGAGGACCATGTTCGGAGACTTATCCGCGTAAGGATGGACCAGCCGCATCCGTTTAGGCTCGAGGCGGTATTTATGGAGCAAATGAAATATCTCCGCCAGCCTCCCCGGCCTGTGCACCATTGCAAATCTCCCTTTTTCCTTCAGGATCCCCGCCGCTGCCGATATGACATCCTCCAGCGTACAGGCGATCTCATGCCTCGCGATTTTTTTCGCGTCCGCCTCCGCAGTCAGACCGCTGCCGGATGCGATGTAAGGCGGGTTGCATGTGACAAGAGAAAAGGAAGCAGGGCCGAAAAGCGCGCGAGCTTCCTTCACATCCCCACAGACTGCGGTGATGGTATCTTCCAGATGATTGTATGTGACAGACCTTGTAAAGAGGTCCGCCATCGGCTGCTGAAGTTCAAGCCCTGTGATACGCACATTCCGCCCCGTTTTCTTAGCCGTGCTGTCAATGAGAAGCGGAATAATTCCGTTCCCGCTGCACAGATCGCAAACTTTGTCCCCCTCCCGCAGCGCGGGGTAGTGGGCAAGAAGAACTGCGTCTATGCCGAAGCAGAATGAATTTGCATCCTGATATATAAAGTACCCGTTCTCCAGGTCATCCAGTCGTATCATATTACTCACGGCGTGTTTTCACCTGTGGGTGCTCCCTGTCCGCCGCTCTTCTTCTGATGTCCGCGTCTTCTCCTCTTGCGGGATTTTGAACTGTGTTCGGATTTTCCTTCAAATGAAGTATTCTCCGCCAGCGAATTCTCAGCCTCGGATGCCTCCTCCCTGGAAGTCAGGACATCGTTGGTCTGCTTCTTCGGCTTCAGCACAGGCTTATCCTTCCTCGGCTGCTTATCTTTTCGCTCCGGGCGTTCATTTTTTCTGGCTTTCGCGATCTCGACCTCGATCTTCGCGGCGATCTCCTCCTCGTAAGCAGCAGTCTCGGCAGTGTCAGCCTCAGGGCCTTTCTTTTTCTTTTTTTCCGCTTTGGGCTGCTGAGCCTGCTGGCCTTTCGGGCGCTTGCTGTGCGGGATGAACGTAATCTCGCTGATATGGTACTCCTGGAGCTCCTTCTCGTCGTTATCCATATCGACAACGCACTTGATGCGCTGGCGCAGGATATCGATGGACTGGACCTCGCCGTGGCGGCCTTCGGGTGTTGTCATCTGGTCGCCCTTGTTCGGCAGGTTCTTATTAAGGTAAGCGTAAGTCTCCGCCTCATTCTTCAGGCAGCACATGAGTCTGCCGCAGCAGCCGGAGATCTTGGTCGGGTTGAGGGACAGATTCTGCTCTTTTGCCATCTTGATAGACACCGGCGCGAACTCTGTCAGGTAAGTGTGGCAGCACAGCGGTCTGCCGCAGATGCCCATACCGCCGAGGATCTTGGTCTCATCGCGCACACCGATCTGGCGAAGCTCGATTCTTGTGCGGAAGATGCCCGCAAGGTCCTTGACCAGATCGCGGAAGTCGATGCGGCCGTCAGCCGTGAAGTAAAAGAGCACCTTACTGTTGTCAAATGTATACTCGGCCTGGATGAGCTTCATCTCAAGTCCGCGCTCCGCGATCTTTTCCTTGCAGATCTTGTAGGCTTCCTTCTCTTTCCTGCGGTTCTCCGCCTCCCGCTCGTTATCTTCGGGCGTTGCCATGCGGATCATGTCCTTCAGCGGCTGCGGGACTTTCTCGTCCTCGAGCTGCATCGGGCTGAGGACGACTGTGCCGTACTCGATGCCGCGCGCAGTCTCTACGATGACGTGGTCATTGTAGTGAACATCGAAATCGCCCGGATTAAAATAGTATATTTTACTTACGTTTCTGAATTTTACTCCGATAATTGTTGTCATTTGCTGATTCCCTTATATTACTGTTTTTACTCCTTTAAGTTGTCCGCGAATGTCAGGAAGAGGAGTTCGACGGTGAGGTCGAAGTTGACATTTGCACGAATCCTTGCGCTTGCTTTATTGACTGCCTCGATCATGTCCTCGAGACCTTCATAGGAGCAAATGGTCGCTTCCCTCTTTATCTCCGCAAGCTCCCGCCTAAAGACCAGATTGTCCGTATCCCGGGTCGCCTTGTAGAGCAGGACGTCGCGGAACCACAGCGTGAGGATGTCGAAGAACTGCTGGATATTTTTCTTGTCCTCCGACAGCTCCTTGACGGCCTCCACGATCTCATATGTCTGCATATTTCCGACCTTCTTTACGAGCCGGATGGCTTTTTCGGTCATTTCCGCAAATGCGTCCCCCGTCACACTCATTCTTGCTCTCCCTATGTTTCCCTGTGCAAATGCCGCCGCAATCTCAGCCTCATAATCCGGCAGCTGCATCTCCCTCATAAGGTACTGTCTCACGTCCTCGCTCGGGACCGCCTTCAGATTCAGCCGCACACAGCGGGAAAGAATGGTCGAAAGCAGCGAATCGGGATTATTGGCCAGAAGGAGCATGACCGCGTATGGCGGCGGCTCCTCGATCGTTTTGAGGATCGCGTTCTGGCTCTGGGCATTCATTTTTTCAACTTCGTCGATGATGTAAACTTTATAGCGGCTCTCATATGGCTTGATATCCACCGTGTTCACGAGCTGTTCCCTGATCTCATTTACTCTGATGACGTCCGGCCTTTCATGGACGACCCGGATGATGTCCGGGTGGTTTCCGGTGAGCGCTTTGTGGCAGGACGCACATTTAAAGCAGGGCTCTCCGCTGTGGGTCTCGCAATTAAGAGCAGCGGCAAATATTGAAGCCAGCAGCTTCTTCCCGGACCCCTTTTCTCCGGTCAGGAGATAGGCGTGAGATACTTTGTCGTTGGCCGCCGCGTTCACAAGGTGCCTTATTATGTCCTTGTGCCCGACGACACCTTTGTAGCCCCGTTCATCCATGGCAGGTTCTCCACTTCCGGTCATTTATTCGCAAGAATATAGTCCCGGATTTCGCTTATGCAGTCACCAAGTTCACCATCATTTGCAAATCTTCTGGTAATACCCGCTCCGATGATCTTCTCCTCGGAGAAGTCCTCGCTGTCCGCGAGGAAGCGCCGGCACATTTCCTGATAGCGAGGCACCTCCTGCTTTTTCTCGCGCTTCATCGCGCGGAGCAGTAGGTTCTCGTCGTTCACGCTGATATAGACCGGCAGGACTCTGTCCGCGCCGTAGTAGCTCCGAAGCTTCCCGTAGGACACCAGCGTTCCGATGGCCAGATAGTCCGTGTGCTCAAGATCGAGTCCCTCGTCCACGGTGCAGTAGGTCCACGGACCCGCGATTGTCTGGTAAGTGCGCTCCTCTATCACCTTACCTGCCGCGCGGAACTTGTCGAGAGCGGCCTCGTCGACGAAGTGGTACTGCTGCCCGTCGGTCTCGCCGCTGCGGATCGGGCGAGTCGTATAAAGTATAAGATCTGCGAGCTCCAGCTCCTTGTCCTGAAGCAGGATTCCGTGGATCTTATCCTTGCCGGAGGCGGATTTTCCCATGATATAAAAAATCTTTCCCATAATTAATCTATTCTATCGGGAATATTGATAAAAATCAAGAGCTATGCTGATTGCCCGCGTATTTCAGTCAGCCGCGGCAGTAGTTCGGACGGCCGGGCTGCGGCAGTAGTTCAGACGGCCGATGCTATAGTTCAAGAAAGGCGCAAGCACCATCTTCGTTGAAAAACGCATATCCTTTCCTCGAGCTTAAAAATGCATCCGCATTTTTGATCTCTCAGGCGGATATGCAATGTTTTTCTCACGAAGATGGATGTCTTGCGCCTTTTCGCAATACAACTACGGCCGTCTGAACTGCTGCCTCAGATTGAAGACTGATGAATCTCACCGGATAAACAGCATAAGCAACAAATTCTTGATTTCGAGGCAATATTGCTGCCTTTGGTCCCGGCAGGTTCACATAACACACCGGTGTAAGGAGTGAACAATTGCGGGAGCCCGACGGCTGTGGTATACTTGCACCTATGGATATAGCAAAAACAATTTCTAATGAACTGAATATCACTGCCGCACAGGCAAATGCAGTCATCGAACTTATTGACGAGGGCAATACCATCCCGTTTATTGCAAGGTACAGAAAGGACAAAACGGGCGGCCTTGACGATGAGATCCTCCGTCAGTTTGATGAACGGCTGAAGTATCTCCGGAACCTCGACGAGCGCAGAGAGACAATTCTCAAATCCATCGAAGAGCAGGGCAAGCTCACAAAAGAACTCGCTGCCCAGATCTCTGCCGCCGAGACCATGGTCGCTCTCGAGGACCTCTATCGGCCCTACAAGCAGAAGAGACGCACCCGCGCGATGGTCGCCCGCGAAAAGGGCCTCGCCCCGCTCGCGGAGTTTCTGCGCGAGATGAATCCGTCCATGAGCCCGGAGGAATATGCGGCTTCCTTTATAAATGCCGAGCTCGGCATCGAGACCGCTGCCGACGCGATCCAGATGGCGGAAGACATCATTGCCGAGGAGATCTCGGACAATGCCCAGTACCGCTCGTTCATACGGCGCAAGACACTTTCTGACGGCGTGCTGGTGTCCTCAGCCAAGGATGCGCAGGCAGAATCCGTCTATGAAAATTACTACGATTACAATGAGAATCTGAAAAACCTCCCCGGCCACAGAGTCCTCGCCCTGAACCGCGGCGAGAAGGAAAAGGTCCTCACGCTCAAGGTCGCGGCTCCGACAGAGGACATCCTCACCTATCTCGACCTCAAGATCGGCGTCCGCAAGCATCCGGTCACCGGCAAGTATCTCGAGGAGGCTGCCGCCGACGCCTACAAGCGCCTGATTGCGCCATCCATCGAGTCCGAGCTCCGCAGCGACGCGACAGAGAAAGCTCAGGAGGCGGCGATCGCCGTCTTCGGCAAGAATCTCTCCCAGCTGCTCATGCAGCCCCCGATTGCGGGCAAGGTAGTTTTGGGCTGGGATCCGGGATTTGCAAATGGCTGCAAGCTCGCCGTCGTCGACGCCACCGGCAAACTTCTCGATTCCTGCATCATTTTCCCGACCGCCCCGCGGAACAAGGTCGAGGATGCAAAAAGAGTAGTGAAACAGCTCGTTGATAAATACAATGTCGACCTGTTCTCCGTAGGCAACGGAACCGCTTCCCGCGAGTCCGAAGCCCTGATTGTCGACTTCATCAAGGAATTCCGCCAGGGCAAGCCGCCGAAGGGCTGCCGCCCGGACCTCTACGAGAAGCTCTCCTACGTCATCGTCAATGAAGCCGGAGCATCCGTCTACTCAGCCAGCAAGCTGGCCGCAGAAGAATTCCCGGACCACGATGTCGCAGCCAGAGGTGCTGCCTCCATCGCGCGAAGACTTCAAGATCCGCTGGCTGAGCTGGTCAAAATCGACCCGAAGTCGATCGGCGTCGGCCAGTATCAGCATGACATGAACCAGACAAAGCTGAACGAAGCTCTGACCGGCGTCGTAGAGGACTGCGTGAACCGCGTCGGCGTTGACGTAAATACCGCCTCCGCTGCTCTCCTTTCCTATATCTCCGGCATCAACAAGACGATTGCGAAGAACATCGTGACCTACCGCGAGGAGAACGGCACTTTCAGGAACCGCAGAGCGTTGCTTAAGGTTCCAAAGCTGGGGCCAAAAGCATTTGAACAGAGTGCAGGCTTCCTGAGAATAAGCGGCGGCGAGGAGCCGCTCGATATGACCGGCGTCCACCCGGAGAGCTACGATGCGGCAAGAAAACTGCTCGAAGGTCTCGGCTACAGCGAGAAGGATATCGCTTCCGGAAAGACCCGCGAGATCCGCACAAGACTTAAGACCATCGATGAGAAATCTCTCGCCGGAATCCTCGGTATCGGCGAGTACACGCTTCATGATATCATCGGCGAGCTTGAAAAGCCCGGCCGCGACCCGCGCGAGAAGCTGGACGGCCCGATCCTCCGCAGTGATGTCATGGATATTGCGGACCTGAAACCCGGCATGATTCTCACCGGCACCGTCCGAAATGTCATCGACTTCGGCGCTTTCGTGGACATCGGCGTTCATCAGGACGGTCTGGTCCACATCTCTCAGCTCTCCGATTCGTTCGTCAAGCATCCGCTCGACGTGGTGAGCGTCGGCGACGTCGTTCAGGTCAAGGTCCTGTCGGCAGACGCGGACAAGAAGCGCATATCGCTGACGATGAAGGGATTGAAAAAGAAGCAATGAAAGTTTCATAACGAGAGGGCTGCCGCAATGCGGCAGCCCTCTCGCTTTATTACTCACAGATTAATTTGTCTCCTCCGGCAGCTCCGTACCCGCCAGGGCTTTTTCGAGCTCGTCCTTCAGCGAACTTCCGACGCGCTGGCGCACGTCCGTGTCATCCGCGACATACGTCGCCTTCATCTCCCGCTCCGCGGATCTGACCTCCTCATAGAAATTCATCGCGGAGAGCCGCACGGCTCCCGCCCCATAAATGATCACCTGCTCTACAGCATCTGAGGTCGCGACTTTGACCGAATACTGCTTCGTGAGCTCGTGGGCTGCCTTCTCGATATAGAGATCGGCAGTCTCCGCCTCCTTCGTGAAAATGACGTCAATGTTATGATAGCGGTAAACCTGCTCAGTACCTCCCGCAACCTTGTAAGCATCGAAGACACAGATCACGTTGGCCTTCGTATAGCCTGCGTAGTTGGAGAGGTCATCGAGCAGCGCATCCCTTGCAGCCTTGATATCCCTCTGCGCGAGAGCTCTCAGGTTATCCCATGAGAAAATGATATTGTACCCGTCGACCAGGAGATATTCCTTCTGCGGTTTTGGCTTCGGCTTCCTGTATTTTTCAGGGATCTCCGCTGCCACCGTACGACTTGGCTTATAAGACTCGCTCTGTCCGACCCGGGACTTCACCGGGCCGTAAGTGCGCTCGAATATTGCCCTGAGTTCATCCTCCGCCGCAAGTATATCCCTCTCCTGCTGCTTAAAGGATCTTGTGTCGGTCCGGCCTTCAGCCACCTTAAAGGCAGCCCTGCGGCTTTCCGCTCCGGCATAGCCTGCCGGACCATAGTCGGTGTATTCATCAGAGGTTCCTGCACCGTTGTGCGCACCATCCCGACGAGCACCGCCAATCTCTGCACTGTTTTCGGATGCCTGCTGCCCAGATCCACGCATACCGCCTGTCTCTGCACTACTTCCGGCAGCTCCCTGCCCGGATTCACGCATACCGCCAGCTTCAGCACCGCTTCCGGCATTTCCCTGCCCGGATCCGCGCATGCCGCCAGCTTCGGTACTGCTTCCCGCAGCTCCCTGTCCCGGCGTGTCACCGCCTGGGATGCGCCCCGACCGTTCGGCTGCCGCAGCATAATCCGCCTCTACGAATGTCGCTCCTGCCCGCGAAGCCCCCGACTGCCCTGTCTGAGCCGCAAACGGAGTTCCTTCTCTCCATCCGCTATCCACATGCATGTAATTTCTAACTTCATACCACGGCACGATCATACCTGCTCCGTGAGAGCAGAAAACCGAAGCTGACGGATTTCTCTTATCCGCGTCCGGATCATACTGCATCTCCGCAAGGACTTCATCCGTGTTGCGGCACGGCTGATAGCCGCCCATCTCATATGCGACGCGGCCCTCCCCCTTTGTGTAGGAGGCCAGAGTCTCCGCGTAGTCGCCAAAGACTGCGACCGGTGCGCTTCCTGTCATGATTGCTGTGTCCCCGTCAAAATCCAGCTTCACGGATGTGACTCCCATCTTGGCCAGATCGGTCTGAGCCCTGCCGACCTTTCCCGACGGCAGATACATGCGGAAATTGTAGACCGGCTCAAGCAGAACGCACGGCGCCATCATAAGCCCCTGGCGCACAGCCCGGTAAGTAGCCTGGCGGAAATCGCCGCCCTCTGTGTGCTTCTCATGAGCCCGTCCGCCGATGAGGGTAATCTTCATATCAGTGATCTCAGAGCCGGTCAGAACGCCGCGGTGCCGTCTCTCCCGCAAATGTGTGAGTATCAGCCGCTGCCAATTCTTGGCTAACGTGTCGACAGAACACTTTGTATCGAAAACAAGGCCGCTCCCCGGCTCGCCCGGCTCTAGCAGAAGGTGCACTTCCGCATAATGGCGGAGAGGCTCAAAGTGGCCGACACCCTCCATCGGGGCCGCGATTGTCTCCTTGTAAATGACAGATGGCCGGCCAAACATGATTTCCATGCCGAACCGCTGCATGCACTGATTCTTGAGAATCTCCCGCTGGATCTCGCCCATGAGCTGCGCGGTGATCTCCTTCTTTCGCTCGTTGTAGCTGACCAGCAGCTCCGGCTCTTCCTCCTCGAGAATGCACAGATTTCGATATGCCTTAAAGGGATCCTCGCCCTGCGGCAGAAGGATCTGCCACGTGAGGACCGGCACCAGAAGACTCTCGCCGCCCTTATCCTCCATACCGAGTCCCTGACCTGCATACGTCTTCGTGAGACCACTGACCGCGCACACGACGCCGGCCTCCGCAGTCTGCAGCGGGGTGAACTTCTCTCCGGAGTAAAAGCGGATCTGTGTGATCTTGTCCTGGGTCATTCCGTCGTCCGTCTCATCATCGGACGCGGCTCCATACGACCGTCCGGCATAGCTCAGCACCTGGCGGACAGACAGCTCTCCACCCGTGATCTTCATCCAGGTGAGCCTCTCCCGTCCGTCCCTCGTAATCTTGAACACACGCGCGCCGAATTCTTCCGGGTATGCTCTCACAGGTGCAAATGCATCCAGCCCCAGCAAAAGCTCCGGCACCCCGGACTCATTCTGCTTATCTTTCTGTGCCATGCGGAGGGCCGCTCCGAAGAACACCGGAAAGACATTTCGTCCGGCGATCAGGTGGCGCACGTCGATATTGGTAAGCGGTTCACCCTCCAGGAACTTATTGAGCAGAGTTTCGTCGCAGAGGGCGAGGGCTTCGGTGAGCGCGTCATCGGAGAGAATCCTCTCCGCAAATGCGGCGGCTGCAGACTTCGCTGCTCCATCTGTGGATGTTCCCTTTCCAGTCATCGACTCTCTGTCTGCGACTGCTCCCTTTCCGGACATCGAAGCTACATACGCAGAGGCGACTTTTCCAGTTACCGTCGAATCCGCCAAATAACCATCCGCATCTCCGGGAGCCGCAAATTCCAGGGCATTCCCGCTCAGCTTCTCGCGAATCTCACCAAGAAGCTCTTCCCGCTTTTCGCTGTAGAGACCGATGCTCTCCATCTGATCCATCTTGTTGACAAAAATCATGACCGGAACATTATAGTGCTCGAGCAGCTTCCACAGTGTCCGCACCTGGGCGTTCACACCGTCCGCCGCGCTGATGACCAGCACTGCGAGGTCGAGGACCTGCAGCGTGCGCTCCATCTCCGGCGAGAAATCAGCGTGGCCAGGCGTGTCGAGAAGCATGTAGGTGCGCTCATTTCCCTCCGCCGACTGCGACGTGAACTGGGCCTGCTTTGAAAAGATCGTGATGCCGCGCGCCCTCTCCATCTCATCTGTATCAAGGAAAGCGTCCCTGTCATCGACCCGGCCAATCTTGCGAATGCTGCCGCCAAGATAGAGAAGACCTTCCGAAAGCGTGGTCTTTCCTGCGTCAACGTGGGCGCAGATTCCGATGACAAGATGTTCTTTCTTCATAAAAACCCTCACTCTCTGTTGCATATCCATAACAAAGCCGGTTCCTGCGCAGTCAGAAACCGGCCTTCTTTTTTATTGCAGTACAAATTTTTCGATGATCTCCGCGACGCCGCCCTCATCACAATCTGCCTCGGCGATGTAGTCGCTGTTCTTCTTGACCGCTTCCGTAGCGTTGCTTACGCAGCAGCCAAGGCCCGCCGCCTGAATCATTGTGAGATCATTGTCGTTGTCGCCGATCGCAATCGTATCTTTTGGGTCCACTCCGAGAATCTCAGCCAGGCTGAGAAGCCCCTGGCCCTTATTGACTCCCTGCTGATTGAACTCGAGATAGCGGTTCGACGAATAGCTGACGAATGTGTCGCCGGTGATCGGTTCCAGATTTTTAGCAATCTTCTCAAGATAACTGACATCCGTATTCTGGAAGAGGATTTTGGCCAGCGGCTTGTCAGCAAGCATATGTATCTCCTCTTTCCTGATCGGAACATAATCCATACGGTGCCACAGGAACTTTTCCTCGCCCTCATTGATATTATAGATGTATACCGTATCATCCGTGTAGATGTGAGTACATACATCATAGCTCTGGCCGGCGTCAAAGATCATCTTCATTTTCTCATAAGTGATTCCCTTGAAGAAGAGCCGTCGGTTATTTTTATTTTCTGTAATTGCTCCGCCGTTGAAAGAGATAATGTATTCATTCTCCTTATCCCTGAGTCCGAGCTCCTCCAGGGTCCCCTGAATTGTCGCGTATCCGCGCCCGCTCGCTGGCACGAACTTGACGCCCAGTTCCGACGCCCTGCGAATAGCCTCAAGATTTCGTGCGCTTACCCGGCGCGTGTCCCTGTTAAGTAAAGTTTCATCCAGATCACTTGCAATAATTTTGTACATAGTATTTTCCCTTGTCTCAAAGCTGTGTCCCTGCGGTGGTCTGATGCATCCGTATCCTGCCTGTGCTCCCGGATACTCCGATCTGTGTGATCGTTTCTCTATAATCTTACATATTTTTATGTAAAAATGCTACTGAAATTCATCCAATCAGAAGCCATATTCTGCATTTATATGGCTGCCATGACTCTGCTCTACGCATATAAGTTCGCGCTACGAATTATATTTACTTTTTAATGTTTTTATGCTAATCTTAATTTATATAAAGAGACATTAACATCACAATTGTTCCCCTTTAGTGGAGCCGCCGGACTACCGACGGCTCTTCTTTATCATGCCCCGACGCGCTGCATAGAGGAAGGCGGAAATTTTACGCTCTTATGGCAGGAATCGATATGTCCAACAAACTTGAAACCAAATTATCTGAATACGCAAAAACCCCGACATACCCTTTTCATATGCCGGGCCATAAACGCATCATGAACCCGATGGAGTGTTCTTCCGCAAAGAACCATTCCTCGGGCATCTATGCCCTTGACATCACGGAAATCGACGGCTTCGACAACCTCCACGACCCGCAGGATATTTTGAAGGCGGAGATGGAGCGCGCGGCAAATCTCTGGGGCGCTCGAAAGACCTGGTTCTCCGTGAACGGCTCTACCTGCGCAATTCTGGTCGCAATTTCTGCCGCAGTGCCCAAAGGCGGCCGCATTCACATTGAGCGGGGCTGCCACATGTCCGTCTACCACGCCGCTTACCTTCGGGAGCTTTCGCTGTCCTACATCGACCCCAATTCGGAGGAAGCACAGGCGGTCTCGGAGATTCCCGATGGAACGGATGCGGTCGTCATCACAAGCCCGAGCTACGAGGGAGCTGTCCGGGACATTCAGCTCTGGGCAAATGCCGCCCACGAAAAGGGAGCCCTTCTCATCGTCGACGAAGCCCACGGCGCTCACCTTGGCTTCCACCCGTATTTTCCGGAATCAGCCGTGCGTCTCGGCGCAGACCTCGTCGCACAGAGCACCCACAAGACGCTGCCCGCCATGACGCAGACAGCCCTGCTGCACGCGGCTTCCGACCGGATCGATACGAGAAAAGTGGACTTCTTTTTCGATATATATGAAACCTCAAGTCCCTCCTATGTCCTTATGGCTTCCATTACGGCGGCTATGCATTTGCTGGAAAATCAGCGGCAGAAGCTCTTCGACGATTACGTAAAACGGCTTGTCAAAGTGAGATCCAGACTCTCTTCTCTGACACACTTCAGTCTGGACGGCGGAAGCATGCCGGAAGCTTTCGGGGAAGACCAAAAGCGCTTTGATCCCGGCAAACTTGTGATACGAGTAAAATATCCGGGCAGGTGTCATCTCTACGAGGGGCATGAAGCCTGTCCGGATGGTTCCTGGTTGTATGAGCTGCTGAGGCTCAAGTATCATTTGCAGATGGAGATGCGCGCGCCGGACTACGTTCTCGCCATGACATCTATTGCGGACACGGATGAAGGGTTCGACCGGCTTGCCTGTGCTATGGAGGAGATTGACCGGGCGCTGACTTTGACCGGTGACAAGGACGCGCGGGCAGAGGAAGCTGCCAGGGCAGAGTCTTCCGCAGGGTCTGCGATAAAAGCACAGTGCAGAAAAGCTCCGGAGACGAATGAGGGCATAAAAAAAGGACTTGCATTGCCCAGATGCAGTCTGCCGATGTTCGAAGCATGCGAGATGCAGAGCGAGCTCGTCCCGCTGGGGCAGGCTGCCGGGCGGATTGCCGCGGATTTCGTCATTCTCTACCCGCCGGATGCTCCGCTAATCGTTCCGGGAGAGGAATTCAGCGAGGAACTGATCCGTATAATAATCTCTTACAGAGAGAGAGGCTTTCAGATCATCGGCGCCGATGACTGCAGCGTCCTTTGCGCTGTTTCTGGTATGATGAATTAGAACCATCCCCAATTCCCCTAAAAAATGGAGCTGCCGCAAAAATGCGGCAGCTCCGTTGTAATTAAAGCTCTTCACCGGTGAGAAGCTTGTAAGCTTCCAGATATTTCTCAATTGTCTTGTCGATAACGTCCTGCGGCAGGTTGTAGTCGCTGTCCGGGTTGGCCTTCAGCCAGTCGCGAACGAACTGCTTGTCAAATGAAGGCTGGCCCTTGCCCGGCTCATAGCCCTCAAGCGGCCAGAAGCGGCTTGAATCCGGTGTCAGCATCTCGTCGCCGAGGATCACATTGCCATCCTCATCGAGACCGAACTCGAACTTTGTGTCCGCAATGATGATGCCGCGGGAGAGAGCGTAATCAGCGCACTTCTTGTACAGCGCGATCGTGCAGTCTCGAAGCTTTGCAGCGTACTCCTCGCCTCTGCCCGGGAACTGCTTCTCAAGGACCTCAATACTTCTCTCATAAGAAATATTCTCATCGTGATCCCCGATCTCAGCCTTTGTGGACGGTGTGTAAATCGGCTCCGGCAGCTTGTCGCACTCGACAAGACCTTCCGGCAGCTTAATACCGCAGACTGTGCCGTCCTTCTTGTAGCTTGCCCAGCCGCTGCCCGTGATATAACCGCGGACGATGCACTCGACCGGGAGCATTGTGAGCTTCCTGCACAGCATGCTGTTGCCCGTGAACTCCTCCTTGCGGAAGAATTCCGGCATATCCGCCGTGTCCACGCTGATCATGTGGTTCGGCAGAATGTCCTTCGTGTAATCGAACCAGAATTTAGACATCTGGGTCAGGACTGTGCCCTTCTTAGTGACCTTATTCTTCAGGATAACATCGAACGCTGAAATTCTGTCTGTCGCGACCATGATCAGTTCATCGCCGATATCATAAATCTCACGAACCTTGCCTTCTTTTACCGGAGTGTATTCTTTCATCGTGCCTTCCTTTCATAAAAAGCATCAAAAATGTTAAATGCCTGCGGAGGATGGTTCACAGATTCACGATCCCTCCACCCGCATGCGCAAAACCAGCCGGCTCCGCCGCCTGTCGCTGCTTCGCAGCTTACCGTTTTGCTTATGTGGTGGAGGTTCCTGCTTCGCATTCTTGTCTGAAATACAGAACCTGTCTCTTTCCTGCAAGCAGGAAGAGCCAGAACCTGATTTCAGACAGATCGTGAATAGTAACTCTTGTATCCGCAGGCTCTTATCATAAATGTATTTTTGAAGTATTGCAATAGTTATTTTAAACCGCGTCCTCCTTCAGGGCTTCAATGATATTGTCATTTTTGATCCTGCCGGTACTCAGCAGCATCGTAAGCCCGACCACCGCGAAGACCGCAGCGATCACTGCAGCGTATATCAGCCAGTTGATCCGGAAGGAATAGAGATTCCCGTCAAACGCGCTGTACATGAGGTAAGTGATCAGCAGCGACACAGGTATGCCGATGACAAGAGCCCGGAATCCATAGAGAAATGATTCGAGCCGGATCATCTTTTTGAACCCGCCGCTCGTCATGCCGACGGACCTGTACATTGCAAATTCTTTCCGGCGCAGAAGAATACCCGTTGATATCGTATTGACGATATTTGCAACTGCTATAAGTGTGAGCAGGGTTGCAAATCCGTACATAGCCGTATTCATCATCATAGTGATCGTATTCATGATCCGGATCGTCCCCGTCATGTCCGCGCAGCTGTAATTGTGATACCCATCCTCCTCGAACACTTTATATAAAGCATCACAGAGCTCCTTCGGCTGCTCTGTCACTATGGCAAGATCCGCGCAGAGCGTATCTTCCGGTATCGTCATGACAGCTTTCTCATAGTAGACGGAAGCCGGCGCATATACGGTGAGTGTGCCTTTGGGCGTCATCCGGAAAATGTAACTATTCTCATCATACTTTACAAAATCCCCGATCTCCACAGCGGGAGGAAAGCCCTCCGTCTCATCGTAATGCAGACTCTGACCAAGAATTCCCTCATTGAAGACCGCGTCGGAATTCTTATCGTGGAAAAAACTGTTCAGAAGGACGCCGCGCAGTGTTCCGCCGAAATACCTCTCTTCGGGCAGGTCATTTGCAGCAAGCAGCGCCTTGAAGTCCGCGTCGTCGATCAGGACCAGGACCATTTCAGCCACATGCAGCTTTTCATATTCCGGGGTGAGGAAGGCAGGGTCTGCGATGTCAGCATTTGCAGTCGTATACTTCTGATCCGCCTTCTTCTCGAAGCGGAACTCGATCATGGCTCCCGAAAAGACCCGCTCCACTCCGTCCATCCGGGTCAGGGTCTCTCTCAGCTTCTCACTTTCTTTAAGCGAGCAGGAGGCCTCGACCTGGAAAGGAAGATCGAAGTCGAACTGGTTCACCCTCTTTATAGCATCACAGAAATAACTGACGGTGAGGAACATGATGACGCTCACGGCGATCGTTCCTGTAATTACAGCGCCCTTAGCCCCGTTCCTTTTGATATTCTTGTAGGCAAGTTCTCCCTCGTAGCCGAAAATTCGGCGCACAAGCGGATTGATTCGAAGCTTCCTGGCCTTATATTTTACGGCATAGGTCTGGCGCAGCGCATCAATCGGCATGATCCTTGCCGCCTTCCTCGCCGGGACCCATGTCGAGATCAGAATTGTTGCAACGGAAAAAACTACAATAGCGAGAATGACCCACGGCGAGCAGACGATGGGTATGCTTCCCCGCATTCCCTCCGCTCCCTGGATAATATCCGCCTCAAGAATCCGGCTGCCGAGAATGGACAGTGTTATTTTGGTGCCAATCAGCCCCATGAGAAGACCCAGAGGAATGCCGATGCTGCCAAGGATAAGACCTTCAGAATAGATGGAAAGACGCTTTTGTCTGCCGGTCGCTCCAACACTTGCCAGCATGCCGAGATAACGCATTTTCTCTGTGAGAGACATGCCGAGCGCATTCACGATCAAAATGACAGAGGTCGCAATTACGACTGCGAGCGCGATCGCCATCAGCACGAACAGCGCGCGGTATGAGCCGCCGCTGCCCTCGAAGGCAAAAACACTGAGCAGATACTCGGAATTGAGATCACCTTTGGAAATTCCGTATTCCGCAGCGATCTCCTTGATCTGCTTTATAGCTGTGTGGTCACATTTCCTAAGGCAGATCCTGACTTCCGTGTCCTTCCCGGCAGGAAAATATCCTTCATCGATGCCCCGGAGAATATCATATCCCGCTGTCGGCCGATTGTCGTGCAGAATAGCTGTGATCGTACATGTCTCCAGACTTTGAACTGCAAATTTCTCTTCGGACCGGTAGTTCCCCGCCCAGTAAGTTATCTCTCCGTCCTCGTCATATGAATACCGGCTGCCCTGTTCAAAACTCAGCTCATCACCGATCTTAAGAGTCAGGCGATTGTCAGAAAGGAACTGCTCTTCCACCGCGATCTCGGATGCATCTGCAGGAAGCGTCCCCTCATATTCTGATACGACAACCTGAGTGAGATACTCCTGATCGCCGTGCACAATATTGCCTACGCGCAGTCTGTCTTCCATCCCGCTGTCAAGCCTTACACCGCTGATCTCCGGGTCCTTGTCCGTGACACCCGCTGTCTCGATCCGGCTGTCGGCTTTCAGAGCATTAAACTGGTCTTCCGTGATCTCTTTGAACGAAGCATGGCCGTAGCCGTCCGTCTGGACCGATATTGTGCCGAAGAATTTGAAAAACGAAAAGACACCCAGAAGAATTGCGCTGATCAGGGCTGTGGAAGCAGCAATACCAAGGATCGTGACGATCGTTCTCTTCCGGTTTTCCATGAGGTGTCGTACTGTCAGCTTTGTCACAATACTCATCGCGCATTCACCTCCGCTCCCTTTGTATCGCGGGTGATCCTGCCGTCCTCGATTGTGATCACTCTGTCCGCCGCGAGGGCGATACGCTCATCATGCGTAATAATAATGACCGTCTGGTTATTCTCCCTGTTAAATTTCCGAAGGAGTGCTATGATCTCCTTACTGTTTTCCGTGTCAAGATTGCCGGTAGGCTCATCTGCCAGGAGCAGCGCGGGATGGTTCATGAGAGCCCGTCCGATTGAAACTCTCTGCTGCTGGCCTCCCGACAGCTGGTTTGGCAAATGACTGCGTCTCTCGCTGAGCCCCAGCTTTTCGACCAGATCCTCAAGCAGCTTCTGATCCGGCTTTTTCCCGTCCAGAAGGATCGGAAGCGTGAGGTTCTCCTCCACATTAAGGATCGGGATAAGATTATAGAACTGATAGATGAGGCCGATCTGCCTTCTTCTGAAGATGGCAAGTTTGTTCTCGTCCAGTTTTCCTATATCTGTTCCGGCGATCCTGACGACCCCGGAAGTGGGGATGTCCACGCCGCCGAGGATGTGGAGAAGTGTAGATTTGCCGGATCCGGATGGTCCTACGACAGCTACAAACTCTCCCTGGTCCACATCAAACGAAATATTCTTTAAGGCGTCGACCCGGGTCTCTCCCTCGCCGTACACTTTGCACAAGTTTTTTATCTCAAGTATTTTCATTTAAGTAAGGTTCCTTTCTCATAAGTATCTTTATGAGTAAAGAATACAGTTGCCTCCTTACAATCAAGTGACTATTAAGTGACAGTTTTGTCATAATTGCGTATATCGCAGTATTTCGGCTCGGAATTATGTCAGCTATAGCTGACCTTTAGTCCCGCGCTATCGTCTATCGAGACTTGATTTCCTTTCTAAATAATGGTCTTGTAGAAGCGAACGTCGAACTCCGTGCCGACACCTTCCTGACTTTTTACCAGAATATCGCCTCGCTGACTCTCCATGACCGCCTTCGACAGGGCAAGTCCGATCCCCACACTGTCCTTCCCGGCATTTTTACCTTTGTAGAACCGTTCAAATATATGCGGCAGATCTGCCTCCGAAATCCCGCAACCGCTATCTGTAATTTTGATCCGTGAGAAGAGATTCGTGTCTTCGGTCTCGATCTTCAAAGCGCCGCCTGCGTCCATGTGCTCATAACAGTTCTTAATGATATTCTGCAGGGCTTCGATCGTCCAATTAATGTCGCACCTAATGGGCAGATCGTCACCGGCAGTGACGATCTTCATTTCCTTGAGCTCCATCTGGATCTCGAACGGCTTTATCGCCGCCGCGATCAGGTCCCTGGCGGATATTTCTTCCTGCTTCATTGTCACAACGCCCGCATCGATCTTTGACAGCTTGAGCAGCGTCTGGATCAGCCAATTCATTCTGTCAAGTTGGTCTGACTGAGTCTTCAAAAAATCTTTCCGCCTGTCCGGATCCTCCTCGCCGAGAAGAAGATCGTTCATCACCATCATGGATGTCAGCGGGGTCTTTAGCTGATGGCTGATATCCGCGATCGCCGCCGCAAGCCTCTTTTTATCCCCGGCAAGAAGGTCTTTCTGGTGGGTGAGGGTGCCGGCAGCCTTATAGATATTTGACCTCAGAATGGACAGTTCTCCCTCTTCCTGGTCATCCGGGTGCGGGCCCACCCTGCCGGCAAGGACACCCGTAAGATAACCGTTCAGCTCTTCAATCGCCGCGTACCTCTCTTTTGTGTAATGAGAAAAAAGAGCGATAAGAATCGCCCCTGTCACTAAGATCAGCGCTCCCGCTGCCGCTTTGGCAAATATAAATCCGCACACAGATAAAATCACAGTGACGACTGACCCGAGCACTAACACTCTTCGAAAATCTTTGTTTTTCAGCATATCCGAAAACCTCTCAGCGGCTCTGTTTTTCCATGATGTAACCGAGACCCCTAACGGTCTTTATCAGCTTAGGTTCAGACGGATCTTCTTCAATCTTATCGCGCAGTCTCTTGATATAGACTGTGAGCGTATTGTCATTCACAAAATCTCCGCTCACATCCCACATGTCCTGCAGCAGGTTCCCCCTCGACAGGACGATGCCCCGGTTCGTGCAGAAAGTGAGAAGAAGCCTGTACTCAAGCGCCGTGAGTTCAATCGTTTCCTCCTCGCCCGTATCCGCATGCAGTCTCGCAACTTTGGCTTCCTTCGTATAGATACGGATATTCTGCACCTCTATAACACCGTCAGACGATGGCCCGGCCGCATCGTTCCCTCGCCTGCTCCGCCTGAGGACTGTCTTAATCCTTGCCATCAATTCATTGATTCTGAAGGGTTTGCATATATAATCATCCGCGCCTATTTCTAGCCCCATCACGACGTTCACTTCGGCATCGGCTGCCGTGAGGAAAATGACCGGCATATCTTCATTTGCCTTTATGAACCGGCAGACATCATATCCGTTCCCGTCAGGCAGATTGATATCAAGGATTCCGATATCGTACTTGCCCGCAGCCCACGTCCGTTTCGCCTCCTCGGATGTCCGGACCAGGCTTACCGCATATCCTTCTTTTTCCAATGAATACTTAAGTCCCATGCCTATGGCATCATCGTCTTCCAGCAGAAAAATATTCATGTTATTGTTGCACCCCCTCTTAATACAAATGTCCCTGTAGAGTATTTAGCATGTCTACTATTCTAATAGTTATCTCTGTAACTTCTGAACTTCCTTCTCCAAGAATTCTTCCAACTGTCTTTTGTTAGGCAGCTGCAGCATATATGTCGATACAAAAAGTTGATTATCCATTCCTGAAAGAACATATTCTACCATCTGCGGACCCTTTTTTGTACACAATAGGATTCCGCACGGTGGATTGTCGCCATCTGCCATCTCGTTCATTTTATAATATCCGACATATGCGTTCAACTGGCCAAAATCCTCATACCGGAATTCGTGAACCTTCAGATCTACAATAACATTGCATCGCAGATAACGATTATAAAAAACCAGGTCCGGATAATAATATCCATCGTCTATCAGTAACCTCTTCTGACGCGCTTCCAGACAAAACCCTTTTCCGAGCTCCAGAAAGAAATCCTGCAGATGATTCAGCAGGGCATCTTCCAGATCAGATTCCGTTACCGCAAGCTTATCATTCAGTCCAAGGAACTCAAAAGTATAAGGGTCTTTGATGGAAAGGACCGTAGACGGATCATCATTCTGAATATGCTCAAGGAGCAGCTCTGGTTTTTTGCTGATTCCGGTACGAAAATATAGTTTGGATGCAATCTGCCTCCTCAACTCGCGAACACTCCACACGCCTCTTATACACTCAACCTCGTAAAAATAGCGTTCAAACGGATCGTCAATTTGAAGAATTTCTCTAATATGAGAAAAGGATAATCTGTTGATCAGTAATTCGGGATCTGTTTCAAATTTGTGCGACACTGTCGCACAAATCTCTTCTTCAGCTCGCAGTGAAGCTTCCCACCTGTTCTCATCTTCGCTCATATACACCTGTGTCCCCTGCAAGTATCCCAACCTTTTTGATACGATGGCATGAATCTGTGGGTATTTTAAATAAAAGGATCTGCATAAAACCAACATTGGACGATTTAATCCTTTTATATTGAGCTTCTTCGCAAGATTAACAAGCAGACTTGCACCATACGTTGCCCTATCTTTACCACTTTGCTCGTATTCGACAATGTAATAACCAATTGCCCAGTTTCGAACAGTCAGCATTTGGTTTACTGCATTTTTAGCCTTTCCACTTGTCAGTTCATGAATCTGAGACACGTTATCCACGAGATTTTCGAATGATAATTCTTTACCCATAAGACATCTTCCTTTCGTTCGAGATATCACTACTTTATAATTATTTCGACGTTGTCGAAAATTTTCACTTACTCCATTCTCTGCTCCATAATACTGACTTTATCGAGTAGATCTAATGATAAAGATTTTTCCCCGTATCATTAATCAGTTCCTACTTGAAGTAATCCCATATCATGATATAATATAACCGCCGGTTACTTGATTATATTATATCCGTTGGTTACCGTCAAGTATTGTGAGGTCTCTTTATGAATACAGTTTTAATACCTGAAAGACTAATTAAATCACGCAAGCTTCTGGGACTGAATAAGGCAGAGGCTGCTCGTCTCCTGAATCTGTCAAAAATGGGATATGGCCGTTATGAAAGCGGTGAACGGTCCCCGTCATTTCAAACAATTGTTTTTATAGCTCAAAAGTTTGGAACCACCGCAGAATACCTGACGGGAAAGACGGATATCCCCGATACGCAGGTCATAACGATAGAAAGAGAAGAAGAGCCGGATCTGTTTGCGCTTGCAAATGCTTTTCGCCGGGGAGATTCCTCTTTTCAGAAACGCATCATTAAATACTATCAGGAATTGCAGGATCTCACGCAAAAGGACACGAGCTCCATATGCTAATACGAAAGCGTCCGGCTTCATCTGCCGGACGCCTTATAAATTAGTTGCAAATTTATCTCAAGTCTCGCTCGCTCAAAATCATTTCCCCACTTGTAGCCTGCTATACACACCCCTCCCGATCAGCATCGCCGCTGCGGCAATTATTATATAAATGACAGGCGCCGCCTGATAATTCAGGAATAATCTGCCCGCCACATGGAGCAGCCGATAATTCACGAATCCCGTATTCATCAAAATCGCATTCGGTCTGAGCGACCAAATCGCCTGAAGAAGCCTCAGTCGGTCCGGGACCGTCGCAAAAAAATCGATGATCAGATACCCAAGTAATCCGCACGTCACGGCGATGGCGTTCTGTGTGATCACAGACAGCAGCATGGTGAGCGATGCAAATAGCACTGCCGCCAGCAAAAAAATAACCACGGAGACACCCAGCATCTTTCCTATGGAATAAGGCATCATGGACAGCGGTTTCACGAGCTGCAGCATCTCTCCCGTTCCTTCCATGCCGTAAATAAGGCTGTATGGAATCACAAGGGCAAGAATCACAAGCACAGCCGCGGTCAGAATCCAGGTGATTCCGGCGGCATATTTAATCAGGTACAGCTCTTTCTTCCCATAACGGCTGCAGAGCAGCAGCTGATTCATGTTGTCCGCCGTCTCTCTTGCATACACGCCGGAAAGGCCGACAGCGGACATAAGCAGAATGAAGAAGCCGAGTGCCTGAAAGGATTTGAGCAGCTCCCTTGGCCCGCTGTGATAGTGATAAATAAACGGTTTAGCTACTTTTGCATCCAGTTCCTCCCAGTACGCAATCTCCTCTTCTGTTAAATCCTGTTTCTCAAAGCGCTGATATATTCTCTGCCTGCGCAGATCATAAAAACCCATTCCGTAAAACCGGGAGAAATCGAATTCATCGCCTGTGATCGGCATGATCATATTCAGGATCGGCACATACTGCTCATAGCCTTCGGTGATTTTTAATACTGTCATTCCGTTCTCATATTGCAGTACCGGCTCTATCTCCTCAAAGAGCTGTCCGTCAATTGCCCTGCCGTCGAGTACCCTTTCGGCTTCTCTGGATGCCGGAATGTTCTCAGACAGGGAGGAAATGACAAGGAACACAAGCATGATGACAGAACCTGCCATCGCGATCATGTTCACTCTGGCAAAGAAAAGTTTTTTCAGCTCGTACTTATATATAGTCTTCAACATAATATCCTTCCGGCTCCTCTTTACATGGCAGGCCGTAACTTCAGCCCTACGTTAACGCTGCTGCCCGCCAGAAGTGCGACCATTGTCTCCGCTGATTATCGAAATATAAAAGTCTTCCAAATTCTCTTCGCCGGTCCATCTGCCCTGCCACAGCAGCTGCCCGTTCTTCATAATCATCAGCCTGTCCGCAATGTGTTCCAGATCCGATACGATGTGCGTGGAGAGCAGCACGATTCTGCTCTTCCCGATGTCAGCAATGAGATTTCGAAACCGGATCCGCTCCTGCGGATCGAGGCCTGCGGTCGGTTCATCCATGATGAGAATCTCAGGATCATTCAGAAGAGCCTGAGCGATTCCGAGCCTCTGTCTCATTCCGCCGGAGTAGGTGCGGACCTTTTTTCCGGCAGCATCCCCCAACCCGACCAGGGCAATCAGCTCCTCCGTCTTTTTCAGCGCGTCCTTTTTGGGGATTCCCTTCACCGCGGACATATAGAGCAGAAAGTCTTTTCCGGAAAATTCCGGATAGCAGCCGAACTCCTGCGGAAGATACCCCAGAATATCACGGTACTCCTCTGATTCCACACTCATTCCGTCACAGGAAACTGTCCCGCTGGTAGGGACAAGAATCCCGCTGAGTAGGCGCATGAGTGTGGTCTTGCCGGCGCCATTTGCACCCAAAAGTCCCGTCACCCCTTTTGTCAAGGTAAACGACATCCGATCAACTGCGATCTTATTCTTATACTGTTTGGTGATTCTGTCTGCGGTCAGTTCCATACCGGTTCCTCCATTTCGCGCATTTGCTCCCTCACACTGACAGCGAGGCAGCAGATAAGCAGGATAAATGCGGCTGCCCATATAATTGTCAGGCTCTCCTCATACACGCTGTTCATGAAAATGGGCACTGCCGCAAAAACTGCCGATGACAAGAGGCAGATCACAATGCTTCCAAGCCCCGCATCCGTCCTCTTTTTTCTCTCATACAAAGATCCGAGAAAAGCGGCCAAGAGGTACGGCACCATCATGTATAAAAACACCCTGATGAGGGAGTATGTCAGGTAAGACCGGACCGCAAAGGTGACGATCAGAAGACCTGCCGTATCGATTAGGCCCACAAGAAACATTCTCGCGAGCACTATGCTCCTGAGTGAAAATCTGGCAGCATATTCCAGCTCGGCCATTTTCCACCGGTAGGATCTTCCGGTTTCCGCGAGAATTCCGACAGCAAGCAGCGGTGTCAGTGCAAATGGATAATTTCCCGTATTCCTCGAACACACCCATACAATAAAAAGCATAAGCATCCCTGACAGCACCCACACCCATTTTTCTATATAGAAAAGCTGCCCCACAAGAAATTCTCCGTGGCTCATTGCCACAGGCCAGCGGTGCAGCAGCCCCTGCGCCTGCAGCCTGCTAAAGAATTCTTTTTTGCTTTCCGGCCCTCCGGATCTGCAGATCTCTTTCATCTGCGCGATTATCATCTCATTATTCATTCGAATCCACCTCCACTAAGGTCCTGAGCTCATTATTCATTCGAATCCTCCTCCACTGAGGTCCTGAGCTTTTTCAGGATACTGTTCAACTTTCTGTACACTGCAAATCTTGAGATGTTGTACAGCCCGCTCATCACCGACACCGGAACCTCATTGATGAACCTGAGGAACAGCATCTCCCGCTCCTCAGGTGACAGCTTTTCCAGCGCATCCCGAAGACTCAGCCGCTGCAGAAGTGACTGTTCAAAGCTTTCCGACTTCGGAAGATTCTCCGTCTCTTCCATGCTGTAGGTGATCTCCCGGTCCCTGTAATGCTGATTACAGAGATTGCGGGCGATCGTATAGAGATACTGCAGCTGCCGGTTCTCATCCCGGTACGTCCTGCTTGACAGAAAGCGAAGGAAGGCTTCCTGTGTCAGATCTTCCGCTATGTGTCTGTCGTGAAGACGAAAATACAGATACTTGAAAATCCGGTCATATTGATCTTCCAGGTTCAACGGGCGCCCTCCTTTCTCATGTCTTTTCCATATGTATAACGTAAAAAAACGTTGTTTGTGCGCATGATTTCAAAAAAAGGGGCTGTGAAAAAACGTTAATTCGTTTCTTCACAGCCTTTTTGTTGAGTGATAGTGGACGTTGACCGCTCGTCGGTCAC
>JBGUHN010000058.1:0-8784 GCA_045112155.1 Lachnospiraceae bacterium
AGCGTAGACAAATGTGATCATCAGGAAAAAAGTTTGTCGGATGGCGGATTTCTACCTTGACAAAGGTCACTTCATAACAGCTCGCAGAGGAGAACCTGCGTTTTTCGATGAAGATGATGTTTGCGGCGGCTTTTGATATTTTGCTGCATTCCGTCTGAACTGTTGCTAGTTTTCCACCTCCTGCTAAAAATTTATCTCATATGTTCGAAATATTCGAAAACTATGGTATAATTATGCAAGTTATATGTGTCGGGTACAGCGGCACTTAAAGGAGGATATATGAATCGCGTATTATTAAAACTCAGCGGCGAGGCTCTTGCCGGAGATAAAAAGACTGGATTTGATGAGGCTACGGTTCAGAAAGTCGCAAAGCAGGTCAAGGCAATCGTGGACGGCGGTTGTGCTGTCGGGGTTGTTATCGGCGGCGGCAATTTCTGGAGAGGACGCTCGTCCGACGCGATCGAGCGCTGCAAGGCAGACCAGATTGGAATGCTTGCGACGGTCATGAACTGCATTTATGTATCGGAGATATTCCGTTCCAACGGAATGAAGACGGAGATACTTACACCGTTCGCCGTCGGGGCGTTCACAAAGCTCTACTCAAAGGATCTGGCTATGGAGTCTCTGGCGGAGGGCAAGGTCGTCTTCTTCGCGGGAGGTACAGGACATCCGTACTTCTCTACCGATACAGCAACTGTTCTTCGCGCTGTCGAGATTGAGGCGGAAATGATCCTGCTGGCTAAATCAGTAGACGGTGTCTATGACGATGACCCGAAGAGCAATCCGAATGCCAGGAAGTTCTCTGAGATCAGCATCGCTGAAGTAGTTGCCAAGGGACTTGGCGTTGTTGACGGAGCGGCAGCGGTGATCGCAAAAGAAAATAAGATGCCCATGCTCGTATTCGGACTGAACGAGAAGGACAGCATCATCCGTGCTGCCGGCGGCGATATCGACGGAACGGTAGTCACAGTATAAAATAAAGGGAGGAAAAATAGTTATGAGTAATGAGAGAACAAAACCGTATGAAGCGAAAATGGAGAAGACGCTGAAGAACCTCGAGACTGAGCTTCAGGCAGTCCGCGCCGGCCGTGCCAATCCGCATGTCCTTGATAAAGTCACTGTAGAATATTACGGATCTCCGACACCGATCAACGGCGTAGCCAGCATCACAGTTCCGGAAGCACGTATGATACAGATCCAGCCGTGGGATAAGAAACTCATCAAGAGCATTGTCAAGGCTATCCAGAAGTCCGATATCGGTATCAATCCGTCTGATGACGGCAGTGTTATCCGCCTTGTCTTCCCCGAACTCACGGAGGAGCGCAGAAAGCAGCTGGTCAAGGATGTCAAGAAGCTCGGCGAGCAGGCTAAAGTCGCATGCCGCAACATCCGCCGCGACGGCAACGACGCATTTAAGAAGCTCAAGAAGAAGAGCGAAGTATCTGAGGATGAGATCGCCGATGCTGAAGAAGCCCTTCAGAAAGTGACAGATAAGTTCATCAAGAAGGTCGACGAGGCAGTCGAGAAGAAGACAAAGGAGCTCATGACGATCTGATGAAGCACATTGCCGTATTGGGGTCGACAGGATCGATCGGCACTCAGACTCTGGACGTCGTCAGAAAGCATCCGGAAATGATGGATGTCGTCGCCCTTGCCTGTGGGAGCCGTATCGATCTGGTCGAGAAACAGGCCAGAGAATTTAGTCCCGAGATAGTCGCCGTTTATGATGAGAAAGCTGCCTCGGATCTTGCTGTACGCCTTGCCGACACGAATATCAAAGTCCTTGGCGGCATGGACGGTCTTATCGAGATGTGCCGGATCCCGTCCGCCGATGTTGTGGTGACAGCGATTGTCGGTATGATCGGTATCCGTCCCACGATCGCTGCCATAGAGGCTGGCAAGGATATTGCGCTTGCCAACAAAGAGACCTGCGTCTGCGCAGGTCACATCATACTGCCGCTCGCAGCTGAAAAGGGCGTTAAAATTCTGCCGGTCGATTCCGAGCATTCGGCGATTTTCCAGGCTCTTCAGGGCAGGGCAGGATCTGCGATCAGAAGAATTCTTCTCACCGCTTCCGGCGGTCCTTTCCGCGGTCGGACCCGCGAGGAGCTCATGAACGTCACAGCCGCACAGGCTCTTGCACACCCCACATGGAGCATGGGGCCGAAGATCACAGTCGATTCCGCCTCCATGGTGAACAAAGGGCTTGAAGTCATCGAGGCTAAGTGGCTCTTTGATGTGGACGTCGATCAGATCGAGGTCGTGATCCAGCCGCAGAGCATTATTCACTCCGCGGTCGAGTATGAGGACGGATCAATCCTCGCGCAGATGGGACCGTCAGATATGCGTATCGCGATACAATATGCGCTTACCTACCCGCTTCATCTGCCTTCACCGGCTGTTCCGCTCGATTTCAGGGCTCTTTCAGGGCTTGAACTCGGGGTTCCCGATAATGAGACATTCCGCGGACTGCCGCTGGCTATTTCAGCCATAAGGACCGGCGGGTCCATGCCTGTCGTATTTAACGCCTCTAACGAGTGGGCAAATGCCATTTTCCGCAGAGGAGACATCTCATTCCTTCAGATTTACGATGTGATTGAAGATACAATGTCGAGGCACAGTGTGATAGCAGCTCCTACGGTGGATGAGATATTTGCGGTCCAGGATGAGATCGATGCATATTGCGAGGAAAAATATAATTCCTGAATGAGTTTTACAGGTGCCATGATGACAGGTTTCCTACCTGCACCTCACAGCTTACACAGATGAATTTATATGCAGCTCTTTGCCGCTTCCTGCCGGCAGGGGCTGCATTTTTGCGAAGGCGGAGACGCCTGAGATGATGGATGTTGACTGTCCGAGTGCCATAAAAGGCGGGTAATACTCTTGTTTATGTAAAATTTATAGTTTTCGAGTGGTATTTGATATATAATAATATTCAACTGACACCGGCTTAAATCCTGCAGGTGAAGTGCATAACGAAAAATATACCGGCATTTGAGTAATACTGCAGTGGTAGATTTTTTCTAAATACTGTAAATGTCGGCGATGAGGTGAAAATAATGATCCTTGATACAATAAAGGGACCGGAAGATATAAAAAGGCTTACATATCCCGAGATGGAACAGCTGGCTGCGGAGATCCGGCACTTTCTGATTGAAAAAATCAGTCACACCGGAGGCCATCTCGCGTCAAATCTCGGTGTTGTGGAGCTGACGATCGCTCTCTACCGTGTATTCGACTTCCCGACCGACAAGGTAATCTGGGATGTCGGACACCAGTCATATACCCATAAAATCCTGAGCGGCCGCAAAGACGGCTTTGATGAGCTGCGCCAGTATGGCGGAATGAGCGGCTTCCCAAAACGAAAAGAGAGCTGCTACGATGTTTTTGACACCGGACACAGCTCGACATCCATATCCGCCGGTCTCGGTATGGTTCAGGCACGCGATATTCTCGGAGATAAGTATAAAGTCATTTCGGTGATCGGTGACGGAGCCCTGACCGGAGGCATGGCATATGAAGCTCTCAATAATGCCGGGGGCAGGGATAAGAATTTTATTATTATCCTCAATGACAATAATATGTCCATAGCGACGAACGTCGGAGGTATGTCCACATATCTAAGTGAGATACGAGCACTGGAAGGTTACAACACGCTGAAGAAAAATGTGACCCGGCGATTAAAGAAGACTGAGATCGGCGAGCAGATGTATAAATTCGTTTCCAGGACAAAGCATTCCATCAAGCAGATCCTGGTACCCGGCATGCTTTTTGAGGACATGGGCATCACATATTTAGGCCCTGTAGACGGTCATGATATCCGCAAGATGACGACTCTTTTCCATGAAGCCAAGCGAATCGACCGCACTGTTCTGATCCACGTGGTCACGCAGAAGGGCAAAGGATACGCGCCGGCTGAGAATAATCCTGAAAAGTTCCACGGAATCGGTGCATTCGATATCGCGTCGGGCAAGTCGACCGGGAGAAAGAAAAAGGAAACTTATACGGAAGTTTTTTCTGATGAACTCTGTCAGATCGCCTCGCGAAACAGTAATATCGCTGCCGTGACAGCTGCGATGCCGGATGGAACGGGGCTGAAGAAATTTGCACAGAAATTCCCGGAAAGGTTCTTTGACGTGGGCATAGCCGAGCAGCACGCTGTCACATCGGCAGCGGGCATGGCTGCAGCGGGACTGAGACCGGTCGTCGCGGTCTACTCATCGTTCATGCAGCGGGCATTTGATCAGATCATGGTGGACGTATGTCTGCAGAACCTGCCGGTCGTTTTCTGTATTGACAGGGCAGGCCTGGTCGGCAGTGACGGAGAGACTCATCAGGGAATTCTGGATCTCACATACATGTCCGCAATTCCTAATATGACTGTCCTTGCGCCCAAGAACAAATGGGAACTCCGGAAAATGCTCAGATACGCTCTGAGCTTCGACGGTCCTATAGCCATAAGATATCCGAGAGGCATTGCTTATGACGGACTCCCGAATTATCTTGCCGAGATCGAGTACGGCAGGAGCGAAATGATTTATGAGGAAAGCGGTATTGCCCTCATGGCAGTCGGAAGTATGGTCAGTACTGCGGAGCACATCAGAGAAAAACTTCTCAGCCAGGGCCACAGGTGTTCGCTCGTGAACGGACGTTTCATCAAGCCTGTGGACACCGATGTTATTGACCGCCTTGCGAAAAACCATGACACTATCATCACCCTCGAGGAGAACGTGAAGCGGGGCGGCTACGGAGAATGTGTCACGGATTATGTGGAGAAACACTATCCGGACATCCGCGTTGTGAATATCACACTTCCGGACGCCTATGTCGAGCACGGAGATGTGACTCTTCTCCGGAGCGTCCTCGGAATCGACAGTGATTCAATCATGGAGAAGATAAAGAGTGAGCTCTTCAGTGATGGAGAGTCGGCTGCGGCTAAAGATCAGGAGTGAATACTCCGGTGATGGAAATGTATCTGCGGCCAAGATCAGGAGTGAACTCTCCGGTGATGGAATGATATTTACATACGAACACATATGAGTCACATATTTGTTCTATGATCAGGGAGGATATGAGACATATGTTTAAGACAAGACTCATCAGCGGGATCGTTCTCGTAATCATCGCGCTTGCGACAATTATTATCGGCGGGCCGCTGCTTCTTATAACGCTGCTTTTTGTCTCGCTCGTCGGAATACATGAACTCTACGGAGCCATGGGAATCGTGAGACCGAATCCTGCTCAGATACAGGCGGAAGGCAGGGAGTACAAGGCAAGAGATAAGAACCGAGGGAAAGCGCCCGAAGAGGCGATGAATTCGCTGGCAGCGATGGGATTTGCGGGAGCCGTCGCTTATTACGGACTCCTTTTCTTCATGCCAGAGCAGTATTATCTGGTCGGTATCGTCATGGCGCTGATCCTGATACTTGCGGCCTATGTTTTTTCATATCCAAAGTATCATGCGGAACAGGTGATTGCGACATTCTTCGGGATGGTCTATGTAGCGGTCATGCTCGGATTCATATATGTGATCCGGAGTTCCGAGAGCGGAAAGATCCTCGTCTGGCTTGTTTTCCTGAGCTCATGGGGTT
Organism: Lachnospiraceae bacterium; assembly: GCA_045112155.1. GTDB lineage: Bacteria > Bacillota > Clostridia > Lachnospirales > Lachnospiraceae > Chordicoccus. The sequence goes on from JBGUHN010000058.1 coordinate 5,595, forward strand.
CGGACACATGTGCTTATTGTGTCGGTGTTCTTTTGGGACGTCACAAAATGGCTCCGATCCTCAGCCCGAAAAAATCGGTGGAGGGAGCTGTCGGCGGTGTCGTCGGGGCAGGTCTTCTGGGACTTCTGTACGCATTTATTTTCCATCAGCCGATGGCTGCCTATGCGGTCATATGCGCAGCGGGCGCGCTTATCTCGATGGTCGGTGATCTTGCGGCGTCAGCCATCAAGAGAGACAAGGGCATCAAGGATTACGGAAAACTCATACCGGGTCACGGAGGTGTTCTGGATCGCTTTGACAGTGTGATCTTTACCGCCCCGATCATTTATTTCCTGTCACTTGTCCTGATCTGATCAGCTCAGGCTGATCATCAAAGCAGCGCCTAAGCAGAAAAGCATTAAGCGCTGCCGTGTTAATCAGAATGTTCTGCCGCCGGACTGTGTGATATAATATGCAGCACGGCGGCTTATTCTATCTCAGTGGGAGAAGTCCTGCGCTTTTGTAAGCGGTGAGAGAAGACCGCTACCTAAAAAGTGGCAGGTAAATATATATCCTGCCCGACTGAGCGAGAGAAGACATTCCCAAAAAGTGGTGTGTCATACTAAACTTTATTTGTACGGAGATTGTATATCGTATGAAATGGATTATCGCTTTTCTGATTCTGTCAATTTTAATTGCGTTTCATGAGTTCGGCCACTTCCTGTTCGCGAAGATGGCGGGAGTCGACGTAGAAGAATTCTCGATCGGCTTCGGGCCCCGACTTCTTACTACTGTGAAGAACGGGACCCGATATTCACTGAAGCTGCTTTTGTTCGGCGGATCATGCCAGATGAAAGGAATGTATGAATACGATGATGAAGACGAAGATGATGATACCCCAAAGGAGCCGGCTGAGCCCGAAGAGGGGTCGTTCCAGGCGGCCACGCTCGGAAAGAGGGCAGCAATAATATTTGCAGGACCACTTTTCAACTTTATCCTCGCTTTTGTCGGAGCCGTCATTATCATCAGTCTTGTGGGCTACGATCCGGCGGAGGTCGTATACGTGCAGGATGGTTCTCCTGCAGCGGAAGCCGGCCTTTGCGAGGGTGACACGGTGACGAGCTTCATGGGCGACCATGTCAGCATCGGGCGGGATCTGTCGATGTGGTTTGTCTTCAATTCATTGACTGAGGATACGAAGGTCACTATGACGTACGTGCATGAAGGTCAGAAGAAGACGGTCACATTTGATCCGCAGGTCACAGTCCGCTATATGATGGGTATGACCTACCACGTGGACCAGTCGACAGCCCTTATTGAGGCTGTCGGGACCGATTCCCCGCTGGAAAAAGCGGGAGTATCTGCCGGAGACGTGATTACTTCCATTGACGGCACTGAGATTACGGACGCGAAGTCGCTTAACACGTATTTCAGCGAGCATCCCCTGACAGAGACTTCCGTGCATCTGACCCTTGATCGGGGAGGCGAAAGTTTTGAAGCGGATGTCACCCCGGTAGAAAACAGATCCGTGAGCCTCGGCTTTTCCTACAACCTCGGGAGAGTGAAGACATCTTCTATCGGTGTTCTGAAATACAGTATCATTGAGCTTCGCTACCTCATAACATCTACAGTCAGATCTGTCGGAGCGCTTTTTACCGGGGTGTTCGGTGTGGATGATCTGTCCGGCCCGGTCGGTGTTGTCGACATTGTCGGTGAGACCTACGAGGAGACGAAGTCAGAGGGCGCGCTGATCACGTGGATGAATATGATCAACCTGCTGATTCTTATTTCCGCAAACCTTGGTGTCATGAACCTGCTTCCGATACCGGGGCTGGATGGCGGTAGACTGTTCTTCATGCTGTTCGAGCTGATCCTAAGAAGACCTGTGAATAAGAAGGTGGAGATGACGCTGCAGCTGGTAGCGGTTCTGGCTTTGCTGCTTTTGTCAGTTTATGTAATGTATCATGATATATTGAGGCTGCTTGCGAGATAAGATTCAAGTTGTGCTTTTGGATTTGAAAAGTAACCGGTGAAGTGAGGGAAAAGGTGTCCATTGGTATGGATGCCTTTTTTCGTCGAACCGATCATTGAGCCCTGTCAGGGCGAAGAGTCCCTTGAGACTATGGGCTCAAGGGACTTCTCGCCCTGAAAAATGAAAAAGAGCCGAGGAATTTACCTCAGCTCTTTTCATTTATTGATGCGGAAGATGGGGTGAGGTGGAAAAAACTTTCACATTAATGCTACGGCCTCTTTTGCTGAGTGGTGGCGACGGTCATCTTTGTTCTGTTCGGCGTTCATCGACTGCGCGGGAGGTTTGAGGGCAGTAGCTTTCATCAAAATTTACTCCATTCTACTGCCAGCAAGAATGCAGGCAATCAGTCATCTTGGCTCAAAATGGCGCCTCATGAGTGCCCGGGTGGTCTGGCGGGCAGTCTCGTTCAGTGAAATCGGCTCTAATCTACTGAAAGCTAAAATTCCTGTTGGCAGTTGCCTTGGGACAAAACGACGCCTCATGACTGCCCGGATGATTTTGAGGGCAGTTGCTGGCTGTGAAATGACCTTTTATCGACTGAAGGTTGAAATCTGATATAAGTAAGCCATACGGTCGCCGAACATCAAACTCCATAAAGGTGACTGCTTCTTCACTGTAAATTCGGCGGCGTGTTAAGCTGATTTAACCAAAAACGAGTCAGTGAGACTGCCTATGCGCTTTGATTTGACCCTTATGCAGCACTGCACAAGTGTGTAATTTTGCAAGATCGACTGCCGACTTCTTGATTACAAGGTTTAAACCAGATAATTTACCGAAGGCAAAGCTAAAATAAGAAAACCTGTCGCACTAAGTGATTAGCGCGGCAGTCTTTTTATCGGATGAAAAAAAGGGGCTGCCACAACCACTATGCGGCAGCCCATTCCGCATGAAAAAAGCACCCCAGGCAAAACTATCATGCGGAAGATGGGGTGAGGCGGAAAAAGAAAAAGGTCCGGCGGACCTTTTTCCCACCGAATCGACCATTAAGCCCCGTCAGGGCGAGGAGACCTTGAGACCATGGGCTCAAGGGTCTCCTCGCCCTGATAAATGAAAAAGAGCCGAGGAATTTACCTCAGCTCTTTTCATTTATTGATGCGGAAGATGGGACTTGAACCCACACGCAAGCATTATGCACAAGATCCTTAGTCTTGCTCGTCTGCCAGTTCCGACACTTCCGCG
>JBGUHN010000059.1:0-30107 GCA_045112155.1 Lachnospiraceae bacterium
ACCAGTAAGTTTGTCCCGGCATTCACCCACGCCCATGCGGTGCGGAGGCTCCTATGGACGTGGTACTCTGCTGCTACGCTTCATAGAGGTGGATTTATAAGATATAGTATTATAATATAGATTTAAAGCTTCCCACATCATAAAAAGAGAGGGACAAATCACATGCATTTTGTTGACGCCAAAGGAATCCTGACCAGTAGCGGCGGTTACTATGGAATGAACATTTACCGGGGGTGCACCCACGGCTGCATATACTGTGACAGCAGGAGCAAATGCTATGGGTTCACGCACCCCTTCGAAGACATTGAAGTAAAGCAGAACGCGCCGGCACTGCTCGAAGCCGCTCTTAGGTCAAAGAGAAAAAAGTGTATGATAGGGACCGGCGCTATGTCTGACCCGTACATGCACTGCGAAGAGAAGCTGCGCCTGACCAGGAAGTGCCTGGAAATCATTTTGAAGTACGGGTTCGGTGCCGCAATCCAGACGAAGTCGGACCGGATACTGCAGGACATTGATCTGCTTGATGAAATAAATCGTGAGACTAAATGCGTGGTCCAGATGACACTCACCACATACAATGATGACCTCTGCAGGATCATTGAGCCGCACGTCTGTACTACAAAAAGGCGGATCGAGGTCCTCATGAAAATGAAGGAACGCGGCATCCCTACAATCGTTTGGCTGTCTCCAATCCTGCCATATATCAACGACACGGAAGAGAACCTGAGAGCGATTCTCGATGCGTGCATCAAAGCTGATGTCAAAGGTGTTATATGTTTTGGTATGGGGTTGACCCTGCGTGACGGAGACAGAGAATACTATTACGATGCTCTGGACAGACACTTCCCCGGCCTCAAAGAAAGATATATTATGGAATATGGGAATGCCTATGAGCTTCCCTCACCGAATACGAAGAAGCTCATGTCGATTTTTGCAAATACATGCAGGGAGCATAACATCCTCTGTACACCGGATGTGTGCTTTGCGTATCTTGGGGAATTTCCGGAGAAATACAGGCAGCTCAGTCTGTTTGACATAGATTGATTTGTTGTGACAACGAGAAGGCTATCACTTGAGTGATAGTCTTTTTGACTTTATAATTGATATTGTGATGTAATACTCGCTTAGGAAGGAGATTAACATGGATATTAACATTCTTTTAGGACTGCAGGAGTTCAGGAACGGAGCCGGCGCGTTTCTGGCAGACTTTCTGCTCAAGATGACATATTTCGGTGAACTTAACACAGTGCTTGTCATAATGGCTGTGATTTACTGGTGTGTCAGCAAGGACGTCGGCACTTATCTTCTCATGGGCTGGAGCGGGAACAGAATATTGAACGGGGCACTGAAAGTGACTGTCTGTGCCTACAGACCGTGGATTCGTGATGCGCGAATATTGCCGTATGGCGATTCCATTAACACGGCCACCGGCTACTCCTTCCCGAGCGGCCACACTATGAATGCCTCGACTGTATATGGCGGTGGAGCAGTAAGAAAGGATCTGCCCGGCATTCTGCGCATAGTCCTGGGGGTCATGGTCGCACTCGTAGCTTTCAGCCGCATTTATCTGGGCGTACACACACCGCAGGACATTCTTGTCGGCGCTGTCTGCGGCACGTTTGTCATGTGGCTGACTCTGAAGCTTATGCAATGGGTAAAAGCTCACCCGGAAAAGGATTTCCTGATTTTATTCATTGGTATCGCCCTTGCAATCTGTGTGGCAGTCTATGCCGGTGTGAAGCCCTACCCTGAGCTTCTTGATGCAGAAGGAAAGCTTGTGGTAGATGGACACAAGATGGCAAATGATACCTTCAAAGGAGTAGGCTGGTGCAGCGCATTTTTGATTGGCTGGATTTTAGAGAGAAGATTTGTCAGTTTTTCAACTGACATTCCTATGGTGAAAAGAGTATCCCGAGTGACTGTGGGGCTGCTTTTTTACTACATTATAAGCTTGATATTAATGCCGCTTGTAAAGGGCTGGATACCCGGTGCTGCTGGAACAATTACGTCTTGCTTTATACAGATGTTTTATGTGTCATTTGTCTTTCCATGGTGTATTAGAATTCTTGAGAAAAAGTCGGTAATGGCATATAGAAAATAGTTAAGCGCATCGTCGTGATGAAGTCTAAATAGCCGACGCATCTCTGAGATGCTTCTTAATTCAAGAGTTACGATTAAGCACACCGCGGATGTTACAAAATCATATCACACCACACAGTATGTAGCTCAGGTCATGCGCGAGGAAGGAATCGCGGGAGTCGGGCATGATATCGGAGATGAGTTCGATGTAGGGAACGTACACGCAAAGCTTACTCCGGCATGGCACAACTGGCAGAATGATTCCAAGAAGTGGGGATACCGTCATTGGGACCGCGAGGACTACTGTGGATTCTATATGACGACTCCGGACGGAACGATTTGGATGCCGGGTGACTCAAGACTTCTTGAGGAGCAGCTTCAGTATGAAGAGCCGGATGTCATTCTTCTGGATTTTGCGGATAATGGCTGGCATATTACATTTGAAGGCGCTGTAAAGCTGTGCAATGCATACCCGAACGCGACCCTGATTCCGATTCACTGGGGCAGCGTCGACGCGCCGGACTGGTCTACATTTAATGGTAACCCGATGCAGCTTGCTGAAGCTATTGTTAATCCGGAGCGCCTTAAGGTGCTTGTTCCGGGGGAGGCGTATTCTCTTAAGAAGGATTAAAGCAGATACTAAATATTAGGATAATATAAAAGGGCTGTCGCATTAGACGGTGTCACCTATATATGGCAGACATTTGCAAATAACGTCTGCCATATATAGCGGTGGCTCGCCTTAATGCGACAGCCTTTTTGATTGGGGTTAAGCCTGCGCCGATGACGACTTTCGCCACGGCATCGCGCCAAGCCGGAACACTCTGTTCACCAGATTAAACACAGGGTCTGAAGACGTCAGATATATTATGATGACCGACAGCAGCAAACTGACAGCAAGAAGCTTTATGTTGTTTCCGATGAAACGATACAAACCTGCGTACTTAAGGACGTCTCTGATGAGTCGGTGCACTATATAGACGCTGAGAGTCCGGCTGCCGATGTAAGTGAACCACATTTCTCTCTTCGGTATAATTACCATGAGTGCAAATGTCATTGCCGCCGAGACTGCGAGCCAGACTAATCTATAAATTGATCCGGCCGCATTTGAAATATCCAGCTCTGAGTAGGAGCTCTTCGCATAAATGATTTTCAGGAAATCTTTGGCCATGTCTCGATAGAAAAAGAGGACAAGGAAGACCGAAATCAGGAATGCGGAAGCTAGGATAATGCTGCGGCGGTCGATCTTCTGCAGCCACTCCCCATCAAAATAGTAGCCGGCTAAAAATGCCGGGAAGAAAACGATCGTGCGCGACAGGCTCAGGAAGTCGCCGCATGCCGGGAACAGTCCGCACACAACAGCCGTGAGCACTGCGGCCGGCAGCGTTATTGTCGGGCGAACACGCGCGACGAGGGGCAGCAGCAGATACCAGAAGAACATGGCCAGCATGTACCACGGCGCGCCGGTGATGGTCACGAATACTTTGGGGCGGATTCCCTGTGTGAATATGAACTCTATGAGCTCAATACAGACCGTAAAAGTAAGGAATGTGATAAGAAAACCTGCCAGTTTTTTCTCTTTCCCGTCTTTGCGCACATAGCTTTTGGAAGTGAATCCGGATACGAATACAAATGCCTGCATGTGAAACAGGTAGATCCAGTAAAATGCTGTCCGGGCGAGCTGGCCTTTCGGCTTCACCGGGAGAAGAAAATGCCCTAACACAACAAGGCATATAAGCACGAATTTTAAATTGTCCCAGTAGGGGTCACGGTGTTTGTTCATCGTTTGTATACCATTTGCTTTAAAAATCATCTTTCGAAAAAGCATTATAAATTATAAATCTCGCGGATACAAAACGATTTGATAGAATAAGTAGTCAAATTTTGTGACGCGGATTATTGGATATGATACTAACTATTATAAAAGCAAAGTAATAATTCAACAGCAGATAATGATATAAGGTGCCGCACATGCGGCACCTTATTTTTGCTGTATAGAATTATACGGTGATATCTCTGATCCATATTCCTTTGTTCACGAGCGTCAAACCGATCACGACCTTTATCAGTTCCGTTGACATGACAAGCGCGTACATGGGAAGGATCGGAATCGCCGTATAGTGGGCCATGATGAACGCTGCCGGGATCGAAACTAACCAGCAGAAGCAGGAGTCGAAAAGGAATGTGATAAAGGTCTTTCCTCCAGACCGGATAATGAAATAGGACGCATTGTTGAATGCGTGGACCGGCATACTGAGGGCGGCGATGCAGATGAGGCCTGTCGCCAATTTTCGTATCTCGTCCGTTGTATTGTAGATCCGCGGAAAAAAGAGTGATAGAGTCAGCATTCCGGCTGCGGAGATAATGCAGAGGAAAACGGAAAAAAGAGTGAGTTTCCAGGCCTCCGCCTTGAGATCATCCGCGCGGTCCTCACCCCACTCACCGAGCTTTTGCCCGATGATGATCGACGTCGCGGAGCCCATGGCGATGAAGGCGACGTTGAAGACATTGGCAATCGTCTGAGAAATATTGAATGCGGACACGACGGAGAGCCCGCGGACGCTGTAGCACTGAGTGAGCATCGCCTGCCCGCCGGACCACAGTGCTTCGTTCAGGAGGAGCGGAGTGCCTTTCACGATGCAGGCAAGTGTCAGCTCCCAGGGCACATACATGCTCCGGAAGACGCCGGTGATGAATGGGAGGCGGGCAGAACTTCGGTGGGTCCAGATCACGATATAGAAGAATTCGACATATCTTGCGATGACTGTTGCCAGAGCAGCGCCTGCGACACCGAGTGCCGGGGCGCCGAATTTGCCGAAAATGAGGATGTAGTTGCCGACAAGATTGGCCGCAACAGCGATGGCGGACGCGACCATGGGCGCGACGGTCTCACCGTGTGACCTGATCGTCGTGGAGTAGGCCTGTGTGACCGCAAATGGCAGAAAGCCAGCGCACATGATCCTCAGATACAAAAGGGCGGACTTCATCGTCTGGGCGACGGAGCCACCGCCGCCGTCTTCGTGGAGATAGAGGCTGATGAGGAACTCCCCTCGCATGAAAAAGAGAAGGAGACCGGCGGCGACAAGCAGGACTGAGAGGACGAGCTGCAGGCGGAACGTGCGGCGTGTGCCTTCGTGGTCGCCTTTGCCGCAGTACTGCGCAGTGAATATGCCGATGCCTGAGAGACCTCCGAACACGCACAGGTTCCATACGAAAAGCAGTGAGTTGACGATGGACACGCCGGTCATCGGATCGGTGCCGATTCTGCCGACCATGATGTTGTCAAGCATGTTCACCAGATTGGTGATGCCGGTCTGGAGCATGATCGGGAGAGCGATCATCATGGTTCTCTGGATGAAGTTTTTGTCGAATGTGAGTCTGAGTAATTTCATAGTGTGACTACTATAACATGGAAAGAGACTTTGCGAAAGGGACGGTTCTTTTGTCAGCAGGTTTTACGTGAAAAATCCCGCGTAAAAAGAAGCGTTCCTATTGCGTGATTTCTGTTAATGACAGTTTGTTATTTGAAATTGTTGTGGCAAATTCTTGTGCTATGGTACAATAAAATAACAACAGTAAGACAATAGAAAAGTCTGATTTTTATTGTGCGGTAAGTATAAATTGGGTATGGCAAAGGAATGGACGTTATTATTATTTGCCGGAAAGGAGAGAGCATGAAAACGAGAATGAAAAGACTGATTTCCTTAATTACAGCCGCGACATTATGTCTGTCATGCATACCGATGTCTGCTGTGTACGCATCAGATGAGATCATTTCAGCGGCAGAAGTGGTCACGGAGGATGTAGATGCGGCACCTGAGATTGATGATGTAAGCGGCATTTCGGAGGCTGAAATTCCGGAACAGGCAGATGCTGAGTATTCAGACGCTGATCAGACTCTGATTGACGAGGAGCTTGTATCTGCAACTGCACCCGTGCAGGCATCCAAATCATCACAGGACGGCGAATATGTCGGGAGAGCTACCACTATGCAGAGCGGCCCGGCTAATCCGAGGACTCCGAAGACATATACTCTGGATCTGAGCGAAAAAAACTATCCGACAAAAGTCAGCTGGCAATATTACGGTGATTATATGCAGGGTGTAGGTATCCTGTATCCCGGTGATAAGGTAGTTATTCTTCCCGAGACCGATCCGAATCCTGGCGGATATGGAAGCCATGGAGAACCGGGAAAAATACTGAGGAGCAGTTCAGGAGATTGGCTCGAGCTAAGTCAAGGACAGTCGTACGGATCACTGAAGGTCTCGAAATCCATCACCCTGGGGGCGGTGGTGAGCCACACTTATGTCACCGAGGTAGAGATTATCAATAATCCTGTACTGCTCAATTATTCAGGAAGCGGTAATGGAGGCATCAGTAAATGGGCGGTTGAAAGTGAAGCGGTGCCTCATGAACATGATGCAAGCTATTGGGGTGCATCCACAATGGTTTGGGTCGGTCTGCCCAAATATCACCCGGTTGTATATACATTTGAAAATAACATAGGCTCCGGCAATAGTGAAGATATAACGAATCTGCCGGGTAAGGTATTTGCCGGCAGTAATCCTACGGTCATCTATGCGGAGGATCTCTCCTGTAACTATAATCCGATTGACGGAAATGTAGTCACTGGTCCGATATTTACGATTCATCATCCTAAGATCAAGGGATATCGATTCCAGGACGTAGGATTCATTAATGAAACCAAGGCGGACCGAAATTATAGCCCGAAATGCCTTGATTTCAGTGCGGACCGCATGACATCGCAGTGGAGATTCTTTTTCGACGGAGCGGATGATTACCGATGGTCCTTTGACAATCAAATCCATGGAAGCGAAGAAGATCCGATCAAGATTCACTTCAAATATCAGGAAGCAAGGACTGTCTCATTGAACGGAAATGGCGGAACTGTCGATAATGTAAAGGAATCAATCAATGTATACAAGTATAGAATAAACAGAGGAAGCAGCTGGTATGAAGACGACGGTCGTTATGGTTATGCCTTCGATTTCTCACAGCACACACCTGTCCGCAGCGGATACGAGTTTACCGGCTGGTACGCTGATAAGGCCTGCACAAAACTTGTCATTGCGGCCGATTCCGCTAATATGAATAACGATTTTAAAACGTATATTAATGCTAACAATATTTTCCAGAAAGAAGGAAGTGAAAACTGTTCCGAAAACTTCGACATGTATGCGGGCTGGAAGAAACCAGGTGCCACACCCACACCTACAGCTGGATTCTCGGATGTCCAGGACCCGGGCCACGCTAACTACAATGCCATTTACTGGGCAGCGGACGCCGGCATCACCAAGGGCTATCCGGACGGCACTTTCGGAATCGACAAAGACTGCACCCGCGGTGAAATGATGATGTTCCTCTGGAGGTATGCAGGCAAGAAGGAGCCAAAAGCAGTCTCGAAATCTCCGTTCAAGGATGTTCCGAAGACACATGCATTCTACAAAGCAATTCTCTGGGGCTCTCAGAAGGGCATTACCAAGGGCTATTCGGACGGCTCATTTGGTATCAATCGCAACGTGACCCGCGGCGAGTGCATGATGTTCTTATGGAGACTTAAGGGTAAGCCGGCACCCAAGGCGGTAGTAAAGGCTCCGTTCCCGGATGTTCCGAAGAACCATGTCTTCTACAACGCGGTACTCTGGGGATACCAGAAAAAGATAACGACGGGCTTCAAAGAGGGCAAGCTGAAAGGGAAATTCGGCGTTGATGCGAACTGCTCGAGAGGACAGATCGTGACATTCCTGTACAGGGCGAGATAACACGTGAAGGCGCAGAACATCCAGTGGACGTTCGCTTTGCGTCGACCGTAGCGAAGCGGAGATTGCAGGGATTCGGTTTGGAATTATGTCAGCTAGCGTTGACCAGAATCCCGCGCCAAGTCTCGCGAGCGAGACTTGAATCACATTACAAATGCGGAGGTGCTTTATGAGAAGTATTATTTTGCGTGCAGCGGCAATTCTGGCGACGATGTTAATATGCATTGCAATGATTCCTGCCATTGTCTGGGCAGATGGCCCTGAAATTGATACTGGGATACACACCCAATTAGATTTTATACCTTGTATATCGAACTATGAAGAGCTCCTGGAGGCGCTGCCGCAAGTGGAGCATCTTGAGCCTACGGGCAATATTATATTTGTCCCTGTTGCACAGATGGACGCGGACATTACGATCGGCGAAGGTCAGAGAATAGATACGCCGGGTTCCATTGCAACTGAAGGATATACGCTGACGATTGAAAATGGGGGATATATTAAATCTTCATTTTTTAATAATCCGGGCGGTCAGATCATAATAAAAGCCGGCGGAGAACTTCATGTTTCAGGTGGAGAATATTGCAACAATTTGGGGACGATCATTGTAGAACCAGGCGGCCATCTGCAGTGCGAGAAAGGTGAATACATCATGAACGAACCCGAGGGCAGTATGGTTCTTGACGGCGTTTATTGCGTCGGAAGCTATATTGACAAGAACCCTGACCAGCAGGACATCCATGAGTGGTTCTATAACCAGGGCGCTGTCAGCGGCAGCGGTTATGCGGTAGCTATGCCTGTGGAGAGTGAGACAGGATACCTGCCTCCGGAAAAGACTCTTATTGCTGCAAATAAAATCAGAGCCCAGCTCGGAACCGACTCCATCCGTGTGCTAGCTGCGGCCGGTTCATCCGAAGACTTTGCGGCAATGAGTCAGATGGACGACATAGACGGTTTTTATCTCCAAAGTTCCGATAGCGGAAAGTATTATTTGCCGGCAAATCCGACACGCGAAGGATATGCATTCGATGGTTGGACAATCTCATCTCCACTGAAGGGTACAGATGCGTGGACGAGTGAGATGGAGGAGGCATTTGCAGCAATTTCTGCCCAAGAAGACTCTACGGAGACTTTTGTTGAGGCCCCCGGAATGTTCCCGGTGATAATCGTTCCAGGGTGGACACTGCCCCCGGAAGTTACGCCGACACCCGAGCCGGCTGTCGGGTTCACGGACGTCCAGAACCCGAATCATGCCTACTACAATGCCATCTATTGGGCGGCGGACGCCGGCATCACCAAGGGCTATCCGGACGGCACATTCGGAATCGACAAGAACTGCACCCGCGGTGAAATGATGATGTTCCTCTGGAGATACGCGGGCAAGAAGGAGCCGAAAGCGGTCTCAAAATCTCCGTTCAAGGACGTTCCGAAGACACATACCTTCTACAAGGCGATCCTTTGGGGATCTCAGAAGGGCATCACCAAGGGTTATTCCGACGGTACATTCGGAGTCAACCGCAATGTGACCCGCGGCGAGTGCATGATGTTCTTATGGAGACTTAAGGGTAAGCTGGCACCCAAGGCGGTAGCCAAGGCACCGTTCCCGGATGTTCCGAAGAACCATGTCTTCTACAACGCGGTGCTCTGGGGCTACCAGAAAAAGATAACTACGGGCTTTAAAGACGGGGAGCTGAAAGGGAAATTCGGCGTTGATGCGAACTGCACGAGAGGGCAGATCGTGACATTCCTGTATAGGGCGAGATAACACGCGGCGGGGGCGGTTCTTTTCGCGTGAAAAGAGCCGTCCTTAACGCGTGAGAGGAGGAAAATTATGGGCAAATATTTAGACCGGGCTCACGAACTGAGAGCTATCACGGAACCACATTACAACTGCACACAGGCCGTCCTCGTTCCCTTTGCTGAGCGATTCGGTCTCAGCGAAGAGACCGCATTCAACATGGGTGCCAACTTCGGTGGAGGCATGAAGAGCGGGACAGTTTGCGGTGTGATTACAGGCGGACTCATGGTCCTCGGGCTGGCAGGTTTTGACCAGCCGTCGGACGCGAAGAACTTTATAGCAAAGATACGGGAGAAACACGATGGAATGATGATGTGCGCGGATCTTTTGCGTGCAAATGCCGAGAGTGGCGGAATCAAAAAACAACACTGCGACAAAATGGTCTATGAGGCTATAGAAATCCTTGAAAGGCTGCTCGATGGTCAGGAGCAGTAACATGGATTCATTAGACGCAAAACTAATCCTTTACATTCAAAATCACTGCCGAAAACCATTCCTTGATCCGATCATGATTTTCATCACCAACTTCGGCAATGCGGTCTGGTTCACCACAGGCTTTTATCTCTGGTTGTCAGGAAGCGATGCGGCGGCAGGCAAATATATACTGGCAACGCTGTTCCTGTCCTGGGGACTCACCTCTTTGGTGCTCAAACCTCTTATCGGGAGAACGAGGGTCTACCATGCGGTCCCTGGATTGGTCGCAATCATACCGGAGCCGAAAGACAAGGCATTTCCGTCGGCGCATGCGGCGATGGCATTTGCGGGGGCATTTGCGATCTTATTTCATTTGCTGGTTGGCTTTGGGATAGCGGCGATGGCATTTGCACTGCTCATGGGCTATTCCAGAATGTATGTCGGGGTCCACTATCTGAGCGATGTGCTTGGGGGGCTTGTGACAGGACTAATATGTGCAGGGCTTTTAAGATGGGTATCGCTCATTTTCCCGATGACAAATTAAAAAGACATCACGAGAACCGTCCCTGCCACGTGACATATATCATGTTAAAATCGTCACTAATGATTGAACTTATTTATCAGAAGGAGTATGATGTAATCCGTTGATACCTGAAAGCCCGGCGTTTTACAGGATTTGGGTGCGACTTTGCAAATAAGCATTTTGACTTATATACTTATCAGACCGGATGAGGGGAGACAGCGTGGGACATAGGTATATAATAAGGACCCGACCTTTTATACTATCAATTTTTCTGATTCTGCTAATATTTGAAGATGTCATCAGCCATTTAATTCGTCCGATACAGTTATATGATGAACTCCTTGCAATCATACTTACGCTTTATTACATAGCGCATGTCATAAGAAGAGGGAAAATCAGGCGAAAGGATGGGTTGATCGTTTTAATTGTCATTGCCCTTCTGACAATCGGATTTAGAGGAAACTTTAATTCGAAGATTCAAAACAATTCAATTCTATGTATATTTGATGCGTTCAATATATTCAAATTCATCGGAGCAATTCTCGGAGCTCAGCTCATTTTCGACCATTACAGATTTAAAGAACTTCTGATTGAATACACGTCATTTATGGTCAAGCTCGCTGTAGCTATTTCGACCATTTGCATGATTCTCAATTTTTTTGCAAATATTGGCATGCACACAGATTATCGATACGGTATGAGAGCATATAACTTTCTCTATTCCCGCGTCGGTGATTTTTATAATGCCTGTGTGCTGTGGATCATAATTCTCACGGCGAGTCTTTACTACAGGAACAGCAAAAACACAAAACTTTTTATTGTTCTTGCGCTGATCAATATGTGCGCGACACTTCGCAGCAGAGCGTGGGGATACGCACTGCTTTTCGTAATTATGTATTACGCATTGATTATTAGAAAAGAGAGGAAGTTCAGGTGGTGGTACATGGCTGCATTTGCAGCAATGGTATCATTCATTTCGGCAGACCAGTTCAGTTACTATTTCAGCGGCAACCGCGCGCGAAAGGTGCTTCTAAAGTATGGATTTATCACAGCCAGAAACTATTTCCCGCTCGGCAGCGGCTTTGCGACTTACGGCACAGCAATTGCCCAGCGACATTATTCGGAGCTGTACCGAATATACAACTTCTCGCTGTACTGGGGGTTGTCGCCTGATCGCAGATCCTTCCTCACAGATAATTTCTGGCCGGCGGTCATGGCAGAAATGGGGTTCATCGGCGCTGTTCTGATGGCAATTTTGCTCTGTATAGTCGTTTCCAAATTTCTCAGGGTGACAGACAACAAGTATTCAAAAGTCTGTGTGTATTTTGGCCTCGGTACACTGTTTTTATCAAGTCTGATTGCAAGCAGCTTTTTTTCCTGCACACCACTGATGATTATTATGTGCGTGATTGTAAGAACTGTCCCCAACGCGCGATTCTCATAGTATAATAAAAGAGATCTACAGGAACTTTATATATCTCAGTGTGAGATGACCCTGCCTCTATAGGCGGTGGGCAACAAACTGGTCTCACTTGAAAGAGATTGAGGATGCGTAATGAATGAAAATGTGCGAAAGCTGAAAGATAGCATGGAACTTCGAATCGTCGGCAAGGGCGACGTAATCGACAAGATCATTATCGCCCTGTTATCCGGCGGGCATGTACTCATCGAGGATGTACCTGGTGTGGGAAAGACCTCGTTGGCCAGGGCGCTTGCGGATTCGGTGACGCTGTCATTTGCGAGAATCCAGTGCACCCCGGACACGACCCCGTCGGACATCACCGGTTTTTCCGTCTACCGGCCCGCGGAGGGGAACTTTCAAGTAATGCCGGGTCCGGTTGCAAATAATATCGTCCTCGCAGACGAACTCAACAGAACCTCGCCAAGGACCCAGTCAGCCCTCCTTGAAGTCATGGAGGAGCACAAGGTCACGATTGACGGAATGGATATGGCAGTTCCGGAGCCCTTTATGGTCATAGGCACCCAGAACCCGGTCGAGATGGCGGGCACGTATCCGCTTCCTGAGTCGCAGCTCGACAGGTTCATGATGAAGCTGTCCATCGGCTATCCCGACACGAAAGCATCGGAGGACATGGCAAGGCGATTCCTCACCGGTGAGCTCCACGATGAGACTCACCCGGTCCTGACTGCCGATGACATCATGGAAATGCGGCAGGAAGCTGCCGGGGTGAGCATCCATGAAAATCTTCGGGCATACGCAGTGAAGATAGCGGAGGCGACGCGGGATCGGGCTGAGATTGCGTGCGGGGCCTCACCGAGGAGCCTGCTTGCGCTGCTGCGATGCGCGCAGGCGGTTGCTTTCATGGATGATCGCAGCTATTGTGTTCCGGAGGACATTGCGCAGGCGGCAGCTATGACGCTCCCCCACAGACTTGTGCTCTCGACCGGAGCGAAGCTCAGCCGGGTGACGGGAGAAGACATCGTAAATAAGATCCTCGGGCAGGTGACGGTGCCGTGAGGCAGCGGATGCAGTTCTAGAATCGGTTTTGCAGGTTGGGGCAGATTGAAAGTGCCGTGAGGCAGGCGGATACAGCAATGTGCAGGTGACGGCGCCGTGAGGCAGGCGGGTACTGCTTGAGAGTCGGCTTGGTGGGGTGGGACAGATTGACGATGCCGTGAGGCAGATGGATACAGTAGTGTGCATGATGATAGTCGGCTTTGAGTTTGTGAGGGATCGAATACAGTACGATTTTGTAAGTTGGAGCGGGTGATAGGACTATGCAGATTCATATAAATATAAAAGGTCTTATCCTGTATTTGGCTGTGTTGGCAGCCAGTCTGGTCTTTGCCAGTTTTTACGGAGGCCCGCTTGTATTTGCCTGGCTTTATGCGATCCTGTTCATGCTGCCGCTTTCAGGTGTCTACATCCTACTTAATTACAGGTTTCTTCGCATCTTTCAGGAAATCGACCTGCACAGGGTCAGCAAAAATGAAGATCACAGGTACCGGGCAATCATCGAGAACGCCGGCATCCTGCCAATCCACAGGATGCGCCTTGGCACATTCAGCGACAGGTGCGACCTCTATGAAATATCTGATGGTCAGGAGATTTCGCTCGGCACTTTGGAAAAGAAGGAACTTGTCTCGGGCATCAGCTGCAAATACGCCGGCTCCTACAACATAGGCATCGACACAGTCACCTTTACCGATCCGTTTTCTATTTTCAGAGTCGAGTACATCGTGCCTTACACATTCAGGGCGGTTGTCAGCCCTCCGATTACAGACATCGCGGACAGAGTACTGGATCTGGAGAACCTTGTGAATAGCACGGGACTTAAGAGCAACAGGCTCTTTGAGACCATTCCGGGCAGTGACATGCGGTCCTATAGGGCGGGAGATCCGATGCATTCGATCAACTGGAAAGTATCGGCAAGACTGTCGGAGCTTGTGACCAGAGTACCGGATAAGATGGAGAAGAGAGCGGTGACCATTGTTGCCCAGGCTGCTCGCGTGCCGGACAACAGCCAGGACCTTGAGTCCCTGAAAAAGCGCGACTATTTTCTGGAGTTTATCGTCTCTGCTGCCTGGCATTTCGCTCATCAGAATCTGCCGGTGCGGCTGATTTACCCCGCGGGCAAAGTCAGTGAGTCCGTTGTGGACTCCCACAGCAGTTTTATGGATTTTTATTCGATTGCGGCGGACGGGATTTTCTACAATTCCGATGAGGAATTTAAAAAGATCCAAGATCTGGCTGAGGGTCAAAGGAGCGGCGCACATGAAAATGGGACCTGGATTTTTATCAGAGAAGATCCCGAGCCGGGAGAAAGTCACTTCGCAGTCTGCGAATGAGGGGAACAGTTCCTCGCAGTCCGCGAATGAAGAGAACGTCGCTTCGCAGTCCGAAGCTCTGGGGAGCTTTAATTCTCTGTTTGCGGGTGAGGAGAGCCGGGAAAAAGTTGCTTCGCTTGTTGTCACTGAGGTGAAGGGGCACTTATATGTGGCTGCGCTGTTTATCATTTGCATGGAAGTGTTCGCTCTTGCAGACACTACCAGCCCCGACCTCCATAGAATTTCCCTCACTCTGGCTTTCATTTCGTGTTTTTTCTTTTATTGCGTACTTGAATACATCTGCAAATTCTTCGTGAGGAGCAATGCTGCCTCACTTTTTCTGCTGCTCCCGGCGATCTTGTTGTTCTTCCTTTTGAGAAAATCCGAGGCGCTTCCTTACATCTCGTATGCTGTGGCTTTTGCAGCGGCCTTGCGAATTCTCCTTGGGATTCTGCCTCGCAGGGACGCTGTGCTGCTTGCGGGGGTGTTTGTTCTTGATGCGGCTGCGCTGTATTTGCACTTTGAGGAAGGTGTGCTTGCAGGTGAATACGCGACGGACAAGATTCTGTGCGTCATTCTTGTGACCATGACGCTGGCAGCGCTGCAGAAGCTGCTTATTGAGAGAAAGAGTCAGTCGTTTCCGCTTCTGCTTGGAAAGAATCAGGCGTTCCCGTTTCACTATTTTGTTCTGCTGGGGATTATAATACTCGCCCTTCCGATGCGGAGGGAGCCGATCAACTGGGATCCTGTGGTGCGGATCGGCGAGAACTTTGTCGACGGAGTCATCGATGTCGCTGACAGCGTGTCTTATTATATGTCGTCCTTTTTTGGCGGCAGTTCTTATAGCGCAGAATACAGCTCGCTGGCCATAAATGGCAGCAGTGTCAGTAAGACCGAAAGGACTCAGCTGGTGCTCAGTACTTATGAGAAACCCTATTATATTTATAAAGATGAGAACAGTAACAGGGACATGAAGATGCGCCGAGTGCTCTATCTGGCAGGAGGCAGGGGAGTGGACGGGCAGCAGCTGGTCAGTTTCCTGAAGTTTATGCGTGACAGTGGGGTTGACAGGGAGTACGCGGCACTGTTTTCAAGAGTATCTGTGCTGAATGAGGAGTACGTGTATCTTAATACTGCGGATGTGATTGCTCCGGCAAATTCACTCATTCTTTCGGATGTGGAGGGGAGGATTGTCGGGGGAGACGGAATTTCTGGCGAAAGCGGGGCGACCGGAGAAAAAGGAATCTCTGGCGGAAGCGGGTCGGTCGGAGAAAAAGGAATTTCTGATGGCACTGGAAACAAGCGGCACAAAAAGGGGTATAAAATACATGCTACGTGGTTGGATATTGATTATGGCAGCCCGTATTTGATTGATCTCTTTAGGAACGGGCAGGATCTGCAGGCGGATGGAGACTTTACTTATCAGGAAGCCTGCGATTATGTGTCTGAGCTATACAGTATCAATTTTGCAAGCATTATGAGCGAGGAGGAGTTTGAGGCTGCAAGGAAGGGAACGAGTGAGATGGCTACCCTGTATGGGGGTGGATCTGAGCTGCGTTCCGGGAACGGGACTAGAGTTGGGCTGCATTCCGGGAATGGGGCTACAGTCAGGCAGTCTTCCGGGAATGGGGCTGTAGCTGGGCTGCCTTCCATTTATATGGATACATCCGGAGCCAGCGATAAGATGGTGAAGCTTGCAGAGTCTATAACAGAAAGCGCGCCCGGTAACTATGTAAAGTGCAGGCTCATTGAGAATTACCTGAGACAGTATACGTACAACTTAGATGCGGTCGGTGGCCACGATCCTGACTCTGACCTCACCACCGCAGAGGGGATGGCGGATATTGCGGACAGATTTCTTTTTGAGACGGAGGAAGGCTATTGCGTGCATTATGCGTCTTCCATGGTGATGCTGTTGAGGCTTTCGGGGATACCTGCGAGGGTGGTTGTTGGGTATCGATATGAGTTTCCATTTGAAGAACAGGAGTCCTACGAGGTGAGCGGAAGCTGCGCTCATGCCTGGCCAGAGGCGTATATTAAAAATGTGGGCTGGGTGCCATTTGAACCGACTGCATCTATGAGGACCGCCTCAGACTTCACCTGGCACAGAAAAGCGGAGGCGGCGGAGTCTCCCAGTGAAGAGTATTCGGTCTCACCTGTGCCGGAACGACCGGAGGGCTTGCCTGACAGCACCGAGGAGCCGGCTGATGCGCTGGCACCACTCTTAGTAAGAGTAGTGCTGCCTTTGGTCCTTAGTGTGTTCATACTGCTTGCTGCTTTGGTGATAGGGGCTCGTGTGGTCAGCAGGCTGCGTTACAGCCGAGGAACCCCTGAGCAGAAGCTTCTGATGGATGTTGCGGCGATCAGGAGAAGTATCAAGAAGAGTTCAGAGGGCTTTGCCGACAGAGGGCTCATGTCCGACTATGTTGACAGAGCGCCGGAGGAGATTCGGGATGATCTGAGGGTAGTCTTCAGGACTTATTACAGGGTCGTCTATGGGAATGCCGGGAGCGATGGGGTTACTGCTCAGGAGAATGAGGCTGCGAGGAGGGTGAGAGAGAGGATTGATGAGAAGAGAGCACGTTCTGGCAGGGAGAGGAGCGAGGGATCTGAATAGAGAGATCACTCGGACAAGACTGAGGGAAGCTGAATGAAAAAATAGCTCTTCTTGAAGTGTATAAACACCTGATAAGACGAAGACTTAGACACATTATGCAACTACGTGTATAATGGAGGTAAGAACTAAGTGTGCAGTACATCCCAGTCTGCATGTAACTCGATACCAAATTATTAGCAGATTAAAGAAGATGACATACGAAGGGAGGTATCATATGGAATATCGTACATTTGATGAGACATTAGTAATAAGACTTGATCCGGGCGAAGAGATATGCCGCAGCCTGCTTGAAATTGCTGAAAAAGAGAATCTTGAGCTTGCTGAAATTGAGGGGCTCGGGGCGGTGAACAAGTTCACGACCGGAGTGTTTGATGTAAAAGACAAAGTATTCAAGCCGAATACCTTTGAAGGCTCCTATGAAATCACATCCCTTCATGGGACAATTACGAGAAAAGATGACAAGCCTTATCTTCACGTGCACATGTGTGCGGGGAATGATACCGGTGCGGTCTTCGGCGGTCATCTGAGTGAAGCCTATATCAGCGCGACAGCGGAAATCATTATCAGGAAGATCAATGGTCACGTAGGACGAAGGTTTGATGAGGTGACAGGGCTTAATCTCTTTGCATTTTGAGCCATAATGGTCGCCTTTGGACTCGGTGAGTTTCATCGAGTCAAAGGCGGAGGCAGTCAAACTAAAAACCCCCGACCGAATCTCATACAGTTTCATGCAATGGTGTCTCAAGATCTAGTCTGAAACTGTATGATTTCCGGTCGGGGGTTTTCTATAGGAATGGGGTCTTATTCCTCTTCTTTAACGAGCTCAGGATGAAGCTCACCCTCGCTCTTTGCGACCACGACTGCCACCGCAGCGTCGCCTACGATATTCGGGATAACGCGGGCCATGTTCAGGATACGGTCGATACCTGCAAGGAGCGCGATTGTCTCGAGCGGAAGATTGACAGCGTTGAGGACGATTGTCAGCATGACCAGACCTGAGCCAGGGATACCGGCTGTACCGATGGAAGCCAGAACCGCTGTGACCATGACCATGACCTGCTGCGCAACTGTGAGGTGGATGCCGAAGACCTGGGAGGCGAATACAACTGCGACAGCCTCATAAATTGCCGTGCCGTTCATGTTCATGACAGCACCGAACGGGATGCAGAAGTCCGCGATCTTTTCGCTTACGCCGAGGTTCTTGGTGCACTTGAGGTTCAGCGGGATAGTAGCAACGCTGGAGCATGTTGCAAATACGAACAGGATCGCCTCTTTCATCGTCTTAAAGAACTTGATCGGGCTGATGCCGCCGTAGAGGCCGACCATGAGACCGCCCTGTACAAATATCGTGAACAGGAAGCAGGTAAGATAGCAGGCACCGATTGTCTTGATGTAGGGCAGCATGACGTCCATGCCGTACTTGCCGACGATGTCAGCCATGAGACCGAATACACCGTAAGGTGTGAACTCGAGAACGATATTGGTGATCTCTTTCCATGCCTCTGTCCAAGCGCGGAAGAAATTGAGAACCGGAGCACCCTTGTCGCCGAGCTTGATGAGCGCGAAGCCGAGGAGCAGAGCGAAGAAGATGATCTGAAGCAGGTTCTGTGTGCTCAGGGCGTTGAACGGGTTCGTCGGGATGATGTTCATGAGCGTTTCAGCAACACTCGGAATTTCGCTGGCATCGTAGGGGGTGGTGGATTCCATGACGAAGCCGGCACCTATCTGCATAACATTGCAGAGCACAAGGCCAATCGCGACCGCAACAGCGGTTCCCGCGAGGAAGAGGCCGAGCGTCTTGCCGCCGATCTTGCCGAGGGTCTTGAAATCCTTGACGTCGGCAGCTGCGCAGATGAGAAGTCCGAGGACCAGCGGCGCGACAACCATGGTCAGAAGACGTGTCAGAATAGTTCCGAGGAAAGCGACGGCGCTGGCTTTCTCACCGAGGACGAGACCTGCTCCGATACCGAGTACAAAACCTACCATAATTCTTGTGAACAGGCTGAGGCTGTTCCATTTTTTAATTGGATTCATTCTTTATCCCTCCCATATTTCGAATCAAACGTATCTGCATACTTAATCTACTGCGATATTTGGAATTAAACGTATCTGCATACATGATCTACAGCGATGTCTGAGAAACCGTATGCTTCTGCTTTTGTCATCTTTCCGTTGCAAATGTCCTCAATCGCACTGACCATCTCTCTTCCCATCTCCTGATAGGTCTTCTCACCGCGAACGATTGGGCTGAGATCGATGTCCATGTTATCTTCCATCCATGCAAATGTTCTTCCGTTAGCAGTTACCTTAAGCACCGGAACAATAGCGTTGCCTGTCGGTGTTCCGCGGCCTGTTGTGAAAATGACTGCCTGGCAGCCCGCTGCCACCATGGAAGTAACTGAGGAGATGTCGTATCCGGCAGTGTCCATGACGATTGCACCGGTCTTTGTCGGGCGTGCTGCCTGCTCAAGGACTTCATTGATCGGACGTGTGCCGCCCTTGCGAATGCAGCCAAGGCTCTTCTCATCAAGTGTTGAGAGACCGCCTGCCTTGTTGCCCGGTGTCGGCTGGCCTGCTCTGCAGTCCTGACCTGCTGCTTCGAGATGCTCCTCGTAAGCTTTGCAGACTTCGATGATCTGGTTCTGGATTTCCTGATTTGCAGCTCTCTTTGCAAGGACATGCTCGCCGCCGATCCACTCGATGGACTCGCTCATCATAGATGTAGCGCCCATGTCGACAAGGATGTCACTGAGTTCGCCGACTGCCGGGTTGCTTGCGATGCCGGAAGTTGCGTCGGAACCGCCGCACTCGATGCCAAGGAAGAATTCAGAGGCGTCGAACCATTCTTTCGGCTGCATTGCCGCTTCCGCTGCCATGTCTCTTGCGGCGCGGACTGCCTTCTCGATTGTCTTGAGTGTGCCGCCCTCATCCTGAATTCCGAAGGAGACGACCGGCTTGCTTGTCATGGCCTGGATCTTCTCTTTGAGCTTCTTATGCGGGACTGTCTCGCAGCCAAGGCCAATGATGACAACACCGTAGACGTTCGGGTTGCAGGCGAAGCCGGTGAGGACTTTTTGGCTCATGGCTGTATTGGCAGCAACATCTGAACATCCTGTGTTGAAGACGATGTTCACGGCGCCTCGGACCTGGCTTGCTACGATACGGCTGCTCTCACTGCCGCATGCGCAGGTCGGAAGAATCAGGACGTGATTGCGGATGCCCGGCCTGCCTTCGGCTCTTCTGTAGCCGAGGAATTTGAAGGCCTTGAGATCCGGAGCGCCCTCGGACTGCTTAGCGCACATCTCAAAGTCAGCCCCCGCCATCTCGCTGTCGTAGTCTCTGGCGACGCTGAAAAGGTTGTGGTGCGCGACCCAGTGACCTTTCTTAATGGCTTCGGAAGTGCGGCCGAGGCTCTCATCGTACTTGATGATCTCGCCGTCTTTCGGAATGTCTGTGAGCGCAATCTTGTGGCAGTAGGGGATGTCTTCCTCAGCGATGAGGGAAAGAATTTCATCTCCCTTTCTGTAGGTGACTTTGGCTCCCTTGGGGACGTCAGCTACACATGTGACGACGTTATCGGTTGATCCCATAAGCAGTGCATTGATTTCCATGATTACCTCTTCTTCCCGAGCATTTGCTCTTTTGCGTTTTAGTGGAGCAAATGCTCCCTGCGGTTTATTTTGTTTCTCTTTCTGCTGCCGGCTTGCGCTTTTCTTTATGTACACTATAGCACTTGCAAATGATAAATGGAAATTTATAGAAATTATAAAGCTATCAATATAATTGATAATAAAGAGGATATGATGTATATTGTAATTAGCTGGACTGGTGATGGCGAGTACATTAATTCTTCGCATTAATCGTCCGAACCAGCAGTGAGTCGGAGCTCAGGTATAATTGAGGATTGCTACCGGCAAAAAGAGTCTTGATTATCATAAGGGGACAGAGATGTCCGGGTGAGTTTGGGAGTGAAGGCGGCAACATTTGCATACAGAGCGAGGTGTGATCTATGCAGCAGGAAATGGAATACATTTACGAGGTGTATAAGGAAAAGAATTTTACGAGGGCGGCAGAGAAGCTGTTCATCACGCAGCCTGCCCTCAGCATGGCGATCCAGAAGGTGGAGGAGCGGCTCGGGATGCCGATATTTGACAGAAGCACGAGACCGATCTCGCTGACGGATGCAGGATATGCGTATCTGGACTATATTGAGTCCGCGAGACATCTTGACGCGGAGTTCGAACAGCAGATTCAGGATATCAAGGAGCTTGATAAGGGCAGGATCGTGATCGGAGGGTCCCACTATCTGAATGCGTACATATTGCCCCAGGTTCTTGCGGAATTTCTGGAAAAGTATCCGAATGTGGAGGTTGAACTAAAGGAAGCCAGTTCCGCGGAGCTCGCCGAGAGGCTTCGAAAGCAGGAGCTGGATGTGACATTTCACTGCAGTCCGGAATTCATTCAGGATTTCCCGAGGTATCCGGCTTTCCGGGATACGGTGCTTCTGGCGGTGCCTGTCCGTATGGACCCTTTGCAGGATCGGTCTGTGGCACTTAGTAGTGAGCAGGTGATGGAGGGGAGGCATTTGCAGAATGACTGTCCCTGTGTTTCTATGAAGGAGTTCAGCGAGATTCCATTTATACTCTTATCGAAGGGTAACAACCTGTATGAGAGGAGCGTGCGAATGTTCGATGAGGCGGGATTTGAACCGAAAACAAAAATGAAGCTGTCACAGCTCGTGACCGCATATCATCTGGCGACTGCGGGGATCGGAGCCACATTCGTGAGCGACCTCTTGATCCGGTCCCCCGGCCGGGAGCTTAATTATTACAAGATCGACTCGGAGCTTGTGACGAGGCAGTTCTACGCGCTGCTGCCCAAGCGAAAATATGTGTCGGTGGCTGCGAGGAGATTCATTTCACGTTTTGGGGACGGTTCCTTTCACGTGGGGTTTCATGCGTAATAGCAACCGCCCGCATTCCTATTGACATGGTAGGAATGTAGTGTTAATCTTTGTAATAATATTCAACCGGGACACGGTGCTGCGCGAAGAGAAGTACATATTGCACATTAGCAGGCCGCGCCCCACACAACATGAAAGAATTTTCAGCAGGCTGCCTAACAATATGAATGGATTTTACTGCAGGCCGCGCCAAAAACACGAATGGAGTATATTATGAAAAGAGTTTTAACGATACAGGATATCTCATGCCTTGGCAAATGCTCTCTAACCATTGCATTGCCTGTCATTTCCGCCCTTGGCTCCGAGACGGTCATTTTACCGACGGCGGTTCTGTCGACACATACGATGTTCAAGAATTTCACTTGCAAGGATCTGTCTGATCAGATTGAGCCGATCACTGAGCATTGGAAAAACGAGGGAGTGACATTTGATGCTATCTACACCGGATATCTGGGGACAGTACAGCAGATTGATCAGGTGAAGGAAATCTTCCGCATGTTCAGGACGGATGATACAAAGATCATCGTCGACCCAGTGATGGCGGACAATGGAAAGCTGTATCCTGCATTTGATATGGAATATGTAAAAAAGAATGCAGAGCTCTGCGCGGAAGCCGACATCATTGTGCCGAATATTACAGAAGCATCCTTTATGACGGGGATGGAATACAGGGAAGAGTATGAGGAAGGCTATGTGAAGGAGCTCCTTCAGAGGCTCAACGAGCTTGGTGCCGGCGTGAGTGTCCTGACCGGTGTCTCTCTGGAAAAAGGAAAGACGGGCGTTATGGGGTATGAGCGGGAGACAGGAGAGTATTATGTCTACCAGAACAGAAGAATCGACGCGGCTTTCCACGGCACCGGAGACCTCTTCTCCAGCACTTTCGTCGGAGAGATGATGAGAGGGCTTAACTGGCGGGACGCTATGCGCATTGCTGCGGATTATACGGCTCATACGATTGAGGTGACGCTGCAGAATCCGGAGAAACCGTGGTATGGGGTGGATTTTGAGGCGACGCTGCCGGAACTGATTAAGTGAGCCAGCCCTAATCGACATCAGTTTATTGAGGTTGCGGGCATTAGGAATTGTATATTACAATAGAGGTGGATACTCTGTTGTCATATACAGAATGCCGGTTTTTGGTGTATGCCTCCCGGCTGTGAGACTGATTCATGACATGTGAGAGTGAGATTGCAGGAATACAAGGAGGCAGCTATGAGTACAGCTTTTGATACGACAATGTTCAAATGGATACGCCAGCCGAAAGAGTATGTGATTGGGGAGGATCGCATTTGCATCACGACCATGCCCCATACAGACCTCTGGCAGAGGACCTACTATCATTTCCGCAATGACAATGCACCGGTGCTGCAGATCGAGACGGAGGAGCAGTATTTCTCATTCGTCGTGCAGACGCACTTCGAGGACAGTCATCAGCGGTTCGACCAGTGCGGCGTGGTCATGTATCTCGATTCGGAGAACTGGCTGAAGGGCTCGATTGAATATGAAAATGAATCTTTCCAGCACCTCGGCTCGGTCGTCACGAATCACGGCTATTCTGACTGGGCGACGGTTGAGATTCCTGCAAATGTCAAATCAATGTGGTATCGCTTAAGCCGCCGCGAGGATGACTATTGCATTGAGAATTCAGAGGACGGCGTGTTCTGGAAGCAGATGCGTGTGTGCCACCTGCATGAGGGCAAAGGCAAGATTAAGTTCGGTATTTACGCGTGCTCACCGGAGGATTCATCGTTCACAGCGGTGTTTACGGATATGGCGGTGACGGAGTGCGCGTGGCTGGCGCATGATGGGCAGCAGCCGGATTGATGGATGTGGCAGGCTTTTGGATTGACAGAGATGGAGCACTGCCGGATTGGTAAAGCATGACAGGCAGCCGGCAGATTGATAACGAATAAGAAAAAGACGGTTCTTTTACTTGGATTTGCAAGTGATAAGAACCGTCTTTTTTTATTTTCCGCGTCAGGTCTTGCGAGCGAGGCTTGAATCTGTGTTAGTGTCAGGTCACAGTGCCTGATTCGTGCCTGCACGTAATGAAGGGACTTTTTGCCCACCTGTTATTATGCGAGAATTCCGTCCATAAAGTCGATCACGCCCTGCTCGACCTCATCCTTGATATCCGCATAATTGTGGATCTCGTGGCGATAGCCCGAATACAGCTTTGTCTTTACATCGTGGCCGGTGGAGATCAGCCAGTTGGAGACAGCGTAGAGGCCTTCTCCGTAGGTGCCATATGGATCCTGGTCGCCACCGATGCTGTAAATCGGGAGCTCTTTCGGGACCTTCTCTGCCCACTGCTTGCCTGTCACATCCTCCATCATCTCAATGAAGTACAGGAAAGCCTGATTGCTGGTCGGCTTCGTGAAAGCGTCGAACGGGTCATCGGCATGGTCAATCTGAACGTACGGGTCGTGGCAGATCCACT
Organism: Lachnospiraceae bacterium; assembly: GCA_045112155.1. Lineage (GTDB taxonomy): Bacteria > Bacillota > Clostridia > Lachnospirales > Lachnospiraceae > Chordicoccus. The sequence continues at coordinate 24,401 of JBGUHN010000059.1, forward strand.
CATTTCCAAGCTTCACCTCCCCGCATCTCTCAAACATCCAGCCCATAAGAGTGACACCGACAGTCGGGTCTGAATCTTTAGCTTTGCCTTCTGCTACAAGCTTCTGGAGGAGCTCTTTAGTTTCTTTTGTCGGGAAATCACCGCAGGTGCCGCAGATCGTTGCGCCGGCAAGCTCGGAACCGTATTTTGCAATATACTGTCTTGTGATGACAGAGCCCATGCTGTGTCCGAAGAAGAAGTAGGGGATTCCCGGGAATTTTTCTGCCACAAGAAGCTTCAGCTGGCGCTCATCCTCGACCATGGTCTCAAAACCGGCATCGCCCCAGTCACCCCATGTGTTATTCAGCATCGCTGTCCGGCCGTGTCCGACATGATCATCTGCGGCCACGATATATCCGGCTTCGACGAAGTGCATGATCATGTGGAGGTATCTTCTTGAGTGCTCGCCGAAACCGTGAACGAGCTGAACGATACCCTTCGGTTTTGCAGCGGGGACATAGATCCAGGCCTGGACATCATCTCTTTTGTTTACAGATTTGAAGCTTATTTCATAGAGCATTTTAGTCATCTCCTTTCTGCTCTGTCTTTTCTCAAAGACTCTAATTGGAAGAGTATTGTGCCGGAACTTATGATTTGCAGGACTTGTAATGCGAAGTTCGGACTATTCACACGTGAATTATCTGACTTCTATTATAACCTGTTGGAGTTAAAAGTAAATGTATGTAATCAATTTAAAATGATCAGTGCTATAATGGTATAAAGCAACTAACTGTTTGATAAGGAAGGCACCTATGTCAAGAAAGATAGTAATCATATCAATCCTCATGATGCTCCTCTGCCTCACCGCCTGCACCAAAAAGTTCGATGAGGAAGATGTAAAAAAATACATCCGGGATGACATGCACATCTCGTCTTTCAAAATTCTGGGCGGACCCGTTGATGTCAAGGGCGAGGACGGCTACACGGACCAGGAGTGGACCGTATCGACCGATGTGTTCGACCTCGGGGAAGACCTTGTCTTCCACGTCTACAACGATGTGTACTATTCGATGGAGTGGACCACAAACCGGCTTGATGATGACTTGCTCTACCAAAAACAGCTTGTGCTGCTTGCGAACTGCGACCTCCCGGATGGTGTGACCACCGAGGAGGTGAAGGGCAGCAGCGGCCGGCCGTGGTCAGTGTCGCTGGTCTATCCTCTGGCAAATCGATCGGATTTTGCAAATGCCGCCTCCGCCATCACCCGCCTCCAACCCTCTTTAGCCTCTGTTCCCGGAATCAATGACACGGAGTTCTCATTCTGCCTGAAAGTCAAGGTGTCCGACCCTGTAACAGATGCAGGCATCGCTAACAGACAATACTCATTTAATTTCAATAGTAAGACAGCGCCATCCGAGATCTCAGATAGTATTTCGAAACAATCTGATGAATACCTGATGGATTGTATCGAGAAAGGCCTGCTTGATCGCATGGATGAGTACAGCGTTCCGGAGCGCAGCGCGGTAATCAACGCGCAGTCAAACAACACAGAAATCAGGCGCATGGACGAGGATACAACTGCCTACCCCGGTTATGCCTATAACTACTATTACGATATTCCGTATGGGACTTTGTACAGGATACTGGCGCAGGAAGGATATGAGCTGACCGGTGACTGGAAATCATTTTCGTTTGTGGGTAAAGATGGGGAAGAGTATACATTTTCTTATGGCGCCGGCCAGACTGGGGAAGCAGCATATGGCGCCGGCCAGGCTGGGGAAGCAACATACGCATACCGGGAAAATGTAATCTCCGTGGATGAAATAAACGCGATTACCGACCTGAACCTTGACGATGGTGCTGAGCCCCTGGAGGTCGTGGTTGACAGTGATATGTTGGGGCTTTTTGATGAGGACGCGGATGCATTTGCATCAAAACTTCTTGCCCTTGACGGCAACTATTTCAGGGAAGTCAATGTCGCAGGCGGCGAAGTGCACATAAGGGGCAAAGGCAGGCAGTTCGCAAGGCTGAGAAGGCTCATTGATGACCGTCTTGAAGCACTTGCAAATGAACTCCGCGCTTACAACGGCGGTTATTGCTTTGTTTACGACAACATGAGCCGTGTGTATCAGGGAATCAAGATCCGGTTTGGAGCGGACGTGCCGATAGAGACCACCCGGAGAGTCGTCGATGAGGCGGTCGCGCTGACAGCATTCAGCCAGATTCTTAACATGGGGAAGGTGTATGATTGGAACTTGGAGGTTGCATTTGCAACATGGAAGGACAGCGAGTCAGAAACGGTGCTTGTCTACCAGCTGCCAAAGGATGAGATAGATTATGAGGCAGTGTACAGGGCGTTGGAAAGGAGATGACAACATGAAAAAAATACACTTTGATATCGAAACTTCAGGATTTTACGGAGCCTATTGGAAAAATCCGAATCCCTCTGATGCCGCAATTATCGCCATGATCGGCGATGACCCGGAGGATTATCTGGCCAGGAAGTGTGCCGCCTGGCTGCAGAAGAAAGGCCTGAATGTCATGACCATGTCGCCGGCCAAGAAGGATTATGGTCACCACAACTATCCGCTGGAGAGAATCGAGACGGCCGCAAACTGGCTGCTTGCAAATGGCAACAGCAAAGTCGGCATCATCGGCGCCTCAACGACGGGTATGCTGGCCCTGGTGGCAGCTTCCTATTATCCGCAGATTACCATGACGATCGCGTTGACACCGAGCGATTTTGTGTGGCAGGGCTTTATGCGGGGAAAGAAGGACGGCTGTGAGGAATGGCCGGTCCCTGGAGAGTCGACGATCTCATATCAGGGTGAGCCGCTGCCTTACATGCCCTTCGTCTATCAGCACCCGGACTACTGGCATATGATAGAGGAGGATACAAAGGGGTCCGGCGATATGATTCGCTCGAGAAAGTTATTCGATGATTCCGAGGCAGCCCACCCGCTCACCGAGGATGAGATGATCAAAGTCGAGAATATCCATGGTGTTCTCCTGCTCGTCGGCGCGGAAGATGACGGCCTGTGGGATACGTGCCGATATATACGGCGCATGGATGAGAGACTAAAGACCAGACCACATATGTGCAGGTATAAAGTATTGACCTACAAGCACGGTACTCACTTTGTGTTCCCGGAGTCTCTGATCAGGTCACTGGTGCCTGGTTCTAAGTTCATTTTGGGTCTGTGCTTCCGGGATGCGAAGAGGTATCCGGATGCGTGCCGGAGGACGAGAATAGATATAGATATTAAAGTATCCAGGTTGATTCAGATATGGCTGCGTGAGGGAAAGTGAGCATGGCTGCTTGAAAAAGAATAAGCAGAGCTGCGTCATGTAGTGTGAATAGTGCTGCTCGAGGTAGTGTGAATAGTGCTGCGCGAAGTAGTGTGAGCAGCTCTGACTAGAAACTGACATGAGACAGTAGAAGATGACAAAGAGTCTTTTACTGTCTCATGTTTTTTGTTAAAATAATTTAACAAAATAACGAGATGATAGATGCTGCTAATAGAATACGAATCTTATTTATCAAGATGAAAGTTCGGAGCTCTCTTGGAAAGATATTCAGGACGAAAGATCGGGATTTTTGCAGGATAAGCGTCTACGTCACAATATGGAATGGAGCTAATATGAAAGACAACTCAACCTATTCTAGCCCATATGAATTCAAGGGAAGAATTCCATTGAAACATGCCATACCGCTGGGCATCCAGCACGTTCTTGCCATGTTTGTCGGAAACCTCACTCCGTTGATAATTATCTGCGGAGTCTGCGGGATCACGAGCGACGAACCTGCCCTCTATGTTACACTGCTTCAGAATGCGATGCCTGTCGCGGGACTTGTGACACTGGTCCAGTTGTTCTCCATCGGTCCGATCGGCGGCGAGGTTCCGATCATCATGGGCACCAGCTCAGGTTTCTTAGGCGTCATGCGAAGCATAGCGGCAACGATGGGCGGTGGTGTCATTGCCTACAGCGCCATCCTCGGTGCGTCCATCATCGGCGGTTTATTTGAGACGGTGCTGGGTTTCTTTATCAAGCCGCTGCGCAAGCTGTTCCCGCCGGTCGTTACCGGCACGGTCGTTCTGGCGATCGGACTGAGTCTTATATCGGTGGGCGTGAATTCATTTGCAGGAGGATCAGGTGCAAATGACTTCGGCTCCGCAGAAAACCTCCTCATCGGCTTCTGCGTCCTCGCAGTTATCGTAATTTTGAAGCATTTCACAAAAGGAATCACATCGACATCCGCGATTCTTTTCGGTATCATTTTCGGATATATTCTCTGTGCAGTGCTCGGACTGATCCTGCCTCACACAGGTATCAACGCAGACGGCGTCGAGTACACAAAAGCATGGGTCATCAATTGGAGCAAGATCAGCCAGTCCGCGTGGATTTCCATTCCGAAGATCCTTCCGGTCATGCCTACGTTCAGGTTAGACGCGATCCTGCCTATGTGCATCATGTTCATTGTGACGACAGTTGAGACTGTCGGTGACACGGCCGGCTGTATCGAGGGCGGCATGGGCAGAGAGGCGACGGACAAGGAGCTTGCCGGGGCGGTGACGTGCGATGGAGTGGGGTCGACATTTGCAGCACTTTTCGGAGTCCTTCCCAACACGTCGTTCTCACAGAATGTCGGTCTTGTAGCCATGACCAAGGTCGTCAACAGATTTGCCCTGATGACAGGCGCGGTCTTCCTTGTTCTTTGCGGACTAAGTCCCAAGCTTGCGGCGATCGTCTCCATCATGCCGCAGAGCGTGCTCGGCGGCGCGGCTGTCATGATGTTCTCGTCGATCGCTATTTCCGGAATTCAGCTGCTCACGAAGCATGGTATCACGAACCGAATCATCACGATCGTGTCCGTCGCTCTGGGCATGGGCTATGGACTCGGTGCCACCGCCGGGGCTGTCGCGGGGCTCGGCAATGCGGTCAATCTTGTGTTCGGCGGTTCCGGTATCGTTCCGGCTGCGCTGCTTGCCATCGTGCTCAATCTCCTTATTCCGAAGGAGGATGAGGATCATGCTTCTGAGGCTGCGATGGCGGAAGTGGCCGCGATCAAGGAAAGAAAGTTGGCTGAGAAGAGGGGGACTGAAAAATAAACGGTTCTATGTAGTGTTTGAAGGCTGCCCGGGTGGGCAGCCTTCTTTGGGTTATGGGGTGGTTGGTGACTGCCCGGGTGTCATGGAGGGCAGTCGCAAACAAAGAAATCAGCTTTTATCGACTAAAGGCAAGAAAAAAGGCGAGCAGTCATCTTAGGTCAGAATGGAGGTCGATGACTGTCGGGGTGTCATGGAGGGCAGTCGCAAACGATGAAATCAGTTTTATCGACTGAAGGCAAGAAAAAAGGCGAGCAGTCACCTTAGGTTAGAACGGCGGTCATTGACTGCCCGGGTGTCATGGAGGGCAGTCGCAAACAAAGAAATCAGCTTTTATCGACTGAAGCAAGAAAAAAGGCGAGCAGTCACCTTAGGCTAGAACGGCGGTCTTTGACTGCCCGGGTGTCATGGAGGGCAGTCGCAAACAATGAAATCAGCTTTTATCGACTGAAAGCAAGAAAAAAGGCGAGCAGTCATCTTGGGTCAGTACGGCGGTCGATGACTGCCCGGGTGTCATAGAGGGCAGTCGCAAACAAAGAAATCAGCTTAATCGACTGAAGGCAAGAAAAAAGGCGGGCAGTCATCTTAGGTCAGTACGGCGGTCGATGACTGCCCGGGTG
>JBGUHN010000060.1:0-85590 GCA_045112155.1 Lachnospiraceae bacterium
CCCTGTTACCATTGATCTTGACAATCATCAGTATACAGGTAAATCCACGATGCTACAAATGTGAGGTCACTTCATATTATCTTAGAAAATGCGGTCGCATTTTCTGATCTCTCGGTCAGACTTGCAATGCTTTTCTTATGAAGATGGATTTTTTCACCGGTAACCAACATCAGGTTCAGCCTGTCTGAACTGCACGCCCGGCGGCACAGACATGGCGATCGGGCAATATCTTTCATTTTTTGCTTGACTCCGGAAAAAACGAGATATATAATATGTGAGCGTGCGCAGTACACGGCGCTATTTTTGCGCTTTATTTTCAGTACTCTGCACCATGTATGAAAAATGCAGCCGAACCCGCCGCGAAAGCAATGACGCGGACTAAGTAAAGGAGGAGATCAAAAAGGAATGCCTACATTTAATCAGTTAGTCAGAAAAGGAAGAGAAACTTCTGCTAAGAAACCGAAGGCACCGGCTCTTCAGAGATCATTCAACTCCCTGAAGAAGAAGAGTGTCAAGAACAATTCCCCGCAGAAGCGCGGTGTCTGCACAGCCGTTAAGACTGCTACACCGAAGAAGCCGAATTCAGCGCTTCGTAAGATCGCCAGAGTTCGTCTTTCCAACGGCGTTGAAGTTACGTCCTACATCCCGGGCGAAGGCCACAATCTTCAGGAGCATAGCGTTGTTATGATCCGTGGCGGCCGTGTTAAGGACCTTCCTGGTACAAGATATCATATCATCCGAGGCACTCTTGATACCGCAGGTGTTGCGAACCGCCGTCAGGCCCGTTCAAAATACGGCGCTAAGAGACCGAAGAAGTAAAGACACGCAGACCGTCGGTCAGATGACCGCGTGAGCCGATGAGGCTTGCATATCTGCACACTGCAGCATATCATCAGAATCACATTCCAAAGCTATTAAATTTGTACGGTATCTTTGATGTCCCGTTCGGCTGTGGGTCATATAGAGATTACGTCCGTGCGAACACATAGGAAGGACTATTGTGAGTACCTGTGATAAAATCATTATGATTTAGGAGGGAAGTTACGTGGCACGTAAAGGACATATCGCAAAACGTGAGACCTTAGCAGATCCGATGTACAACAGCGTACTTGTTTCCAAGCTGGTCAATCAGATCATGCTGGACGGCAAGAAGGGCGTTGCTCAGAAGATCGTATACAATGCATTTGCAAAGGTCGAGGCAAAGTCCGGGAAACCGGCAGTAGAAGCATTCGAGGAAGCCATGAACAATATCATGCCGATCCTCGAGGTAAAGGCAAGACGTATCGGTGGTGCAACATACCAGGTTCCGATCGAAGTTCGTCCGGACAGACGCCAGGCTCTGGCTCTGCGCTGGCTGACCAACTTCTCCAGAAAGCGTTCTGAGAAGACTATGGAAGACCGTCTTGCAAATGAAATTCTGGATGCAATTAACAACACAGGCGCATCTGTGAAGCGTAAAGAAGAAATGCACAGGATGGCAGAGGCTAATAAGGCATTTAGTCACTACAGATTCTAATGAAATGACACCGAAAGGTGCTGTTTCGTGCCAATTAAGCATTTGACCAGACTTTTAGAGGAGAAGAAATTCATGGCTGGGACAGGAAGAGAATACCCCCTGGAAAGAACTAGAAACATCGGTATCATGGCTCATATTGATGCCGGTAAGACAACATTGACAGAGCGTATCCTGTACTATACCGGTGTAAACTACAAAATCGGCGACACGCATGAAGGCACGGCGACAATGGACTGGATGGAGCAGGAACAGGAGCGTGGTATCACGATCACATCCGCTGCGACAACATGCCATTGGACACTGGAAAAAGAAGGCAAGCCGATGCCGGGAGCCCTTGAGCATCGTATCAACATCATTGATACCCCCGGTCATGTAGACTTCACCGTAGAGGTTGAACGCTCTCTCCGCGTACTTGACGGCGCGGTAGGCGTTTTCGACGCAAAGGGCGGCGTCGAGCCTCAGTCCGAGAACGTATGGCGTCAGGCCGATAAGTACAATGTTCCGCGTATGGCATACATCAACAAGATGGATGTCATCGGCGCGAACTTCTACGGCTCTGTCGATCAGATAAGAACACGTCTCGGAAAGAATCCAATCTGTCTGCAGATTCCGATCGGCGCTGAGAGCGAATTCGAGGGAATCATCGATCTTTTTGAGATGCAGGCATATTATTATGAAGGCAAAGACGGAGCAGAGGTCATCGTTAAGCCGATTCCGGAAGAGTATGAGGAAAAGGCTGAAGAGTACCGTTCTCTGCTCGTCGAGCAGATTTGTGACCTCGATGAGGATCTTATGATGATCTACCTTGAGGGTGAGGAGCCGTCCGTAGAGGACATGAAGGCAGCTCTCCGCAAGGGATGCGTCGAAGGTACCGCTATTCCGGTATGCTGCGGTTCCGCTTACAGGAACAAGGGCGTACAGAAGATGCTGGACGCGGTCATCGAGTACATGCCGAGTCCGCTCGACATTCCGGCAATCGCCGGTACAGATATGGACGGCAACGAGGATCATCGCGAATCCTCGGATTGTGAGCCGTTCTCCGCACTTGCTTTCAAGATCATGACAGACCCGTTCGTGGGTAAGCTTGCTTACTTCCGCGTGTATTCGGGAACACTTGATTCCGGTTCCTATGCTCTCAATTCTACAAAGAATAAGAAAGAGCGTATCGCACGTATCCTTCAGATGCATGCCAACAAGAGAATGGAACTTGACAAAGTGTACTCCGGTGATATCGCGGCGGCAATCGGTCTGAAGAATACAACAACCGGAGATACACTCTGCGACGAGAAGCATCCGATCATACTTGAATCCATGGAGTTCCCGGATCCTGTTATCGAGCTCGCAATCGAGCCGAGGACAAAGGCCGGCCAGGATAAGCTCGGTGCGGCACTCGCAAAGCTCGCGGAGGAAGATCCGACATTCCAGCAGCATACAGATCAGGAGACAGGCCAGACTATTATCGCCGGCATGGGCGAGCTCCATCTGGAGATCATCGTAGACAGACTTCTGCGTGAGTTCCATGTTGAGGCTAATGTAGGTGCTCCTCAGGTTTCCTACAAGGAGACATTCTCCAAAGAGGTCGACCAGGAGTACAAGCACAGAAAACAGTCCGGTGGCTCCGGCCAGTACGGTCACTGCAAGGTCATCTTTACACCGATTGACCCGAACGGTGAGAATCTGTATCAGTTCGAGAACACAACAACAGGCGGCTCCATCCCGAAGGAATATATCCCGGCAATTGACGCGGGCATTCAGGACGCGATGAAGGCCGGTTCCCTCGGCGGATACCCGGTCGTCGGCATCAAGGCCAACGTCTATGACGGATCCTATCATGAAGTAGACTCGTCAGAAATGGCATTCCACATTGCGGGATCCATGTGCTTCAAGGAAGCTATGAAGAAGTCTGACCCGGTTCTTCTTGAGCCGATCATGAAGGTCGAAGTCACTATGCCGGAAGAGTACATGGGCGACGTCATCGGTGATATGAATTCCCGCCGCGGACGCATCGAGAGCATGGAGGACGTAGGCAATGGCAAGCAGGTGACAGGCTATGTTCCGCTTTCCGCTATGTTCGGCTATGCGACCGACCTTCGCTCCAGAACTCAGGGCCGTGGAAACTACTCGATGTTCTTCGAACGCTATGAGCCGGTTCCGAAGAATGTAGCTGCTAAGATCCTTAACGTCAAGGAATGATGTTCATAATCACCGGAACCCGCGATAAGACGTGGATTCCGCGTGATACAAGCAATATTATATAAAAGTAAACTTAGAAACTACTTGCAAAGATTGCTGAATTGAAATATAATCAACTTTAGCATTTTGCGCGAACACTACTGTACAGTCCGCAAAGTTCGGGCTGACCATTAAGGAGGAGAAATACAAAATGGCAAAGCAGAAATTTGACAGATCAAAGCCGCATGTAAACATTGGTACAATCGGTCATGTCGATCATGGCAAGACAACTCTTACAGCAGCTATTACACAGGTCCTTGCTAAGAGAGTTCCGTGCGCTGGCAACCAGTTCGTCGATTTCGCTCATATCGATAAGGCTCCGGAAGAGAGAGAGCGTGGTATTACTATCCAGACTGCTCACGTAGAGTATGAGACAGCGAAGAGACATTACGCACACGTTGACTGCCCAGGCCATGCTGACTATGTCAAGAACATGATCACTGGTGCTGCTCAGATGGACGGCGCTATCCTTGTTGTTGCTGCAACAGACGGTGTTATGGCTCAGACAAAGGAGCACATCCTTCTTGCACGTCAGGTTGGTGTTCCGGCTATCGTTGTTTTCATGAATAAGGTTGATATGGTCGACGATGATGAGCTTCTTGACCTTGTCGAGATGGAAATCACAGAGCAGCTTGAGGAGTACGGCTTCGAAGATTGCCCGATCATCCGTGGTTCTGCTCTTAAGGCTCTTGAGAATGTTGACGATCCGTACGCTGACAACATCATGGAACTCATGGATGCTGTTGATGACTTCATTCCGGAACCGGCTCGTGAGACAGATAAGCCGTTCCTTATGCCGGTCGAGGACGTTTTCACAATCTCTGGTCGTGGCACAGTTGCTACAGGCCGTGTAGAGCGTGGTGTTCTTAAGCTGAACGACCCGGTCGAGATCCTTGGCGTTCGCGAAGGCAAGAAGACATCTGTTGCTACAGGTATCGAAATGTTCCATAAGCTCCTTGACTACGCAGAAGCTGGCGACAACATTGGTGTCCTTCTTCGTGGTATCGAGCGTACAGGCATCGAGCGTGGCCAGGTCGTTGCTAAGCCGGGCACAGTAACATGCCATAAGAAATTCACAGCTCAGGTTTACGTCCTTACAAAGGATGAAGGCGGCCGTCATACACCGTTCTTCAACAACTATCGTCCGCAGTTCTATTTCAGAACAACTGACGTTACTGGCGTTATCTCTCTGCCGGAAGGCACAGAAATGTGCATGCCTGGTGACAACATCGAGATGACAATCGAGCTGATTCATCCGATCGCTATGGAGCAGGGTCTTACATTCGCTATCCGTGAGGGCGGCCGTACAGTCGGTTCAGGCCGTGTTGCTTCCGTTATCGAATAATCTCAAAATAGCCTGAGTTTATCAGTAAAATCAAGATTAAAGGAATCCCCGTCACTTACAGGTGGCGGGGATTTTTATGTTGGTTGATGCTATTTGATGCTCGTCAACGAGGCCAATCCAGTCTGGAGCGGGACCGCATCGGAACTGCTTGTAGCAATTCCCGATATTGAAAAAAGGCAAATGTTCTGACACGATATCTGAACGCCAAGACCAATCTAAAATACCGTTACAATCGTCATTGACGGAGATGATAACGGTCAGATACAAAAGGATGCTTCAGACAGGATACATGCCGGTAAAGCAGGCAGTGCATAAAGAGAGCTCGCCGATCATGGATCTAAAGTCTTCAATTGATAAATAATTCAGGGAGTCCGCTTCGATTCTCCTTCTTATATCTTCTGTTGAATGCTCGGAAGCGATCAGCTGCTGGCTGTTCGGAACATCCGTCCCGTAATAACAGGGGTATAAAAACGGAGGCGAACTGATCCTTACATGAACCTCTCTGGCTCCGGCCAGGCGAAGCATTCCAACGATTTGACGCATTGTAGTTCCCCGCACAATGGAGTCGTCAATCAGAATGATTCGTTTTCCATCTACCATACTTTTAAGAACGTTCAACTTCCTGTGTACAGCAGCCTCGCGTTCGGAAGCACTTGGCTTAATAAAACTTCTGCCGATATAACTGTTCTTATGAAACACCAAAGCAAAAGGAATGCCGGATTCGAAAGCGAATCCTTCTGCAGCTATCAGTCCGGAATCCGGAACGCCTGCAACAAGATCTGCTTCTGTCGCAGATGAACGGGCAAGGGCCTGTCCTGCCCGGAACCTGGCATCATGTACTTCGACCCCATCAATCACAGAATCACTTCTCGCAAAATAAATATATTCAAATATACAGTGCGCCTGATTCATTCCGCAGAGATCTTCCCTGCTGCAGATGCTGTCTTCTGAGATTATAATAATCTCGCCCGGCCGGATATCACGAATGATTTCTCCGCCGACCGCTTGAATGGCTGCACTTTCCGAGGCAAGTATGTATGCATCATTCTTTTTTCCCAGAATCAAGGGTTTGATTCCGTGCGGGTCTCTGAACCCAATGAGTTTTCGGGGGCTCATAATGATGCAGGCAAATCCTCCTTTCAGCTTTCCAACCACCCGCAGCACTGCCTCTTCTACGGATGAGCAGTTAATCCGTTCGCTGATGATCTCATAAGCCAGTACCTCGGAATCGGACGTTGTATAATGTGCCTGACCACGAAACATTTGCGCTTTTTTGATTTTCTCCGCGTTCATGATATTCCCGTTATGAACCAGTGCAAGACTTCCCTTTATATAGTTCATGGCGATTGGTTGTGCATTTTCCGGTGTACTGCCTCCCGTAGTTGAATAACGTACATGCCCGACCCCGATATTTCCCTGCAGTTCTTCTATTTCTTTCGAACTGAACACTTCACTGACAAGGCCCATTCCTTTTTGGGTCATCAGATTGCCTCTGGCTCCGGATGTGTCGGATACGGTAATCCCTGCCGATTCCTGACCCCTATGCTGCAGCGCAACAAGGCCGTCATAGATATCATATGATACCTGTCTGCCGGAAGATGAGTAAATGCCAAACACTCCGCACTCTTCATGAATATGATCCGACTCTGATTTTGCCATGACAGTTTTCCTCACTCCTTTCCTCTTACCATAAAAAAAACAGACACGGCCTCCATCAGGCACCTTTGTCTGTATGCGGTAATAATACACAAAACAGGCAGATTCGTCAAGAGAGGCACTTTTGATTTACTACATTGAAAAGAAGTCTTGAAAGTTATAAAATGTCATTAGATTTGTCAAAAGATGTTTAAGCTTAACACAGCCATAGTAGTTATTATAGATCTGTTTTATTGGTATGCTAAGATTTAGCATGAGGCATTGATTCTCATTTGATGAGTTTATATACTTAAGATAATAAAAGAATGTCTCAATCGTAAATATCAGTGAGGTGATTTCAGCCATGATGTATAGATATATGACACTGAGTGACGGTACAGAAATAGCTCACTCAGAAATGAAAGACAATGACCGCGTTAAGGTATATATTGAAAAGCCTGTCTATGGTGGTTTCCACCATGCTACTTGCTGGCTGCCTGATTATGAATGGCAGGATATCGTCGGATTCACTGAAGAGGAGCAGAACCATCTGAAAGAATATGTAGAAGCCAATGCTCACCTCATAATTGAGTTTTCTCAGGAAGGGGGCTTTGATAATGCCTCAAATCTTTAAGATCGGTCCCTATGTCATCTACTTTTGGTCTGATGAAAATATGCCTCTCGAGCCAATTCATGTTCATGTAGCAGAGGGGGTTCCTCATGCAAATGCGACTAAAATATGGATTACACGTAAAGGGAAAGCATTACTCTGCAACAATAATTCAAAGATTCCGCCCAGACAGCTGCGCAAATTAATGCGCATGATTGAAGCCAATAGCTCTGAAATTATTGATGCATGGTTCGATTATTTTGACGAGGGCAGGTATTTTTGCTGATGCTATTTTAATGCTAAAAATTTTTGATAATCAGAATTATACAAGAAATAGTATGGCATTATGCCCGGATTTAATGTCGATTTATATCAGAAATACCGCAAAATAAAGCCAACCGGATTCACGAAGGCAGCCGCAAAGTCGGTTCAGGCCGTGTTGCTTCCGTTATCGAATAATTCGACTTTTAAGCCAAGCAGACCGCAGTCCTTCGGGACTGCGGTTTTTCTGTCTGAACTGTTGATTATAGAGAAACAATCTGTAGCGAAGATTGAAAATATAGCTAGCCTTTTCTTCCAGTTGTGATATACTTGAATCACTTGCGTTAGATACGTCTAAGCAGTAAACATCACGCCTTAGCTGACGGCGGGATAGAAACAGCAGGTCGGAGAGTAAGAAGCCTTCGACTTTAAAGGATTGTTGATAATGAAGCGACTGAATGTAAATAAGAAATCACCTGCAGGTAAACTGCTGATTGCTGTTCCTGTAATAATACTTGTGGTTGTCCTTTTTCTGGCTTTGAGGAAAGATAAAGTCGATAACAGTGCAAAACTGCAGCAGGGCATCGCGTATCTCGAATCCCTGGAAGCCAAAAATCCTCAGGATATGATGGAGGAGCTCCGGGCAAAGCAGCGGGAAGAGGAATCAGCCAAGGTCGATGAGATTCTTGCCAGGATCGACAGCGGTGAAATCTCTATCTGGTCCCAGTTCAACGGAGCTGCCATTCTCGGAGATTCGAGAGCCGAGGATTTCGTCTTTGACGGATTCCTGACCACGACGAATGTATTTGCTGAAAAAGGAACGATGTGTACGGATGCAATGGATTACATCGATGCTGTCGCCTCTGCCAACCCGACGAGAATATTCTTTACCTATGGAATGAACGATGTCGACGGCTATTGGAACAATGCCACAGAGTTTATTGAGGCTTATACCAAGGTGATCAAGGCATACCGGGAGAAAATCCCCGGCGCAGTTATATTTGTCAATTCCATCATTCCGGTCAATGCCCACGCAATCGAGAATGACTCCAATTATAAAAATATCCCGGAGTACAACGAGGCTTTGAAAAAGATGGCTGACGATTTGGGTGTGTGCTGGATTGACTGCGACAGCTATCTTGACGATTATCCGGAGCTCTATGACACGGACGGTCAGCACTTTTTCCCGGAAATGTATCCGATCTGGGCAAGGACTATGTTGAAGACTGCCTTCGACTACGAGTATGAGCAGACCGGCGATGCGGATGCTTTGTCGCAGCAGGTTTCCGCAAATGCGAGCGCAGCCGATGCCGCAGCTAAAGCCGCGGATACCGAAAGCGCAGACAGCAGTGAGCAGACAGCAGATAACGCGGATACAGCTGACGGGAACACCGAAACTTCTGACGGCGACGGTGAGGCTTCAGCTGACGGCGGAGAGACTTCAGAAGCTGAGAATGCGGATGGGGCCGAAGCGGAAGATACAGCTGATGGCGGAGATGCTTAACAGAGGATAATGAATAAACGGTCCTTTAGGGACCGGAAGATCAAGGGGTAAAGCTGTGAGGGAGACACGAAAACGAAGAAAGACACCGGTCGCGCCGTGGATCTATGTGGTCGAGGCGGTCAAGTGGGCTGCATTTGCAGTTCTCATTGTCATGCTCGTACAGACCAAAGCCAGCGCGCGCCCGTCTAAGACCGGTTTTGATGAAGTGAAAGCCGCAGTCACCAAGGACGCGGATCTTGATAATACAAAAGAGTCGGATATGCTTCTCCTTAAGAGGTTCTATTCGCTCGATTCGTCGGAGTATGATGGAGCTGTATACTACAGTCCGAAGACCAACATGGGAGCGGAGGAGTTGGTCCTCATCCGCCTGAAGGACGCAAGTCAGAGCGAAGCGGTCATGGAGGCTTATAATGCCCGTATCAAGACGCAGCTCAGCAGTTTCGAGGGTTACGGTGTAGATCAGACAGAGCTTCTTAAGAACGCTGTATGTGACTGTGCAGGCAATTATTGTCTTCTTTATGTGGGAGCCCGCGCAGATAAAGTACAGAGTGCGTTCAGAAAAGCGCTGTAAACGGAGGGAAAATTCGTCATGGTATTTAACAGTATATATTTTCTCTTTGTTTTTCTTCCGATTATCCTTATTCTTTATTATGTCATTCCTGCTCCGTTTAAGAATGCGCTGCTTGTCATCGTAAGCCTGCTTTTTTATGCGTGGGGCAGCCCGAAGTCGCTGGTTTTTCTGCTCTTTGCGGCTCTCTTTAATTACGCCAGCGGAATTGAGATCGAACATCTGAAAATAAGCCGGCATACGGATGCGGCTATGAAAATTATGATCGCGTCTGTGGCAGCGAATGTTGTGCTTCTGGCATCATTTAAGTATTTCTTTGACGATATGCCGGTCGGAATGTCCTTCTTCACGTTCACTGTGCTGTCCTATCTCTTCGACGTCTACGGGGAGCGGACAGGAGCGCAGAGAAATCCCGTGAATTTCATTCTGTATGTAAGCTTTTTCCCGAAATTATTATCGGGACCGATTGTTCAGTATGCTGATATGGAAGCTCAGCTTACAGGAAGAAAAGCGGACGCTGACAAACTGATGGACGGCGGCGTTCTTTTTCTTGTCGGTCTGGGAAAGAAGGTACTGCTCGCAGACGCACTCGGAGCGGGCTTCGCCCTGCTTGGTCAGGCTGAGAATTCGGTCCTCGGCGCATGGCTCATGATGATTTTTTACAGCCTGCAGCTGTATTTCGATTTCAGCGGATATTCAGATATGGCGATCGGTCTGTCCAAAATGTTCGGATTCGAGTTTGAAAAGAACTTTGATTATCCTTACATGTCACTGACTATTTCGGAATTCTGGAGACGCTGGCATATTTCTCTGGGCAACTGGTTCAAGCAGTATGTCTATTTTCCGTTGGGCGGCAGCAGGGTCCCGGATATTCTGATCTTGAGAAATCTGCTCGTTGTGTGGCTGCTGACAGGTATCTGGCACGGAAATACGTTCTGCTTTGTCGTCTGGGGTCTGTACCATGGCGCGTTCGTCATTCTTGAAAGGTTCGTCATTAAGGGGCGGTTCGACGGTTTTCCAAAGGCTCTCCGCAGGCTTGCGACCTGCCTGATTGCCGGGATCGGATGGATATTCTTCTTCTCACCGACGATTCCTTCAGCGCTCAGGGTGATATTGTCGATGTTCGGCGGAGCTGCATTTGCAACACGTACAGCAGTGTATGTTCTTCGCAGCTACTTCATCCTGCTCGTTTTAAGCCTTATCGGGTGCACGCCGCTCGGCAGTTTTATATGGAACCGGCTGTTTACAGAGAACAATATCGGACTCAATGAGCATGTCCTGGCGTTCATCGCTGTTGCGCTGCGTCTGGGACTTCTGATCCTGTGCACGGCATCGCTGATCGGCAGTACGTACACAACTTTCCTGTACTTCAAATTCTGACGGCAGCGTGACTTGAAAGAGAGTGGTCAAAATGAACAGTTCTGAAACACAGATCCCTGAGAGCAGGGCAGCAAGAAGAAGAAAAAACAGAATTCTGCGCGAGCAGAGACGGCGAAGACGTCTGGCCTATATCACGGGGCTGGTATGCGCCCTCTTCGTTGTAGTGCTGACAGTGCTCAGTGCGCTGACGCCGGATAAGACGTTTTCGGCAAATGAAAATAGAAATCTCATGCAGAGACCTGCTTTCAGCGTGGACGGCCTTCTGCGCGGGAGCTTTTTTAGCGACACGGCGGCTCATTTCTCTGATCAGTTCGCTCTCCGCGACAGGTGGATCTCGCTGAAGCTGACATGCGATAAGCTGATCGGAATGAAGGAATCTCACGACGTATATCTGGGCAAAGATCATTATCTGCTCCAGAAGACAGTTGAGCCGGACACAAAAGCTCTTGATGATATTGTAAATGCAGTGAATTCATTCGCCGCGCTCCATTCCGGTCTGTCTACCAGAATGTTGGTCGTTCCCTGCGCGGCAGCAGTCCTTCCTGACAAGCTGCCCGGCAGCGCGCCTGTCAGGAATCAGGCGGCTGATATTGACGCATTTGGGCAGAAACTCAGCGGGGTCGCGTTTACAAATGCCTCCGAAGCGCTGAAATCATCCAACGACTCAAGAAACCTCTATTACAGGACGGATCATCACTGGACCAGCTACGGAGCGAGGACGGTATACGAAAAATGCGCTCCGGGTCTCGGCATTGACGCGCCGGTGACGGATTTCGATGAATATCTCCTGTCGGAGACTTTCCTCGGGACTCTCGGATCGCAGAGCGGAAGCTTCCGCCGGAGAGACACAATTGAGATCTATGTTCCGAAGAACTGTCCCAATTATTATGTATATTACGCGGATCAGGGTAAGACGGTCTCGTCTCTTTATGTAAGAGACAAGCTGAATGAGAAGGATCAGTATCAGGTATTTCTGGGGGGCAATCATCCGATCGTCGAGATCCACACAGCGGCATCGACCGGCAAATCGCTGCTGATCTTTAAGGATTCGTATGCCAACAGCTTTGTGCAGTACCTTATTCCTCACTATGATACGATCATCATGATAGATCCAAGGTATTACTTCAACCGGCTTGATAATGTCATTCAGGCAAACGGGATCACGGATGTTCTGTTCCTGTACAGCGCGAATACGCTCCTCGCAGACCATTCACTTGCGGTATGCCTTAACGCTTCGGCATAGGAGACATCATGAGTAAGCTTCTCTTTTTTGACATCGACGGTACACTGGCTATGCCCGGCAGAACGGTGAGCCGGCGAACGCGGGACGCAATTCGGGCTGCCCGTGCCAACGGCCATAAAGCTTTCATATGCACCGGGCGGAGTCCGGAGCTTGTGAACGAGGATATTCTGAGCATCGGTTTTGACGGCGGGATATTTCACGCCGGCGGAAGAGCTGTGATAGACGGGAAAACAGTCTATGAAAATCATGCTGACGCAAAGATGCTTGATGATGTTCTTCCTTCTATCAGAGAACACGCCGTATTCTATAACTATGAGACGACAGGCGGAGATTTCTTCAGCAGATTTGATCCCGACGTACTGAAGGAAGTGCAGGTGGAAGGTGCAAATACGGAACTTCTGCGCCTCATTGAAGCCCTGGCATCACCGGAGAACCGCCCCGTGAGCGAATATGCCGGAGAGGGAATCTATAAAGTGTTCTTCTTTGTCAGAAAAGTTGCTGACTATGAGAAAATCATTGGATCCTTCGGCCCGGGGTATCTGCCGACGAACTTTTCCAATATGATCGAAGACCTGCCCATCGTGGCCTGTGAAGTCACACGGGCAGATATCAATAAGGGCGCGGCTATTCTCGGAATATGCAGCTGCCTTAAGGCGTCGGTCTCTGACACGATTTCATTCGGCGACAGTATGAATGACATTATGATGATTCGCACGACCGGAATATCGGTCGCGATGGCCAACGCGGAACAGAGGGTCAAAGATGAAGCTGATATCATTTGCGAATCCTGCAATGATGACGGTGTCGCAAAAGAGCTTGAAAGACTCGGTCTCATCTAAAAGTTCCGCTGCTTGCATTTGACATAATTCTCTTGTATCATATAGGTTACATGGGATTTACCGGGGACCGAGTTATGATCCCCGGTTCATTATGAGCTCTTCACAGACTACGTACGGAGGTTTTTATGCTTGAATTAAAACATGTCGGCTATGTGGCTGAGGATGACACGGAGATCCTGAGTGACGTAAGCCTTTCCATCAATGAGCGGTTCGTGGCTATTACCGGCCCGAACGGGGGCGGCAAGTCCACTCTCGCCAAATTGATTTCCGGCATTTATATGCCGACCAGCGGTCAGATTCTTCTGGACGGCATCGACATAACTCATATGAGTATTACGGACAGGGCAAATCTCGGAATTTCCTACGCATTCCAGCAGCCGGTGCGCTTCAAGGGACTCAGGGTGCGCGATCTTCTCCGCCTTGCGGCGGGCAAGGATACGACTCTCGCTCAGGCCTGCGATTACCTCAGTGAAGTCGGTCTGTGCGCGCGGGATTACATCGACCGTGAACTGAATGACTCACTCTCCGGCGGCGAGCTGAAGAGAATCGAAATCGCCATGGTACTTGCCCGCGGAACAAAACTCTCTGTATTTGATGAGCCCGAGGCAGGTATTGATCTGTGGAGTTTCCAGAATCTGATCAGAGTCTTTGAGAAAATGTATGAGGAGACCAGGGGAAATATTCTGATCATCAGCCACCAGGAGAGGATTCTTAACATTGCCGACAAGATTGTTGTCATCAGGGAAGGCAAGGTGGACAGAGTCGGCAGCCGTGAAGAAATCCTTCCGGGGCTCTTAAAGAGCGCCGATACCGGGAACACTGTCTGTGATATACTGACGCAGAAAGCAATGTCGTGAGGAGGGCAAGATGGACGAGATACGCATGAACTTACTTAAGGAGGTCGCTGACCTCGACGCACTCCCGGTCGGAGCGTACAATATACGCGAGAACGGCAAGGCAGCAGGACGCAATACCACCGCGAACATCGATATTGTCACCAAGCAGGACAAGCCGGGCATCGATATAATCATAGCCCCAGGAACCAAAAAAGAGAGTGTCCACATCCCGGTCATTATTTCCCAGACCGGCCTCACGGACCTTGTGTATAACGATTTCTACATCGGCGAGAACGCGGACGTCGTAATTATTGCGGGCTGCGGCATCCACAACTGCGGCGGCGAGCTGTCCCAGCACGACGGTATTCACACATTCTGGCTCGGAAAGAACTCCCATATCCGCTATGTGGAGAAGCATTATGGTGAGGGGGACGGAAGCAAGAACGTCATGAACCCGACCACGATCGTGCACCTTGATGAAGGCGCTTCCATGGAGATGGAGACAACACAGATCGCGGGCATCGATGATACTGACCGGCGGACAGAGGGCGATCTCAAAGCCGGAGCGAAACTTGAGGTCAGAGAGAAGATACTTACGAACGGCGTACAGAACGCGAAAACCTATTTTAATGTCGATCTCAACGGGGAGGGCTGCTCGGCCAATGTAGTCAGCCGCAGTGTTGCCCGTGAGAACAGCACACAGTTCTTTGACAGCCGCCTCAACGGAAATGCGCCATGTGCCGGCCATTCCGAGTGCGATTCGATTATTATGGAGAACGGCAGGGTCACGGCATGTCCGTCTCTTACAGCCAATAATATCGACGCAAGCCTGATCCATGAAGCTGCCATCGGAAAAATCGCCGGTGAACAGCTTATGAAACTGATGACACTGGGGCTTACCGAAAAGGAAGCAGAGGAACAGATCGTCAACGGATTCCTGAAATAAGGTGAAAAAACACACCAACGGATGAAAAGGAGATAGCTATGGAGAAGTATGTCATTTACACTGACACATCCGCCGATGTGAGCAAGGAGTTCCTCAGGGACAATGAACTGTTTTTTGTACCTATGACTTACACGCTCGGAGAGGATGAGCGTGTTTGCCGCGGTATGGAAGACGAGGATCTCCTGAAGAAATTTTACGATGGACAGCGTGCAGGTGATCTCACACACACAAGCCAGATTACTCCGCAGCAGTATATAGATGTCTTTGAGAAGCATCTTGCGCAAGGTGAATCTGTTATCTATCTGTCACTGTCGAGCGGACTGACAAAGACTTTCGACAGTGTGCGGATCGCCAAGATGGATATGGATGAAAAATACCCGGACGCAAAAATATTTCCGGTCGATACCTTGTCTGCAACAGGCGGGATGGGACTGCTTGCGGAGCTGGCAGTTAAAAATAAAAAGAACGGAATGAGCGCTGCTGCAAATGCAGCCAATCTCGAGGAAATGAGCCACAAAGTCTGCCATATCTTTATGGTGGAGGACCTCATGTACCTGAAGCGCGGAGGACGCATTTCCGCTGCTACCGCTGTTGTCGGCACTGTCATGAATATTAAGCCGATCCTGGTCATTGACCAGGAAGGGAAGCTCATCACTGTAGCCAAGAAACGCGGTGAGAAGCTGGCCCTCAGAGAACTGATGACGAGATATCTGGACAGCCGGGACACCAGATACGGAAAGAACGCCTACATTGTTCACGCGGATGCAGGGGAACGGCCAGCGATCCTCGAAGAAATGCTGAAGCGCCACGACCCGTCTGTCAACTATACAGAGATGTATCTCTCTCCTATTATCGGCGCGCATACCGGCCCGGGCATGACAGCGATCCTTTTCTTCGGCGACCGCGCTAAAATATGCGAGTGATTCTACGTAACGATTCTACGTAACGGTTCAGACAGACTGTATCGAAGTACAAAATCGGTGCAGGCACCATCTTCATCGAAAAACGCAGGTCCTTCCCTGTGAGCTTGCAAAATGCTATGCATTTTGCGATCTCTCGGTCGGACCTGCAATGTTTTTCTCACGAAGATGGATGCCTGCACCGGAAACGAACTTCATGAGCAGTCTGTCTGAACGGTTACTTACCTCTAAACACAATAAACAAAAAAATGATAGCTCCTCAGGGATGCCGCAGATTAACGGACTCCTGAGGAGCTTTTTGTTTTTTCAAGTCTCGCTCGCGAGACATGGCGCAGGATTTGGGTCAGCGCTAACTGACATAATTCCAAACCGAATCCCTGCGTTCTTCGCTTTGCGCCCTCGCGGGAGCGTCCCTGAGCACATTTTTATGAGGCGGCGTTCTATAGACTTGGCTGTGGGAAGTTTAGCAGACTATTTCTCCGTAAAGGAGAGACCTGCCGCAGCCAGCGGCAGCAACATATATACGCTGGAAAAAACGTAGAGGCTCTTGGTCTCCCACATGAGGTGGAAGAGGAACACGCCCAGCAGAAAAAGGATCGGGAACGCTGCAGAGACTGTGGCGGTATCACGGTGACTGTATCTGTCTGTTAGCATCTGTACCCGGCGAATCAGGTTTCTGGCCAGGAAAAGGACACAGCCTGCCAACACCACAAGATAAACAATACTGCATATCACACAGGTGATGTCGTAAGCACCTCCCCCTGAGTAGAGATTTTTGAAAAGGAAGCCGCCGATTTTATCTGCTGAGGCCTCCTGAGGTCCGACCCAGACGGACTGGAATGTGGGCTCTGACCAGGTGGAAGCAAGTTTTCTCATAAAGAAAGTGTATGCGTAGTCGCGGTCGCTTCGGAAAGCCTGAAAGCGCTCTCCGATCAGGGCGCGGGCCGCTTCGTCGGTGGCTTTCTGATCGTAACTGTTTTCCCGGAAGGTATTATAGTTATATCCGTTGTACCAGCCTTCCGCCCTGGTTCCCTCAGAAAGGCCCATTGCCATCCAGGCTGATCTCGGAATGCTGTCTGTGACATTATGGCCGCTGATGTTTCCGATGCCGATTTTGAGGGCCATGTTCGGGATGATCATGGCAGCAATGAGAAGGACAGCCGCCGCAATATATCGGATTCTGCCGACGATTTTTCTGCGGTCATTTTCAAATGAACGAAGGAACATAAGGAGCAAAAGAATTGTTTCCGCAATGACACCGATCATGTAATTGCTCCTCAGGACGACGGCAAAAGCTCCGAAAATCACCGCGCAGACAGCGTAGAAAACATTTCCGGTCTCCTCAAATTTTATGAGAGCCAGGAAAGAAACGAGCAGCGCCGTAAGTCCGGGAATAATGCCATAGCAGAAGATGCTGAGGAAAAAGTGAGGGAGCATGATAAACGTGAGCAACACTGTCATAAAATTGATTTGATCATTATGGAACAGCGCGTCCGCAATATTGAGCATCAGAAGATTATTGATGAGAATCAATATCAGATTCAGAATATAGATATAGCGAAGACCCGGCAGGAACCTCAAAAGAAAGCTCAGAATGAGTGTAATCCCGATCTGGTGAGGATATGCAGCCAGATAGCCGCTTGCGTAGGTCCCTTCGGCAGTTGCGGTATCAAGTATGAGCGAGGAATAATTTCCGTTCTTTATTTCTTCGGCGGCAGTATAGATGGCATACGCGTCCGCCCGCAGGTCTGTGGGGATCCGAAAAATCAGATAAAGACCGAATCCGAGATATAGGGCAGCACCAATGATAAAAAACAGCAGCACACCGCTTTTCGGGAAAAAACCGTGGGGATTCCTGAAGGAAAAGAAACCGAAAGCGATGATGCACGCGAGGACTGTCATGAGGACGAGGTAGAACAGGACATTATCTGTCTCAAATGAGACGAGTTCCGCTTCTGTCAGAGGCATGAAAGCCGTGCCTGTCATATTCAGATATGTAATGAACAGGAGCGCCCCCCCGCCAAGGATATATATGATGCTTCGCAGTATGTTGTTAAGAGTTTTCAATGGTCGAACCTCACTGGATTAATGGTATTTATATGCGTCTTCTCTCCTGCAGGCTTATGTAGAGGTCGTAGAGAGGAGAACCGGTCTGTCCTCTGGCGGGAAAATCGCTCTCGGGGAAATCGATGATCTGATGATCAAAGCTGTTGACAATTGTTGTACCGCAGCTGTGAGTCATTATGGGATTAAAGTGTCCATACGATTTATGCACGTGTCCATGGATAAAATACCGGGGCTTCCACTTCTCAAGCAGAGGATTGAAACACTCAAATCCCATGTGGGGAAGATCATCCATATCCCCGTATCCGCGTGCCGGTGCATGGGTCAGCAGAATGTCGAATCCATTCATCAGTACAGCCCTTATCTCGGCCATTCGGACACGTCGCTTCATATCGTTTTCCGTGTACTGATTGCTCCCGGTGTTATACCGCATACAGCCTCCGAGCCCCAGTATGCGGAGCCCTTTGTAGTTGTAAATCGTATCTTCGATGCAAATGCAGCCCCCGGGCGGCTCTGTTTCATATCTGTTGTCATGGTTCCCGCGGACATAAAGGAGGGGACAGTTGGTCAGTGTGACCAGAAATTCCAGATAAGCTGAGGAGAGGTCTCCGGCGGATAGAATAAGGTCTACTCCGCGGAGACGTTCCGGATCATAATAGTCCCACAGACTTTTTGATTCCTCATCCGCAATCGTAAGTATTTTCATACTAACTCCTTATTTTTTGACGCCAGCGACGGATAAGGACTTTTTGGCGCTGTCATTCATTTCCCATGCCGGGGGAATCTCACCGTCGACGTTTTCATTCAGCCAGTTGATTGAAAGAATTTCTTCATATGTTAGGCGGTCGGACCCTGCTCTCTTCACAATGCCCTCGCGGCTTTTAAGCTCTCCGTCGAACGGGCTGATGGTTCCCTTGACGAGTCCGTCTTTGAGAAGTTCGAGCAGTTTCAGTGTATTATAGGAAAGCTTTTTCGAATAGATCACGTCGATGACCCCGGATGAAATGCCATACCAGTAGTTCAGGGAATGACTTTTATCCGTCAGGGATTTTGATTCCCAGGCTCCGGTCAGGATGCTCTCAATGATCAGAGCATAGTAGCGTCCCCAGTTCTGCATCGGTGCTGCCAGGTTCTCTGCGCTGCCGTCCGCAAGGATGCGGTAGAGACCATGGCGACGCTTCTCATCTCTCGGCGTGATAAATTCCTTGCCGGAGATGACGGAAATGCCCTGGGACGTAAGATCTGCTTCCCAGTCATAGTTTTTTCTGCCCGTCCAGACCAGCGTGATACGGGCTTCGGGATCGATCATCGAAGCTCCGATCGCAAATGCGTTGATCTCCGCCAATGTTCCATAGATCGGGGCACCGGCACAGTAACCGATCCTGTGGTTGGGAGCTGCGATGGCTGCAAGAGCGCCCATCAGGAATTTGGCCTCATAGGTCCTGGCTTCGTAGGAGCGAACCGCGTTGACTGTGAGCCCCGTCGAGCAGTTGAGGAACTTGATACTCGGATTATCGATGGCTACTTTCAGGGCAGCGGGCATCATGAACGGGGACGTGGTGAAAATGACATCATCGTCGTCATCTATCGCCGTGTTTATACCTCTCAGGGTGGAAGCCTCATCATTGCAGTTCTCGATTTTGATTGTATCGATCAGATCTCCGTAAATGCGGTGGAGCTCATTTCGGCCAAGCTCATGCCCGTAGGTCCAGCTGGAGGAGGCTTCGTCATTGGCATAAAGAAAAGCGGCTTTGAGCGGGCGTGAAGCGGTGTAGACAGGCATGACATTGAGCATCTTCATAATCTTGGCATCATGCAGCGCGCCTGCTTTTTTATCGACCTGCCACGGGTTGTCGATGAGCTTCAGATTTTCCGGTTCGGACTCTGTGAGGAATTCTTTCCATATGCGGTCCATGTGCCGGCCGAGGCTGTCGTTTTCTGCATCCCGCAGGGTCTCAAGAGGATAGATCCCGAGTGAGATGAGCAGAGCATCTTCTGCTCTGAGCCCGGTCCGTGAGCCGCCTTTCTGATAGAAGACAGACGCGAACTTTTCGGCAGTGTCCTTGAAGTCTTTAACCAGCGTTTCCGGCCACGGTTTGACAAGGTCGCGTCCGAGCAGTGCGGCAAGTTTCTCGAAACAGCCTTCGCGGGTGAACGTGAAACCGAAGATGCCGGTCACTTCGTAGAAAGGAAGATACTCGTAGTAGATCTGGACGTCGCGGTCATTTGTCTTTTTAGGAAGGCAGCGGATCACGTGGGTCGGGATTGAGTAGGCACCGACATATTTCATGACAGAGACTCTTTTATTGCCTTCCTCGACATAGAAGCGCCCCATGTACTCATAAGCTTTGACCGGCTCTCTGATACCCTCTTCAAGCTGTGATTCGTAGAGGTCAGACCATTTTTTTGCGAATTCAGAGCCCTCATCCAGAAGCGGCATGAAGTTTTCAGCAAATGCATTCTGTCTGCCGCGTGTCCGTGTACCCGCATACAGATACAGGGGAATTTCGTGAATACCGAGATCCTGTTCAGCGGCGATATCGGAGGAAGAGACAAACTCTTCCATTGATGTAAGATAGGGGTTGCGGCCGGATACAGTTGCCCAGCGTCTGGCACGCTCGCCCTGTCGTCTGGCGTCGTTATAATCATTTGTCATATGTGCTTTTACCTCCTTCTCTTATGCGTTAATAATACCAGAAATGAGCGGAAAAGTAACTATAATCGGACCTAAAAAACTACCCTGTCCGGGAGGGCATACCCTAATCGGATATGAGCTCCCGGGCGGGGCAGTTATCATACTTGTCTTATTATCCGAACAGTTCGGAATCTACATATGCACGCTGACCGTTATAATTAATGACGAACCAGCCGTCCACATTTCCCTGAATCGTGACCCGCTCATCGGCGTCGATAGTTCCGATGATCGTGTCCGTATCTCCGCCGGGTTCACTGTAGACATCCGCGATTTCAAGGGCGACCGCCTTGTTGCCTTCAGCGCCCTGATCAGTGTTCTCGTCATCCTCGACGATACCGACTTCGTAATACTCTACGCTGTCTGTCTGATCTTCGTAGTCCACAGCGTCTCCGTCGTCCTGTACCCAGTCGTCGGATTCATCTTCTTCTTCATCATCGGGATCACTGTTCAGGACCCATTCCGGAATTGAGTCCGGATCAGACTCCAGAACTGCCGGAATAGGAGTAGGGGTGGGAGTCAGTGCCGGTGTCGCAGTCGGGACAGACGCGATGACTGAATCCGGTTTCGGTTGATTGGCGTCCTTGGCGCCGCAGGCACTGAGAAGCAGGATTCCGCTAAGGAGAATCACAGTGCCGGTTTTAAACAGTTTTGTCATAACTTTATTCCTTTGCGTTTTGAATTTCTGACCTTCTTTTGTATACAGAAGGTGGCTTTACGAATACAGTATAGCGATGATTTTAACATCTTCGAATCATTACGTCAATTCTACTTATATTTACGTTTGTTTACGTTTCTGTTAAAGTATAGTATCATAACCAATAAAATAAGAGAATTATACTTACTGCGAGCAGTTTCCGGAGCAGTCTCATAGGAAAAATCATTTTCGATTTTGACTGGCCGGTTATCGACAAGTGGGAAACAAGACTTAAATAGAGAAAAAACAGACGGAGAATACTATGTGGATCGCTGAAAATTGGAAAGATTACGAAGTTTTGGATACGAGAAGCGGAGAGAAGCTGGAGAGATGGGGAAAATATCTACTGATCCGGCCGGATCCTCAGGTCATCTGGCAGACTGAGGAAGCCCATGAAGGATGGAAGCACCCGAACGGTCATTATCACCGCAGCAGCAAGGGAGGCGGGAACTGGGAGTTTTTTGATCTGCCGGAGACATGGCAGATATCTTACGGTGACCTTCGCTTCAACTTGAAGCCGTTCAGCTTTAAGCACACCGGCCTCTTCCCCGAACAGGCAGCGAACTGGGACTGGTTCGGAAAGTTGATCCGTGAAGCAGGCAGACCGATCAAGGTGCTTAACCTTTTTGCCTACACAGGCGGCGCTACCTGTGCTGCGCTTGCGGCGGGAGCTTCAGTGACACATGTGGATGCTTCAAAGGGAATGGTCACATGGGCGAGGGAGAACGCGGAATCGTCAGGGCTGTCTGACCGACCTGTTCGCTGGTTGGTCGATGACTGCACAAAGTTCGTCCAGAGAGAAATCCGTCGCCGAAATACATACGATGCCGTCATAATGGATCCGCCCTCTTACGGGAGGGGACCCAAGGGTGAAATATGGAAAATAGAGGATACGATTTATCCACTGCTCCTGCTCACTCAGCAGATATTGTCCGAAAAGCCGCTTTTCTTCCTGCTGAACTCATATACGACGGGGCTTCAGGCCGGGGTGCTGACCCATATGCTGAAGACATCCCTTGCAGCGTCGCATCCGGCGAGCGTTGAGTCCGGGGAGGTAGGCCTTCCGATTCGGGATACTGATCTCATTCTTCCGTGCGGCTGCGCGGGACGCGTCATGTTCTGAACTGTTGGCGCGAGGACGATATTTCCCACAGTTGACACCAAAAGAGCCATTACGTATAATAATTGCAATCATGGGGAAGTAGAGACCGATCGGTTTTGGACCGCCGCAGGCGGCCAAGGAGGAGTTATTATGAAACCTTATCTGGAAATGACATTTGCCGAACTGGCAGAAGAAAAAAGGAAAGTAGAAAAGCAGTACAAAGAGATACAGGCAATGGGACTCAAACTGGACATGTCCCGCGGAAAGCCTTCAAAGGCTCAGCTGGAGTTGTCCAGACCGATGCTTGATGTTCTGCATTCCAATATATATTTTAATGACGAGACAGGCACCGACTGCCGCAATTATGGCGTCCTGACAGGTATTCCGGAGGCCAAGAGACTTATGGGAGAGATGTCTGAGGTGGGTCCGGATGACATGATTATTTTCGGAAACTCTTCACTTAATGTCATGTTTGACTCGATTTCACGTTCCTACACACACGGTGTGTGCGGAGGAACTCCCTGGTGCAAACTGGACGAGGTCAAGTGGCTGTGTCCGGTACCGGGCTATGACAGGCATTTCAAGATTACGGAATTCTTTGGTATCAAGATGATCAATGTCCCGATGTCGGAGAACGGTCCTGACATGGATATGGTCGAGGAATATGTCAATAACGATCCGTCTGTTAAGGGCATTTGGTGCGTGCCGAAATACTCGAATCCTCAGGGATATACTTATTCCGAGGAGACGGTGAAGAGATTTGCCCACCTGATGCCTGCCGCTATGGATTTCAGAATTTACTGGGATAATGCCTATTCTATCCATCACCTTTATGAGGAACCTGAAAGGCGGGACTACCTGCTCGAGATTCTGAGGGAGTGCCGCAAGGCGGGCAGACCGGATATAGTATATAAGTTTATCTCTACATCTAAAGTATCTTTCCCGGGTTCGGGTCTCGCGGCGCTGGCTGCTTCCCATAGGAATCTGGAAGACATTAAGAAGTATATGAAGATTCAGACCATCGGTCACGATAAGCTGAATCAGCTGCGCCATGTCAGGTTCTTCGGCAATGTCGCGAACATGCGCGACCATATGTCAAAACATGCGGAGATTCTGCGTCCGAAATTTGAGCTTGTCGAGAATACGCTCGAGAGGGAACTCGGACCGCTGAAAATCGCGTCCTGGACAAGGCCGAATGGCGGCTATTTCATCGGCTTTGACTCACTGGAGGGGTGTGCCAAATCGATTGTAAAAAAAGCGAAGGATGCTGGTGTCGTGATGACAAGCGCCGGCGCTACCTATCCTTACGGAAAGGATCCGAGAGATACCAATATCCGTATCGCTCCTTCCTATCCGACAGAGGCGGAACTTGAAAAAGCATGTGAAGTATTTGTGGTCAGTGTCAAGCTGGCTACGCTTGAAAAGCTGCTCCATAGATAAACTCTTAGGGGTGCCGCGCATTACGCGGCAGCCCTATTGCTATAAAAAAGATCGCGATTTACATGCATTGTCTTGAGGGGATGATAAAGACAGATGTCTTCCGAATGAAGCTATATGGAGATATAAAGGGAGTTAATTATGAACGATAATATGAAGGATAACATTCTGAATACGGGCGGAGATCCTCCGGGGACGGGCGGCATAGATTTCTCAAAAATGTCGGATGAAGAACTCATGAAAATGGATATATCCGACATTTTCCTTGAAGACCTTGATAGATTTCTCGCAGAGAAAGAAGTGCGACTATCAAGGCGCGAGATGATGGAAGCCCGGGCGGAGGAGCTGAACGGCAAATCTGCTGCAAATGGCGATGAAATCGAGACTGCAGAGACTGCCGTTGAAACGGATTCGGAGACCATACAGACGGGAAGCGATGCGGTCTCAATGCCTGCAGAACCGGCGGAGGCCGATGTGGCTGCGGGAACCGAACAGGCTGAAAGCGGCGATGTACCGGTGTCGGAGAGTGGTCCGACAGAGAGTGCTGAGCCGGCAGAGGACACTGTGGCGGTGGAGTCTGTGGAAGGCACACCGGCGGTGCATGCCGATGATGAACAAGTCGGTGAAAATCAGCATTCAGAGAACGCTGAATCGATGGAGAAGAAAGAACCGGCGGAGAACACTGAGTCGGGTGAGAACACTGAGTCGGGTGAGAACACTGAGCCGGGTGAGAACACCGAGTCGGGTGAGAATGCTGAGCCGGGTGAGAACACTGAGCCGGGTGAGAATGCTGAGCCGGCAGAAGCCGGCCGGGAGGGGGAAGCTGCCCCGCCGGCAGCTGCGCCGCCTCAGGGAGGCACCGGCTATGTACTACCTCCGCCTGTGCCCACGACGCCTGAGGAGGAGACAAAACATAAAAAGAAGCCGGGAATCGGAGCGCTTATCTTTGTCGGTTCCCTGCTCTGCTGCGCAATTATCGCAATCGCCGCAGCTTACTTCTACTACGCAGACTATTTTTCGAAGAGATTTTTCCCGGGCACGATTATCAACGAGCGTGATGTGTCTGTTCTTGAACCCGCCCAGGTCAAGCAGGATATTGCAAATGAAATTGTGACCTACCATCTCGACATCAAAGAGCTGAACGATGTGACGGAGACGATCACGTCTGAGGATATCGCTCTGGCCTATGTCGATGACGGGGCTGTCGATAAGATCCTGAAAGAGCAGGATACAAAGTTCTGGTTCCTAAGACTTCTCGGCACAAAATCTTACGAGGTCAGCACCGGAACGACATACGACCGCGAGAAGGCTGAGCAGGTCGTAAACGGCCTTTCCTGCCTGAACCCGGAGAATATTACGGCTCCGGTCGATGCCCAGCTCGTCGATAACGGGACATCCTTTTCCATTCAACCGGAAGTCGAAGGCAACCAGTTGGATGAGGAGAAATTCAGAACCATGGTTTTTGATGCTCTGGACTCTGGCGAGACGGAAATTGATGTGGTGAAGGATGACTGCTATCTGCATCCATCGAGGCGCAGCGACGATGAGAACCTGAACACCCGCATGAATGAGTACAACGCGATACTCGCCGTCAATGTGTACTATGTGTTCGGCGAGAACACAGAGTATGTCAATGCGGACACTCTCAGACCCTATATCACGGACGATGGCAATCATGTCACACTCTCGGACGATTACGCGAGAAAACTCGTATACGGTTGGGGGCAGAAATATGATACATTCGGACTGGCCCGCGAGTTCACGACACATTCCGGTGAAGTCATCACTCTGCCGGACGGCGGAGACTATGGATGGGTCATTAACAAGGATGTTACTATCGCTGATGTTCAGGATGCCGTGACGACACAGGCAGCCGGTGAGAGAACGCCTACCTTCCTCTATAAAGCTATGGGCTGGGACAACGGAGACATCACCGGGACTTATGTCGAGGTCAGTATCTCGGAGCAGCATCTCTGGTGCTACCACAATTATGAGCTTGTCATGGACACGGATGTCGTTACCGGACTTCCGACATCGGAGCGGGAGACGAGAAGAGGCATCTATGCGATCGATGCCAAGAAAGAGCATGCTACGCTGGGCAGACTGGATGTTCAGGGATATGCGTCTCCGGTCGACTACTGGGCTCCGTTCGATGGTGGCCGAGGCCTGCATGACGCGCCGTGGAGAGGCTCATTTGGCGGAGATATTTATCTGTACGACGGTTCCCATGGATGTGTCAATATTCCGTCGCAGAACATGGCGGCTATTTACAACGCTATAGAGATCGGCAACGCGGTCATAATATATTGATGCTCTGCCGACCGGAGTGCATGGCACATAATACGGCTGAATAAGAAGACAAAGTATATGAAAAAAAAGAAGAAAAAGAGAAGAGGCGGGATGGGGATAATTCGAGCAATCCTGTTCGTGGCAGCACTCTGTGTGTTCCTGTATTCCGCCTATCAGCTCTACATAATTTATCACGGCTATGCTGCCGCCGATGCCGAGTATGATGGACTGGCGGATGAATTCACTAAACCTGTCGGGAAAAAAGAGCCGGACAGTACCCCGACTCCAACGCCCACGCCACAGCCGGTAAAATCGGAGGAAGGTCAGGTAGTCGACATCATCGAGGATGCGGAGCCTCCGGTCGAGGTCGACTGGGAGAATCTGAAAGCCATTAACCCCGACATTGTGGGCTGGCTCTATGTCGATGCTCAGAACAATATTAATTATCCGATCTGCCATACGACAGACAACGAGTACTATCTCCATAAGACATTCCGCAGAGAATACCTCTATGCGGGTTCGATTTTTGAGGAGTGCCTGAATTCCGGCGATTTTACTGACCCAAACACGATTGTGTACGGACATAACATGAAGAGCGGCAGTATGTTCGGTATGCTTAAGTACCTTCGGGGGCAGGAAAAATACGACTCTGCCCCATACTTTTGGATCCTGACTCCGCAGGGCAATTACCGCTATCATATTTATGCGGCTTTTCAGACAGCTGTCGACTCGGAGGTGTATAATATTTTCACAGCGAGAGGAAAGGAATTTCTCGAGTGGGAGAAGAGACTTCAGGCAGCTTCAGAAGTGAGCAACAGTGTACCGCTGACTGAGAACGATTTTACTGTCACACTGTCGACCTGCACGTCGGACAGCTCGGTAAGGTGTGTCGTTATCGGAAAGTGCGTATCGAGCACAAAACCGGTCAAGGCCGTCAAAACCGCCTCGTGAGAAAAATCTCCTTACACTGAATGAGGGCTGTGAATTCGGAAAAACAATTTGAACCGTGTGGATTGTGCCGGTTAAGGCACATTGAATGTGATAAATGAGAAGGAAGGTGAAACTATGAGCCGCGAAGTAGATGAACTTCAGAAGATTATCGACACTCACAAGAAGATCGTATTCTTTGGCGGGGCAGGCGTCTCGACGGAGAGCGGAATTCCGGATTTCCGTTCTCAGGACGGACTCTATAATCTGCAGTACAAGTATCCGCCGGAGCAGATCATCAGCCACTCGTTTTTTGTCCACGACCCAAAAGAGTTTTATCGCTTCTATAAGGACAAGATGCTGATCCTCGATGTGGAGCCGAACGCGGCCCACAAAAAGCTTGCGGAACTCGAGGCTGCGGGAAAGCTCCTGGCTGTCGTCACGCAGAACATCGACGGACTTCACCAGAAGGCGGGAAGCAAGACAGTATATGAGCTGCACGGTTCAATCCACCGGAATTACTGCATGCGTTGCAGAAAGTTCTACGGTCCGGAATTCATTAAAAAGAGTCTTGGCATACCGACATGTGATGACTGCGGCGGGCTTATCAAACCGGATGTTGTCCTCTATGAAGAGGGGCTTGACAACGACGTTATAAGCGGCGCGGTAAGGGCAATCGCCAAGGCCGACTGCCTTATCATTGGAGGTACGTCATTGGTCGTCTACCCGGCAGCGGGACTTATCGATTACTTTAAGGGAGACAAGCTCGTCCTAGTCAACAAGTCGGCAACGACCAGGGACACGATGGCGGACCTTGTGATCCGGGAGCCGATCGGGGAAGTATTCTCCCAGATACACGTATAAGAAAACAGTAAGACAGGCAGCAGCCGCTCGACGATATCAAAGAAACATAAATTTGTCAGCGGCTGCTGATCATATCTCAGCGCGAGACATGAATATGAAGGAAGGTAGATTTGCATAAAAGGTTTATAAGAAAAACGATTGCCTGCCTGCTGGCAGGGATTCTCGCAGCAACTGTCCCGGGAGAAATCATATTGACGGAGCAGGTATACGGTGCTGAGGATCCGTTAGACTATGATGAAGTTTCGGCAGATGAGCTTCCGGAGGATGAAGTCCCTGCAGATGAGGTCCGGGCAAATGAAATCCAGACAGATGAGGCTTTGGAGAGTGAAATCCATTCAGATGAAGCTTGGGTGGATGAAGCTCCTGCAGATGAGGCTTTGGCGGATGAAGTCACTGACGCGGACGAGGTCGGAAATCTTCCGGAGATCAATATGTCCGGGATCGGAGTCTTGCCTGCGCAGGATGATGAGGGAGAATGCCCGATACAACTTGAGACTTTGTTCTATGAGGATTATGAGCATGCGTCCGGCGGTATTGTCCCGATTTCATGGAATACATCTCGCAGCGAAAGCCGGAAGAGCGATCTGAATGAATTTACCGAGGAAATCGTAGGCGCGGGGTCGCTCCCATCGTCCTATTATAATAGCGCAAGATCAGGAATCAGGACCCAGAATGGCGATGCATGCTGGGTACACTCGATGACGACCTCGGCGGAGATGAGTATGATTGCCGCAGGCAAGGCAGACGAACTTGATTACTCAGAAAGACAGATTCTGTACGGATATTTTAACCAGACGGGCGGTGACACGGGAGTACCTGTAAGCGGCAACTGGGCGGGCACTCCGGGAAGTCCCCTTATGGCGGCCGCGGCAGTGGCTAATCACATAGGTTTCGGTGATGAGGATGACTTTCCCACGAATGCGGGTATGACACCGCTTGACATCGAAAATGATATTTCGCACATAGAAAAAGTTATTTTCCTCGGCAGCTGGTCGGATTTAAAAACTAAGGATCTTTGGAAGGGGAGCACATGGCAAGCCATTAATACATCAGTGAAAGCTGCAGTCATGCAATACGGGTCATGTGCCATTACCTGCTATTCGGGCTACAGCAGTTTAAATCTGAAGACGCACGGTTTTTATACGGACTGGTCAGAGACGGCCAAACCTCAGCCGGATCATTCCCTCACGGTGATTGGATGGGATGACAGCAAGGTCGTAGCGGACGGCGTTACACCGGGGGCTTTCTATGTCCAGAATTCATGGGGAAGTGCAAGCTCCAGAACGGAGAACGGTTACAACTGGGTCTCCTATTATGACGCCTCTTTAGGCAGCGCGACTGTGTACGTGCCCGAGCACGAAGCGATTGGAACGCTGCGCGATAAGGACGCCTTTTCCTATTCGGGCACAGGTTATATGAATAAGCTCACAGGTGTTTCGTATTCTGCAAATGTGTTCGAAGCGGAACACGATGAGATCATCGACTGCGTCGGCATATACACTACGGCAGCAAGTAAGTATCAGATTTACGTCTTGACGGAGCTTGCCGACAACACAAATCCTCAGAGCGGAAGGACCATGGTACAGCAGAGCGGAACGACTGAGGGCATGGGCTTCTTCAAAATCTACCTGAAAAATAGTATAGAAGTCGCCGCCGGAGACAAATTCTCTGTGGTAGTGAGCCTCCGGGAGAGCAGCAGCGGAACCCTTATAGCTACATTCGAAGGACCGACACCGGAAAACGGGCGGCGCAGGACTTCCTGCGCTTCGGGTCAGTCTTATGTCTACGACAGTAACAGTAAACGATATGTAGACTGCGCGACGGGCACACTGACGCTTTCTCAGGGAAATGTGATTTCCCTGAAGAATGAATGCGGCAATGCCTGCATCTACGCGTACGGGAATCCGAAGCCTGAGCCGGAAGGACCGTTTCCCGATGTTCCCTACAACCACGTGTACGCGAGCGCAATCACGTGGGCAGTGGAACGGGGAATCACCAAAGGATACAGTGACGGTACTTTCGGAATCAACAGGATCTGTACGCGCGGCGATATTATGATGTTCCTCTGGCGCTACGCGGGGTGTCCGCAGCCGAAGTATGTGGCGAAGAGTCCCTTCTCTGACGTACCGAAGACTCACGCATATTATAAAGCGATATTGTGGGGCAGTCAGAAAGGAATCACCAAGGGCTACGACGACGGTACATTCGGGGTCAATAAGGACTGTACGCGCGGCCATATCATGATGTTCATATGGCGCTACAAAGGCTGTCCGAAACCTAAGTCCACTAAAAATCCATTTAAGGACTCCATAACCGCGGCTTTCCGCACGGCTGTGATCTGGGCCTATGAAAATAAAGTGGCGGGTGGCTTCTCTGACGGGACTTTCCGTGACACGAAGAGCTGCACCAGAGGCGAGGCTGTCAAGTTCCTCCACAAGCTATACCTGAGGACATGATAACAGTTCAGACGGGCTGCAACTTAGCTTCAAGTCCGGCGCAAACACCATCTTCATCGAAAAACGCAGGTCCGCCTCTGCGAGCTTAGAAGATGCATTCGCATCTTCTGATCTCTCGGTCGGACCTGCAATGTTTTTCTCACGAAGATGGATGCTTTGCGCCGGAATCGTACTGAAAGAACAGCCAGTCTGAACTGTTGCTTAACATTACATGTCAGCTTTACTGCTACATATGGTCTCAGATATAGAAAAAAGTTACCTTGTCGAAGATCGCATTGAACTTGCATAGAACACTCGAAAAAATAGAAAATCTGCTTGATTTATATGGTACCCTGTGATATAGTTTATTTCCGTGAAAATTTATAAATGTTCCTTGTCTTCCGTGAAACAGCGGAAGGCCAAAGGCCAAAAGGAGGAAAAGACACAGCATGAATAAGTATGAATTGGCACTGGTCGTCAGCGCAAAGCTGGACAGCGAAGCAATTGCTGCTACTGTTCAGAGAGCTAAGGATTACATCGAGCGCTTCGGCGGCACAATCGGCGAAGTTGAAGAGTGGGGAAAGCGCAAGCTCGCTTATGAGATCCAGAAGCAGACAGAAGCTTACTATTTCTTCATTAATTTTGATGCAGAACCGCAGGTTCCGGCACAGCTCGAGTCCGTTATGAGAATTATGGATAACGTTCTTCGTTACCTTGTTCTTGCCAAGGATGAGAATGACACATTCAAGGTAGCTCCGGAGAAGGCACCTGCAGCTGAGGAAGCAGAGGAAGCTCCGGTAGAAGAAGTTCCGGCAGAAGAAGAGGCACCGGCAGCCGAGGAAGAAGCGGCAGAATGAACAAAACCCATTTCCTGAACTGACATCAGAAAAATGAGGTGATTATATGAATATTTGTGTACTTATGGGTCGTCTTACAAGAGACCCCGAGACCCGCTTCTCGGCACAGGGACAGGGCGTTGGACGTTTTTCAATCGCCGTGGACCGCAGATTCAAGAGAGAAGGACAGCCGGACGCAGATTTCTTTGACTGCGTATGCTTCGGCCGTCAGGCGGAATTTATGGATAAGTACCTCAGAAAAGGTACAAAAGTTGTCATTAACGGATCCATCCAGAACAATAATTATCAGGACCGCAACGGCCAGATGGTCTACAGACAGCAGATCGTCTGCGACAATATCGAATTTGCAGAGAGCAAGTCGGTAAGCCAGCAGAATGCGGGCGCTTATCAGGCACCGCAGTATCAGCAGGCAGCACCGGCTCCGGTACAGACACCGGCTCCGGCCCCTGTCTCTGCACCGGATATCTCCGGCGACGGTTTCATGAATATACCGGATGGCATAGACGAAGAGCTTCCGTTCAGTTAATAGGCGGAGCGTAATAGAAGGGAGATACTATGGCTTACCAGAGAAATAGCGAAGGCCGTGAAGGCGGATTTAGAAGAAAGCAGAGCGGATTCCGCAGAAGAAAGAAAGTCTGCGTATTCTGCGGCAAGGACAGTGAGATCAGCTACAAGGACGTAAACAAGCTTAAGAGATATATCTCTGAGCGCGGCAAGATCCTTCCGAGAAGGATTACAGGCAACTGTGCAAAGCATCAGCGTGCCGTCACTCTGGCTGTTAAGCGTGCTCGTCACCTTGCAATCCTTCCGTATGTACAGGATTGAGACTGAGACCTGCATTGCAAAGGATTACTGAATAAGTTATAATGATGGGGAGTTGCCGCGTGCGGCAGCCCCCCATTTTCAATTGGACTTAGACGCGGATTTATGATGCGGGTGTGAATATGGATGAAAAAAATGTAATTGAGCGGATCAAAAAATTTATACAATGGCCGCTTTGGTTCGGAGCATACTGGCTTGCCATGGCGATCATTTTCCGCTTTGCGATCGGCAGGGGCGCAGCTCTTTTGTGTGTGTTCGGAGGTGCTGCCTACATGGCCTGTGCCGCCTTCATGTACAATCGTGAAAAGACAAGATGTGCATCGGGACTCATTCGTCTGGCTGCGGAGTACGGACAGATCCAGAATAAGCTGCTTAAGGAATTTATACTCCCGTATGCTCTTCTTGATATGAAGGGCGGCATTCTGTGGATGAACGATGAATTTGCCGCGCTGACAGGAAAGAATAATAACTTTCACAAGAACGTGGCCGCAGTTTTCCCTCAGATTACGAACAGCAATCTTCCCGGCAAGGAAGCGCAGACCGAAGTCACTGTGTCAAAGGATGATCGCAAGTACCGCGCTGCCATGACCCTTGTGGATGCGGGAGATATGTTCGGGGAGGATACAGAGGAGACCGGCGACAGCAACTCCATGATTGCCATGTATCTCTTCGATGAGACTGAGCTTGCCGCAATCCGTGAGGACCGCGACAACAACCGGATCTGCTGCGGTCTGCTCAGCATTGATAATTATGAGGAAGCGCTTGAGAGCGTTGAGGAACTGCGAAGATCGCTGCTCGTCGCGCTTGTCGAGAGAAAAATAAACAAATATTTCGCAGACGTCGACGGTATCGTTCGAAAGACCGAAAAGGATAAGTATTTCTTCCTTATTCGAAAAAGCTCGCTTGACGCGCTGGAGGCAGGTAAGTTCTCCTTGCTTGAGGACGTCAAGACGGTCAACGTCGGCAATGAGCTGGCACTGACAATTTCTATGGGTATCAGTTACGGTTCCCATTACTATATTCAGAATGCCGAGCAGGCAAGAAGCGCGATCGATATAGCCCTCGGAAGAGGCGGTGATCAGGTCGTTGTCAAGGAAGGCTATAACACGAGATACTTCGGAGGCAAGACAGAGTCGGTCGAGAAGTATACCCGGGTCAAGGCAAGAGTAAAAGCCCACGCGCTCAAGGAAATCATCACGGCAAAGTCATCGGTCTTTATCATGGGCCACCACATTCCGGATATGGATGTTCTCGGTGCCGCTGTCGGCATATATGCGTGTGCCAAGAGCCTTAATAAGCCGGCATATATCGTCATGGACAAGCCGCCCGATGCGATTTCCATGATGGTTGACACATTTAAGGACAGCCCTGTCTACGGGGAGGAAATGTTCATCAGCTCCCGCGACGCGATCGAGATGGTGAACTCCGCAGCTGTCCTTGTCGTCGTCGACACCAATAAGCCGAGTTATACAGAATGTGAGGATCTGCTGCGGCGCACTAATGCGATTGTCGTTCTTGACCATCATCGCCAGGGCAAGGAAACGATTCAGAATGCGGTCCTGTCCTATATAGAACCCTACGCTTCGAGCGCAAGCGAGATGGTAGCGGAGATTGTTCAATACTTTGATGACGCGCTCAAGATCCGGCCGATCGAGGCGGATGCCATGTACGGCGGTATTATGGTCGATACCAGCAACTTCCTTACGAGGACGGGTGTCAGGACCTTCGAGGCAGCAGCCTACCTTAGAAGGAACGGGGCAGATGTCATCCGGATAAGAAAGATGCTCAGAGACACGATGGAGGATGTCCGGGCTAAGTCCACGGCGATAGCCGGTGCAGAGATTTATGAGCAGTGCTACGCGATCTCTATATGTCCGAGCAGCGGTCTGAAGAGTCCGACAGTCGTATGCGCTCAGACAGCAAATGAGCTTCTGTCCGTTATCGGAGTGAAAGCTTCATTTGTCCTGACATTCTATAATAATCAGGTCTATATCAGCGCCCGCGCGATCGACGAGGTCAATGTACAGCTCATCATGGAGCGCCTCGGCGGCGGCGGACATCTGAACATAGCGGGAGCTCAGCTTCAGGATACAAGTGTATCCGAGGCGGTATCGCTCCTTAAGAGTACGATCAGCGAGATGCAGAAAGAAGGAGATATCTGATGAAAGTCATATTATTGGAAGATGTAAAATCCCTCGGCAAGAAGGGTGATGTTGTCAAGGTTTCCGACGGCTATGCGCGGAATATGCTGTTCCCGAAGAAGCTCGGCATCGAGGCGACCGCAGGAAATATGAAAAATCTCGAGCAGAAGAGAAAAATTGACGAGAAGAATGCAGCGGAAGAGTTGAAAAAAGCTCAGGAGTTCGCTAAGGATCTGGAGACAAAGTCCGTCACTGTGGGCATCAAGGTCGGCGCGGGCGGAAAGACGTTCGGCTCTGTCTCAACGAAGGAGATTGCCGACGCGGCCAAAAAGCAGCTCGGAATCGAGATTGATAAGAAAAAGATGGTGCTTGCGAGCCCGCTCCGCGAGCTCGGTGAGACACAGGTCCCCGTAAAGGTCCATCCCAAGGTCACAGCCAATCTGAAAGTTATAGTTAAGGAAATCTGAACGGTTACGATAAGGGAGGTCCGATGGAAGAAGCCCTCATTAAACGCATTCCGCCTCACTCGCTTGAGGCGGAGAAATCGGTCATAGGCTCCATGCTTATGGATCGGGAAGCCGTACTGACTGCACTTGGGATCCTCACCAAAGAGGATTTTTACGAACAGCAGTACGGTATTATTTTCGAGGCTATGAAGGAACTGGCCGAGAAGGATAAACCTGTTGACGTCATCACGCTTCAGAATGCTCTCAGGGAGAAGGATGTGCCGCCGGAACTTGCTGACATGTCCTTTGTCGCGGAGATCGTCACATCAGTGCCGACATCCGCCAATATCCGTCATTACGCCAATATAGTGGCTGAGAAGGCAACTCTGCGCCGCCTGATCCGCGTCGCCCAGGATATTGAAAATGACTGTTTCCTTGGTCATGAGGAGGTCAGCACGATACTTGAGAAGACGGAGAAGAACGTCTTTAATGTACTTCAGCAGAAGTCTTCCAGTGAGTATACGCCGATCAGGGATATAGTCATGCAGACGCTTGAGAAGATCGAGAACGCGTCCAGATTAAAGAGTTCCGTGACCGGTCTGCCGACGGGATTTCTGGATCTGGATTACAAGACATCCGGCTTTCAGCCGTCTGATTTTATTCTGATCGCGGCAAGACCATCCATGGGAAAGACAGCCTTCGTGCTCAACATTGCCGAGTACATGGCTTTCCGGAAAAATATTCCGTGCGCTCTGTTCTCTCTTGAGATGAGCCGGGACCAGCTGATGAACCGTCTCTTCGCGCTTGAATCGCGCGTCAATGCCCAGTCCCTTAGAACAGGCAAGCTCAAGGACGACGAGTGGGCGAAACTCGTGGAGGGTGCCGGCATAATCAGCAATTCGCAGCTGGTCATCGATGATACCCCGGGCATTAATCTGCAGGAGTTCCGCTCCAGAGCCCGCAAGTATAAGCTGGATCACGATATTCAGATCATATTTATTGACTATCTTCAGCTGATGGCGGGCAACGGCGGCAGGAATGACAACCGCCAGCAGGAGATATCGGACATTTCCCGCGCGCTGAAATCTCTGGCTCGTGAGCTGAACATTCCAATCGTCGCGCTGTCCCAGCTCAACCGCGCGGTCGAGCAGCGCGAGGATCACAGGCCGATGATGTCGGACCTTCGTGAGTCCGGCGCCATCGAGCAGGATGCCGATATGGTCATGTTCATTTACCGCGATGACTACTATAATAAAGATACAGAGGAGAAGGGCATAGCCGAGATCATTATCGGCAAGCAGAGGAACGGTCCGATCGGAACCGTGAAGCTGGTGTGGCTGCCTGAGTACACGAAATTTGCAAATATGTCCAAAAATACGAAGCAAAACGGGTAATACATCTGCAAATCTCCAAAGCTTGCGCTGTTTGGCGTGTTTGATTTGGCATTTCGATTCAACTCATGTATAATAAGGGAGTTAATCGCTCAGATAACCTTAACCGCAGGAGGAAAAGAATTGTATACTCTCGAAGACATAAAAAAAGTTGATCCAAAAATCGCAGATCTTATTCAGAAGGAATTTGATCGTCAGAATTCACATATTGAGCTTATCGCGTCCGAGAACTGGGCAAGCAAAGCTGTCATGTCAGCGCTCGGTTCGGTGCTGACCAATAAATACGCTGAAGGATACCCGCTTCACCGCTACTATGGCGGATGCGAAGTTGTCGATGAGATCGAAGAGCTGGCAATCAGCCGCGCGAAAAAACTGTTCGGCTGTACATATGCCAACGTCCAGCCGCATTCCGGCGCTCAGGCCAATTTCGCCGTGTTCTACGCGCTGCTCCAGCCGGGCGATACATTTATGGGAATGAAGCTCGATGAGGGTGGACATCTGTCTCACGGATCATCTGCCAACGTATCCGGTGACTATTTCAAAGCCGTACCCTACGGAGTCGACGCGAACGGTTTTATCGATTACGATGAGGTCGAGCGCATCGCGAGATCCTGCCGCCCGAAGATGATCATTGCAGGCGCGTCAGCTTACTGCAGAACAATCGACTTCAAGAGAATGCGCGATATCGCGGATATGGTCGGCGCTTATCTCATGGTTGATATGGCCCACATCGCAGGACTCGTAGCGACCGGATATCATCCGAGCCCGATTCCGTACGCTCATGTCACCACAACAACGACCCACAAGACACTTCGCGGACCGCGCGGAGGAATGATCCTGTCCGACGCTGAATTTGCCAAGGTTCACAAGCTGAACAAGTGCATCTTCCCGGGTACACAGGGCGGTCCCCAGATGCACTCGATCGCGTCGAAGGCAGTCATGCTCAAGGAGGACCTGCAGCCCGAATACAAGGAATATGCAGGCAGGGTCATCGACAATGCGCAGGCTCTGGCCAAAGGCCTCATGGACCGCGGTATTAAGCTCGTGAGCGGAGGCACGGACAATCACCTCATGCTTGTCGACCTTCGGGGAACTGAGCTCACTGGAAAAGAGCTTGAAGCGCG
This sequence comes from Lachnospiraceae bacterium, assembly GCA_045112155.1. Lineage (GTDB taxonomy): Bacteria > Bacillota > Clostridia > Lachnospirales > Lachnospiraceae > Chordicoccus. Next base: position 37,124 of record JBGUHN010000060.1, read on the forward strand.
TCTCGACCTGGCTAATATCACTGCAAATAAAAATACAGTCCCGCGCGACCCGAGATCTCCGTTCGTTACCAGCGGCGTTCGCCTCGGCACACCTGCCTGCACGACCCGCGGCTTTAACACTGAGGACATGGACCGCGTAGCGGAAGCAATCGCAATGGTCGCGGAGAGCGAGGCCAATATTGACAGCGCGAAGGCTATTGTAAAAGAACTCACAGACAAGTATCCGCTCGAATAATACCCGGCGGAACTTGAAGAAAGTGAATCCGGAAATATACGGAGATACAACTATATGATGAACAGAAAATGGCAGCGAATTGTCGTTGCAATCATAGCCGTTATTCTGGCTCTGACTATGATCCTCGGTCTGGTCATGCCTGCGATGGCATCTGATTTTGACAGTTCCACTGAGAGCTCTTTAGTCTCTGATGTCCCGGATGATGAGAGCAGCATCTCAGCCCCATCCGAGGACACCGGAAAGTCAAAGGAACGCACGATACTGAACGGCGTGACGATCGGCTCTGTGGATGTTTCGGGCATGACAGGGGCGGAGGCTCAGGCAGCGGTCGAGGAGCATATAAATGAGATGGCTTCCTCAAAGCTGAAGATCCATGTCGGAGAGGATTACACGCGGGAAATCGCCATGTCCGATCTCGGATTCCACTGGACCAACACGAATGTGGCAGAGGAAGCCCTGAAGCTCGGCCAGAGCGGCAACATAATTGAAAGATATAAGATTCGAAAAGACACGGCTGAGGAGGGGAGAACATTCCTTCTCGAGAAATCCTATGACTCAGATACTGTAAGATATTTTATTGAGGAGATCGCCGATGAGGTGTATAAAAGCCCCGTGAGCAGTAAAATATCCGTAAATCCGGACGGATCCCTCTCGGTCACTCCGGGCTCGAACGGGATCGAGGTCGATCAGGACAGCTCCTTCAGCCAGCTGAATGTATACCTGAATTCCGGCTGGCAGAACGGAGATCCGGAAATCACGCTCTCTTCGAAGACTCTGAAACCGAGAGTCCCGGCAGATTCACTGGACAAGGTCAAAGATGTTCTCGGGCGAGGCTGGACTGACTACGGCGGCAGCTCAGACGCGCGCAGCAAGAATATTGAGAACGGCGTGCGCCTTATATCCGGCACGATCATAATGCCCGGCGACTCCTTCTCCCTTCTTGACCATGTGGTGCCCTTCACCGCGGATAACGGATATGCGCTTGCGCCGTCGATCGCGGAGGGGTCACTCGTCGATACCTACGGCGGCGGTATCTGCCAGGTCGCGACGACCCTTTATCTGGCTCTTCTTGACGCTGAGCTTCAGGTAGATGAGAGACATAATCATTCTATGATGGTCAGCTATATAGAAAAGTCCAAGGACGCCGCAATTTCCGAGGACGGAGGAAAAGATCTTCAGTTTACCAATAATCTCGATGTGCCCATTTACATCTACGGGGAAGCGGACGACGGAGATCTGCGTTTCGTCATCTACGGCGCTGAGTACAGACCAAAAGACAGAGAAGTGACCTATGAGTCGAAAGTCACTCATACTGAAAAAGTCGAGGTCGTTATTAATACCAGCGATGAGAAATATCTCGGTTACTTCGACTGCACGAACGGCGGATCGGAAGGAATCGACGCGGAGCTGATTAAAACTGTGACTCAGGGCGGAGAGACCTACCAGGAGACGGTGAATACCAGCTACTATCCCATGCAGCCCTGCACATATGTGGTCGGCCTGAAATCTTCTGATGAGCGCGCGAGAGACAAGGTGGCTTCAGCTGCTTACACGCAGAAGATTGAAAAAGTAGAGAAGGCTCTGGCCGAGTGTGGTTATTGACGCATATGAGTGAGAAAATCTATGTTGTAAATACGATTGCGCTGGGAGCGGCAGGATGGCTGCTCGAAAATAAGAGGGAGGAACTTGAAACGTTCTTTCCTCATTTTTTCATGAGACGTGCAGAGGAGGCGGTAAGGTTCTATTTAGCGTGCGCCGAGGACCTCCCGGCATATCTTCCGGAGTACTGTTCATACGCTAAGGAGATCGGCGGGCAGGGGATATTATCTGCCCTATGGCGCATGGCGGAGGAACTCGGGACAGGACTTGAAATACACCTCAGAGATATACCGATCAGACAGGAGACAGTCGAAATTCTGGAGAAGTTCGACCTCAATCCTTATTATGCGCTCTCGGACGGCGCGTATCTTGTTGTGACAAGACATGGAGACGAACTGATTACGGCTGCCCAAAGTGCGGGTCTTACCTGCGATGAGATCGGGGAACTCAGGCCAGGCATCGCAAGAACTGTGATAAACGGTGAGAGCGTCCGCTATCTGGACCGGCCGCAGCCGGAAGAACTGAATAAAGTACGATAGTTCAGACAGGCATATTCTGCGATCCGTTTCCGGTGCAGGCATCCATCTTCGTGAGAAAAACATTGCAGGTCCGACCGAGAGATCAACATAGGCGGCAAGCCGCCTTCATCTCGCGTTTCACGCTCGATGTCGGGCGGGCGCCAAAGTGCCTTCCTTTCGTGCGAGCACGAATCAGGCACCTTGGCTTGTCGCCTTCGCAAGTTCGCAGAGAAGGACCTGCGTTTTTCGATGAAGATGATGTTTGCATCGGATTCCGGAACTGCGTTATAGCCTGTCTGAACTGTTAATTAAGAACGGTGATCTTTTGTTATGCCATCTCGAGCGTAAAGATGAACTCTGTGCCAACGTTCTCCGTGCTGACGACGGAAATAGTCTGGCCGTGAGCGCTGATAATTTCCTTGACGATCGAGAGACCGAGGCCTGTCCCCTGACGGTCTCTGCCCCGGGAAGAGTCGCTCTTATAGAAGCGATCCCAGATTTTGGTCAGGTCGTCGCGGGCTATGCCGCAGCCCTCGTCTTTGACTGAGACTGCGCATTTGCCCCTCTGGATGGTTGTTTCGATTTTGACTTCAGAGCTTCTGTCACTGAATTTAATCGCGTTATCGAGCAGGTTGTAGACGACCTGCTCAATTTTTTCCCTGTCTCCCCGGACAAAGAGTTCGGTCCCGGTCAGCACCAGATTGATGCTGATCTTTTTCTTTCTGCAGCTTCCCTCGAACACGGCTGCCGTGCTCTTCAGCATAGCGTTGATGTCAAAGCGCGACATGTTGAGAGAAGTCTTATCCCTGTCCATGCTGTTGAGTTCAAGGATCGTGTTGGTGAGCTTGTTAAGTCTCTCCGTCTCCTGCACGATGATCCCGAGATATCTGTCATGCATCTCCGGCGGGATGGTCCCATCGAGCATGGCCTCCGAAAATCCCTTGATCGAGGTCAGCGGGGAGCGGAAATCATGGCTGACATTGGAGATGAAGTTTTTCTGATAGTCATTGTTCTTTCGGAGCTCACCGGCCATGAGATTCAGTGTGTCCGCGAGGTATCCCATTTCATCGTGGCTCGTGACTCTGATTTTATGCTGCAGATTGCCGGATGCAAATTCCTTTGCCCCGTCCATGATCTGAAGCATCGGCCTGTAGGTCGTGAGCGCAAAGAAGAGCAGGATGAGGAAGGAGAGACCGAAGTTCACGGCGGCGATGATCATCATGATCCTGACCGTCGCTGCAACATCATCCCGGATCACAGTCAGATCTTCGGTGATTGCTATGTAGCCTCTCACACGAACACCGCTCGTTACAGGGCAGATCACACTCAGGCAATCCTCCTCATATTCGTCATAAAATGTGCCGATCTCATATGTCCCGGGTCCGAAGGTCGCATAATTGAAAGATTCAATGACGTGAGGCTTCTCAGGATCATAAGGCATATCCGTGTTTATGATTTCCCTGCCGTCTGTTGCTATCACCCGGATCACTGTTTCGTCCGCGGCGGCAATTGTCTGCAGATTCTCATAACTCTCTTTGAGATCAGCTGATACAATAAAATACCTCACTCCGTGGGAAGCGGCAATGCGGGAGGCCTCCGCGTACATTGTATCGGCTTCCGCCCTGACGCGGCTATTTTCCACCAGCTGTCTGCCGAGTGTAGTCACGACCAGCAGAGACAGGATAGCGAGGATCAGATAAGCAAATATAAATTTCCAGTAAAGCGTTCTTCTCATGAAATATTCTCCGAGGAATCCACGATCATTTCACTTCGAACTTATAACCGATACCCCATACTGTCCGGATTGCCCAGTTCTCATGATCGCTGATTTTCTCTCTCAGCCTCTTGATGTGGACATCCACGGTCCTCGTATCGCCGATATATTCATAGCCCCAGATGTGGTCCAGCAGCTGCTCGCGAGTGAAGACCTGATTCGGCTGTGACGCCAGAAAGTAGAGGAGTTCCAATTCCTTGGGAGGCATGACAAGTTCACGTCCGTTATAGGTGACGGAATAGTTGGTCTGATTGATCGTCAGGTTCGGATACTCTACGACCCGGATCTTCTGTTTTGGCTTTTCCGGGGCAGGCGCCGCTTTGCGGTAGCGGCGAAGCACGGCCTTTACCCGCGCGACCAGCTCCTTCGTGTCGAAGGGCTTTATCATGTAATCATCCGCCCCCAGTTCAAGGCCAAGTACTTTGTCAAAGGTCTCTCCCTTTGCGGAGAGCATGATGATCGGCGTATCCTTTTGTTTTCTTATCTCCCTGCACACCTCATATCCGTCTTTACCCGGAAGCATAAGGTCTAGAATGATCAGATCCGGCTCAAAGCTCTCAAAGAGCTCCAGGGCTTCATAGCCATCCTCAGCGACCTTTGTCTCGAACATTTCTTTGATCAGATACAGGGAAATAATTTCCGCGATATTAGAGTCATCATCGACAATTAAAACTTTTTGTCTTTCAGCCATAAGAAAACCTTCTCTCTTACTTGAGTTCTGCGATTGTGACACCCGCATCGCCCTCACCGTATTCACCGAGGCGGAAAGTCTTTATATGTTTATTGCGTTTCAGATACTGCTGCACGCCCTTTCTGAGTGCGCCCGTGCCTTTGCCGTGGACGATCCGCACCGAGGGCAGATGAGCCATGTAAGCGTTATCGATGAATTTCTCAAGTTCCATGCAGGCTTCATCGACTGTCATACCGAGCAGGTTAATCTCCGTAGTGGCTGTCGATGACTTCTCCATTCTAAGCTTACCGGTCGAGCTCTTCTTGACGCCCGGCGCGGTGATCTCGACTTCATCGATTTTCTCGAGATCCGTAAGTTTGACTTTTGTCCTCATGATACCCAGCATAACGAACAGATTGCCCTTCGAATCCGGGAGCGAATTGACCGTTCCTTTCAGATTCAGGCTGATGACTTTTACCGCGTCGCCTACCTTGATGTCCTTAGCCGTCAGCGTGCCGGATTTAGACTTCTGCTCGTCGATGTCCGTAAGACTGCCATTTAAATCGTTGATTTTTGTGCGCAGAGCCTGGCGCTCCTTCTCCATATCCTTGCCGGAGGCAATGCCGCCGTGCTTTGCAAAATAGCTGATCGTGCGGTCCGCATAATCCTTCGCGTCCTGCAGAATCTTTCTGGCTTCGACCTGAGACTGGGCAATCAGCTTCTGCTTCTGCTCCGTGAGGTGAGCTTTCTGGTATTCGAGGTCCTTTTTAAGGGCTTCGATCTCCCGGCGCATTCTCTCGGCGTCCTCTTTTTCCTTTTCAAGGCCTGCCCTCTTGGATTCCAGATCGGAGATGACGTCCTCGAATGATTCTGCCTGATCGGAGAGCAGAGACTTTGCGTCCTCGATGATATCCTCCGACATGCCGAGTTTTCTGGATATTGCAAATGCGTTACTCTTGCCGGGAACTCCGATGAGAAGCCGGTAGGTAGGGGAGAGAGTCGCGACATCGAACTCACACGAAGCGTTCTCAACACCCGGAGTCCTGAGCGCATAGACTTTGATCTCGGCATAGTGGGTCGTCGCAATTGTCCGAATTCCTCTCTTGTGCAGGCTGTCAAGAATTGCGACCGCAAGGGCGGCTCCTTCCGTCGGGTCGGTGCCGGCGCCGAGCTCATCGAAGAGAACAAGAGATCTCTCGTCCGCCTTGGACAGGAAGTCGACGACATTGGTCATGTGTGACGAGAATGTTGAAAGACTCTGCTCTATGCTCTGCTCGTCACCGATGTCGGCGTATACTTCATCGAACAGCGCAATGCGGCTCCTGTCCGCTGCCGGAATATGGAGACCGGACAGGGCCATCAGTGTGAGCAGACCGGTCGTCTTGAGCGTAACTGTCTTACCACCGGTATTGGGACCTGTGATGACCAGTAGATCGAACTGCTCTCCGATACGGATATCGATCGGCACGACCTTCTTCTTGCTGATCAGCGGATGTCGGGCTTTCTTGATTTCGATGATCCCCTCGCTGTTGACGAGAGGCTTCGAAGCGTTCTGCTCAATGGCCAGACTTGCCCTCGCAAATATGAAGTCGAGTGAGCGCATGATCTCGTAGTCGTATTTTATAGCCCCATCGTACTCTGCCAGCATATCGGACAGTTTAGCGAGGATGACCTCAATCTCCTTCTGCTCAGCCAGCTCAAGTTCGCGGATCTCATTGTTCAGCTTGACGACAGACGCCGGCTCTATGAACAGAGTGCTGCCGGAAGAGCTCATATCATGGACGATACCGCCGACATTGGCCTTATGCTCGACCTTTACCGGGACACAGTAGCGACCGTCGCGTGTTGTTATAATGCTGTCCTGCAGATAATCTTTGGAGTGTTGAGCAATGATTTTGTTGAGCTCGGAATAAATGCGCTCTCCTGCTGCTTTGATGCTTCTGCGGATCTGTCTCAGATTGCTCGACGCATTGTCGCTGACTTCGTCCTCAGAGACGATGCAGCGGCGGATTTCATTTGTAGCGGACGGAATTGGGTCAAGTCCGTTGAAAAGAATCGTCAGGATATCGTCGGGCTGATCCTCGCGTTCCTTCCTGCCATAAGCGCGGACCAGGGATGCGTTCTCCAGCAGCTTGCAGATCTGAAGAAGCTCTCGGATGCCCAGGGCGCTGCCAAGCTGGAGGCGCAGGAGTGAGGCGTTCACGTCGAATGTGTTTCCGAAAGATATACTGCCTTTTGCAAATATCCGCCCGACGGCTGCGGCTGTCTCCTCCTGCAGCGTCTCTATCTGCGTAATGTCCGTCAAAGGCGTGATCGCACGGCAGAGAGCCTTGCCGGGGGCGGAAGTAGCCCGCTCCTCGAGCAAGGTAACGATTTTATCATATTCCAGTGTGTGTAATGCTTTCTCATTCATATGATTATTTTACCCTAAAGTTGCGTAGTATAAAAGACTTTCCTTTGTCTACCTTTACATCCCATTCATAAATTGTTCATATTCAAATGATACACTTAAGCTTGGTATACGTTCAGAGTCTGCCTTTTTGCAAGAAGGATCCGAGAATCCGCGTGTTCGAAAAAATGGAAGAGAACTTAAAAAGAAAAGACAACGATAATCCTGACGAAGAGTATTCTTTTATAAAAGAGACAGTAAAAGATGTGCCGGTCGATCCGAAAAAGAGGCGCATATATGTGCTAAAACTGGTTGTTTCGGCTCTGGTATTCGGTCTTATAGCCGGTCTTACATGCTCGGCTGTTTTTAATATGCGCATGCGTCAGTCCGTCAGCGCAGTGACAATTCCCGATGACGAGGAGTACTATGAGGACATGTCTCAGGATACCTCGGATTCAGATATGGCCGAGTCAGATGCTTCCGGGGCTGAGCGCCCTCCCGAGGAGGTGCTCACGGAGGAAGAGAAGACCGAGCTTGCGGTAGATGACCTCGAGCGCTTTAACCGTGCGGTCAAGGCAGTTGCCGATGAAGTGAGGACGTCCATGGTCACTGTGTCCGGCTATGAGGGTGCGGAAGCGTACGCTGATGGTATCGATGAGGCCGTCACATCAAGGAGCGGCATCATTATTGCGGATAACGGTCAGAACCTTCTCATATTGACGGAACAGGACGCGGCGTTTGAGGCTGCGACAATCATGGTCACATTTGTAAACAACACGGCGGTAGAGGGAAGCTTTGTCAGCCGTGACCCGGTGACCGGACTCTGCATTGTGCAGGTATCCCTGCAGGCTGTACCGGACAATGTTCTCCATGCAGTCAGCATAGCGCAGCTGGGGACCTCGTACGGGACCACGACAGGCACGACGGTTATCGCTGTGGGATCTCCCTGCGGCACAGAGCGTGCATTTGAAGTCGGGCGTGTCGCGGCCATGTCGCGAAAAGTGGTCGTGACTGATGGCGCGTATACTATGATTGATACGGACATACCGGGAACTGAGACCGGCAGCGGAGTGCTTATCAACATGAAAGGTCAGGTCCTGGGAATTATAGCCCAGAAATATGTCCAGAAGGGATCAGACTGCATCTCGGTCATTCCGATCTCCCCAATCAAGAATCTTCTGGAGAGACTCTCCAACAATGAGAAGCTCTGCTATCTTGGAATCAGAGGGCAGGATGTCTCGGCCGTCATGACGGAAGTTACCGGAGTGCCGACCGGCGTGTACGTCGTAAAGGCATTTGATGATTCACCCGCCCAGCAGGCAGGAATCCAGCCGGGAGATGTCATCACGGCTATCGATGACACGAATGTCACATCATTGGCGGTACTTGGTCAGCGCCTGGTCACAAAACAGCCGGGAGACGCAATCGTCATGACCGTGCAGAGATTCGGCGCGGGGGAATATGTGGAGGTCACCCTGCCGATGACGGTCGGAACACGAGAGTGAGACTTGAATTTTCCTTTCGACTTGCTATACTAAGTGGGAAGTAAAAAATAGGTGACAGTTCAGATGGCTGCAACGAAGTTCCATAAACCGGCGCAAACATCATCTTCATCGAAAAACGCATATCCTACCCTGCGAGCTAGCAACACACTGCGCATATTGCGATCTCTCAGTCGGATATGCAATGTTTTTCTCACGAAGATGGATGTTTTGCCGCCGGAAACGCAGCATAAGAACAGCCTGTCTGAACTGTAAAAAATAGATTGGAGATTTTCATGCGTTATATCAGTGAGCTCAAAGAAGGGTCACGCATACAGGATATTTACCTCTGCAAGCACAAACAGTCAGCTGTGACAAAAAACGGCAGGAATTATGAGAACGTCATACTGCAGGACAAGACCGGCCAGCTTGACTGCAAGATCTGGGATCCGAATTCCGGCGCCATCGGTGAGTTCGAAGCCCTCGATTATATTTATGTGGCCGGCAGCGTCAGTAACTTCAACGGACAGCTGCAGGCATCACTTAAGCAGGTGAGAAAAGCCGATCCGGGCGAGTATATCCCGGCGGATTACCTTCCGGTCACTAAGAAGAACCGAAAGGTAATGTACAGCGAGCTCATGAACTATATCCGGTCTATAGAGAATACATACCTGAAGCAGCTCCTTCTCAGCTTCTTTGCCGATGATAAAGAGTTCGTGACAGCTTTTGCCGGTCACTCCGCAGCCAAGACTGTCCACCACAGCTTCGTGGGCGGTCTTCTTGAGCACACTCTGCAGGTGACAAAAATGTGTGACTTCCTGGCTCGCAGCTATGCGGCTATCAATAGGGATCTGCTGCTCACAGCCGCCATGCTCCATGACATAGGCAAAGTGCAGGAGCTTTCTGATTTCCCGTTTAATGAGTACACGGATGACGGCCAGCTGCTCGGCCATATCATGATCGGGGCGGAGATGGTGCATGACCACGCCTCCCGCATAGAAGGCTTCCCGGCAGAGCTCGAGATGATGGTCAAGCACTGCATACTCGCTCACCATGGCGAGTACGAGTACGGCTCACCGAAGAAGCCCGCTATCATTGAGGCTATGGCCCTCAACCTGGCAGACAATACGGATGCCAAGCTCGAGACGATGTCGGAGGTGCTCGAGTCGGGTCCCGCTGAGGAGACGTGGCTCGGATGGAACAGGTTCTTTGACACCAACCTGAGAAGAACAGGAAAATAATTTGAAGAAGGTCACGGGTCCGGTCTCGCGCGTTTGCGTACAAGTGCCGGACCCGTGTTTTTGCAGAGGAAAGATATGGCAAAGAAAAAGAAGGCAGAAGCTACATACATGTTCAACAAGAACGACATTGTCCGGACGGATATTGTCGATATGACCAATGAAGGCGACGGTATAGGTCATGCGGACGGTTATACTCTGTTCGTCAAGGATGCCGTGATCGGTGATACGGTCCTGGCAAAGATCACAAGACCGAAGAAAAGCTTTGCCTACGCAAGGCTCGAGCAAATCCTAACGCCCTCTCCGGCCCGGGTGGAGCCCCGCTGCTCCGTCGCAAGGCAGTGCGGCGGATGCCGCCTGCAGGCGATGAGCTATGCAAAGCAGCTCGAGTTCAAGGAGGGCGTTGTTCGAAGGAATCTCGAGAGAATCGGAGGTTTTCGCGACATCCCTATGGAGCCGATCATGGGCATGGAGGATCCGTGGAGATACAGGAATAAGGCCCAGTACCCCATCGGAAAAAATAAAGAGGGAAAGCTGGTTGCCGGCTACTATGCGGGCAGAACTCACAGCATTATAGATATAAGAGACTGCGCTCTGTCTCCGGAAAAGAATGAGGAGATTCTGCGGACGGTGCTGGCATTTGCAGAAGAATACAAAATCTCCGCCTATGATGAGGGGACAGGAACCGGACTCCTTAGGCACCTGCTCGTAAGAGAGGGCTTCTCAAGCGGTCAGGTCCTCATCTGTCTTGTCATAAACGGAAGGAAGCTGCCCAAGTCTGACGTGCTGGTAAGCCGCCTTAAGGAAATTTTCGGGGTCACCAGCATCTGTCTCAATGTCAACACAAAGCGGACTAATGTCATCCTCGGGCAGGAGGTCATTCCGCTCTTTGGTGAGCCATGGATTATGGATACGCTTCTTGATTACTCCTTCCGCATTTCGCCGCTCTCGTTTTACCAGGTCAATCCCGCCCAGACGGTGAAGCTCTATGGGAAGGCGGTGGAATATGCGGCCCTCACAGGGGAGGAGACTGTCTTTGATCTCTTCTGCGGAATCGGGACCATTTCGCATTTCCTTTCGTCGAAAGCCCGTGAGGTCTACGGCGTTGAGATCGTGCCTGAGGCTATAGAAGACGCCAAGGCCAATGCGCGGCGGAACGGGGTCACGAACATGAAGTTTTTTGCGGCGGCAGCTGAGGACGTGGCAGAACGTGGGTATTTCGATGAAGAGAATCCGCTGGTGAGACCGGATGTGATTGTGCTTGATCCGCCGAGAAAGGGCTGTGAGGAGTCGCTTCTTCGTGTAATCCGTGAGCTTGCGCCGGACCGAATCGTCTATGTGAGCTGTGACAGCGCTACGCTGGCCAGGGATCTTAAGATCCTGTGTGAAGGCATGTATGAACTTGAGAGGGTGTGCGCGTGCGACATGTTTCCTCAGAGCTGCCATGTCGAGACGGTAGTACTGCTGTCACGTAAAGATGCATAAGAGGCCGTAAAAGGCTTGAAATCAAGGGATTACCGGGAGCAAACATCGTCCGGCAGATTAAACGGTGGCATTAATGATATGAGTGATAATGTGCCTTCCTGTGAAGTCACAAAAGATTCTGACAACTTTGCGCCGTTGATGACATTTTAAAAAAATCTTCACAATTTCAAGATTGAAGTGTGAAATATAATAGTGTAGTATTGACATAAGGAATGAACACAGATACATTGCGTGTTCATTCCTTACTGTTCCAACTGTCGGCTCCAACATTTTCCGGAGAGCCTTTTTTCACTATTTCGACAGCAGATAAGTCGTCTTATACCTATCACAGCTTAGTAACCCATGAAGATTCAGACCGATATAGCAAAACACAGAAAGGAGGATCAGAGGATTTCTTTTCAAATAACTGAGACTTGCAGAATGATTGAGAAAGAGGTAATGAACATGAAAAAATGGATATGCATTCTTTTGACTGCCCTCCTGATCCCTGTTCTGGCATCCTGCGGCAGCACAAAGACTGAAGAAAAGACAGAATCGAAACCTGAAGAGAAAACTGAAACCGCTGAGTGGACCCGGGCGGGCTACTACCAGGATGAAAATGAAAATATGATCTCGATCACCTGGATGGATGATATCGATGAGCCCGGCTGGTATGTCGGCTGCATGATCGGAGAGGATATGATCGAAGACTCATGGGGCGGCACACTTGCTCAGGAAGGCAGCACCCTCCATGGTACGCTGACCTCATCAGGCAGCAAAGATGATCTCACCGTCACCATCTCGGAGGAGGGAGAGGATGGACTCCTTCTCGCTGTCGATGGTGGCGAATCCTATCACTTTGTGCCCTTCGATATGCCGGATGCCAGCATTTTTATCACGATTAATACAGATGGCCTGGGCAATATCGAGTACGCCGAGGGAGAGGAAGCTCCGGAACCTGACACAGAGTATCCTGTGCAGTCTGCGCAGATCAATCTGGGTGAGGCAGCTACATATACATTTCTTGCCTGGCCGCAGACAGGTAGTGTGTTCGTAAAATGGACGAAGGACGGCGAAGATTACAGTACGGATCCGCAGATTACCGTGGAGCTTACCGAAACTGCGGATTTTGTTGCAGTCTTCGAAGACGATCCGGGCTGGCAGAACCCCGTGATGAATTTCATCGGCGAGTATCAGTGTGACAGAGCGCACGCTCTGGTCGAGCCCTTCGACAAAGAAGAAGCCTGGATCACCATCGATTGGGGCGGAAGTGCCAATGAGACGGCCCACTGGGATATCTTAGGACGTCTTGACACTGACACTCTTACCATTGAGTATTCTAACTGTACAAAATCAATTATTACTTATGACGAGAACGGAGAAATCGAGAGTCTGGAGTCGGAGTACGAAGATGGTTCCGGTACGATCGTCTTTGGTGATGACGGGACCTTCACCTGGCACGAAAATCAGTCCGAGAGCCGGGATGATATGGTATTTGAATGGATCCCGGTAGAGCCGGAGCCTTCGACTGAATCGTAATACAGGCAAAGGTCTCGCTAAAGAGACCGCTATTTATTAAGGAGGTTTTCGTGGGAAAGAATAATGATTCCAATGTAATTTCAAGGGCCTATATCGACAGCTTAACAATTGAGCAGAGACTGATTGACGCAGTCCTGCCTTCGCCAAGAGCGAAGATCCTGGGTAAGGAGTTTGCAACTCCCATCATGAACGCCGCGTTTTCGTTCCTTGCAGCTTCGCATCCGGGTTATCCGGCAGAGATGGCGAAAGGCTTCAGACAGGCGGACGCCCTCAACATGTGGGGCATGAGCAATGATGAAGAGATGTCGGCAATTTACGCTGCCGGAGCAGATACGATAGAAATTATCAAACCATTCAGGCAGGAGGATGACATATTCCACAGAATTGAATTCGCTATTGCCCATGGTGCTTTTGGTGTCGGTATGGACATTGATCACGCATTCGGACGTAACGGCGATTATGATGATGTTGCCGGAAACATCATGGAGCCAAAGACCGTGCAGCAGCTTGCGTCCTATGTCAAGGCAGCCGGCGACCTTCCTTTCGTCGTAAAAGGAGTGCTGAGCGTTTCTGACGCATGCAAATGCGTGGAAGCCGGCGCGAAAGCCATTGTAGTTTCCCACCACCACGGCATTTTTGACGGAGCGGTGGCACCGCTTCGGATTTTGCCGGCAATCAGGGAAGCTGTCGGCGATAAGATAGAAATCATCGTGGACTGCGGATTTGAGTCCGGTCTTGATGTGTTCAAGGGATTGGCCCTCGGAGCGAACGCGGTCAGTGTGAGCAGGCATATCCTGGCAAAGACTTATGAGAGCGGCGCAGACGGAGTTGAAAAGGAGATTCGCAAGATGACCGGAGAGCTGGTTTCTGTGATGGGAAGATGCGGATTTGCGACTGTGGACAGCATTGACGATTCGGTGATCTGGAAATGAACAGAGGTGCTGCGGTGACCTGGAAGTGGAACGGGAAGCCGCATTGAAGTAAAGATTTTGATAAAGAAGACCCGGACGGATTGCAGAGGGTGCTGCATCCGCCCGGGTTTTTATCATAATTATATAAGTCTGACTCTGTTCCCGCGCAGCGAGACTTGAATTCCTGCCAGACAATTTTAAGGAATTTACTGCTTGATAAATTTCGCGTCGTGAGCAGAGATACCGGCTTCGTCCGTGACATAGCGCTCTGCCTTCATATGCAAATCATATTTCTCGCGAAGCCTTGCGATCTCACCCATCATGGGCGAAGCGTGATGCACATCGATGGCTTCCTGATCCTTCCAACTGTCGATAAGAAGCACTGTCTCGGGATCATCCATCGGGAAGAAGTAAGCGTACTTCTCGTTGCCGGCCTCAGCTCTGATGGCGCCGGCAACTCCGCTGCTCTCCATCTCCTCGGCAAATTTTCTTGCGTTTCCGTTCTCTCCTGTGTAGTAAAGATTCAGTGTGATACTCATGTCATCCTCCTTCTTTTTTGTGTCATCTTGGTTGCTTTTTTATCTGCATAGTCAGTGCATGCGTTGAATCATAAGCCGGCTTTACCGGCAGAGGAGGCTCACAAGGCAGGTATAAGTGAGCTCGTAAATCGACTGATATACATAATCTACTTCTGCTTCCTCCATCGCGGTCCTCTGCTTATCGCTGACAGCAGTGTACGGATAGATGCCGAACATAAAGGGGAAGAAAACATAGATGAAATTTTGGATGTCCTCATTACTCATGTCAGGACGGAACTTTTCGAGCAGCCTTTTGACGTTCGTTATAGATGCTCCGTAAGCCCTCTTGAATGAGACGAGGAGCTCCGGCCGGCTGTTTTTTTCCATATCATAGTTGTTCATAGACAGAAGCTTAAGGAGCTGGGCCCTGTGCTCGATGGACCCTGCGATCTTATCCGCAAGCTCTGTGTCGGAGAGAGCCTCATTTTCTTCTAAAATGGAGACCAGTTCAAGGTTCCATCTGCCATATTCCCTCTCGTAGAGAGCGAGAAATATCTCTTCTTTTGTCTGAAAGTAATTGTAAATGGATGTCCTGGTAAAAGTAGTCACGTTTCCGATTTCTTTCAGAGTGATGTCTTTAAAATTCATTGTCTGATAGAGCTTTTCGCATGCGTTTACTATCTCTTCCTTCCGCGCGGCGGTCAGTTCAGGTGATCCTTTTGGCATGATTCCCCCGTTAATCAATATTATTTTGACATAGTGTCAGTGATTTAAATGTACCATTTACGACGGTAAGTGTCAATAAAAAAGAAGAAAAGAGAGACCGTGCGGCCTCTCTTTCCTGAAAAGAAGTATGGGTGGGATTAAGCAGAATGAATTGAAACATGCATTGTTCTATCGGAACTCTGTCTGAATGAATCCATTCTGGCAGGTCAGTTCTCGTAAATCGCAATAGACTCATACGGCCGGAGGGCTGTCATTGTGCCGGTCGGCTCATCTAAGTACGAAGAGAGAAGAACCTTCTTGCCCTCAAGGCTTATCGGCTCCGAAAGGAGAAGCTCCTCACCTGCAAGACTGCATACAACTGTCAGCTTTTCCTGTCCGTACGTCCGCTCGTAAGCGAGTACGGAATCGTGACCGGAATCCAGATATCTGATCTGGCCGTCGGCTATGATTTCCATCTCCTTGCGGAGGCGTACAAGCTCTTTGTAGAAGGCATAGATGGAAGTCGGATCATTTTCTTCCGCCTCTGCGTTGATCGTGACGTGGTTGTCAGGAATTCCGAGCCACGGAGTTCCCGTCGTGAATCCTGCGCCGGCTGTTCCGTCCCACTGCATGGGCGTTCTTCCGTTGTCGCGGGATCTTGCTGCGATGATGTCGAGGGCTTCCTCTTTTGACGTGCCGCCTTCTGTCAGAATGCGGAAGTAGTTCGTGCTTTCAACATCGCGGTACTGGGCAATATCCGTGAAGTAGGCGTTCGTCATGCCGATTTCTTCGCCCTGATAGATATACGGTGTACCCCGCATCAGGTGGATCAGCATAGCGAGAGACCTTGCGGATTCTTTCCAGTAGTTTTTGTCGTCGCCGAACCGGCTGACTGCTCTCGGCTGGTCGTGGTTGCACCAGAAGAGGGCGTTCCATGCATTTGCATCCTGCATGCCCTCCTGCCATTTCTTAAAGAGAGCGCGAAGCTCGGCGTAGTCCGGGGCTTTGAGCGCCCACTTCTGACCGTTAAGATAGTCAATTTTCAGATGGTGGAACGAGAAAACCATCTTGAGCTCTTTCTCATCCGGGTTCGCGTAGCGGACACAGTTGTCCAGGGAGGTAGAGGACATTTCACCGACTGTCATATCGCCTGCGATTCCTCCGGCCTCGACCAGCTCCTTGAGATACTGGTGAATTCTCGGACCGTCTGTGTAGAAGCGTCTGCCGTCGCCGATCGTGTCATCCTCGTATTTATCCGGCTTGGAAATCAGGTTGACAACGTCGAAGCGGAATCCTGAAACGCCTTTAGCCTTCCAGAGTCGCAGCACTTTGGCAAGCTCTGCTCTGACAGCTGGGTTCTCCCAGTTGAGATCTGCCTGAGAGACGTCGAAGAGGTGTAAATAATATTTGCCCAGGGACGGAACATATTCCCACGCATTGCCGCCGAACTTTGATTCCCAGTTGGTCGGCGCGTGTCCGTCGACCGGATCGCGGAAAATGTAATAATCCATGTAGGTCGGATCGCCGGCAAGGGCTTTTTGGAACCATTCATGGTCGGTGGATGTGTGGTTGAAGACCATGTCGAACATGAGGCCGATGCCGCGGTCAGCGGCCTCGCGGATCAGTCTGTCCGCGTCGTCCATTGTGCCGAACATGGGATTGATGCTGTAATAATCAGCTACGTCGTAGCCGTTATCATTCATAGGCGAGAGGAAGAACGGGGTGATCCACAGATAGTCGACCCCGAGATTCTTCAGATAATCAAGGCGGCTTATGATTCCGCCGAGATCGCCGATACCGTCGCCGTTAGAATCGCAGAAAGATTTAATATAAATCTGATAAACGGTGCTGTTTCTGAAATCAGACATATCGGTCCTCCTTTAGAGTATATCTCAGTGGGGGAATCTGTCCCCCACCCGGATATATTGTATGCCGGGTCCAGGGACACCGGCAATAATATTTTACCATGTTAAAACTGTTACTTAACACCCCTCGCCCGACCGAATATCGTAGTCAGGATGAACGGAACTACGATTGCGATCAGCATGGCAATTGCGAAGAAAAGCATCTTGTCGGGACGGATTGAAAGAATGCCCGGAAGACCGCCGACACCGATGGAGAGAGATTCAACACCCGTGAGGACTGAGAAGACAGCCGCGCATGCGGAGCCTGTCATAGCGCAGACGAACGGGAACATATACTTCAGGTTGACACCGAAGATAGCCGGCTCAGTAACGCCGAGGTAGCAGGAGATGCAGGACGGGACGTTGACTTCCTGTGCCTCCTCATTCTTCTTCTGCAGCATGATCATAGCCAGAACAGCGGAGCCCTGAGCGATATTGGAAAGAGCGATCATAGGCCACAGCATTGTGCCGCCGAACTCAGCGACGAGCTGTAGGTCGATAGCGTTGGTCATGTGGTGCAGACCGGTGATAACAAGCGGAGCATAAACGAAACCGAAGATTGCGCCGAAGAGGACCTTGACCGGACCTGTGATACCGGCGTAAACGACTGCAGAGATAGCGGAACCGATCTTCCAGCCGATAGGACCAAGGATAAAGTGAGCAGCCATGACGGCAAGCGTGATGGAGAAGAACGGTACGAAAATCATTGAAACAACTGCAGGTATGATCTTTCGGAAGAATTTCTCAAGATATACGAGTGTGAAGCCTGCGAGCATAGCCGGGATGACCTGTGCCTGATAACCGATCATGTTGACCTGGGCGAAACCGAAATTCCACTTCGGAATGTCAGCAGCTGCTGTGGAAGCAACGGCGTAAGCGTTGAGCAGCTGACCGGAAACAAGTGTGAGACCGAGGATGATGCCCAGCATCTCTGTTGTACCCATCTTCTTGGAGATGGACCAGCAGATACCGACCGGAATACCTACAAAGTACATAAAGTGAAATTTTTAGACTATTGTCACTTGTTAAGACAGCTGTTAATCTTTATAATAAAATTGCACTATTTTAACATTTCTGCACAGAAAGTCCGAATCCCGGCTTCTGCACAGCAATGTCCACATACGGCGGCCACGCAGCCATATGGCTTTTGCGCGAAAGCCACCAAACCGCAGCATGAACGTCTGCTATTGAAAAGGGTCAGAACAATATGCCGAGAGCAAAATATCAGTCCATTTACAGAGATATGAAACAACGTATCGAGGCCGGCGAGCGCCAGGCTCAGGATCTGCTGCCTTCTGAAAATACTCTTGTCGGTTTTTACGGGTGTTCGAGAAACACAGTCCGCAGGGCGATAGCGGCTCTTGCTGAGGACGGATATGTGCAGTCCCTGCACGGAGTCGGTGTCCGGGTCATCTATCGACCGGTTTCCCAGACTGCTTTCTCAATGGGAGGAATTGAGTCATTCAGAGAGTCAGCGATCCGGAACAACAAGGTGCCGGGAACTAAGGTCCTCAATCTGTTCACAATGAATGTCGATGACCGTATCGCCGCCCGCACAGGTTTTCCGAAAGGCGAGGAAGTCTATTTTCTGCAGAGAGTCCGCTATCTCGATGAGAAGCCGCTCATTTTGGATCTGAATATGTTCCTGACCAGCCAGGTGCCGGGGTTAACAAAAGAGATCGCGGAAAATTCTGTTTACGACTATATTGAAAATGAACTCGGAATGACGATCGTGACCAGCAAGAGATATATCACGGTCGAGAGAGTCACTGAGTTGGATGAGAAATGGCTCGATCTCGGAGATTATAACTGCATGGCGGTGATTACAGGCCAGGTCTATAACGCGGACGGGATCATGTTCGAGTATACCCAGTCCCGCCACAGGCCGGACTACTTCAGCTTCCATGACACAGCTGTCCGAAAGAAACCGCTGAAGATGTAAAGTGTATCTATGCGGTATGACCCTGTACCTTAGAGGATGGGGAATTGACATGCTGAAATAAAATGATAAAAAAAGCGACTGCGCCGTTTAATGCGCAATCGCTTTTTTTATTTCCATATAGAAATTTCGCAATCTGCCAGATTATTTAACAACGACTCTCTCATTGAGGAGCGAGTAAGCCCTGTCTGTCAGGTAAGAGTAATTGACGAAGCCTTCGCCGTACTGCTCAAAGAGCTCTTCGCGGGACGCCCCGACCTGCCCGAGGACGCCTTCAATGTAAGACTCATAATCATCACCTTTACAGGCGATGTTTTCTTTTTCCGCGACTGCAAGAAGAAGGAGGTCTGCCTTCATCTGCTGATTGAGACCCTCGCCCAGATAATCTTTCATATAGTCTCGGTTGCTGTCATATTTTGCGGCAGCTTCCTTCAGCGCGTCTGCACCATAGTAGTTGGTGTACATCTGGATGTAGTAGTCATAGTAATAGTTGGCCAGACCATCCGGATACTCACCTGTGAAAGTACCGAGGTTCATTAAGGCTTCTGAGCTCTTGGCATTTTTGTTGGCTGACCGGATGCTCTCTTTCAGATATTCGTTGTACTTCTCTGTTGTGTCATATTCAGTATTGGCGGCGACGAGCTCATCGGTGTATTCGACCGGCTCACCCGGTTTAATGGAATTTACGGTGACGTCAAAGACGACAGCTGCCCCTGCCAGCTCCTTCGCGCCGTAATCCTCCGGGAAAGTCAGATCCAGAGAAACCTGATCTCCCGCCTTAGTGCCGACGAGGCCTTCTTCGAATCCGGGGATGAATGCGCCGGAGCCGAGGGTGAGGTCGTAACCTGATGCAGTGCCGCCGTCAAAAGCGACATCATCTTTCTTTCCGACATAGTCGATATTAACTGTGTCCCCGTTCTTGGCTACGTAGTCGGCCGGCGCGTGGGATGTTGTGAACTCATCGATCTTAGCCTGCAGCTGTTCGTCCGTCGGTTCGATGTCTGCGGCATTGATTGCAATTTCACTGTAATCCGCGAGGGTGACGTAGTCGGAAGCCTTAAAAGAAGCAAGGTCCAGCTTCGGCGCGACTGCCTCTTCAAGAGCAACGGAGCTGTCAGTATCAGCAGAGCTGTCAGCTGCAGCAATGCCGGAGTCTGTGGAGACAGCATTTCCTGCCCCTTCGCTTCCGCAGCCTGTTACGATGAGACCGGCGATAAGACCGATCGATATGTATTTAGCCAGTTTCTTCATTAAAAAATCCTCCCTTTAGTCCTGAAAAAAGCTCTTACTACTATAATCCACAATAATTGCGGTAGTCAATAACAGTAAAGTACAGAATTGTGAAAACATAGTGAAAAGACTATGATCATATGGGGATAGATTCACTGTTCTTCTGCGCGAGCCTGAACTTGCGCGGAGTCGTTCCGTACTTCTTCTTGAACTCGCGGAAGAAGTGGCCGGGGTCTTCGTAGCCGACATTTGCAGAAATCTCCTCGATCGACAGATCGCTCTCGACGAGAAGCTGAACAGCCTTCTGCAGACGTTTTCGCTTTAAGAGCTCCTGGAAAGTCGTGCCTGTCTTCTGGCGGATCAGGCGGGAGAGGACTGATACATTCTGATGGGTCTCGTCCGCGAACCGCGCAAGCTGGGCTGTCTGATATCGCGAGTCGATATAGCGGAGGACGGACTGAACGAGGAGCTCGTGGTAATCCATGGAGGAATTTTTGGTCAGACCGTCGACATGCCGGAGCAGGTGCAGGAACACGATGCCCATCATGTACTGATTGATCACTTCATCGAGATCGCTTTTAAAAACGATGGAGGCGATGATGCTCTCAATCAGATTTTCAATATATCTGTCCTCATTGAGCTGGAAGTGCAAATAGTGGGGGACCGAGTCCTTGGTCCTGAGTATCCCGAGGAGAAACTCAGAGATAGCGTTGCCGGTACCGACCATTCTGTGGGGAATATCGAAAAATTCCTGGCGGGCAATGAAGTTGATCGCGACGTCGTCGTAGCCGCAAGCCTTTATACCGTGTTCCACGTGCTGGTTCATGACCAGGAAATCTCCCTTTCTAAGGACAATTTCGGTATCTCCGATTGTGTGCGTTACGCTTCCTTTGCAGACATACATCATCTCTATATAGTTATGGGAGTGGGGGTCAAAATCCACGAATCTTGTGTGGGGTCTTACCGTCAGGAGCCTTTCCTCCTCGAGAAAGCGGTGACTTTCAATTTTGTTGGAACTCCTGGAAAAATAGATGTCGTCGCTTGCGAGCGTCATTTTATTGTCGAGATAGAGCTGTTCTTCAGGTGTTATTTTCTGAAGTTCTTTCATGATTGCTGCGTCCATGTGATGTCCTTTCTTAAGCAGACCAGCCAAAATTCCGCGCTTTCGGCTGTCCCTCATCTTAGTGGGGAAGCCCTCTGTCTTTGCAGGCGGCAGGCAAATCTGCATCCCGCTCGTCTCAGCGGCAGGTCGCATTTGCTTGACCGGTGTATCAAAAAAAGCCATTTTTCAGGTCATATTATACACTAAAAAACTGTCTTTTTTTACTGTATATTAAAAAACATAAAAGAAAGCTGATATGGCACGTAAGGAGGGAACTCACATGACAACATATTACCTTGCAGTCGACATCGGCGCCTCAAGCGGTCGTCACATGCTCTCACACATGGAAGACGGGAAGATGGTCCTGGAAGAAATCTACCGTTTCGAGAACGGAATGGACATCATCGACGGTCATCGTTACTGGAACACCGACCGCCTCTTCGCGGAGATCAAGAGCGGCCTCAAAAAGGCTAAAGAGCTGGGCAAAGTTCCGGTCAGCATGGGCATCGACACATGGGCTGTCGACTATGTGCTTCTTGACAAGAACGATGTGCCCTGTGGCAGGACTTACGGTTACCGCGACAGCCGCACGACCGGCATGGACGAGGAAGTGTATAAGATCATCCCGGAGACAGAGCTCTATGCCCGCACCGGCATTCAGAAGCAGATCTTCAATACAATTTATCAGCTCATGGCTGTCAAGACACAGGAGCCTGAAGTTCTGGCTGCCGCAGAGACAATGCTGATGCTTCCCGATTATTTCCACTTCCTGCTGACAGGCGTTAAGAAGCAGGAGTACACGAACGCTACATCGACGCAGCTCGTAAATCCTCACACCAATGACTGGGATTATGAACTGATCGAAAAGCTCGGATACCCGACAAAGATGTTCCTTCCTGTCACGAAGCCCGGCACGGTCGTGGGAGATTTCACGGACGAGATCGCCGCTGAGATCGGCTACAAGTGCAAGGTCGTTCTTCCGGCCACCCATGACACAGGTTCCGCGATCATGGCTCTTCCGACTCAGTCTGACGATACGCTGTATATAAGCTCCGGCACATGGTCACTCATGGGCGTTGAGAATAAAGAAGCTGTCTGCACTCCGGAAGCGCAGGCACGCAATTTTACAAATGAAGGCGGCTACGACTACCGATTCCGCTTCCTCAAGAACATCATGGGTCTCTGGATGATTCAGCAGGTGAGACATGAGCTGAACGACGGATATTCATTTGCAGAACTCTGCGATATGGCGGAGGCAGAGAAGGACTTCCCGACACGCGTAGACGTGAACGATGTCTCTTTCCTCGCTCCGGACAATATGCAGGAAGCAGTCCGCGAGTACGCAAGAAAGACGGATCAGCAGGTCCCGGAGACGACCGGTCAGATGGCAGCGGTCATCTATCAGTCACTTGCCCAGTCCTACGCTAAGACAGTAAAAGAGATTGAGGAGCTGACAGGAAAGCACTACGAGGCAATCAACATCGTCGGCGGCGGCTCCAAGGCAAAATATCTCAACGAGCTCACAGCGCGCGCGACAGGCCGCAAGGTCATCGCGGGCCCGGGCGAGGGAACCGCGATCGGCAACCTGATGGCTCAGATGATCACGGACGGTGTCTTTAAGGACCTGAAGGACGCGAGAGCATGCGTCACAGTATCCTTCGACATCACGGAGGAGGAAGCCTGCTGAAGAGGGGCTGTCAAGATTGACAGCATGGCAGAGAGGCAGCTGCGCTGAAGACGGCCTGGCCGGGCGCGGATGCAGCCGGCACGAGTTGCCGTAGAACACATAAACTCATGCCCTGCACATGCGGGGCAGGATAATAAAAAGACATATAAGAGAGGAGACTATAATGAAGGTTTTAGATGCTGAATTCGTACAGGGATTTATCAGATTATGCAGTGACGGCTGGGAGCAGGGCTGGCATGAGAGAAACGGCGGCAACCTGTCCTACAGAATCAAGGATGAGGAAGTCGAGTCCGTAAAAGAGAACTTTGAGCCGAAGGAATGGCAGGCAATCGGGACGAGCGTTCCCGCCCTTGCAGGCGAGTATTTCCTTGTAACAGGTTCAGGCAAATTCTTCCGCAACGTTCCGCTTGATCCGGAAGCAAATATCGCTATCATCGAGCTCGACGCAGCCGGCGAGAACTTCCGCATCGTATGGGGTCTCAACAAGGGCGGCCGTCCGACATCCGAGCTTCCGAGCCACCTTATGAACCTTGAAGTCAAGAAGAAGATCGACCCGTCCTACAGAGTCGTTTATCATTGCCATTGCACGAATATCATCGCTCTGACATTTGTCCTTCCGCTCACAGATGAAGTCTTCACACGCGAGCTGTGGGAGATGGCTACAGAGTGTCCGGTCGTATTCCCGCAGGGTGTCGGCGTTGTTCCGTGGATGGTCCCGGGCGGACGCGAGATCGCTGTCGCTACATCCAAGCTCATGGAGCAGTATGACCTCGCAATCTGGGCACATCACGGCATGTTCGCAGCCGGCCCGGACTTCGACATCACATTCGGTCTTATGCATACAGCTGAGAAGTCCGCTGAGATCCTTGTCAAGGTCCTCTCCATGACCGACAAGAAGCGCCAGACAATTATGCCGGATGAGTTCAGACATCTTGCTAAAGACTTCAATGTCAATCTGCCGGAGAAGTTCCTGTACGAGAAATAATATAGTTTTGAGCCGTATTGCGGCTTGAACGAAGAGCTGAATATTAATATTAATATAGATACTTGATGTTTGACAGAAACTGCCGGCATCGTCGATGGATCAGCCATCGATGATGTCGGCAGTTTCTGATTAGAAAACGATATTGGTTATGAATACGGCTGTTGCGCTGACGTTCGGACCAACGGTCAAGGGCAGCGCGGAACGGTCATCACAGTGTCAGATCCATGACCGCTTTAATTGTATGCATGCGGTTCTCAGCCTCGTCGAAGACGACAGACTGGGCGGATTCAAAGACCTCGTCTGTGACTTCCATCTCGTTGATACCGAACTTCTCGGAAATCTGTTTTCCGATTGTAGTATTGAGATCGTGGAAGGAGGGCAGGCAGTGGATGAAGATCGCGTTCTCACCTGCATTGGCCATGACCTCTTTCGTGACCTGGTAAGGCAGCAGGTCATGGATCCTCTCAGCCCAGACTTCATCCGGCTCACCCATGGAGACCCAGACATCGGTCGCGATGACATCCGCTCCCGCTGTGCCGGCAGCGACATCTTCCGTCATTGTAATTGTTCCGCCGGTCTCGGCAGCGATTTTTTCGCAGGCGGCGATAAGCTCCGCGTCCGGGAAATACTTTCTATTCGTGCATGCAGTAAAGTGAAGGCCGAGCTTAGCGCACACGACCATATAGGAGTTGCCCATGTTGTAGCGCGCGTCGCCGAGATAGGTGAGCTTCACGCCCTTGAGACGGCCGAGGTGCTCGCGGATCGTCATCATGTCGGCGAGCATCTGGGTCGGGTGGAATTCATTTGTAAGACCGTTCCAGACAGGTACGCCGGCGTACTTAGCCAGATCATCCACGATCGTCTGGGCGTATCCGCGGTATTCGATACCGTCATACATCCTACCGAGCACGCGGGCTGTGTCGGCGATGCTCTCCTTCTTGCCGATCTGAGATGCAGACGGGTCGAGGAATGTGGAGTGCATGCCGAGATCGGCGGCAGCGACCTCAAAGGCGCAGCGCGTTCTGGTGCTGGTCTTCTCGAAAATCAGGGCGACATTCTTGCCCTCGTGGTTCCTGTGGGCTATGCAGGCTTTTTTCTCTGCCTTGAGCTGATCTGCGCGGTCAAGCATGTACAGGATTTCTTCCGGCGTAAAATCAAGAAGCTTCAGAAAGTGACGTCCTTTAAGATCCATGGGAATACCTCTCTTCTAGTAAAATATATACTTCCCTCAGCTTAATGAGCTGTCTTATCGTAAAATACCATATTCGAGGGAAGTATTTAAATACTATACCGTATATGAAGAGAGGGCGCAAGCATGAAAACAAAGGGGCTCACGCATTAAGGCGGGACACCGCGGTATATGGCAGACATCATTTGCAAATGTCTGCCTTATATCGCGGTGATACCGTCTAATACGTGAGTCCCTCTTTGGAATCAGCTGTATAAATTCTGATCTGTTCTGGCGATTGAAAAAGCGACCAGGAAGACCAGGTCGAGGTCTTTTTCTTCGCAGATCACATCATAGTAAAGACCTGTCGTTATAAAGGATTTTCCGCTCGGTGAGGAGGTCGCGATCGTTGCGAGAGGCGCGCCCTTAAAAGTCACTTCATAGCGCATGCCTAGCTTGCTGCCCGCGAGGCCGGTGTTGATCCTGACGCCCATGTCATGCAGATAATCCCAAATCTTCTTGTCATCGTATTTGAAATACGATCTCTTTGACAGGAAACTGATTATATCATTTGATCCTGACTCTACGGTAACGGTCTTGCCGACCTTGTGAACCTCGGTCCTGCCTGTTACGTGATTTACAAATTCAAACGGAGACGCGCCGAACAGCGAAAACTTTGTCATTTTTCCCTCGTACACAGTTTTGCCGCTCTCGTCTTCCAGATAGAAAGCCTGCTTGACGGTATTAAGTACCGGTTTCAGTAAATATTTAGCCATTTGTCCACTCCCTTTCCTGGTCTTTCATTTTATTATATCTTTTTAAAGCGCCTATGCCGCTTATGATTCCGAATACAAATGCTGCAATTCCCGCTACGGCCATGATCAGCGGAATAATGATGCTCTTGGTCTGTGTGATCAGACTCGGATCATCGGGGTTATAGTAGATCGTCATTTTGTCGCCTTCCTTATATTCAGAAAGACCGCTGAGATCTGCCTCGTATTCTTTTTCGTCGACAGTGTATTTCACTGTCACGGTGTAGGATGCATCGACGTGGTCGCCGTTGGCATCTGTATGTGCTTCTTCGTCCATCACCACGTTCGTGACCGTGGATTCAGTCTTTATATAGTTTTTATTCTGCACGCTGGCATTGAAAAAGATTACGCTGAAGATGATGATCATGAGGCCTGCCGGGATAAAAAATCTTGCTGTCTGTGATTCCCGGAGAATAAAAGCGATTTTGTTCATGCCGTGTTCCTTTCGTATTTTTGTTATTTAGGGTCTTTTTAGGAAATTTTATTTGAGCTACACCGTTTTATACGAACGGATGGAGGGCGGGGATAATTGAGAATGAAAAACTCATGGCTATCGGCGACGGCACTGACGATATTTTTCACCCATTATCTCACAGGTCCGCTGAGCTGGTGTTATTAACACTGATTATATCACGAATTGGTAAATGGCGGAACTGGATTATGAATCTTGTCTCCGGGCTTGTCTCCGGGCATAACCGACAAGCCGGGAGCGGTTCTGTATCGGATGGGGCTGTGTGGAGAGGAGCGGTCGCAAAGATGCTAAAAATGTGTGGGATAACATGGAATAATGAGGGTGCATATGATAAAATATATACATAAGAACATTGAAAAAGCAAAAGCTACCGCCTATTAGATACCTGTAGGCAGCAGCGGCACAGAGCACTGACGGAGTTCCGTGTTTTGCGTCAAGCGTGCTGTCATCCGGATGGCTGGATGAGAAAGACGCGGCATTGGCCGTGGCCTGCATTTGCGCGATGAGAGCGGAAGAGTGATCCGAATCGGCGGAAACACTCGGACGACCAACATACATTGGACGCAAAACGTTTGTTGTATGCATCGCGGTAGGGAGAGAAGGTCTCCGCTATAGAAGCCGCATGGAGTCAGGAGGGTTGAACGGCGGTCATACTGTATGGCTGATACGAAGCCGTGGGATTGAAATGAAGATGCCTGGACAGGCAGAAAAGACCAAAATTTGTAGAAATGCGTGCCCCTTGAAGTCTGCCCTTTTATAAAAAATACTTAAAAATGTTGAAGCGACCGAAAAAACAGCCGTTTTCAGAATTGTCTGGAAAATACCCCGGAAATCGAGGCTGGAAACCCGCATAAATTCAACAAAAAATAAGGGTGAGGGTAGAAATGAGTTCCCCGACGTGAAGGGGATTGACACTACCAATAGAGGCCATCTTGTTTTGCGAATGCCCCCGTAGAAATGAGTTCCCCGACGTGAAGGGGATTGACACATCCAGTTGAGCATACCGGGGGCTTTTTGTGGAAAGTAGAAATGAGTTCCCCGATGTGAAGGGGATTGACACACTTTCCCCACCAGATGCTGAGCTGAAGGAGTAGGGCACGTAGAAATGAGTTCCCCGACGTGAAGGGGATTGACACAAGGGATGTGACTACTCGCTTTCGCTTTCGTCTTCTGTAGAAATGAGTTCCCCGACGTGAAGGGGATTGACACAATTTGGTAGATTCCTTTTTCATTCCGCTTTGCTTCGTAGAAATGAGTTCCCCGACGTGAAGGGGATTGACACATTATTATGGCGGCTAGTATCAAAATAACCCATTCTCGTAGAAATGAGTTCCCCGACGTGAAGGGGATTGACACAAGAAATAGATCTGCCGTAAATCCTCATTTTCACGAGTAGAAATGAGTTCCCCGACGTGAAGGGGATTGACACATTCTACCTCATCAGCAGAAATGGTTTCAACCTCAGTAGAAATGAGTTCCCCGACGTGAAAGGGACTGACACATTCTACCTTTTGGTAGACATCCTCCGAGCTGACCGTAGAAATGAGTTCCCAGAAGAGAGGGGGACCGACACAATATCATGTCACATGGATAGTGTTAGCAAACAGAAAGCTTCAGAGGTAACGCCCTGAAGCTTTTTCACATTACTGCTAAATAATTTGTTGGCATCGTATATCTGCTTTATAGTGGAAAAAGAACGCTGAGTTTACTGACAAGAAATACAATTACGATTAAGAAATGAGGGATTAACATGAAGAATATTATCTTTCTTGCAATGAGCACATTACCGCCTACTATTCAAAAAAGAAACTTCAATGCGCCCGACGGAACTAAAATAATTGACTGCCGAAGCCAGTTGGAGCCAGTCGTGCGTTACATTTTGAAGCAGTGCTGCGGGCAAGATGTTTATATTATGAGCATGGCAACAACAGATTCTTTGAATAAGCGAATTATTATAGAAAAGATCGATACGAAATATGGAGTTGAAAAACGTATAATTAAAGTCGAGGAACCTAAATCAGAAGATGAAATGCAACAGGACCTACTTAACGGAGGCTTTGTAACAAGCGCTCAAGAATACTTTCAAGATCGTATCGAAAAGTCAGAAGAACGTAAAGCTTTAAATGATTGTTTATTCTCATATACAGTAATCGATTTGCGTAAACCCGAGGAGGCAATACAGGAGTCTGTTAAAAAAATTAAGTCTTTAAAAGACGTGAAACATGATGATGAAATTCGATTATGGATTGATACCCATGGTGGTATTAGAGATGTTGCTGTTTTAATTAATGTGGTGGGATATCTGCTGCAGGAATTTGAGGATTTCGATATTGCCGGCATCTATGGCACAGAAACCTCAAATAACAATATTATTGATCAAAAAAATGCATTCTACTCTCTGGCGTTCGTTTCTGGCATGAGTGATTTCATGAACTTTGGAAATGTAGATGTCTTAAAAAAGTATTATCAGAGTGATATTAGCGGAGGTGATAAAGATATCCGGAATCTTATAAATGCGATGCAAATGGTTTCGGATGGAACTCAGTTCTGCGATCCCTATCTTTATAAAGAGGGGCTCGATGCCTTAAGTAAAGTAATTGAGAGCCCTGGTGGAGATCCACTCAAGGCAGAGATGGCTTTGCTGCCGATTTTCTATGACAATATAAAGAAGGATTATGGAATTCTTCTTGATAAAGAGAGAAGGTCTGACCTAGATATCGTTGAACGCTGCATGAAAAAGAAGCAATATCAGCAGGCCCTTACATTTGTTGAAGCGCTTATGCCTCAATATTTCTTTGATAAACAAATACTGTATTTCTCGGATGAAGACTTTGAAAGAGCTAAGCTAGCTGTGGAAAAGTCATATAAATCAGCGGTTAATACTGCGTTTGACAGCTTTATGGAAAGAGTAAAAAATGTTTTCAGCGAAAATGATATACGTAACTCCTTGGTTATAAAAGCTGGAATTTTTGCCGGTATTACAAGTGCAGACGGTTTTAACGAAACAATAAGAGCCGCTCTCGAAAATGCCCCTGCTGACATTACTTCAGGAATAAAAAAGGAGCTGCCGATCAGTAAAATGTGCTCCGTGGGAAAAGACGAGAAGACCGGAGAAAAAATCAAAATAAAATATGAGACAAAGTTACAGAATTATATGCCTTCTGTAGCACGTGTTATGCAAATGCACAATATACTGAAGAACAGCCGAAACAAGTTCAATCACGCAGTAGAGAGTAATGAAACTCTACCGATCTCGGAACAACGCCCGGAGCTTAATCATGTAGTCAAAGTGCTGGGAAACTATATTTCGGAAATTCGCACGTTAGATAAATTTTTAATTGAAGCAGTAGAAGAGTAGTTATTAATTCAATTGATTAGCAGACTAATAGGTCTGTCTTACAGCTTGTGGTAAATGTTATGAACCGACTACGCTACATAATCCCCTTCACCTGGAAGGAATCATATAAAACCATGTTTTCCAGTCTTTCCTCAGCGGGTGGCTGGAAATGCCGCGTGGATGCCCACGAAGAATCCGAAAGCGGCGTCGATTACAAAGAGCAGGATATTTATGAGCACATTCTGAAGGCATTTTCCAATGATATAAATAACAAGAACGCCATCGGAAGTGTCTGGGATTACAAAACGGATTCCGATAAAGCGGTGAAGAAACTGACCTGGTTTATCAAAAGACCGGAGTTATCGTTTTTTTTCGACTCAGAAGAATCGGTCCCCGAGAAATATGATGTTGAGATCACAAAGATGGGAATCTATCTATTTCGAAACAAAGTCGGCTTTTTCTGGTATGAAATAACCGTTCCCGATGAGATGGGTGCCGAGGAACTGATAGAGTTCCAATACTTCATCAAGGAACTTAACCGCAACGAGCGCAGTCGTAACAGTTCCGCCGTATTTGAACGTTTTGAGAGAACCGATTTCCCGGAATGTGAAAAGGACACTTTCAAGACCCGACTCAATAATAGTTCGGATCGTGAGGCGGGATACGTGCGCCGTATAACAACAAAGAAAAATAATGCGGGGGAGGATATTCCGACTGTCAGAGGTACTCTCTATCGGTATTTCGCGTTGGGAGACTGGATTGCCGCGGAGCTTGACGGAATCACGGTTCCCCAAAACATGCATATCGAGTATTATTCCTCCAGCACGAACATTCTTCGAAATACGGACAATGGATATGCCAATTTGGTGCCTGATAAAGCCAATCTGTTCGCCTATGTGACCTTTAATGAAGCGGAACTGGATAGAACTTCTACTGACAACCCTTCAATTCCGGTCGAGAGTGCAGAAGATAATCGGCTTGACGCTTTTCGGGAATACTCGTTTCTTCTTGCAAATGGCTATAAGCGCAGCTATCTCCTTTCACCGGAAGACAAAGAATCTCTGAAGTTCCTGTTCAAAAATGTCTGCATCGCAGCCTCACAGACCGGCTGCGGCTACTTCGCTGCACCAACGGAGGAAAACAAAGCTTTCTTTGAGGGAAATATGAAGGCAAAGGTCATGCTAGACTATTTCCTTCTCTACATTCTTGCACTTCATCAGCACTACAGTCTGATTCTTTACTCACGCAGGATTTCAGAAGAACTGTCTGCGGATCCGGAAGAGTATGTGAATTCTACGAAGATGAAGGAAAGCCTCACCGCAATCGTGAGCGAAATCAACACCTTCTTCGTCAAGAATGTGAATGCATCTGTGAGTATGATTGCCCACCAGAATGATTTTTATGAATACGTTTTGGAACGACTTCGCGTTGCCAAGAACATAGAAAGCGTGAAAATGGGGTTAGACGCTATCTATAAATTGCAGCTGCGTCTGGCGGAGCAGGAGGAAGAAGAGCAGAAGCAGAGACAGGAAGAAGAAATGAAGTCGAGGGAAAAACGAGCCCAGAAAGCCGAATCAAGCCTCAACTTCTCGGTTGCCTTACTGTCACTTATCGCTATTGTTTCGGCATTTGTTGATGGACACGAGATGATCGGCATATGGCAAAACGGCAGGACAGGCCTTGAACTTACCGGGGGTTTCCAATGCCTGTATAACATTCTAATCCTGATTATCATTATCGCCTTTTTCTATGTCGTCTCGCGGATCATAAAACTTATTTGCTCAAAGCAGGCAGACAATTGACTAACAGCGCCATTGGTCATCCTTAACTGTGTCCGCCATAAGAAACTGAGCGATACCAACTTAGCAAAAGAGTAAATTAAGAACGCCTCGGCGTTCCTGCCGCGCTGCGCAGGGTGCGATGTATGTTCCCTGCCGCGCGGTTTTTAATTATGCCGGAGAGTAGCTTATATATTATACAATTATATCCACAATCCCATACTCCACCGCCTCCTCCGCCGTCATATAGAAGTCCCTTTCCGTATCCTGCGCAATCTTTTTAAGGCTTTGACCGGTACATTCAGAAAGAATACTGTTCAGGGTCTCTTTGAGACGCTTCATGCGCAGATACGCAATCGCGACATCTGTCTCCTGCCCCTGGGCTCCGCCCATAAGCTGGTGAATCATGACCTCGCTGTGCGTATAGCATTTCCTTCTGCCTTTGCTGCCGCAAGCCAGGATAACTGCTGCCATGGAGGCAGCCATGCCGCAGCAGACGGTCGCGACAGGCGCGGCGGCACTTTTCATGACATCACAGATCGCCAGCCCGTCGATTACTGAGCCGCCGGGGCTGTTGATCAACAGGGTAATCTCACCTATTCCGGACTTGTCGAGGTAACGAATCTGGCGCACGATTTCCGCTGAGATGGCGGGTGTGATTTCCTCTGTGAGCCAGATAGTCCGGTTGTTTTGAAAATCATAATCTTCCAGTGTGAGTGACGCGCGTCCTGCTTTTGATGTTGTAGTAATAGTTACCATCGCTTTTTCTCCTTTCATTTATTCCTCGCTGGCTGCCTTCAGCATATCCTGAGGTGTAAAGGCACTGACTTCCGCAAGTTTCACGGAAGGTATCCCATATTTCTTCTGCGGCATAGACCGATAAATCCTATAGCGGGCGATATTCGCAAGTCTTGATACAAAAAATGTCCCGCGGGACATATAGAGGACTTCCGCATAATCTATCGTCTTTTTGAGCCTCTGCAGATCCTGCACGGAGATGAGCGGTTCAGGTGCGCCACTGTAAGTCACCGTTGTCGTCCCCGCTCTTCTTGACAGCTCCTCCAGAAGACTCAGCTCCATCGAATTAAAGAAAAAGAGGTTCTGACAGTTGGCAATGATGGTTGCTGCTTCCCGCGTATAGGCGTCCCGCAGCTGCTGCTGGGATTGGCAAATGATCAGCCACCGGATATTGCGCGACCGGCTCGCGGAAATATTCGCTGCCATGTTCGGAATCTTATAGTTACAGAATTCATCGCAAATGAAGTTTACTCTTCGAGGCAGCCGCCCGCCCATGTCTGTGGCAGCCTGAAGGAGCGCAGCGTTTATCTGCTGAAGGATAATTCCGCAGATTGTATCGTATGTGGGATTCTCATCCGGGAGCATGATGAAGAGACACATTTTTTTCCTGTACAGGTTCCTTACTTCGAAGGTCGTCTGGCTCAGCATTTGCAGGAGCTTTCGATTGATCAGGAAGGGCTCGATGAAAGTCATTGACGTGGCAGCGGTCGATGCCCTTGTCTTATCGGGCTGGGCGAGTACGGATCTCAGTTGGACAGCTTCAAGGCTGTAATCATTCTCGTAATCCAGAATGAGCCGAAGCGCGTCCTCATTATCCTCGTTCAGGAAGGACGCGACAGATAGAAAATTCACTTTGGAAATATTGTTGCAGTACTTGTAGATTTTCGGAATGACCCCCCGGAGATGGCAGTTGCTGGAGCTCTCCCAGAAGGGATCGGCTTTTGTATTGGCATACAGATCACGGCCGAGCGTCTTCACTATATCGCTGTTCATTTCCAGCGCGGTATCCTTATCGCCCTTTTTATAGAGCCGGTACGGCTCCGCAAGGATGTTGTAGCCGTCTCCCGCCTTTGTCCGAAAGTCGATAACGTGGACCTCATATCGGTACTTTTCCAGCATCCCTCTGACAAATGCGGAATGTTCCCCGCACACAAAATCCCCCTTGATATCCGGTACGACGAGCGACTCACCCGCGTGTATGGCCGAGGCAATCGTGGGTAGCACGAGACAACGAGTCTTTTTTGC
Source organism: Lachnospiraceae bacterium (assembly GCA_045112155.1). Lineage (GTDB taxonomy): Bacteria > Bacillota > Clostridia > Lachnospirales > Lachnospiraceae > Chordicoccus. The sequence continues at coordinate 70,622 of JBGUHN010000060.1, forward strand.
GCCTGTGATACCAAAGCTGATGCTCATGCTGTCGTCTGTTGACGCATAGATGCTGCGGTTCCCATCGCTGATGATCGGCGGACCGGATGGTGTAACTGATCTGACACTGTAATCAATTTTGGTGAGTGATTGCTTGAGAGATTCTTCGCTTGCAAATGCATTGGCCTGCGGCGGAAACGCATATGGCCTCCATTCTGATTCATATCTGTATTCCATGTTCTTTATAGCTGCCGGTCAGCCTCTTGTGGGCTTGAGAGCAGCGCCTCCTTTCATCTTTTGATAACCCCACCAGATAGAGTGCGGAGATTTTTTAAAGTGTTTCTCTGTTCAGGTACTTTGGCGCATGCTTGTCACCGAGTCTCGTAGGATCGTCAACGACTCTGACGTCCATATACTGTCTGAGAATTCCCAGAATCTGCTCCTTTATCGTCGCATCCCTGGTTTCGAAAAACAGCATATAGTGGATGCCGTCCGAGTGGTCGGTCAGATACATAATGAAGATTTTGAAATAATCTTCATCGACATGGTCTGCCCACTCCGACAGATCAAGAGCAATATAGCCCCTGTAACTGTTCCTGAGGCCGGTCCTGTCTTTGACGGAGAGGATATATCTTCGCAGGCCATCCAGCTTATCATACGGAAAGACATAATCGTATTTGTAGAATATGCAGGCTGCTTCTCCCCTGAAATCTTCCGGATACTGTTCTGCTTCCGACGCGGATTTTTCCGCAATCATTCTGCGCAGTTTTACTGTTGAGGGGCTAAAAATGACAGATGCTTCATAGTTGTATTCTCTGAGTATCATAACGGTCTCCTTTTCCTTATCGTTATGTATTGCTGTTTTGAGTAAGTACTTGGGTCAATGTTTTGAAGAAAGAGTGTGAAAGTTCGCTTTTATAGCTGCCTGCGCTGCTCCGACAGGACAGCAGGGAGACAAGAGCAAGGAACGCGAATCCGCCGAGACTCCACAGCTTCGTTTCGGTCGCAAGCCCTGTGGGAAAGGTTACTGACATATGAAGAGCTATGATGAAAATGGTGATCGTAGTTAACATAGGATTACCTCACTTTTATTTCTGATTGTCCGAGCCAGAAGTTCTCGCCTCTTTTGATGGTCAGGATACGGTGCATATCTTCGTGATAGACAAGTCCGCCGTAGCGGATGCTTCCTTTTAAGACTGACATCTGGAGGACTGCGTCGTTCCTGACTACTAAGGCGAGCTTCAGGCCATTTGCTGAACTATCCCGGAAATAAATGTAACGCGGGAAGAACCTTCCAAGAGGATTCGTGCCCAGTACATATGAGCCGACTTCAGGTGAAATCTCTACCTGGCAGGCAGCAGCCGCCGGTGCGAGGATATATGCGAGCGAGCGCCTGGGTGCGGCTCCCCGATCTGTGACCTGCAGTGACACCGGACCTTCTTTTGCCGGCAGCTGCTTCTGGTACTTTTTATAAAGAAATGTTGTGATGAGGCAGAGAAGAACCGCCAGATCGACTAGCATCAGTGTGACGATTCGCCAGTTGATTGCCATGATATATCACCTCTTTTCTGTATATATGCTGATTATAGAAGCGGCAGAAAAGAACGTCATGAGCATAAAAAAGCCCCTATTTTTGAGTACGCAGGCAGATGACACCTGAATGTTCAAAAAAGGGTCTTTTTTATGCTGTAACCTTTCAAGAAGATGCAGCGACCGCCGCGACTTTTACGAGAGGAGCTCGGAAGGGCTGGAGGAGGATGACAGGAAGCTCTATGAAGCGGTCCACAACATTTTCCGATCACCGGTCGGCATGCAGCCAATCTACGGTGACAACGGGGCAGTCAGCTGTTACGTGGATAAAAACGAAAAAATCTATGACATGATTTACATTAAGGATACTTTTGAGGAGCTTCCGATGGGAGCTTTCAAGATGAAACAGCGTGTGTTTACTTTCGTTCTCGTCATATCTGGAAATCCGGAATAATATTCTGAAAAAGGGTGTCGGAGATATGCTTCGCAGCATTCAGCAGAGAAGGCTGCGGGAAGTATTGGTTGGACGTGACACGGACGCGGCACTGAGAAGCAATAACGGTCAGGGCCTCAGTTGCTACGTCAAGCTTGTAATGCTGGCATACCAGATGTCGCAGGAGGAATATGAGCTGTATCAGGAGAAATCATACAGAGATGAAATCCTGTTTGGACCATACCGGTTCAAGGAGGTCGAACGGTTTATCAGAGAAAATGCATGCCATAAAAGAAAGCTGCTCAATAAGCTGAATGAGATGTGCAACCCGTTCAAATGAACGGGCTGCGCAGCCTGCCTGGGACTGAACCTCGACAGAATGACCGGAAAATCTGACGGAATGCACAGATAGACTGGGCATAATGTGGTATTATTTATGGCATGAGGGTAAAAAACGGGTCTTTTTTATGCTTTTGCAGAATCCTCTTCATATCAAGTATCCTTTTAGTGTAATCAGAATAAGCTGTTAGCCACATTAACATAAGACTGGCTGTTCTCTTAACAGCAGGTCAAATGATATAAGGAGCAAAAATGTATATACTTGCGTTTGATGAATACGGAAACTTTGAAAATGTAGAAGACAGCCAGACCAAATACGTGGCAGGACTTCTGTACTCGGGTCCTTCAAGGGATATCCGGATCGAGAGAGAGCGAATTTTGACGTATCTTTCAACATGCTGTGAGGAAGCCGGCGCAGCATTTCCGGTGGATCTGCATCAGAATCATGCCGGGGACAACTGGGGAAAAGTTACTGCAGTGGAAAAGGCTGTGAAGCGGACCCTTGCCGAATTCATGCAGAAAGGAACGCTGCATGGCGCTGCGCTCACGGATGATTCCGGCAATACATATCCGGACAGGCAGGGAGTCTACGACATCTTCGCTATCGTAAAGAGCAACGCCGGGAAGCCGGAACTCCTTACCTATGAGGCTGACGCGATCGTTAATGACAAGATTGGAAGCAACCTTTATGTCCACATGGCGGAGGACATTCTGTGCACCCTGCTGTTCCACAACCCGCTGTGCGGTGAGCTTCGTGATGTTCGTCTGGAGCTTGCGACCAGAACTCTTCCGGGCCGCGTGCTTACCTCGGATAAGCGAAGGGAGTTCAGAGAACTCGGGATTGATGATGAGTCAGGCTTCCGCGCCGCCAACATGGACACTTACCGGACTATGCTGCAGCGCGAGATGCTCAGGCTCGGTAAGGTGGATCAGGACATCTATCTTAGCACGAAGGCGATCCGATACCAGAGTGCAGATCCTTCGATGGCGTTTCTTTACATGTCCGACCTCATCTGCGGGTATCTCCACAATGAGCCGAGATCGACAGATGAGGCAAAGATCAAATACGCCTACAAAAAGGCGCTGGAATACTCAGGAAGAACACCGCTTGTCTTTGGCTATGACACCGTCGATGTACAGTTTGCCAAAGCATGGCAGTACATGGAGGAAGACCGCTTCTATGAAGCTCTCGATACGGGTTATGAGGCATGTTGCGTGGAGAGTGCATTTGCACCGTTCTACAGGGAACATTGGCTGCCCAGGATCGAGGAAGCAATCAAGCGAAAGAAGGACAGCTACTCGCTCCGGGTCGCGGTGAAGAAGCTGGAATCCGCGACGCTGTCGTCGTTCATCGACACGGATAAGCTGCTTTTTATTTACGAAACATTGGAGCGCTGCTGCGATGATGTCAATAAAAGCCGCAGAGACAGCCGGATGATGTATAAGCTGTACAATAGCGGGATTGCCGCCTACAATCATGTCGGCGACCCGGCAAATGCAAAGCGCTGCTTTGACGAATGCCTGAATTATACCGATGCGATTTCCGCTGACGAGTTCATCCGGACCCGGAACCGGTTCGCCGTTGCGTGCTGTGACGCATTCGATTTTATCCGGGCAGAGGAGGTGACACGGGAGACGATCGCCCATGCCGAGCTGGTCCGCGAGAACCGGGCACTGATCTTCGGCGAGGCGGCGAAGAAAGACATCCTTTATGGAATCACCGAAAGCCAGTACGGGCAGAACCTTTCCTATATGCATGATCCGCGCGCGGAGGAGCATTTTCGGACAGCCCTGCAAGAGATGCGTGAAGATTCTGCAAATGCCGCTATCACCACTTCCTTCCTTCTCCACCATTATCTCGATATGGGCGAGAAGGAAAAATATGAGACGGAAGCAGCGGTATACTTCGGCGGATATCGGGATCTCCTCTCTCAGTATAACTATATGTGTACTAAGGAGAGCGGAATCAATCCAAAATATGGGCTGTACATTCTTGTCAAGGCAGCCTGGCTCTTCTATGCGGATGAGGTGCCGGTGGGCTTTAGAGGCGTGGTGAAAGACATCGAGGCTTCATTTGAAAAGAAGGGGATGGGGTTCCTCTTTGACGGAGAGCATCCGTGGGAGCTGATTTATAAGTACCTGCTCTTCTTCGCAGTGAAGAATAAGGATAAAGATGCAGAGCGTCGGTATCAGAAGCTTCTCGCAAAGCCGCTGGGCGAGACCGAGGGGATGTCCGTCGAAGCCGTGCGCAGATATGGCGAGATCCAATACTATGCGATGAAGAATAACAAAGGCACGAAAGTTTCCCGGGCGAGGGAGCTGTACGATGAGATGGCACAGCATGGATTTATAGAGAAGGTGCCGGATGCAGGCGATGAGGAGAAGGAGAGCGTTCTGAAGAGAACGTTTGGTTATATGAATCTGTAACTGAGGAGGTGGACACAATGCTTATCAACTTTACGAACCATCCGTCTGACAGATGGACGGATGATCAGAAAAACTGCGCAATCGAACTGTACGGCGAGGTGAAGGATTTGCCGTTTCCGGCAGTGCCGACTAGCGCGGGAGCGACGGAAGTCATTGGCATGGCAGACGAGATTATTGATAAAATCCTTGCAATGAAAGAGGAGAACCCGGTATCGGAGGCATTTGCCGTTATGGCACAGGGAGAGTTCACATTGACATATGCGGTTGTCAGCAGGCTAAGGAGTCTCGATATCACTGTACTTTCGGCCGTCACGGAGCGCATTTCGACCGAAGAGGTAGTTGACGGTGAGGTCAGGAAGACAGCCATATTCCGATTTGCCGGATTCCGGGAATATGCCTGAGTGAAGGGTGGAGATGAAATGAATGAGGAACTGAAAAAGGCGCTCAGCGTCAGATACATCAAACTGCATTTTGAGGTGGAGATTATGGAAGACTGCGAACTGCCGCTGACGAAGGCATCGGCGATTCGCGGCGGGATGGGACAGATGCTCCTCGGTGCTCACTGTATCCGTGACCGCAACTGTGAGACTTGCGATTTCAGAGACGAATGTGTTGTTCAGCGGATCATGTATTCGCCGTTCGACATAAAGCCGAAATTCGTCACAGAGGGCGAGAGTGCAGGTTATGTCATTGAGTGTGAGGATTACCGAACAGATTTTGAAGCGGGAGATACATTGGCCTTCACGATCATTCTCTTCGGTAAGGCAATCGCGCATTTTAATCCGCTGCTTCAGGCTATCCACGCGCTTGGACAGGTCGGGCTTGGAAAGGAGCACGGAAGGTTCCAGATCGTGAGTGTCACGAACTCCCAAAAAGAGTCGCTGCTCTATGGCAACTCCATTAATATGGGAAGCTACGATATCCGCACGCTTTTAGATTATGTGGAATATCGGCGGAAGCGGAGCAGCGGTACCAGGATGAGGTTCCACTCACCGACATCAATCAAGAGCAATGGGCAGCTGCTTAAGGAGTTTGACGCGGAGGCAATTGTGCGGGCTCTTTCCCGCAGGCTTTACATGCTTGATTGTTATGAGGGCATAGAGACAAATCAACTTTGCTTCGACAATGTTCCCCCCCTTATCGGACATACGGAGAGGGGAACGACGGTATCACGGTATACGACCAGACATCAGCAGAAGGTCCACCTTGAGGGAATCCGCGGCTGGGCAGATTTCGATGAGGTGGATGAGGATCTGTATCTGCTGATGTTGGCGGGTGAAGTGATGCATGTCGGAAAGAAAGTGAGTCTCGGGTTTGGGAGATATACGATGGTGGAGAGGAGATGATGCTGAAATTGGCATTTGCACCTTTAAATTTTCGGATAATGGAACCAAACAAGCGAAAATGTGATACTATATTCACTATGAGGGATGCGGCTGTTCTTAATTAATTCCAAAGTATAATAATTGTATAGAATCCAGCAACTTTCCGTGTGATAAAGGTGTCTTTATAATGGCACGATTGTTTCTTTGAATGTCGAGTACGCTGATTTTGGATTCTTTTGTGAGTCTGACAGCGAATAATAAGAAGGGAGAAAATAACATATGGCAGAGCGATATCTGGTCATCACAGAAGTCTCGCAGAAGCAGGCATATATCTTCAGGCGCAATGAACTGCAGATTAACGTTAGTAATTCAGCAGCCATCGCCTGGATCACCAGCCCCGACTATTTCAAACGGGCTGCGGGAGGAGCTTTCAGCGAGAAACAAAACCTTGTCTATGCAGGAGGCGGTCATTCCGTCCTTCAGTTCGAAAGTGAGAAAGCAGCTAAGGAATTTTGCCGGAAGCTCTCACTAAAAGCCCACAAAGAGTTCCCTGATATGGAAGTCTTTACCAAAGTAGCTAAGTATGATGAGCATCTTGATCTCGACGAGCGTGGCAGGGTGGTTGCGTTTGATCCTGAAAACGCTCCGAACGATCCCAAAGTAAACGCTGCCAATATCCGCCACCTGATTGAAGAGCTTGAAAAGAAGAAGAGCGTGCGACAGTCTACCTTTCATCAGGGGACTTTTGGTATCGAGAAACTTGATTCGACAGATTTCGCCCCTGTTCCGTTCTACACTAAGGAAGAGGAAAAAGCGAAGGATAATCTTCAGTACATAGTCTGGAAGAGCGCAAAGGAAGAAGATCAGAGGGTGCTTCCGGATGGCTTTGAGATGCCTGGCAAGTTCGAGGATCTCGGCGGCAGTAAGGGGGAATCAAACTTTATCGCCGTAATCCACATCGATGGCAATGGCATGGGAAACAGGGTTCTGGATTTCCAGAAATCGCTTCCGGGGGCTCCGGAAAAGTGGGATGAATTCCGTGAAAAGCTCAGCGTTTTCAGCAAAAAAATAGATGCGGATTTCAAGGAAGCTTTTCTTGAGATGAACAAAGCGATTGCATTTAATCTTGAGAAAAAAGATCCGGATAAAAAGGAACGCAGGAACAGGAAGCTCGAGCAGCTGACACTTGTCGATGGCATTCTTCCGGTTCGAAGAATCATTACATCCGGCGACGATATCTGCTTTGTGACAGAGGGAAGAATCGGAATTGAAGCTGCCGCGATTTTCCTTGAGAAGCTGGCGGCGATTAAGGGGGGTGACGGAAAACCCTATGGAGCATGTGCCGGTGTAGTGATTGTACACAGCCACTTCCCGTTCTACAGAGCTTATGATCTTGCGGAGCAGCTGTGCGGGCATGCCAAATCTGTCAATGCGGAGATTGCCGGTAGTCGGGCAACAGAAATTTCTTCGATTGACTGGCATCTGGAATTCGGAGAGATGCAGGATCGCCTCAAGGATATTCGGAAAGAGTATGAGACTATGGATGGCAGGCAGCTGGAACTTCGCCCCTATATCGTGTGTGAGCCGAATCCGGAGGCTTCCTATGAACCGAACAGGCAATATGGAAAGTTCAAGAAAGTCGAAAAAATGCTTCAGGATAGAGGCGAGGACTTCCCATCCGGCAAGATTAAAGAACTGCGAGGAGTTCTCAAACAGGGCGAGGCGAAGACAAGGCATTATCTGGACTTTGGCCATATGTCCGGCTTAACGATGGAGAGCTATGAAGGAATCTTTACAGAATTGACCACGGAGATGATAGGAACAGGAAAAGGGCTGGCGCATAAGACCTTTATCTCCGTTAAGGGTGATAATAAAGAGCATGCCATACTCTTTGACGCAATCGAACTTATGGACACATTTATTCCTCTGGAAAGGTAGGTGTGAGGGATGCTGAAAACATTGAATATCAAGATGACCCTGCTTTCGGATACAATTTTCGGAAATGGCAGGAGTATACCGGGGCAGGAAGATATCTCCGTGCTCAGAGACACGGATGGCTTCCCCTACTACAGAGGAAGCACCTTCAAAGGAATATTCCGGGAAGAACTCAAGCGCTATCTTGGCTGGGAACGCACGAGTGATGATAGGATCAAAGAAACCTACACAAGGCTGCTCGGTTCCGAAGGGTCGGCAGAGGAGACCGGCGGCAATATGATTTTCTCTGACCTGACGCTCTCGAAGGGTGTCAAAGCAGCTGTTCTGGCGGAACTCGGAAATGACGATACCGCTGTCCTTAATGCATTTACCCATATAAGAACATTTACGAAAATCGGCAGCGAGGGCACGGTGGATTATGGGTCGCTCCGCATGGCGAGATGTGTGAATAAAGATCTGATCTTCTATGGCACAGTGATTTGCGAGGATTCTGATGAAGCTCTGGTCAGAGAAGTATTTGGCCTTATAAAGTGGATCGGTACGATGCGGAACAGAGGATTTGGTCACATCCGGGTTGACGTTAAGTGACTTAAGGAGGGTGAATATGGCAAAATATTTTAAATATATTATTGAAAATGAAGATCCTATCCGCATCGCTGATGACAGCCGAAGCCAGAGCGGTCAGACAGAGACGCTTCATTACATTGCGGGATCAACAATACGCGGTCTTGTGATCAGCTCGGCAGCAGGTGACGCAGAAGAATTCGAGAAGAATAAACCGCAGCTCTTCACATCAAAAATCAGGTTTCTCAACGCGTATCCGACCATCCGCACCGGCTCGGAGGATGTATTCGATTCGTTCAGAGATCTTATGCCTGTGCCGAAGGGTTTTTATGCCAACAAGGGGGCAGAAAAGGTCATCCAGAACGTGGTCGTGACCGGATCAGTCGATTCGACCATGAAGCGGGCCGGGATAGGTGATTTCGCCTATATTGACGGCAGATGCCTGCATGGCGCATCGATAATGACAGGTTCGGATCTTAAGATCAAGAAGCAGCTTATGAAGAAGGATCAGGAAGATCGTGCGGTTTTTCGAAATCAGTATATTGAGCGCGGATATACATTTGCAGGATACATCATTATGGAAGATGATACGTATGTCGATGCCATTGAGAAGATGTTCGCAATCGGACAATCAATCTATCTTGGAAACGGTAAGAGCGCCGGTTCAGGCCGCTGCCGCGTTGTATGCAGCGGTATGGTTGACAGTATTTCCTATGCGGATGCGGCAAATGAAGATCTAGGCGGCAGCTGTTATATGATGCTCATGTCGGATACAGTGATGAGAAATTCATATGGGGAATATTGTGGATTGAACCTTGAGGAGCTTCAGGAAACACTTGATGTAAGCAGCCTCAGGATTGAAAGATGTGCCACATCCGGAAGAAATGTCCGCGGATACAACAGTGCATGGAAGACAAGGATCCCATCGGTACAGATGTATCAGAAGGGGAGTGTATTCCTGCTTAAGTATGATGGAGTCATCACAAAAGCTAAAGCGGAAGAGGTCATGGACAAGGGAATTGGCATTCGGAGAAATGAAGGATTCGGAAGAGTCATTTTCCTGAAAGGCTATGATGAGATCAATACCTATGATGAGGTCTCTCTTCTGAGTGTGAGAACTGTAAAAGGACCGGAGCCATCGGACGAGGATAAAGCATGCCTTAAGATAGCGGCTAAGGCATCCTATATGAAGAAGATCGAGGACGCTATCCCTGAATATGTAATGAAAAACGCAAAGACAATCGGCGGAAGAGGCGCCAGCAACAGTGTCCTCGGAACGCTGGAGAGTTACACAACGGCATACCGCTATCAGTATGCTGAGGCGAAGCAGGCGATCGATGACTATTTCAGGCATGCGCTTAAGAAGCAGAAGGGCATGCGTGTTCAGAAGGAACATACAGATTTTACGCAGGTAAAAAAGGCGGTTGACAGTGTTCTGAACATGGATAGAGAGCAGCTTGAGACCGGTCTTGGGATTTCGACTGCGGATAAATACATGGAAATATCCAAGGACGAGATACTTAATGCCCGGGAACTGGGAAAAATCAAGCTAGAGATTCTGACCGGAATGATTCGCTATTACAACAAGATCAAGAATGGGGAGGTGTGAGATGGCAGCAATCTTTTATGATTATATCCAAAAATTCAGGATTCAGGCTAAACTGACACAGCCCCTGCATGTCGGAAGCGGGGCAGGCGGCAGCGAGGAGGTCCTGATTCATCCGGTAACGAGAAATCCGTTCGTACAGGCAACCGGCATTACCGGACCGTTCCGTGCATATTTTGCAGCAGGGAGGACCGCAAAGCAGGTCGGCGATGTCTTTGGTATCTCCGGGGAGGAACTTCCACCGGTTCCGGAAAAGAAGAAGGGCGACGGTGTACAAAGTGCCAATCCGGAGGCAACCGCAGATGTGACCGAAGTTTCGCAGAAGACAAACGATAAACTTGTCAGAGCGGATGATGTCGAGAGCAGGATCTGCTTTACAGACGGTACTTTTATCACGGAACCTAAGATGGAACTGCGGCCGCATGTGAAGATTGACCCGGTGAGCGGAACGGTAGCCTCGGAGGGAAGCGGCGGTCAGAAATTTAACACAGAATATATCGGTGCAGGGGCAACGGTCGAGTTTTTCATTTACCTCTATGGTATGGAAGCGCAGGCGCAGGCCGATGAGACGATGGTAACAGATATGCTGAACGCAATCAATGCCAGGGATGTTCAGTTCGGCGGAATGAAGAGTGCCGGCTGCGGTTTTATGGAAATCGAGCAAGCTGCCGTTTATCGGTTCAATATGAAGATAAAAGCAGATCGTGATAAATGGAAGGAAGAGGATCAGCTCCGTATTGACGAGTATGACCCGCTGACACTGGACGATTCCGGGAAGAATTCCTCTGCGGCTTATACCATCACTGTCCGCGGAAAGACAGATGGTTCGATGCTGATTAAGAGTATTGCTGTTCCGGAAGTAGGCGAGGATGCACCTGACAGCATGAATATTCGAAATGCCGCACTGGAATACATCGTTCCGGGCTGCTCTCTGAAAGGAGCGATAAAGAATCGGATCGAAATAATCCTTGCCTATCTGAAACAGAAAGGCGCAGTGTCGGATTCTGAGAAGCTGGTGATTGATGCCTTCGGAGGCAAGGAGGCTGCCCGTAATAAAGAAGAGCGTTACACGGGTCGTTCCGGTAACCTGAGATTTTCTGACACAAAGATCGGAAAAAAAGAGGATAACGACATGGCGCCGCTACAGCACCGAGTCCATATTGACAAGTTTACCGGTGGTGTCATGCACGGCGGAAAGTTTTCACAGAAGAATATCGCCGGAGATTTTGTAATGGAAATCAAGATCATTGATAAGAACAATCCTAAAGCGACCTGTGCGCTGCTTATATTAGCCCTTCGTGATCTTATGATCGGCGCATTTAATCTCGGCTCCGGCTATAATGTCGGGCATGGATTTGTCAATATTGATAAGGTCGAGATCAAAGCGGGGAATGGAGAAAGCGCGGAACTTACAAAAAACGGGGTGACAGATGGTAAAAATATCATTGCGGATTGTCTGAAAGCATTGTCTTCCGGAAAGGAGGCGTCATGAGTGAATTTGCAAAAAAAGTAGATGTGGCATCGGCACTTACTGCAAGGGAAGTCTGCAAATACGATTATGTTATTCTTAATATGATGAGCAGCCTTGAGCTTATGCCGGTAAGCGATGTTTTGAAAATAGACGCGGACGGTAATCCCGCTCAGCTTTCCTTTGATCCGGAAGAGCTTCTGGAAGCAAGGTTTTTCTCGGATGAAGCAGAACTTCATATATTCAGGGACAGCGAGGATAATCTTTCGGCAGTCTTAATTAGAGATGAGTTCTTGAATGATGAATATGAGACCTGTGATGTCCGTTATCAGACTCAAAGTGGAAAGACTCTTGTTGTGAGAGAATACCTGAAAGCTGATGAAGACGGCCAGATGTGTGCAGTCCTGACAAGGGCGGCCGGCATTGAGTAAGGAGGGACGGTTATGGGGAAAAACGATGAATTAGATATCGATGGCCTGCTGAATAACATGAGAGGCGGAGGTTCCGGCGGTTTTGGCGGAAACAACAAGAATCGTGGTCAGGGCGGAAAATATAACGGTAATAACAAAGGTCGAAATGGCGGCGGCCAGGGCAACAGGTATGGCGGCAACAACGGCGGCCAGGGCGGCAGGTCCGGCGGTTACAACGGCGGTCAGGGCGGCAGGTCCGGCGGTTACAACGGCGGTCAAGGCGGCAGGTCCGGTGGATATAACAGCGGCAGTTATGTAGGAGCGCCTTACAATTTTGTGTCATTTGCTGACCCGATCAAAAATCCGGAGGGTAACACGACGCCCCACAATTCAGTTGATGAGAAATACCTTAGCGGCGAGATTGAGATTGGCATTGAGGCTAAGACACACATTTTCATTGACAACGGCATTGACAAAGGAGAGGGCAATGAGCACCAGTTTGTAAAGAATCTGTATGGGCAGTATGTCATTCCGGGCAGCAGTATCAGAGGGCTCGTACGCAGCAACGCTCAGATTCTCGGCCGGGGCGATTTTGGTCAGGATGTAGATGATTACAGTCTTATGTACAGGGCTGTTGCCGGTGGCAAGGAGCGCAAAAGCTATGCCGATATACTTGGCGCGAAACAGATCATCGTGAACGGTAACGCGATGGGAGTTCTTTTAAATGTCCAGGCGGGCTACATTCGTCGAAAAAGAGACGGAGAAGGATATGAGATTCTTCAGACAGTGGCGAAACCGATCAAGGACCGCGGCAAGATGAATTATTATGTGCTCAACGAGATGTACATGATTAATGATCACAAAAAGAATAAGAGTGATAAATCGTTCTCATTTTTCTTTGACGATCCTGTAAATAGACTTCAGCATGAACCGGACAGCACATTTAAAAGGATTGAGAAAAAGGATTTCAGAGGCAGGGTCACAGTTCATTATAAGGGGTGGCAGAATAAGCAGTACAAGCCGTATGTGAAGGAGTGTATGTATAAGCTGGAAGGAGATCGGAAGGTAACTTCGGTGAAGTCATACAAGCCCGGTGAGGAGCTGCCTGCAGGCTATCTTGCCGGCTATGTACTTTCTTCGGGCATTATGCAGGAGAAAAAGGCTGTATATGTGATTCCGGCAGTAGATATGTCGAAAGTTGCAATTCCGATTCCGCAGAAGGATCAGGAAGCGTATGAAATTGACTATCAGAAAAAGGAGAAAATTCTCGGTGAAAAGCAGGCAGAATTTTTCGCGCTGCCGAAGGGCGATGGCATCAAACCGGTCTTTTACGTGCAGCTTGGAAAGCGTCTCTATTTTGGTTTTACACCAAGACCAAGACTGTTTTATGCGCATACTGTAAAGGAAAATATGGCGAAAAAGCATCCAGGTACAACTCTGGACTTCGCAAGTTCAATGTTTGGTTTCAGCAGAACAGAGAATAATAATGGCAAGTCTGTAAACAAAAGCTATAAGTCAAAAGTGTCATTTAGTGACGCTGTGATGATCTCCAAGGAAAATCCGGTAGATCCTAAATGCACAAATGTGCCGATTGTGTTGTCTGAGCCGAAATCGAGCAGCATTGCGGACTATCTTGTCCAGGATGGAGCAAATGTTACTACATCTTATAATGACGATGGCTTTGAACTTCGCGGTGTGAAGCAGTATTGGCTTCATGAGAATGCGGATACAAAGCCACAGGTCGATATCGAAAAGCAGAAGAAGATGCTCTCTTACCTTAATCCATTAAAGCCGGGCACGGAATTTGAAGGGAAAATCAGGTTCCATAATCTTACCGAGCTTGAGCTGGGACTTTTACTCTGGAGTCTGAAGCTGGAAAAAGACTCGTGGATGAATATTGGCAAAGCGAAATCGTTCGGATATGGTGCAATTAAGGTAACACTTGGTAAGGTCAGGATTCTGAACTGGGAGAAAGCCTATTCACTCGATGCTTTATCTATGGAGCCCTGGAATGAGGATGTGGATGTAGATAAATATATTGAGAGCTTTAAGTGTTACCTTTACTCGGATGCTGCCGGTGCATATAAGGAGCCGCCTCATATCAAGGATTTCTTTGCTATGAAAGATTCTACGAGGATACCGAATCCTGCTGATATAAGGTTTATGAGCATAGATGCCGGTGAATATCGGAATCGGAAGGCGTTGCCGACGGTGCAGGAAACGATGAAGAACAAGAAGTAAATGCAAAAAAAGAAAAACCGCCCTGCCGGGGGACTGGTGGGGCGGGGATACTATAGATAACCTGCTTATATGGGTAGTAGTGCTGATCAGATAAGCTTTAAGAAAGGTGATAGAGTTGCTTGTAAGTTTCGATTAAAAGAGGAATACATTACCTGTACTATAATGAAATTCAAGGTTTTCTGTGGTAAAATAACTATAAGCACATTGAAAAACGCATAAGCTATCGCCTTGTAGATGCCTGTAGGCAGCAGCGACATAGAGCATTGACATGGTTCCGTGTTTTATGTCAGGCGTGCTGTCGCCCGGATGGCTGGATGAGAAAGACGCGGCAGGTGCCGTGGCCTGCATTTGCGCGATGAGAGCGGAAGAGTGATCCGAATCGGCGGAAACACTCGGACGACCATCATACATTGGACATAATACGTTTGTTGTATGCATCCCGGTAGGGAGAGAAGGTCTCCACTATAGAAGCCGCATGGAGTCAGGAGGGTTGAACGGCGGTCATATTGTGTGGCCGATATGAAGCCGTAGGTTTGAAAGAAACTGTCTGGACAGGCAGAAAAGACCAAAATTTGTAGAAATGCGTGCCCCTCATAGTCTGCCCTTTTATAAGAAATACTTAAATATGTTGAAGTGACCGAAAAAACAGCCGTTTTCAGAATTGTCTGGAAAATACCCCGGAAATCGAGGCTGGAAACCCGCATAAAATCAA
>JBGUHN010000061.1:0-31010 GCA_045112155.1 Lachnospiraceae bacterium
ATCCAGGACTTATTTACTACTGCTTTTATCGATTTTTAAGATGGATGCGAAACTTGGGTAGGCCATCGCGCAGCGATTTTGTTCAAATGATACTATTCAGTGCTGGCGAAAAATCACCTGAGAGCCGGTGGCAAAAATCTTGTAACGAAAAAAACGTTAGCGGCAAATCCGGTGACAGGAAAACCAGTTACGAAAAAACCGTCATCAATAGTGCGGATATCGGCATTTGCCGACATCGGTGGCATGAGCAGAATATAATATATAACTAACTTATTATTTATATTTATTTATTATCCAAAGATAAAATACTAAGAGAGAGAGTACTAAGGGATAAATAACGAAGGGATAAAGGGATAGATCGCGCGCTCAATCACAAATATTCCTGACCCCTTCCCTTGAAAGGAGTATTGCATGGCAGTAACAAGAATCCACAATCGCACAGTCAATACCTACACTAATGTCTCATCCTTCATGATCAAGGACATGAATCTCAGCTATACAGAAAAGGGGTTTCTCCTGATCTTGTATTCTCTGCCCCCTAGCTGGGAGTTCTCCATTTCAGGTCTTTCAAAAAAACAAAACATTCCCAGAGCAACATTGAGGAATGCCATGAATCACCTTGAAGAACTGGGTTATATAAAACGGGTCCAAAAAAGGGGCGACCACGGATACTATGGTTCGGTCGACCTGCTCCTGTATGATGAGCCGAACCTACCTCGTTAAAATGCCGGATTTTTGTCCCGCTTTTTTCACATGACCTTCGCAGGCGATAAAATACCTGCATGAATGATTTAATGGTCAGAATACCGGACACAAGTCCGGCGTTCTGACCACAGAATCGAAGTCAGGATTGTAACCGTATCAGTTATTTCCAAATCCGTTCTTCTTTGCCCTTTGCCTTGCTTTATTACGAGCTTCCTCTTAACGTGGACGGCGGAATGTCAAAGTGCATAAAGACTTGTCAATCAGGTAAATTTCTGCTCCTTCTGCAAGATTCTTCCGCTCATCCCTGGTGTAGTAGTCAGGATATTCTTCTGAAAGAGCCCGCAGACGTTTTTTGTAGCCGTGATTAAACGTATAAACGCTGACCTGTTTATCTCCTTCAGAAGTAAGTAAAATAGTCTCTCGTTCAAATTTGTTGAGCTTGGCCATTGTTCATCCCCCCCTCTTAGAGTTCTTCACTGCGATTATCTGATATCTTATTTACCGGTTTTGAGTTGTTCATCAACCTTAGCAGTTCCTCATCTTCGAGCAGATGATTGATACACTTCCGGTTTACCCTCCCCAAAACGAGATTCCGTATTGCTTTCTCAGAAAGCCCCAGTTCATCGAGCCGATAATTTTTACCCCCCTCTACTATTGCATTGCTGAATTTTTCTCGAAAATTAAACCTGCATTTTTCACTTTTATGAAATTTTAAGATTGCGTTCTTCTCTCCGTCAGGCAATATCACGTGTCATTTGTGGCCTTATCGCTACAGATCTAAACGGGATTACCTCGTTTGCATAAATACAAATCTCCACACCGTCCTCCTCTCAATCCTGCAAATAGCGCAATTTGTACAGGATCAACATTCCTCAGAGCTATTAATCCCTGGAGGGAAATAAAAACCCCTCTACTAATACATTGCTGATTTTTTGTAGATTTTATAACTCTCAATTTGCTTTTCTTAATATTTTCAAATTCAGCTCCGCGGTACGGATAGGCACTATGTTTTCGTAACACATGACAGGCAAAGGGGGATTCATGAGCGATTCAATACAGAACATAATAGAGCTGCTCCAGAGTCTCCCGGCAGAAGGCCTAAATGATCTAGACACCCCCACCATCAAGGCTCTGAATCGGGGAATAAAAGAGAACTTCGTTATGAGGGCCCATCCCTACAGAATCACTCGGCAGAAAACAGGCCGGTGGAAGACTTATATCAGGAAACCGGCATGTACGCGTAAAGCTGTAGAAAGGAATAACCGCGACGATCTGATTGAATTTCTCTATCAGCATTATTCGGAAGACGATAAGAAGTCAGCGGTAATGGATAGAGTATTTGATGAATTTCTGGAGTATAAACGCGATGTGCTGAGCAGAAGCCAGGAAACAGTTGAGCGGATCCGCTATACGTACAGGCGCTTCATGACGGAGGAGATCCGTCAAAGGAAGATGTCTTCAATCACGGAAACCGAATTGATGAGATATGTCAGGTTAATTGTCGATACAGAGCACCCGAAGGAGCGGGCTCTAAAATCATTCCTGCAAATGATCCATGGCCTCTTCCGCTTCGGTTACGACAATCACTATACAAGCTCAGATGTGAGCAAAAGAATTGTTGCCGAGAATTTCTACAAAGACTGTGACTGCAGTAAAAAGGAAGCAGGCGAGAAAATATTCTCACCTGCCGAAATACATCTAATCCGGGAAGCAGCAAATCAGAAGCTTCCCAACCCAAGGGCTTATATGATTTTGTTAGCTATCGAGACCGGCATGCGGGCCGGCGAACTGTGTGCCCTCCACTGGGAAGATATCAGTGAAACAGATATTCATATCCACCGCCAGCAGCTCCTCCGCACGCGGAACGGGAAGCGCGAAGGTTTTTATGAAGTACCATATACCAAGGACGAACGCCGTCATCCGCACGGCGGCAGATACTTCCCCCTGACCACGCGCTGCAGACAGCTGCTTGATCAGCTCAGGACTTCCTGCGGCAACTCCAGCGAATATGTCTTCAGTGAAGAAGGCGAATGGATCCACAAGACATCCTACGAGCGGTTTCTGAAACGGCTCTGCAAGAATCTTGGTCTGTCCATCACGAACAATCATGCTTTCCGCATGAGCCTTAACTCCAACGTTCTGATCAAGGCCGGGCTGGACGCTAAGACACGGGCGGCGATACTCGGGCATAGTATTGCTACGAATGAGAGCTACTACACTTATACGAGAAGGGATGAGATACAGGAAGTGGGCAGTACGATAGACCAATTCATGACTATTACCAGCTGATGTATAGCCTTGTTCCGATTTCCAAGAAAACACTGTTGAAAATCATATGCTCTCTGCGTTATTATGAAATCGAAGAGAATAGTTTTAGTATGAGGAGGATAAAATATGGGTACAATAGAAGCTACTGTCTCCATGCTGGAAACCATGCCGGAAGAAGCAAGACTCCTTGTATTTAATTACACGCAGGAGCTTTTTTCAGCACAGCGTCCGGCAAACCCCTTCACTCCAATAAACACAGACAAGCTGCTTTCTGACTTAGAAGAATCTCGTCGACAGATTGAAGCCGGCGAGGGCAAGAATATGAAAGAAGCACTTAGGGAGATGGGCAAACAGCATGGATTCATTTAAAGTTATTATTTCGCCAAAGGCACTGGCTCAGCTTAATGATTATATCGATTATATCCAATATACATTACTTAACCCCCAGGCAGCAAGGTCTGTATGGGAAGACGCAATTGGAACCGCCGAAAGGTTGGAGTCTTTAGCAGGAAGTCTTCGTTATTGCGCAAATCCCAAGCTACGCAAGCTTGGTTATAAACCAATATTTTTCCAACATCATGACTATGTGATGCTCTTTCGGATCGAAGGTAACACGGCTTTCGTGGACGCAATTTTTCATCAGCTACAGGATTATGAGAAAAACTTCTCGCAAGAATTGTAGGCTCTTAACAGCTAAATAAAAAAGCGTCCTGAAATCAATGTAAAATATTATATTCTTGACATGTAAAATCGAGTAGGTGGAATCCCCCTACTCGATTTTCGCACCGAGACACTCCGCACTCCGTGCTCCGTGTTCTTGCACCCGGCAAGAGCTTATTCGTACGAGCACGCCTCGCTCTGCTGGGTTGGTGCTACAAAAAACCACCCTGATATATACAATTTCAGAGTGGTTTTTGATTGTGTTTTATTCAGAAGTATCCCTACAGTTTTTCATACTACAGAAAATCTGTTCCCCATGCTATACTCTACTCATCAATCCAGCTTCCCAAACACACCATGGGAATAAAAGAAAACTATATAATTGATAAACATCCTTACAGGATCAGCAAACAGAAATCAGGGAGGTGGAAAACCTACATCAAGGACGACCTGAAAGGTCGAAAAGCGATTGAGCGAAATGAAAAAAAGGATCTGATCGACTTTCTGTACAACCATTACTATGCCGAGGAAAAGACAGCCCAGTCCATGACAGCGGTCTTCGAAGCTTTCCTTGCATATAAACTTGACTGCGAGAACAGAAGTCCTGAGACCTGCGAACGTCTCCGCTACACTTACAAGAAGTTCATCAAGGATACACTCGGCAAAAGAAAGATGTCCGGCATCAGAAAGAACGAGCTGACGGCTTATGTCCAGAGCATCATTATCGAGAAGCGACCTCGCGAGCGGGAGCTGAAGTCATTCCTGCAAATGCTCCACGGACTCTTCCGCTTCGCTTACATGAACCGGTATATCCACGAAGATGTCAGCGCTTTGATTAGGGCAGACAATTATTACAAGGACTGTGACTGCAGCAAAAAGGATGCCAGCCAAAAGATCTTCACACGGAATGAGATTCTGCGCATAAAAAAAGAACTCGAAAGCAGAGTTCCAAATCCACGCGCTTATGCAGTTCTGCTGGCTATCGAGACCGGAATGCGGTCCGGCGAGCTCTGTGCCCTCCAGTGGTCGGATATCGGTCCCAGGGACATTCATATTCACCGCCAGCAGCTCCTTCGGACAAATCACGGAAAACGCGAAGGCTTCTACGAAGTCCCCTACACTAAGGATGAGCGCAGGCACCCGCACGGTGGCAGATACTTTCCACTGACCGACAATTGTAGATGGATCCTCGCAATGGTTCGAGCAAACTCCGAGGAAGGCTCCAAATATGTCTTCACAGAGAACGGGACCTGGATCTCCAAGACATCTTACGAGCTCTTTCTGAAGCGGATCTGCCAGGGGATAGGACTCACAATTACCAATAACCATGCTTTCCGCATGAGCCTCAATTCCAATGTGCTGATTCCGGCCGGGCTGGACGCAAGGGAGCGGGCAGCGATCCTTGGTCACAGTATCACAACGAATGAGAGCTACTACACTTATACCAGGCGGGATGAGATCGTAGATATCGGCGACAGACTAAATAATCTCTAAATGACAAAAATTTTTTCTAGAAAATTTTTTATGTCAAGGAAACGCTCGCTCAGACCTGAAATCACTCGCTCAAATTCGAGATTACTCGCTCAAAACACAAAAAATATGCGCTCAAAACGTGTATTTACTCGCTCACACTCGCTCAAAAGTTAGAACTCAAAAAGCGAGTAGTTAACATAAACAAAAATCCCGGAAACTGCTTATTTATCAGCAATTTCCGGGCATAAAAAAGTCGATGCGACAGGATTTGAACCTGCGACCTCTGCGTCCCGAAGAATGACTACGTTTCCTTTTTTCATGCAAACCATTGTCAAACAAGCTTATCCGCACCCTTCTCCATGTGAAATCATCCCACAAAAATCAGGATAATACAAAATAACGCTATAAAGGTAGAGAAAAAGTTAGAGAAAACAGCTCTCTGTGGACCTTATGAACAAGGTTTACGGAGGGCTTTTATGTTTGAAGGAACATCAGCACTTCAACCGAATATAGCGAATGCCCCTTTCCCCGCCGGTGACTATTACCAAGACGCAGAGTGGACGCTTGATCAGCACTCATATATAGCCCAGGCACTCCAGCAATATGGATGCTCGTATCTGAAAGGCAGGGATGAATATACCCTACTCAAGGAAGTGGTGTTACCCAATGTTACCCAAGTTTCAGATCCGGGTAAATCGGCAGCACCGGAAACCCTCTTGATTTTAAAGGAAAAATGCAGTGGTGTCATTTCACCCCTATGCCCTGCAATACATGCAAATGACACCGACACCTCTTCCTATAAAAAACCCTTTCTGGCACCTCTGGATGTCCAGAAAGCCGGCAGCATCGCCGATGTCATCCCTTCCTTCAAGGCCATCCAATCCGACAGCATGAGTCTTAACATCGGATTTGATACTGAGTTTCAGGATTATAGGGACGGATCGGGCAGAAACCGCCGTGTGTTGTCCCTCCAGATGTCCATAGCGGTCGGGGAAGTGCTGATCAGATATTTCTTCCTCGTGGATCCGCGGTACCAGGAAGTCACCGCTGAGGGAGGACGTATTCCGCTGAAGCACTGCCTAGCCGACATCCTCTCGGATCTGAAGACGTGTTACTTCCAGGACTTTCCTCTGGTTCTGAAAAAGAACATCAAGTACAAGCAGAAACAGTGGAAAGACCATGATCCTTACAAGGTCGTGGATTACGCGGCGATGAGCGAGAGTGTTATTCCGGTCACCATCATTTGCCACACGGGAAAGGCTGATATCTCCGTCTTCCGCAGGTCAAAATACGATATCGACATCCTCCGCAGGCTCAGCGAGATCCAGGGAGGATGGATGACCACTGAGTATGTGCATTTCACTGCCGCCAATGACAAGCACCGGAACTATTACTGGCTCGTGAACCTGAGTGTCAGGGACACACTCGGGCTGACTCCTGCAGACAACAGGTCCCTCAAGGCCCTGGGAAATGTCATCGGGAAGCCAAAGCTCGAACTGCCCAGCATGGCGATAGAGCACATGGCCGACTTCGCTGTCAGACACCCGGTGGAATATTACAGATACGCGATGAACGATGCGGACATCGTTGTATCTTTCTGTTCCGAACTGTTCCGGTGCAACCACGCATTGCCGATGACTCTTTCAAGTGCTGCCGCATCGGCCATCTGTGCCAGCATCAAGGAATACTTCGGAGTAACAAGAAAAGCAGACTATGACAGGATCTACAGGGGGTTGGAAATGTTGGATGAAGGTATTATCCCATCAAAAGATGAGTGCATGAAGTTCCTGAAAGCGACACGGTACGTGCCGATCAGGGACAATCCGGACGCAAAACTCGTATCGGAATATTTCGAGGAGGCCTATACAGGCGGATTCAATGCCTCGTTCTACATCGGATGGATCACAGAGCGCACAACGGACTTCGACCTGCAGAACGCTTATCCCACGGCGATGGCCACCATCATCGATATCGACTGGTCAAAGAATGTTCGGGACTTCCCGAGGAACTACGAACTGACATGGCAGGACCTCATGAGCCCCCTGATCCCGGCCGTCGCAGTCGGCGACTTTGATTTCCCGGAGGACTGTTACTGCCCCAACATCCCTGTCCCGGTCAAGGGCGGCATGAAGATATACCCGCGCCACGGCAGGCACGTCTACATGTCCGGTCCTGACATGTACCTCGCCCTCAAGCTTGGCGCCAGGATCAAGGTCTTCCGCGGGTTCACGTGCCAGATGCTCGAAAAGGACGGCAAGCCTTCCCAGTGCCTCGCGTACGCCGTTACGAACCTCGTGCTGGACAGGCGCCGTGCAAAGCTCCTGTATAGGGACACGCCCCTGATAGAGAAGAGCATCAAGGCAATGGTCAACAGCGGCTATGGAAAGACCGGGCAGAATGTCAGTCCGAAGACACGCTATAACGCCAAAAAGATGGGGAGGGAAGACGCGGAACCATCCTGCATCACGAGCCCCTACCATGCATCCTACACCACTTCCCTGGTGCGGTGCATGCTGATCGGCTGCGTCAACCAGCTGCATGACATGGGATACCATGTGTACTCCGTTACCACTGACGGTTTCATTACAGACGCGCCGATGGATGTCGTGCGCGGGCTGGACGCTTACGGGTTCACTGCCATTTTCCAGCAGGGGCGGTACACACTCAACCAGACCCGCGAGAACTGTGAAGCCAACCAGATCTGGGAGCCGAAGCACTTCAATGATACCTTCCTGAACATCACGACCCGGGGCAACGTAGCCGTGAACGACGAAGGCGTGCTCGCCCACAATTCGTACACAACAGGTGAGGTAAAGGACAGCAGGGCCGACAGGGACGCCTATATCATCGCCGTCCTCTCCCGCACCGGCCGCCTCAGATGTCCGACAAAGGTCTGGACGGAATTCTCGGAGATTGTTGAGCGGAAGCATGACTTCCATGTGACAGAGACGATCCGGCAGCTCTCCATGAACTTCGACTACAAGCGCTGCCCCATCACTGAGACGGCCATGGATACCCCAGTCCACTACGACAGCATGGACGGACGCTATCACGTCGACACCGTCATCGCCGAATTCGATACGCGGCCATTTGATGACACGGAGGAATTCATGAACTACCGGATCACCATGCAGAACGAGGATTGCGTCAAGGTAGCGGCGGACCTCACGCGAGTGAAAGTCAAGTCCACCGTCAGGACAAAAGGGTATATCGGGAAGGATCTGGACAGGAAGGTCCTCCTGTCCATCCTCATGGGCTATCGTTCCGGGCTGTACCGCATACCTGCCCTCGATGGCCTGAAACAGGCGGAGGCCGTCGACCTGGTCAACAGTTGGAACATTTCCCGGATAACGATCAGCGACTGGAAGAACTGCTCCCGAAGGAAGAGACAGGAGAACATGCTTCCCCGCGAAGTCGTTGAGGAGACCCTGGAGAAGATCCTCTCCATCAGCGGAGGACACCAGACCGGTACGAATAACGTCCCATGACCATGTATGTGATCCAGTCAGCCTGTCAGGCATTATGAACAGCCCGCCCGTCACCGGGCGGGGCGATTTACCGCAGCTGGGACAGCGCTTTCCGCACTGCTCCACCCGCTCCCGGTGCGGCGACGGACGAACGCTCCGTGCCGACAGGACAGTCCACCGGACTGTCCTGCCTTCCCTGCGCTTGCCAGGATAAAAGAGCAGCACCGGATAATACCGGACCGTTGCTGCTCTCCTATCCCGCCATCGTCCATCCCCTTCCGGGCAAATCGCAAGACCACTGACATCCCCGGCCGAATCATTTTCAGGCATCCAGATGTTCCGGAGCTGTCAGGCAAGTTTCGCAAAATGGCAAGCCACTTTTGCACCGGAAGCCGCTCCGCATCTTCCTAAACTTGCCAGATGGGCCCTGCCCCCTTGGATCCCCCGGCAGGGTCTCCGCCCCTGCACCCCGCAAAAGGGGCTGCACCCCTTTGGAATCCCGCACCCTGCATGTCCACGGTACAGATGAACAGCGATCGCCCCATGCAGGGAATTTCTACATGAAAGGAATATAGTACACCATGCGCAGCAGAAAGAATGTCGTAAGTATACGGATGAACGATGCCGAATATGAAATGCTCAAGGCCAAGGTCAAAGAAGCAGGCATCTCCCAGCAGTTGTTCATCATAAGCGCGATCAGCGGGGCATCCATCGCCTCAGCAGATGAAGTAGCTGTACAGAAAGAAATAAGCCGTTCTCTGTCCGACCTGGTCCGCCAGATCCGCGGGCTCGCCGCGAACGTGAACCAACTCGCACGCACAGCCAACAGACAGGGAGCCCTCCCCACACTGGACTCGCTCGCGAAGATCCATGAAGAAATTCAGAACTACAGAAAGGATTGTGAAGATATATGGCTGTCAATAAGGTCGTCAATAAACAGACAAAGAGCCACGGCGCGATGAGGAACGTCATCTCCTATGTCCTCCGGGATGACAAGATTAAAGAGGGGTACGTGGAGATCACCGGTCCTTACAGTGCGGACAGAATCGACTGGGACAATGTATATCAGGCTTTCCTCCTTGAGAAGCGGATCTGGGGCAAGGATACCGGCCGGATGTACGCCCACAATATCATCAGCTTCCATAAGGATGAAGCCATCAGCCCTGGCGAATGCCTCGAAATCGGACGCGCGTTTGCCGAAAGGTTCTTTCCCGAATACCAGAACCTGATCGGGGTCCATCAGGACCGGGACCACATGCACGTCCATATCGTGACGAACTCGGTCTCCTATATCGACGGCCGTAAGCTGCACCAGACAAAAAGGGACCTCGAACGGCAGAAAGCGTATACGAATACCCTCTGCCGGGAGCGCGGCTTTACTGTTACGGAAAAAGGGAAACACTTCGACGGCACTCCGCTTGAGGAAGGGGAGATCCGGGCCTGGAGCAAGGACAAATATCACCTCTTCATGAATGAATCCAGGAAAAGCTTTGTAGCGGACTGCGCAATCGCCATTATGGAGAGCATCCCGGAAAGCGCCAGCAGGGAAGAATTCATCAGCGCAATGCAGAAACGGGGGTGGTCTGTCAACTGGCAGGATAACCGGAAGCATATTGTATTTGAAAATCAGAATGGTGAAAAGGTCCGGGACAGCAACCTGTCAAAGACCTTTACCATGGATATCGGAAAGGAGTCACTGACAAATGAATTTGAAAGACAGGCTGCCACAAGAAAAGAACGTATCCGGACAGATCAGGAGACCCGGAAACTTGACAGATACTATGCCGATATCGAAGCAGCCATCCAAGGAGCAGGCGTTGCTATCGAAAGCGCAGGATACGATCCGGGAGCTAACAGCAACTGTATCATCCGTCACGGAACAGCTGGAGACGGAGAAAGCACGGAACGCGGAAACAGTGGAGAAAATGTCAGCTCTATCCTCGCAGAACTCGACACTCCGATCCAGCGTGCAGGAGTTAAGCCTGGAAAACGAAAATTTAAAGACCTTGAGCGATGATCTTCGTGAGCAGGTCGATCTGTCAAATGTGGAAGCCGTCATATCCGCACAAAAATCTAAAGAGAAAACGGAAGAACAGTACAAAGAACTCATTGACTCCACCAAGGAAAAATGCAGAAAGAAAATCGCTGAAGCGGAGAAGAAGGTCCGTGAAACTGATAAAAATTACAGACAGCTGATTATGAGGCAGCATGACACAGCATTTGTGTCATGGATGGTACAACTGTTTGCTCTGATCTGCTGCCTGTTCCAGAATCCTGTATTTTTTGCGGATCTGTGGGATTTTATCACAAAGCCTTTCATCTGGGTCTGGAACTGGATATTAATCTATGCAGAATGGCTGGTAGCACCCTTCTACTATAGATTTTACGGCAATGCGGAGGCACTCTACTTCTCAACAGGGTGGGGCTGGGTGTTCCGGATCTTGTCTGGTATGTTGATCCTGCTCCTTAGTTATGTGACGGGTTCAGCAGTCATAGCATTTGCCTGCTACCGGAAAAAAGAATGGTGCGCATTATCCTTGAGGATAGCCTACTGTACGTTGATCTTACTGGCCGGCACTCCCTTATCCAAGGTTTCCCCTTTCAATCTTGTTCTGATGTTCTTCATAATTCAGCTACTAGGACAATTGATTATCCAGGCTGGTGATGTAGTGTTCCGGGATGGCCGGCACTGGCGCAAATGGCTCTATATCAAGACTTTGTAGCATGTGTATCATCTTTTTTCGCAGGGTCTTGATTATTTAGAGCCTTGAAAGCCAGCATGAATACAAGCAATTTTACTCATGAAAATGAAGTAAGAGGCAAAATATACCAAGAACCCGGAAAACGGGGTTCTAAATGGTCACAGAATTTTGTAAACTCTTTTCTTTGACAGTGGAGTGGGATTGAAAACGCTGCAATGCAGCATCGTGCGCTGCAGCATCGCGCCTTTGGACAGGCGCTGCAAGAATTGACAAAGATAACTTCCGTTGATATACTCAAGATTACCCGCAGCGATGCGGGACGTGTCCGGAAGGACACGGGAGGGATACACGAAAGCGTAAAGCGGTTGGCCTACACTCTCCGAAAGGAGGTGAAGCTTATGCCTATTATTTTGACTATCCATGTGTTCGGATTAACCGTCACGGTGAGAATCAAGAGAAATAGCAACAACCGCCACTCTGCCAAGTGACGGTTGTTTGAATTAATAACCCGATCCTTTGAATGAGGTCAACCGCTTCTCGCTGTATCCCTCTTTCAATTATCATTATATTGGAGGCAGCTGATTCTGTCAAGATGGTAGAGTTTCGGAAGCAGTGCTCCGAAACTCTACTGATATTATTCAGGATACTGTTGTGATTTGGAGAGTAACCAGATGACATGGGAACAGCTGAAAACACAAAGTGATTGACTCTTGCTTTCCGATAGTATCCAAGATTAAAATAATAAACAAAATCTTGTTATCAACTAGTTTTTAACATCAATATCTTGGCCTTTGACGAGGGGTAGGAATTGGTGTAGCGTAAAACAATTTCAGTTTTTTAAATCCTGGGAAAATACGTGTTCCTCAAAATCCCGTGGTAAGCGAAGATTGTATTTATCTACATAATATGCTAAAGTTGCGTTCCATGTGAATTTTCCATCAGTCATACCGCATTTTTCATCTTTGATGGTATCGCCGGTAAAAAAATCACATGCTTTCGATGTTGCTGCATATGTTTTTCTGCCCTTTCGCAGATATTTAACAATATCATCTTTCCTAGCATACGGCACAACTTCAAAACTATCCCTCATGCTTGGATAGCCCATGCCTTTTCCATATTCATCAAACAAAATGAGGCACTTTGACATTTAGCCCACCCCCCTTTTTTTATTTGGGAGCAAATGGTTTCCACCTTCCTGTTTGTCGGATGGTATTGTCTATCTTTCCGTCATTGTACCACATATCTGCCAGGATTTCATTATCCGAAATAAAAAGTTCTCCATTTTCTCCAACCCACAAGGTCTCCGTTGGAGCAAGAACCTCCTGCCCCAATTCTATTGCAAGGTCTTTCGCAAAATCACTGACTTTAGATCCAGCGCCACAAGACAAAAGCCTTACTTTTCCACCTTTGTAACTTGGGTCTTCTCTCAGTGTATCTGCAAACTCTTTTGCTGAATACTTTGTCGATACTCCATTATTAGTTACAAATTCGATTTTTGATTCTTCCGGCACTCCGTGAACGCTGAAATCCTCGTAATCCTTATATGGTTTGACTTTTTTTAGATTCGCATACAACTGATCTTCACTATTGACATAAATTCGAGATAAGGGCTCGTATCTTCTCTTCTTTTCATGCAAATTTGTTTGTTCTGCCTCAAAATCCCTCCACCTAACATCCTCGCCCCTCTCCAGCGCCTCAAGCCACCGCTTGTACTTCTCGCTTTGACGAGGGGTAGGAATTGGTGTAGCGTAAAACCTATTTGGGGTTAGGTTCTGAATTTCACCAAGAGATAGAAAAAGTGGTAATAGAGAGGATGAAGCACACATGATTACTATCGAAGGATATGATAAAGAAGAAATGGATGCAATAGAAAAATCCCTAGTAGAAGGCTATTTCGCACAAAATGAAATAGAGGATATTGATGACTATGTTAAAAAGAATGCTCCTCCAATATTCATCAAGTACTGTGAAAAATACAAAGCAGCAAGAGAACGGTTAAAAAAAGAAGGTAAGCTTGCATAGTGACGATAAATGGAGATAAGTAATGGCGCAGAACGACATGGAAGTCATCATGTACAAGATCCTGAGCTACATGTATGAATGTATGAAAGCAGGAAAACGGCCGCGTATGGAAGACATCTGCCACTCATGCCAGATGTTCCAGATCCCGAGACCGTATTGGGAACAGATTATGTGTGAGCTCATATCCCGGGGGCTGATAAGAGGCTTTCTGGTAAAACGAACCAAAGATATTATGCTTATTCAAATGATGGATAACCCGGGCATTACCTTTGAAGGACGGCAGTTTCTGGTTGAGAACTCAGGGATGAAAAGAGCAGCTGACTTTTTGGGGAATGCGTTCAGTGTTCTCCTGGATGGAATTATAGCGGCAATTATTTGAAAGTAGAATTATAAAAAGCATCGCTTCGGCGGTGCTTTTTTGATGGAGGAAAAGCCATGGGCAAGAAGTGGGAACATTTCAAAACGATTACCAGGCACAAGGCAGTCGTGTTCCATGAGTGCAAGGCTTGCGGTCTGACATGGCAGGGAATTACGCACGACCTGTCAAAGTACAGCCCGACGGAATTCAGATCATCCGCAGAATATTTCCAGGGAGACAGGAGCCCGATAGAAGCTGAAAAGCTTTGACGAGGGGTAGGAATTGGTGTAGCGTAAAACAAAGACCGGTGACGATAAAGGACTTAGTGGAATACATTAGCGTTGGATATGAAGCATTCATAGGAGATCCTAAACTTCTTGAAAGCAAAGACCCAGTGCTGTATAATTATTTCAAAAGGAGGGGATTAAGATGATTAATTCAGATGATGTGATTGATATGTCATTGTATTCTTTTCGTCCCATGGATCCTGAAGTTCAGAAAGAATTTGAAAGACGTGCTCACTCTGTAGATGATAATGAGAATCCACCGATAATTTACGATAGTAAAGGGAAACTTGTTGAAACAATAGATGAAGAATAAAACCACCATCTTCGGGCGGTGGTTTTTTCATGCTTAAAAGGAGAAATAACAATGTGGTATTGTGCATTTTGCGGGAGATATCACACAAGGCTGACCCCGGCTTACGGCTTCGACGGGTGGAAGAGGTCCGGGAAGACAAAAGCCAGAGACAGCCTGTGTATGAAGGGATTGTTTTATACCGTGTTACTCAAAGATTTCCTTAGGAGCGAGCGCCCTGATGGGGCAGCCCTTCATAATCGGACATGAGTGGTTGGCATAGGACGCATAAGGACAGTCACAACCTGTTTGCAGATATTTCTTTGACGAGGGGTGAGAATTGGTGCAGCATAGAATTATAAGTATATTATTTTCTGTTCTTGTTTCCTAAGATTTCCCTCAACACATCTAATAATGTATGCCTTAGACGAATCATCAGATGCAACAAAACTGACACATCCTCCATTTTCCACAAATGCAACATTGCTTTCCAAGGCTAACCCGGGAATAGTCTTTTCCTTCATCATCTCATCGAAGTTTTCAACTCTTTCATCATAGTGAGGACAAAAAACGTATGGAAAAATATCAAGCAATCCGTTCACCCAGCCGTATCCAACAGTGTCGTCATTCCAAAAAACCGAACTGTCACTATGCCCGCAGTTAAACCAACACATTGCACCTGCACTGATGCCTGATAAAACTGCCTGATCCGTCAAGTATAGGTTCTTTAGTTTTCGATCCAACCTATACTTTTTCCATGTTTCCATCATGAATGCCGTGTCTCCGCCACCTACATAGATTATATCCGCGTGATTGAGCAGATAATCTATTTCGTTCTCACTATACCTTTTCGTTGCAATATTTAATTCCTTCACACTGCATCCAAGCGGTTCGAATTCATCGTGGATATTGGAGATATATTCTTCAGCATCACAACTGGCAGTTCCGATAAAAAGAAAATTAGGATTCTCTTTCTTTGTTAATGCGACAATGTACTGGTTAATTTTGTGGGTGGTTTTTAAATCACCACCTGCTATTGCCACGATTCTTCCCATTGGTATCTCCATTATTCTAAGAGGAAAATCACTCGACCTTCTCCAAAGTGAACCATGTTCATCACTGTTGGTCCGATGACGGAGTAGTTCTTCTGTATTCTATCGAACGCGGAAAATTCCACTCCCACATATGATACTCATAAACGATCTGCTTCTTCTCTTCTTCTGATTCTGCATTGCGCAGCTGTTCTTCCATTGCTTTTCGACGATCATACCATGCCTTAAGATTTCTGTTCATGGTGATGACTCTCGTGTCAAAGTGATTTTCACCAAAACATATGCAGATTTGCCCGTCTATATCCTTCAACCGGAGGTCATACAATGTCTCCATCTCAAAGAACGCATACATAGCCCCAATATAATTTGCCACTTGGGGATCCAGCAAAGCGTTTGTTTCAACGTCCAGAGCTTCTGCAAACTGCTTACATAGTTCTAATTT
Organism: Lachnospiraceae bacterium; assembly: GCA_045112155.1. Classification (GTDB taxonomy): domain Bacteria; phylum Bacillota; class Clostridia; order Lachnospirales; family Lachnospiraceae; genus Chordicoccus. Next base: position 15,726 of record JBGUHN010000061.1, read on the forward strand.
TGGCTTTCTCGCGCCGTTTTCATACTGCTGGACCCTATTTGCATTAAGGCCCACCTTATCACCCAGCTCACGCTGTGAAAGACCTTCCTCATTTCGTATTGTCCGAATCCTCCTGCCAACACGAAACCCCGCTGTTTCCCGATCGAAATCTTCAGCCGGCTGCCCAAACGGATTGTGTACATACATAATACTATCTTCCTTTCAGTGTGCTCCTTTTTCTTATTGAATATTTTATCACACTTCAACAACAAATAATTGTAAAAAACACACAAAAATGTTGTTCAACTTACTAAACAACAATTTTGTTGTTTACAAACACATCTTGGTATTATATAATACTGTTTGAGTAACAAATTTGTTGTTTAACAGGAGGAGCAGATATGAATTACATGCAGATGTTACCAGAGTACAATGACATCCTTTTACCGGAAGATCTCCAGAAGATCTTGCACACAGGGCGCAATACAATCTACAAATACCTCGCTGAAGGAAAAATCAAGTCTCTCAGAGTTGGCGGCAAATACAAAATCCCGAAGAGGTATCTTCTCGAATTTATTTACCCTGATATTGATTTCACCAAGGAACCGGAATAATCATGGCAAGACCAAAGAAAAACGGTAAGCGTGCAACTGGCATACAGGGAAAAGATGGAAAGCTATATATACTACTCTCACGCTCCACAATTAAGGACGGAGCCAAAAAAACAGAGAAAAAATGGATTTCCACAGGCCTTGCAGACACGCCGGAAAACGTTAAGAAAGCATCAGAGCAAAGAAAAAGGCTGCTTAATCACAGTTCAGATGTGATCCATGACAGAAATGAATCCTTAGAAGATTTCACAGACTATGTACTTGCTAAAAAGAAGCGGGAAGTTTCAGACACGACATACTCCGGATACTTTTACAGAGCCAAACGGATAAAGGAATACTTTGGTGACATAAAAGTGCGGGAGATAAACGAAAAGATGATCGAAGATTTCCTCGACAATCTATTTGAGAAGTATCATATACAGCCCAGGACCGTAAAAGACATAAAAGTCTTTCTCGGAAATGTTATGGATCTGGCTGTCAGGGAAGGTCTCATTTCTTATAACCCGGTAAAAGAAGTCGTGATCAATAAGAACCTGGCAGCCAAATATGCCAAAGATAAGAACACGGACGAAGAATTCTTCTCCTATGAGGAAGCCCAGCTTTTCCTGAACAAAGTCAGAGACCATGAATTATACGAATTATTCTATCTCACATTGTTCTTCGGGTTGCGGAGAGAAGAAGTCCTCGGGTTACGATGGTCAGCAATTGATTTCAAAGGCCATATGATGCATATCAACCACACCGTAACAAAGGGAATATCTATCACCCGCGCCAACACAACTAAAACAGTTTCCAGTGCCAGAGAATATCCTCTGACAGATGAACAGATCGAAATGTTCCGGCAGCTTAAGCTGAAGGAGAAAGCTAACCGACGGCTTTGCGGAAACGGATATTTTGACAGCGACTACATTTTCAAACACGCCGACGGTACCCTGTATTACCCGGACTATCCTACCAAGGCCTTCGGTAAGCTGATCAAGAAGATACCGGAACTGCCGCAGGGGATCACCTTTCACGGGCTTCGAAGCTCCTGTGTGTCAATCCTTGTTCACCAGGGTATGGATGTAAAGAGCATTCAGAAATGGGTAGGACACGCAGATATTGATACAACGCTGAGAATATATGCCAAGGTCAAAGACAAAGAAGCAAAGAGGGAAATCTCGGATGCGATGAACGGAATAATCTCGCTGAAGGATTATTCTTCAAACCAGTAACAAAACAACTAAATAAGGTCCACAGAGCGTATTCCATTATCCATTAATGGGGAAATAACCGGAGAAAGTTAGAGAAAAGTTAGAGAAACGCCAGATTTCGGGAAAAAAAATAAGGGTTTCGGAATCCCGAAACCCTTGATTTTACAACGTCGATGCGACAGGATTTGAACCTGCGACCTCTGCGTCCCGAACGCAGCGCTCTACCAAACTGAGCCACGCATCGATTCGTGCTTCGCACCTCTTGTGCGTCGCAACATAAGAGATTATACTAGAACCATCAGTTCCTGTCAACACCTTTTTCATTTTTTCGCCACAAACTATATATCACTTTTCCGACGCTCTCGACCAGAGTTTCCAACAGGTTTTTCTTCCCCTGCTACATCAATCTTATAAAGCTCATATCAGAACCAAGCACATAAAAAACAGGCGGCACACGCCGCCTGCTCTCTTTCCTTTTTAATTGACCTGGTAGACATCGAGGTAATGCAGACCCCAATCCAGTGCCTCCTCATGGCTGTCCATGAAGATATCCACGTGACCGTACGGTGTTCCGCGGTCCTCGACCGTGTAAACATTGCCGTTGATCAGAAGCTTTGTTCCGAACGGAACGCCGCCCATAGCCACTGTATGTCCCGAATACGGCCATGCGCCGGAAGCCGTAGGCTGACCTGCTCTGCCGTTGCACTTAGCGCAGTGGCAGTAAGCCGTAATCTTGAATGTGCCAAGATATGTCTTTCCGGATCTCGACTCCTCTTCTTCTGCAGCCCTGGCCTCCTCTTCCGCAGCCCTCTGTGCCTCTTCCTCTGCAGCCTTCTGTGCTGCCGCTTCCTCAGCTGCTCTCTGTGCCGCTTCTGCAGCCGCAGCCTCCTCGGCTGCCTTTCTGGCCGCTTCCGCTTCCTCTGCCGCTCTGCGGGCTTCAGCCTCTGCCGCCGCAGCTTCCGCTGCAGCCTGATCTGCCGCTCTCTTCGCTGCCGCCTCTTCTTCAGCCTGGGCTCTGGCCTCAGCTGCTGCCTCTTCAGCTGCAGCGGATTCAGCCTGTCTCTGCTTCAGAGCTTCCGCAGCTGCTTCTGCCTGTCTCTGCTCTTCTGCCTTCTTCTCGGCAAGAGCTCTTGCTTCCGCTTCTCTGCGCTCAGCCTCTTTTCTCGCGGCTTCCTCTTCCGCTGCCTTCTCTTTGAGAGCCTCTATTTGGCTTGTCTGCTCATCGATCTGCTTCTGCAGTGCCGATCTCTCAAGCTCCTCAGCGCTGATATCCGCTGTATAAGCAGCGATGTCAGCATCTGTCTTCTCAGCAAGAGTCTTAATCTCAGCCTGCTTTGCCTCGTTCTGGCTCTTTAGATTTTCAAGATTCGCCTGCTCAGCTACAAGCTCCTCTTCCTTATTCTCTACGATCTCAAGAGATTCCCTATAATCAGCAAGCCTGTTCCTGTCATAGGTCGTCATCTCTGTGATCTGGTTGGACTTGTTCAGGAATTCTGTAAGGTCATCAGCCTCAAGCAATGATACCAGAAGATCACCTTTGCCGTGTTCATACATATATTTGATACGCATACACATATCTTTGTACTGATTCTGCGCATCATTCTTGGCTCTTTCCACAGCACCTTTGGTGATTTCAACTTCCGTTGTCTTTTCTGTCAGCTGTGTGCTCAGTGTATCCAATTCGTCAGAAAGCTGACCGAGCTTACCGTTGAGCTCCGTCAGATAAGACTGCAGTTCGGATTTCTTATTCTCGAGATCATCTATCTTGCTGGCTGCCGCAGAAAGATCGGACTCAGCCGCACTCTTTTTTGCCCGCGCGTTTGCAAGCTCTGTCTCCGTATCAGCCATAGCCGGCATCGCAAGAGAGACGGTCATTGCTGTCGCAAGCATGAATGTCATCAGTCTTTTCTTAAGCATAATTATAGTGCTCCTTTCACGAGTGCATTATAGCATGGGCTTTAACATAAATAAAGGGAATTTTACAAATTCTGTAACATTTGCTTAACATTTCTGCGCTTCCGGCCTCTCCGACTGTCATCTGGTACACCCTGTTAGGCGAGACAGAGCGTATAGGACAAATACGACCTCCGTCTCCACCGAGCGAAAAAGAATGCCGTCTCATCTGAGACGGCATTCTTCTTATACTATTTATAATATTCAAGTTAATACAGAGCAGGTCAGGTAATTAAAGTAACAATGGGGTCATGTCGGACTGGTTTCAGGTTAATTTCAGTCCAAGTATGAAGCGATTTCTGCTTCCGCTTCTTCCTGAACGATCGTCTCCTCATACTTGGTGAGGATGATGTTCTGGATCTCAGTTCTTGTCGTAGAGTTGATCGGATGAGCAATATCTCTGTACTCACCGTCTGTAGCCTTGCGGCTCGGCATTGCAATGAAAAGCCCTTTCTCTCCCTCGATGACTTTGATGTCGTGAACGACAAATTCGTCATCGATCGTGATTGATACAACTGCTTTCATTTTGCCTTCTTTCGCGACTTTACGCACCCTGACGTCTGTAATGTTCATAAATACCCCTTTCCCGTTTCCACTTTCGCGCCGGCCTTCTCAGGTCACGCGCATTTTATTCTTCTCGATCACGATCTCAACTCCGTTTTCGCCTTTGTGACACGAACCGGGCTGCAGCATACTCCGGCTTTCAACAATACAGTTCTCTATGATCGCATTATCGCCTATATAAACATCGTTAAGGATGATCGAGTTCTTGATGATACAATTTTTGCCTACAAATACTTTTTTGAAAATGACGGAATCCTCTACTGTGCCACTGATGATACAACCGGAGGAAATCAGACTGTTCGAAACCCGAGAGTCTGCACTGAACTTTGCAGGCGGATTGTCATCTTTCTTTGAATAAATGGCCGGATACTGTCGGAAGAAGTAGTCGCGTACCTCCGGCTTCAGGAAATCCATGTTGGTGCGATAATAAGACTCAACTGAGGCCATATTGCTCCAGTATCTATTCATCTTATATCCATAAATCTTCTTAACATCCTTATAGCGGATCAGGACATCTCTGACAAAGTCTGTCCGGTCTTCCGCGCGGCACTGCTCAAGCAGCTGAATCAGAAGTCTTCTTCGAAGAATGTATATTCCGGTAGAAATAATGTTAGATTTTGTCACCAGAGGTTTTTCTTCAAATCCTACAATTCGCGCGTCCTCATCAAGATTCAGGATTCCGAATCTTGTGATGTCATCTCCCGTGTATTCTGTACAGACGACTGTGATGTCCGCTCCTTTAAGAACATGGAAGTCCACTACATCGTTATAATCAATTTTGTATACACCATCTCCTGATGCTATTACCACATACTGTTCACGGCTGTTCCTGAGGAATGACAGATTCTGATACAGTGCGTCCGCCGTTCCCTTATACCACCAGCTTTCACCTGTGACTGCAGGTGGCAGCAGGTAAAGCCCGCCGCGTTTTCTTCCCAGATCCCACCATTTGGAGGAACTCAAATGATTATTCAGAGATCTCGCGTTGTACTGTGTTATCACTCCGACCTTCTGAATATTGGAATTCGACATATTGGACAGAGCAAAATCAATAGCTCTGTAGCTCCCTGCAATCGGCATTGCCGCCACAGTTCGTCTGTTCTGCAATTCTCTCATGCGGCTGCCGTTTCCGCCGGCAAGAATCATTCCGATGGCTCTCATGGGCGATCACCTTCTTTCCCGCCGACCTTTTCGGTCTGCCTCAAAACTGCAGCTCCATCCGGAATAATCGAATCCTCACCGATCACACAGATTCCGCTGCCTTCTCCTGATCCGATAACTGCACCGCTGCCGATTGTCGAGCCTCGCGCAATCACTGCGTTCTCAACTACCGCGCCTCTGGCCACAAAGCAGTCCTCCTGGATCACCGAATTCCGTACAACAGCGCCCTCGCTGACAACAGTACCCGGTCCGATTACAGAGCGTTCCACGACGCCGTAGACCTCACTGCCCTCAGAAAGGAGAGCATCGGTGACATTGCAGGAGTCGGCAATATAGGCCGGAGCAAGATTCTCGCCGTTCGTGTAGATCGTCCAGAATTTCTCGTAGAAACTGAGTTCCGGACGCTCACCGACAAGCTCAAGATTAGCCTTCCAGTATTCTTCAGCTGTCGGAACGTCGCGGTAATACCCGTTCCACTCATAAGCGCTCACAATGCGGTCTTCCTTCAGGAACTGCGGTATGATGTGCTTTTCAAAATCAAGCACTTCCTCCTCTTTGAACATAAGAAGCGCCTTTTTCAGCAGCTGCCAGTCAAACAGGTATGTGCGCATAGATTCAAGATTGCTGCACGGACATGCTGTATCCGGCTCGAACTTCTCCACCACACCATACGCGTCTATGAGCATCGTCGCCGAGGAAACACTGCCGCCTTCCGGCACTCTCATCGACGCAATTGTTACATCTGAGTCCAGGGCAATGTGATAATCCAGCATGACCTCATAGTCCATCTTGGATACCCGGTCAGCCGGTACGATCAGAACATAGTCCGGATCGTACTGATCGATGTAATCGATGTACTCCGCAACAGGACCGGCAGTACCCGTAATCCAGTCGCTATCGACACCCTTCCCGCTTGAAGGTAATATAGCAACACCGCCGGAATTCCGGTCAAGGTCCCACGGAATACCTATTCCGATGTGACTGGTCAGCCGAAGCGGTCTGTACTGTGTCAGCACGCCGATCGTGTCTATTCCGGAATTGACCAGATTGCTCAGCGGAAAATCAATAATACGATATTTTCCGCCGAAACTGAGGGCTGATTTCGCTACATTATCTGTGAGAATTCCCAGTTGGCTTCCCTGTCCGCCGGCAAGCAGCATTGCAATCATTTCTTTCCTGATCATAAGCTTACCTCACGTCCATATATGTAGACTTTTAGTATAAGAATTATATCACAAGAATCTAGTTTCGAAAACTATTATTAAAGTTTTTGTAAGTTGTTATAACGAGTAACCGGAAGGTATTGCTAGTATTTTGCAAATACAGACATGTTTACTAAAAATATATGCGATAAAAGCCTAAAACAGCTCCTTTTTTCAGCACTTATGCATTTTTCGGAATCTTAAATCAAGGTTGCATCAATTGGGATTTGCTTTTTTTCTCCGCCCGCCCTATAATGCTATGGAATAGCACTTAAATCTGACGGTAAAAAATCCCGTCGCGTTTTCTATCTCTGCATATAATGTCTCGAACCCTGCGTCAAATCCCGCAAGCGAGACCCGGAATAAGAATAATGAAAGGCGGCAGTATGTATAAGATCAATTTTGACAGACCCCAGAATATACATTTTATCGGCATCGGCGGTATCAGCATGAGCGGTCTCGCGGAAGTCCTCCTTGATGAGGGCTTCACAGTCAGCGGCTCAGATTCGGCAGACTCAGAGCTCCTGCATCGCTTAGAATCCAAAGGCGCGCATGTGGTCATCGGTCAGGCGGCTGAAAACATCACTCCCGATCTCGATGTCATTGTCTACACCGCAGCGATCCACCCGGATAATCCGGAGTTTGCGGCAGCTATGCGTTCCGGCATTCCCATGCTGACAAGAGCTGAACTCCTCGGCGAGATGATGCAGAATTACAAGGTATCTGTCGCAGTCGCCGGCACCCACGGCAAGACGACGACCACATCCATGGCATCCCACGTCATGCTGTGTGCCGGTATGGACCCGACAATCTCGGTGGGAGGAATTCTCCCTGTGATCGGCGGCAATATCCGCGTCGGCAAGTCCGAAAATTTCATCACCGAAGCCTGCGAGTATACGAACAGCTATCACTCTATGATCCCGACTCTGGGCATCATCCTGAATGTGGATGAGGATCATCTGGATTTCTTCAAGGATCTCGACGATATTGCGGCATCTTTCCACAAGTTCGCTGCCCAGATTCCGGCTGCCGGCGCTCTTGTTATAAGTAAGGACACAAAAAAGTACGATGTCGTCACGGACGGTATATCCTGCAGCCTGATCACGACCTCTCTCAAGACGGACGCGGATTATACAGTCTCTGACATCACTTACGACGACCTCGGGTGCGCATCCTTTACAGCCTATGAGCGCGGCGAAAAACTCGGTGAGTTCTCTCTGTGCGTTCCGGGTGAGCACAATGTTGCAAATGCCCTCGCCGTCATCGCCGCCTCCCGCCACCTGGGGATCGACGCTGACACGATTGCGAAGGGACTCCGTGATTTCTCCGGCGCTGACCGCCGGTTCGAGTACAAGGGCAAGATGAATGGGACAACAATTATCGACGACTACGCCCATCATCCGGCTGAGATAAGGGCCACACTGGCTGCTGCCAAGAAGTATCCGCACAAAGAGCTGTGGGTCGTCTTCCAGCCCCATACATACACAAGAACAAAAGCCCTGCTCGTAGAGTTCGGCGAAGCGCTAAGCGCAGCGGACCATGTTGTCCTGGCCAAGATCTATCCGGCACGTGAGCAGGATATTTACGGCGTATCCTCACAGGATGTAGCTGATGAAGTCAAAAAATACGGCACGGATGTCATCTATATTGATACTTTCTCGGGTGTCGAAGATTACCTTTATTCACACTGTAAGGAAGGCGATCTGTTGATAACTATGGGCGCAGGGAACGTGACAAGTATCGGACCTTCACTGCTTGCGCGCTGATCTTTCCACTTTATCCACAACATCCACATTGCCATGTGTGTATAATTTCCACGGGCAATGTGGATTTTTTTGCGCACTGTGTGGATTATTTTGTGGATGCAGTTTCTTCTATGTGTGTTATACTTATCATCCAATAATGTTTTTTAATCACAGCCGCGCAATGATGAAGGTGCTTCGCACTTAGCGCGGCGCGGCAAGAACGCCGAGGCGTTCCTGATAATGAGGCAGATCATGAACACATTTAAAATATCATCGCGCTATCCGCAGGATGTTACAATTTTATCCAACGCGTTTCTTGACGGCTATATGCCTCAGGCCAACGGTGAATTTGTAAAGATATATCTCTACCTTCTCCGGGTTTCCCAGGACCCGGCTAAAAGTGTGTCCCTGTCTCAGATTGCGGACCGCATGACCTGCACGGAGAACGATGTCATCCGCGCTGTTCGTTACTGGGAAAAGACCGGTCTCCTCATCGTGGAGACGGATGAGAAGAAAAATATAGCGGGGATTGCATTTGCAGACCCAAAAAGGACAGGCTCGGAAGAAGGACAGGATAAGAGATCCGCACCTAAAAAGAATGTTTCAGCAGCCCGGGGCACCCTGGCACGTCCGGAAGAACCAATCAGAAAAGAGGAACCCTACGCTCTGACAGAGGACAGGATGGCCGAGCTTGCAGTCCGCGAGGACGTTCAGGAACTGCTCTTTATCGCGGAGAAATATATGGCAAGGCCGCTGACAAGGACCGATCAGCAGAAAATTTTCTATTTCCTGGACGGTCTGCACTTTTCCACCGATCTCATCGATTACCTGATCGAGTACTGCGTGAGCCGCGGCCACAAAAGCATCCGCTATATTGAAAAAGTCGCTCTCGCATGGCATGACGCAGGCATTAAGACTGTGACAGAAGCCCGCGAGTCAACCGGAAAGTATCATAAAGAGTATTATGATATTTTTAAGGCTCTCGGTGTAAATAGCCACAATCCGATTACCGCCGAGATCCGCATCATGGACAAGTGGCTCGTGACCTACGGCTTCCCGATGGATGTGATCACGGAAGCCTGCACAAGAACGATATTGAATACGGCAAAGCCCACCCTCGGATATGCGGATGGCATACTGACCAACTGGTGGAACTCGGGAGTTAAGACATTGGACGATATCAAGGCTCAGGATGCCCGGCACGATAAGGGAAAAGGATCCGGAAACGCACGGAGCAGTCAGTCTAAAAAATCCAGAACGCCTTCCGGCAGCTTTTACAATTTTGAACAGAGAAATTATGATTACCAGTCGCTGGAAGCCCAGCTCCTCAATATGGATGCGATGTCCGGCGATGGTCAGGAGTAAACTATGCCCCTTCGAAATTCTCAATATGATACACTGATGCGCAGATATGAGGAGATCCGTGAGACTCACCGCCACGAGCTCCTCTCCCGCGAGGCGGAGATAGCGGAAAAGATTCCCGGCATCACAGCTCTCGATGACCGGGCGGCAACAGCGTCAATCGCGGCGGCAAAGCGGCGAATCGCATCCCCCGAGGCGGATCTTGCTTCCTACGAAGCCGAGATGCAGGAGATCACCAGAGAACGCTCCCGTCTGCTCACGGGGCACGGATATCCGGCAGACTACCTTGAAATGAGGTATGACTGCCCTCTGTGCCGCGATACGGGCTTTATTGACGGTGTGCGCTGTGCCTGTTTTAAGAAAGCAGCCATAGATCTTCTCTACAGCGAGTACAGTATCAGTCATGTTCTGGAAAAAGAGAACTTCCGGAACTTTTCATTTGACTGGTATTCTGATACAATACAAAATGAACTAACAGGCAGAACAGAGAGGCAGACAGCCAGAGACGCAGTGATGCGGGCAAAGCATTTTATTGCCAATGCAGGACGGCCAGACAACAACCTCTACATCTACGGCAATACCGGTGTCGGAAAAACATTTCTTACACATTGCGTAGCAAGAGAGATGCTAGACCGCTCCTACTCCTCTCTGTATTTTTCCGCAAGAGATTTCTTTGATCTCCTGGCGGATGCGACATTCGGGCGCGAGGGCAGGAACAGCACCCATTCGCAGATGATCATTGACTGTGATTTTCTCACAATCGATGATCTTGGAACAGAGGTGACAAGTTCATTTGCAGCGTCACAGTTATTTCACGTGCTTAACGAGCGCATCGCGAAAAACCGTTCGACGATCATATCGACGAATATGACTCCCGAAGAATTCTCCGCCGTATACTCACAGCGGATCTATTCAAGGCTCCTCAGCCATTACAAGTTTATTAAACTGGTCGGCACAGATATCCGGATTCAGAAAAAATTACGTGGAGGGATCACATGAACACAGTCTCAACAGATACACAGGCAAGACCGGTACTTAGCGCCTCCCCGGACGGACGTCTGGGAATCATCCCATTAAAGAGCACGCAGGAAATCGGACGAAAGATCAACGATCATCTGGTCTCCTGGAGAAAAGCCCGCGTGGCCAACGGCGAAGTATCCGGTGAAAACGGCTACTCAAGAGACTCATTTATCATCAAGGCCGATACACCCCGCTTCGGCTCAGGCGAAGGCAAAGGAGCAATTAAGGAAACTGTCCGCGGCGATGATCTCTACATCCTCGTCGACGTATGCAATTACTCGCTCACATATAAGATGTGCGGTTTTGATAATATCATGTCTCCGGACGATCATTTTCAGGATCTCAAGCGCGTCATCGCTGCCGCCGGCGGAAAAGCCCACAGGATCAATGTCATCATGCCGTATCTCTACGAAGGCAGACAGCAGATTCGAAGCGGACGCGAGTCTCTCGACTGCGCAAATGTCCTTCAGGAGCTCGAAGCACTCGGCGTGGATAATATTATCACATTCGACGCGCACGACCCGCGTGTTCAGAACGCGATCCCGCTGTCCGGCTTTGAGTCGATGAGTCCAACATATCAGTTCATCAAGAACATTCTTCGCTACGAAAAGGACGTCAAGATCGACAAGGATCATCTCATGTCCATCAGCCCGGACCAGGGAGGCATGAGGCGCGCGATCTATGTGGCCAACGTTCTCGGCATCAATATGGGCATGTTCTATAAGAGGCGCGACTACACGACGATCGTCGACGGGAGCAATCCGGTCATAGCGCACGAGTTCCTCGGAACCGACGTCAAGGGCAAGGATATCATCATTATCGATGATATGATTTCCTCCGGCGATAAAGTTCTGGAGACCGCCCAGCTCTTAAAGAGAAAGAAATGCGGCCGCATCTTCATCTGCGCGACGTTCGGCATTTTCACCAACGGTCTCGGCAGATTTGACGATGCCTTCAAGCAGGGAATTTTCGACAGACTGATCACTACCAACCTTGTATATCAGTCCGAGGAGCTTCTCGCCAAACCGTATTACACGAACTGCGATATGAGCAAGTATCTTGCACTCATCATCGATACTCTGAACCACGACGCATCACTGTCCAAGCTCCTTGATCCGAACGACCGCATCAAGAAGGTCGTGGCCAAGTATGAGAACGGAGAGCCGGTCTGATCACCCAGACCGGTCTTATGGCCCACCACCCGGGAGGCAGAAGCTTCCCCGCTGAGGCGATTTTGATATACCCACCGTCAAAGACGCGGGCCTTCTCCCACTTAGAAAAAGGAGATTACAATGATACCCAGAGACCCAATTATTCTTCTGAGCTTCGTCAATCTGAAGCTGAGGGACTTTTATCCCAGTCTCGACGCCTTCTGTGCCGCGGAATGCGTTGACAAGGATTATATCCTCGACAAGCTTGAAGCACTGGATTACGAATATAATGAGGAGACTAATCAGTTCACGACGCACTGGGGCGATTATGCATATCCGGATGAGCGTCCGAAATATCCCTGGGAAACGTGATAACGAAAAAGACCGCCGCGAAATGACGCGACGGTCTTTTTATGTCCAACTATTTCCGATTATACTCTCGGGACGTTCAGCACCCGGCCGGTCAGTTCTCCGTCCGGGCTCGTCTCGATGACGATGGTCGAACCCTCATGAATCTCAGAACCGAGGATGATCCTTGCAGCGAGCGTCTCCACATTCTGCTGAAGGAATCTCTTCAGAGGACGCGCTCCATAGACCGGATCATAACCGTGATCAATGACATACTGTTTTGCCTCGTCTGTGAGGTCAATTGTCAGCTGTCTGTCCGCAAGGCGTTTGTTCAGATCCTTAAGGAGCAGATCAACAATGCCGCCGATATTTTCTTTCGTGAGCGGCTTGAACATAATTACTTCATCAAGTCTGTTCAGGAACTCCGGACGGAAGTGGATCCGCAGCTCATTCTGCACCATGTCGGTCGCATACTTGCTGATCTCCCCGTTCGCTTCTATACCGTCGAGCAGGAACTGAGAGCCGAGGTTCGATGTCATGATAATGATCGTATTCTTGAAGTCCACGGTCCTGCCCTGGCTGTCCGTGATGTGGCCGTCATCGAGGACCTGCAGCAGCACATTGAAGACGTCCGGATGGGCTTTCTCCACTTCGTCGAACAGGACGACGGAGAACGGTTTTCTGCGGACGGCTTCTGTCAGCTGACCGCCCTCATCGTAGCCGACATATCCCGGAGGCGCTCCGATAAGGCGGGAGACGGAGAATTTCTCCATGTACTCGCTCATATCAATTCGCACCATATTGTTCTCGTCATCGAACAGATTGGCTGCAAGGGTCCTTGCCAGCTCAGTCTTGCCGACACCGGTCGGGCCAAGGAACAGGAACGAGCCGATTGGGCGTTTCGGATCCTTGATGCCCGCTTTGGAGCGGAGAATAGCATCCGCGACGCGGCTGACCGCCTCATCCTGGCCGACGACCCTCTTGTGAAGCTCGTCCTCGAGATGAAGAACTTTCTCTCTCTCACCTTCTGTCAGCTTGGCTACCGGGATACCGGTCCACTTAGATACAATACGGCCGATCTCGTCGTCCGTGACTTCCTCATGGACCATAGACATATCTTTGTCCTTCACTCTGGCTTCCGCCTGTTCGAGTTCCTTTACCACTTTGGGCAGCTCACCGTATTGAAGCTCCGCCGCCTTGTTGAGATCATACTCGCGCTTTGCGATTTCAATCTGTGAATTCAGCTCATCGATCCTCTCGCGATAGACCTTGAGGTTTTCCACATCTTTCTTCTCGTTCTCCCACTGAACTTTCATCCCGTTGAAAGTATCACGCAGTTCAGCCAGATCTTTCTGGAGATCAGCAAGTCTCTCCCTGCTGAGAGCGTCCGTCTCCTTCTTCAGAGCGGCTTCCTCAATCTCCATCTGCATGATTTTTCTCTGCAGTTCATCGAGTTCCGTCGGCAGGGAATTCAGTTCCGTCTTGATCAGGGCACAGGCCTCATCGACCAGGTCGATGGCTTTATCCGGCAGGAATCTGTCCGTGATATACCTCTGAGACAGAGTTGCTGCGGAGACCAGCGCACTGTCCGTGATTTTGACGCCGTGGTAAACTTCATAGCGTTCTTTCAGACCGCGGAGGATCGAGATCGTCTCCTCGAGAGACGGCTCATCTACCAGGACCGGCTGGAAGCGGCGCTCGAGCGCTTTATCTTTTTCAATGTACTTGCGGTACTCATCCAGCGTGGTCGCGCCGATGCAGTGGAGCTCACCTCTTGCAAGCATGGGCTTCAGCATATTGCCGGCATCCATCGCGCCTTCTGTTTTCCCCGCGCCGACGATCAGATGCAGCTCATCGATAAAGAGAATGATCTGACCCTCGGATTTTCTTACCTCCTCGAGGACTGCTTTGAGCCGCTCCTCGAACTCGCCGCGGTATTTAGCGCCGGCGACGAGCGCGCCCATATCGAGCGCAAATATGTGTTTGTCCTTCAGATTGTCCGGAACATCCCCCGCCACAATTCTCTGGGCAAGGCCTTCGACCGCAGCAGTCTTGCCGACGCCCGGCTCGCCGATCAGTACCGGATTGTTCTTGCTCTTTCTGGACAGTATCAGGATAGCCTGACGAATCTCATCATCACGGCCGATGACCGGATCCAGCTTCTGCTCTCTTGCCTTCTCCACGAGGTCAGATCCGTACTTGTTCAGCGTGTCGTATGTCGCTTCCGGGTTGTCGCTCACGACCCTCTGGTTGCCTCTGACAGTGCTGAGCGCCTTAAGGAATGTATCCCGCGTGATGCCGAAGCGGGAAAGCAGCTTCTTCACTGTTCTGCTCGGGTATTTCAGAACGGACAGGTAAAGGTGCTCGACGGACACATATTCATCCCCCATGGCCTTTGCCTCATCCTCGGCCTTAATCAGGGCTTTATTGAGGTCCGCTCCTATATACGGTTTGCCGCTGCCACTCACCTTGACGCGGGCGTCAAGGGCGTCCCTGACTGCATTTGCATACATCTGCGGCTCTATATCCATCTTCTGGACAAGCTTCATAATGAGGCTGTCTTCCTGCTCATTCAGAGCATAAAGAAGATGTTCCTGTTCGACTTCCTGATTGCCGAAGTCGTAGGCGATTTTTTCGAGGTTCTGAATGGCCTCCATTGATTTCTGTGTGAATTTCTGAATGTTCATAATGCCCTCCTCTATTCTAGTCCCGGACGCCGGTTCGGTGCCGGGCCGGCGGATGGCGCCCTTCACAGGGCTTCCTCCTGGTTTCATCAGAGAATCGGTCTCCCGCTCTCTGTTCTAATCGAACTATAACACATGTTGTTAGCACTGTCAACAGTCGAGTGCTAAATTTTTCACAAATTAGGGACGGCTCAGACAGGCTGTCATTATGCTACGTTTCCGGCAGCAAAGCATCCATCTTCGTGAGAAAAACATTGCAGGTCCGACCGAGAGATCAGCAATGCATATGCATTGCTTAGCTCGCAGAGAAGG
>JBGUHN010000062.1:0-2403 GCA_045112155.1 Lachnospiraceae bacterium
GAAAGTCCTACGGTGAAATGTCAATAGGCAAAAAGTAGAAAAACAAGTAAGAAATCCATACATTCCGCCTAAAAAGGAACAAAAAGAGTATCTCCTACTAAAGCCTGCGCCGAAAAATTTTTTCGACGGGCTGGAGGTGCCGGATCAATACTCCTCCGGCGGGATATACAGGCGGTTAGTCTTTAGCAGTGTATAGACTAACCTGACCAACTTTCTGGCAGTGAGAGCGAGCGCGCGTTTGTGGTTGTGCTTATTAGTCTCTTTGTATTTAAGAGCATAGAAGCGCTTGACCTCCGGGTCGCATCTTCTCAGAGCGTTTGCCGCTTCGCACAAATAGTATTTCAGATGATGATTACCACCCTGGATCATACGCTTGTCCTCAGCTTCAAAGTCACTGGACTGGTGCTGAGTCCAGACAAGACCGGCGTATTTCGCAAGGCTTGCCTGACTAGGGAAACGGTTAATATCACCAATTTCAGCGATGATTCCGGCAGCGTAGACATTGCCAATCCCCTTGACAGAGGTCAGGGTCTGCGGGATCGTTTCCAGCATCTTTTCGATTGCCTTATCGTACTCCTTGATCTGCTTCTGGAGCAGACGGATGGTGTTCATAGAGATGGCAATCATCTGCTTGGCGGCTTCCGCAATAACCTGTGGCGGGCGGTAAGAATTCTTGGCAGCACGCTGAACAGCTTCCGCAATTTCTTCCGGATTCTCGAAGTGATTTTTTCCATGCTTACGAATAAAATCCGCAAGCTCATCGATATTCATATACGCAAGCTCATCAAGTGAAGAGAATTCTTCAATAAGAGCCATTGACGTTGCGCCGAATTTGTCAGAGAAGATTTTCTCCTGTGTCAGTCCGGAAAAACAAATGAAAACAATGTTCAGAAAACGCTGCTTTTCCCGTGTCAGTTCCTGTACGAGCTGATGACGCGCTCTGGTATACATTTTGAGTGCCTGATACTTGTAATCGTCCATGTAGACCTCCTTATTGATTCTGCCGAAACGAAGGTGGTCTGCAATGATAAACGAATCAACAAAATCATTTTTCGGAAGATCGGAATAGGCATCCCGGAACTTTTTAACCTGCTTGGGATTGAGCATATGCAGGCTTCGTTCAAATCGTCCAAGACTGCCGCTTTCCCGAAGAAAACGCATGAGATTGTCACCATAAACGGAAGTCGCTTCCATACCGATCACAACCTGCGGAATTTCCTGCAAAAGAAGCACAGAGGTAACTCTGTCAACAATAAGCTTTGCACCATTCCTATTGTTCGGCACAGAAAACGAACTATGTTTACTGCCGTCAGAATGCATGAGATAACAGACGTTATTTTTGCTGCTGACATCAATGCCAACATAAAGTTTGTCTTGATTCACATTTTCCACCTCCCTTCATCGGGATTTGTAATCAACAGGCATTCAGCTACCCATGATACTGTGGCATCATCAACCTCGCTTATCAGAATCCACTCCGGGCGGCTCCGATGCGATAATCCGTACTGCCTATAAAAACGGATGGAACACATCCCGGATAAACAGCCTACGTGTTAGCAGCTAACTCACAGCTCTGGGGAACAGACTTTCTTGGGAAGCAGTTTTTAAACTCGACTAAGGATGATCAGAACTTGTTCCTGCTGATTACAGCTATTTTATCATGGGTATGTGAATGCCTGTTGATTATTAGATTAAACCCGGCGGAACTTCGCCGCAGCATTGAAATCTCCATTCGCTACGCTCATTCCGATTTCACTGCTGCCCTTCTCAACTGAGCGTGGCAGAGGTTCATTGGGGTACTCTTGAAACCACCCTAAAATCTATTATACGAGGATGATTAAGAATGAAATTCTGGTTTATTACCGGCTCGCAGTTTCTCTACGGAGAGGAAACTCTCAGGCAGGTAGAAGAAGATTCAAAAAAGATCGTTGCAGGCTTAAAGCTCCCCTTCCCTGTTGAGTACAAGCTCACAGTAAAAAAGGAATCGGAGATAGAGAAGATAATCCGTGAAGCCAACTACGACGAGGAATGCGCTGGCATCATCACTTTCTGCCATACATTCTCGCCCTCGAAGATGTGGATAAACGGACTTGCACTTCTCCAGAAGCCGTGGCTCCACTTCCATACTCAGTTCAACGAGGATATCCCCAACGAAGCAATTGATATGGACTATATGAACCTGCACCAGTCCGCTCACGGCGACAGAGAGCACGGCTTTATCGGAGCGCGTCTGCGTATGCCGCGTGCAGTAGTTGCCGGTCACTGGAAGGACACCGCAGTTCAGGAAAAGATTGCTGAATGGCAGCGTGCGGCAGTCGGAGCGATGTTCAGCAAGAGCCTTAAAATAGTCCGCTTCGGCGATAATATGCGCGAGGTAGCGGTTACCGAGGGCGACAAGATAGA
>JBGUHN010000063.1:0-10147 GCA_045112155.1 Lachnospiraceae bacterium
TTATACTAGCACAGGAGCTCTTTCTTTAATCTGAAGATCTTTCATCCCCCTGCATAGCAGGGGGTTTATTTTTGTCTGTGACACAAATATTGCAAGGCCAGGCAGGATGGGTAGAACTGTCTGGCCTTGCGATGTCATTTACAACGATTCGTACATTTTAAGCTTCCTGCTCAGTGCCCTTTGTGTTTCTCTTTTCGTTTCTTCCGGCGCTGCTCAAATCTAAGCTGTTCCTGTGCTTCCCGTTGTTCCCTGCGAACCTGTTTCCGCTCGATCTTCATTGCCTCTCGCTGCAGCGAAAGTGCCTGCTGGGACTTTGTCCCTATCCCGGTACTTTGCTGCTGCTTTCTGGCATTTCTCTGCCTTCGTTTCGGATTATCCGCAGTTTGTTTTTCTCCGGCTTCCACAGCCGGGCTGAAGTGCAAGTCGTAGTAATGTTTGAGAACAAAGTCCAGAACTTCATACTCTTTTGGTTCCGCTCCAAATGTCACTTTACAGACAGAGAGCTTTCCACCTGTAATCCGCTCAAAAACCCCTACCCAGAATGGGTCCTCAAAATATACTGTCAGTTGTCCGTACGACCTGTCCATCATTTTCCCTCCTTAAGCGTAGATAAGGACAAAGAACGGACGACCCAGGAGGGGAGGGTTACTTACCCCGTCATTTCTGGCGGGACGGCCAGGCTACCATCTGGCTCTGGCACGCCTTGCGGCGCACGTTGCGTTTTTATCTTTGCCGTTTATGAGTTATAAAGGAATCATATCACAATTTGATACATAAAATAAATTTTATTTGATTTAACGGAAGGGAAATTTCAGATTATGTCAAACAAGTCGAAGGGAGCATCTTAAGAAACTACCTCGAAAATGACAGGATATTACGGACTTTTATAAAATCCATATACAATACTCCGTGTGTGTGATATCTTTCCTCCACCAGGCAAGAGGCAATTTCCAGGTCCTGTTACAAGGTGTTTCCAGCTTGTGCTATTCCCAGCCCATGCTATAATGAAGTTATGTATTGCATCGTGAAAAGCCTCTTGCCAGACATATTCGAGAGCAAGGTAGCGGCAGATTCTTATTGATTCAGTCGGCGAGCTCCCGCAACTAATGACAGGAGGTCTTATGAGTACATATAACAGCAGCGAGAAGAAGCATGTCAAAAGCTATGAGGAACTCGAATTTACGGATGATTTCTTGTTTTGTAAGATAATGGAAAACAATGTTGACCTGTGCAAAGAACTGACGGAGCTTATCTTAAACCGCAAGATAGGAAAAATCATACCAAAAGGGCCTCAAAAGGCTATCGAAATCACCTCGGACGGCAAGGGCGTGCGATTTGATGTTTACATGGAAGACGATACATCTACCATCTATGACATCGAGATGCAACAGACCAATGCAGACAATCTCCCGAAGCGAATGCGTTATTATCAGGGAATGATTGACCTGGATTTGATGGAACGCGGTGCAAAATATGCGGAGCTGAAGAAGAGCTATATCATTTTTATCTGCTGTGAACGACCATTCCCGAAAGGGCGCCGTCATATCTACAACTTGCGAACAATGTGTGTCGAGGAGCCGACGTTTTTATACTCTGATGACGCATGTAAGGTCGTCCTCTCGGCGAAGGGAGAGGAAAACGATGTCTCCGAAGAAATGAAACAGTTCCTCTTGTACCTGACAGAGAGAAAGACCGGCTCAGAGTTTACAAGACGGCTTCAGCGGCAGGTGAATGAGGCCAGACAACACAAGAAATGGAGGGTCGAGTACATGACACTGCTGGAGCGAGATGAAAAGATGCGAGAGGAAGGCAGAATAGAAGGTCTAAAAGAGGGTGCCGAGACCGAAGCACTGAACATTATCAGAAATATTATGAAAGTCCAGCATAAAACTGCGGAAGAAGCAATGGATCTACTTTCCTTTACAGATGAAAAGAGAGAAAAACTTCTGGCAAAATTAAAATTATAAGTATTTTTTCGTGAAACTTGCTGCGCAACAACCATACAGAAAGGCGACTTACATGGACTTTTTTCCTGATAAGACATTTTGCTCAAAGGCAGCAGGAAATTTAAAAACCGGCCCGATGCCCCAAAGAACACTTTGAAGCATCGGGCCGGCTTTACTATCTGCAGCAGGAATAGTGTTTCACACAAATAATGCCGCAATATGGTAAACGATAAAGGAGAGTGCCAGCGCGCCGCAGACGTAAAACGCCGCGATCCTTGCTGTCCACTTCAGCGAGTGGGACTCCCTGTAGGTCGTACTGAGGGCCATAACACACGGAATGTTAAACGTGCACGCGCACATGAAAGCAAGCGCCTCCGCCTTGCTGACGACATCCGTCATTGCCTGACCGAGCACGGCGTTATCCGTTGCCACGGTAAAGGCTGAGCGGAAGGTCGCGTCAAGCACTGTGCCGTTTCCGACAAAGGCCGCGTTCAGCACTCCGAGGACCGCTTCTTTGGCAAATGCCGAACTGATAAAGCCCATAAATGTCCTCCACCCGAGGCCGAACACTCTAGTCACCGGCTCAATCGTCGTCCCGACCTTGTAGAGAAGGCTGTCCGCAACATTTCCGCTTCCGCTGTAGGAGAAGACCCAGAAAAGCAGGGAAATCAGTGTGACCGTCCGAAGTGCCCTTTTGAAAATATCCCACGCCTTCATCAGAGCCTCTTTAAAAATATGCTTCCAGTGGGGCTTGTGATACGGAGGAAGCTCCATAATCATGCCGCTGCGGGCATTTTCCGGAACCAGCTTACCGCCGAACACTTTTGATATGATCGTCATCAGGACCACAGCATAGAGCAGAATGCCGCAGACGACCAGCATCGTCTGCCAGGGTGTGAAAAACATGGAACTGATCACGGGAATAATCGTCCAGATCGACGCGCACGGCACCGCCCAGACGACGGCCATCGTCAGCATGCGCTGGCCCCAGTTGTCCATGACGCGGGTTCCGCACGTGCCTCCGATCGTACAGCCAAAGCCCATCAGGATCGGGCAAATGGCCTTCCCCTGCAGCCCCAGCCCCGAAAGCAGACTGTCGAACTGATAGGCTGCCCGGGCAAGGAAGCCAATTTCCTCCAGATATCCGAAGACAAGATTGACGCCGAAAACAAAGCCTGACATAGCCACACAGAAATAAAGCGTGTTAGGCAGAATAATGCTGAAGATTGACACCAGCCATGGGTGGACATTCCACCCGTTCAGAAGGTCCGCGATAGGCTTGTTCAGCAGCTGTGGAATCATGGATCCGAATCCCATAAGCGGGAAGCAGATTAGCATGGCCACAAGAAAACCGAGCACGATCGTTCCGAAGCAGAGAAACTTTCCGAGGATCGGGCTGAGCAGTCTCCGATCCCGTTTGCTCAGCTCATATTGCTTCTGTTCGGAGTGGGTCGCACCCTCGAGCACATCCCCTATCCACTGATACTTTGCTTCGCTCTCCGCCCTTTTCCTCATTTGCCAGCTCACGCAGGACCTGGTAAAATTCCGGGAATCTGTTGTTCAGTCTGATCAGCTTCCCATCTGTATCCATAAAACAATGTTCAGATTTTGCCTGACATACAGTTTTCCCGTCCTCTTTTTCCATCTCGTACCGAAGCTGCAGCCGAACACCATTGACCAACTCCACTCGCACATTAATAAAAACCTCGTCCGGGAAGGTCGTGCTCTGCTTGTATTTGCATTCTACGGATGTGACGGGTGAAATCACACCGGCGGCCTCCAGCTTATCATATCCCCAGCCAATCTGATTCAGGAAATCAATTCGTGCCTCCTCCATCCATCTGATGTAATTAGAATGATGCACGATTCCCATTCTGTCAGTCTCATAGTACTGGACCGTATGCTTGTACTTTTTCATAGTATTAACACCCCCTTATACGGAGGCTACACCAGATTGCCTGCAAATACAATGATAATTTATGCCTCCTGCACAGTCTCATTTGTATCCTGAATATTGAAATACACCCCGACACCCATGATAATCAGCGCTGCCCAGAAAATTAGCCCCGGTTGCCATGAACAGATTCCGAATCTCGTTCATTTCCGGACAATTATTACTGCAGTGCCTACATCGAATCTGTAAAATGGTGGTTCCAGAACGGGCTTAAGATTCCCCCGGAAGAGTTAGCCTCCTACTTTAAAAGAGTGATTCAGTGATTATTCTGCTGAAGCCTTTCACTCGCAGTCAAATGAGAGGCATAAATGCCTCAAACTCATATTGACTCACTGTCAGCACAGATGTATAATGTAATTGCTGACACAGTGTCAGTGTTCAACAAACAGACATAACTAATCAGTCCCAACGAGAGTGGGCTCACCGGAAAGTTACAGGAGAGGAAATCGAAATGGCAGAGAAAATCGTACAGACAGCAGGAAGAAACCAGTTAGGAGAATTCGCGCCGATGTTTGCGCATCTGAACGACGATGTGCTCTTCGGAGAAGTATGGAACGAGGAAGCGATAGACGTAAAAACAAAGTGCATCATCACGGTGGTATCCCTGATGGCATCCGGCATCACAGACTCCTCCCTGACCTATCATCTGCAGAATGCCAAGGCCCACGGTGTGAGCAGGGAAGAGATTGCAGCCATCATTACTCATGCGACCATGTACGTCGGCTGGCCGAAGGGCTGGGCAGTATTCCGCCTGGCAAAAGAAGTCTGGAGCGAGGAAGAACCGGCACTGACCGAGAAAGATAAATTCCAGAACACGATATTCTTCCCGATCGGGGAGCCGAACCCGTACGGCGAGTTCTTTGTCGGCCAGAGCTACCTTGCACCGTTATCCATGGAGCAGGTCCCTGTCTTCAATGTGACCTTTGAGCCCGGCAGCCGCAACAACTGGCACGTCCATCACGCCAAGTCCGGCGGCGGTCAGATGCTGATCTGCGTCGGCGGCAGAGGCTACTATCAGGAATGGGGCAAGGAAGCCGTGGAGATGACACCGGGTACAGTGATCAACATTCCTGCAGAGGTCAAACACTGGCACGGCGCTGCGCCGGATTCCTGGTTCTCTCATCTGGCATTTGAAGTTGCGGGAGAAGAGACCGGCAACGAATGGCTGGAAGCTGTGAGCGATGAGGATTACAACAAGCTGAAATAAAACCGGATCTACTTCCGGAAAGACAACTAAGAGGGCTGTCGCATTAAGGCGCGCCACCACTATATAGGGCAGACATTTGCAAATAACGTCTGCCCTATATAGTGGCGACTCCGTATAATGCGTCAGCCCTTTTCTCAGGTTTTAATCTTTTTTTGTACATAACGAAATTTATATGACAATTTTAAGTTTCTTCCTGTGTCATATGATATACTGATAATTGACACACTGACATACGCACGGCTTCACGGACAATCTTTGGCCATTGAACGATTTTACATTTGATGAGGAGGATACATGATACCGAAAATTATTTTCAGCGATGTCGACGGAACTCTGCTAAACAACAGCCATAAGGTCCTCCCGGGCACTGTTTATGCAATCCGAGAACTTAAGAAAAAAGGAATTCCATTTGTCATTATTTCCGCCAGAAGTCCATCGGGAATCCGACCGATTCTGGAGGAGAATAATTTCACCTGCCCGATGATCTCCTACAGCGGTGCCCTGATTCTGGATGAAAACGAGAATGTTTTATATTCTGAAGGATTCAGTCGTGAGGATGCCGCTCGGATGGTCGAATTCATCGAGAGCAATCAGCTCGACTGCACCTGGAATATTTATTCCATGGATACCTGGATCGTCAAAGATCGCAGTGATCCGCGCGTGAGGCGTGAGGAAAATATCGTAAAAGCCAATTCCATAGAAGGCAGCGCATCATCCCTCGCTCCTTCTGCAAAAGTCGGGAAGATCCTGCTTATGTGCAACCCCGATAAGATTCTTGACATCGAGCAGTCCATGAAGGCTGCTTTTCCCTCCATGTCCATCGCCCGCTCTTCGAATATCCTGATTGAAATCATGCAGGGGGGCATCACGAAAAGGACCGGTGTGACGGAGCTCTGTCGTCTGTGGAATATTCCGATGGAAGATACTCTCGCTTTTGGAGATCACTATAACGATCTTGAAATGCTTGAGACGGTCGCGCATCCATTCCTTATGGGGAATGCGCCGGAAGAATTGAAGGATAGATTTGCAAATGTCACAGCTTCGAACAACGACGAAGGCATCTATAAAGCCCTGGTACGGTTGGGGATCATTGAATAGAGCTGCTTTTAAATGAGGGGCTGTCGCAATAGACAGCCCCTTTCCCCGTTCAAGCATCCCGTCTTCGTTCCGAAAACGCTTATTTAATCCCTGTCAGTAAGGCCGAGCCCGAAAGTCCCATCCATCCTGCTTCGCCCTTCTGTATCCATTTTCCACCTGTCGTGTCAATCAGTTCGACCTTCTCGTACCCCATATCTTTCAGCTTTTTCATGAAAGACTGCATATCGCCGTACTTTCCGGCAGCGATTTATATTTGATGGATTTCATATCTGATTCCCTTTCGATACTCCATATTTGCGCATTGTAAATCGCGATCTCTAATCGCGCGCGAGCTGCGCGACGCACTCTGTGCGTTATCCTTCGCGCAGCTCTGCGATCCGCCGATCAACATCCAAATTCATTCTTTTATACATCAAAATTATATCAAAGAAAGCACTAATTTGTCTAAAATACTTCAAAATCATTATCCATTGAGTCCATTTGCATACATCATATTGTGGCACTGAAACGTGTACGGTTTAATAGTATCAGGAAGGCTGTTCCGTGGAGGTGACTATGCAGATATATGATGTGGCCGTTATCGGCGCCGGTGTCGTCGGAAGCGCCGTGGCAAGAGAACTTACCCGATATAACTTAAAGACTCTCGTTCTGGAAAAAGAGCTTGATGTAGCGACCGGAAATTCCAGCCGCAATACAGGCATGCTGCACGCCGGCTTCACATACAGGCCGGGCAGCCTGCGGGCTGAGTGCGCGGTCGAGGGCAACCAGGAATTCGACACGGTAGCCCGCGAGCTGGGCGTTCCGTTCAAAAGGACAGGAAAGCTGGTCATCGGTTTTACGGACAATGATCTTGCAAATATTCTCAAGTTCAAAAAGATCGGTGAAATCAACGGCGTCAAAGACATTCGCATGATCAGCAAGGACGAAATACAGAGGATCGAGCCGAACGCCGGCGGGGAATTTGCAATGCACGTGCCCGCATCCGGCATTCTCGACCCAATGGCCTACACCATCGCTCTGGCTGAGAATGCAGCTATGAACGGCGCGGCCTTCCGATTTGGGTGCAGAGTCACCGCAATCACGCGGGTATCAAAGGATGAGGCAGCTACGCTGATGAAAGCTGACGATCAGGGAGACAGTATCCCTGGTGATAATGCCCCCCTCTATAAAGTCGGGACTTCCGGCGGAACATTTCCCGCTGATGTTCTCTATAGAATTGAGACCTCCGGCGGAACATTTCTCACAAAATGGGTCGTGAACTGCGCCGGAGCCTACGCAGCTATTATTTCCGAGATGCTCGGCTACCCGAAATACTATCAGCGGGGCTTCAAGGGCGAGTACTTCGTGCTCGACAAAAAGGCCGGTGCGTTCCTTAAAACACCGGTCTATCCGGCACCGAACGATAAGGGAGGCTTCTCGACCCACGCGACCCCGACGGTTGACGGAAATATTCTGGTCGGTCCGGACTCCTATCTGACAAAAGACCTCGAGGATTATGCCAATATAAAAGAACGCCTCGACGGCCTCTTCCGTGACGGATCACGGATGTTCACGCAGATGAAGCGCGAATACTTCATCCGCAATTTTGCGGGTATCCGCTGGAAGAACTGCGACCCTGAGACCGGCGAAGTGCTGGACTTCATTCTGGAATCCGACAGCGCGCATCCCTGCACGGTCAATCTCGTCGGCATCGAATCCCCGGGCGTTACCTCGGCACTGCCGCTTGCAAGGCGGGCTGTCAAAAAGATCCTTGACGGACAGGACGCGCTCGGGCAGCCGGTAGCAGTCAATCCCGACTTCAACCCGATACGAAAGGCTATTTCACGCTTCTCAGAAATGACAATAGATGAAAAGCGCGAAGCCATCAGAAAGGATCCGAACTACGGTCAGGTCGTCTGCCGCTGTGAGAACGTCACTAAGGCGGAAATT
Organism: Lachnospiraceae bacterium; assembly: GCA_045112155.1. GTDB lineage: Bacteria > Bacillota > Clostridia > Lachnospirales > Lachnospiraceae > Chordicoccus. The sequence continues at coordinate 8,135 of JBGUHN010000063.1, forward strand.
CTCGCCGCTATCCACAATCCGCTGGGAGTATCCACAATGACCGGCATCAAGAACCGTACCCGTTCCATGATGGGCCGCTGCCAGGGCGGATACTGCCAGATGCGGATCACGGAGCTTCTCGAGCAGGAGCTCGGATTAAAGCCCGAAGAAATACGATATCAGAGAGAGAACGGCTGGTTCTTTGCGGGCCGGGTGAGAGAGGTGGAATGACATGACAGAAAGGATTTTACATAAAGATGTCGTTATCGTGGGAGGCGGTCCCGCAGGTCTCGCGGCAGCCGTCCGCCTCTACGACAAGGGAGTAAAAGACATTCTCATTCTGGAGCGCGAATCAAAGCTCGGCGGCATCCTGAGACAGTGCATCCACGACGGATTTGGTCTGACCCGCTTCGGCGAAACACTCAGCGGTCCCGAATACGCTAAGCGATTCATCGATGAGACACTGAAACGAAATATTCCCTATATTACGGATACAACCGTTATCAATGTAACTCCGGAAAAACTGGTGATTGCAGCCCACGCAGACGGTCTCATTGAAGTGCAGTCCAAAGCTGTGATACTTGCGATGGGCTGCCGCGAGCGCACCCGCGGCGCTCTGGCAATTCCCGGCACACGGCCGGCGGGCATACTCACAGCCGGCGTTGCCCAGTCCTACATCAACCTGCACAACCGCATGCCGGGCAAGGAAATCGTCATCCTCGGTTCCGGCGACATAGGCATGATCATGGCCCGCCGCCTTACTCTCGAAGGAGCGCATGTCATCGGCGTTTTTGAAGTCATGCCGATCCCGAGCGGGCTGCCGAGGAATATCGAGCAGTGCCTCCATGATTATGACATCCCTCTGTCCCTCAGCCATACGGTCAGCGACATAAAAGGGACAGACCGCCTCGAAAGTGTGACGATTTCAGAGGTGGATGAACATTTACAGCCCATCCCCGGCACCGAGAAGGAATATCCGTGCGATACCCTGATTCTGTCCGTCGGACTCATCCCGGAAAATGAGCTGACAATCGGTGCGGGAGCCGTTATGGATGACCACACAAAAGGGCCCGTCGTCGACGAGTTCTGTCAGACAAGCGTGCCGGGCCTCTTTGCCGCGGGAAACGTGCTGCACGTGCATGACCTGGTCGATTTTGTATCTCTGGAGGCAGAGTCTCTGGCGAACGGAGCGGCTGCCTATGTGCAGGAAGGCTCTCTCCCTGCATGCAATATTCCGATCAGCTGTGGCGCAAATGTCGGCCACACGATTCCGCAGAAGATCACCGGAGCCCGCGATTTCCAGCTTTCACTGCGAGTTAGAAAACCCATAGAGAATGCAGTCATTCGCGTAATGGACGGCGACCGGGAGATCGCACGCAGGAAAGTTAGAAAAGCTCTTCCCGCCGAGATGATACAGTTCACTGTGAAAGCGAAATATCTGACAGATGTCTCGGAACTTATAGTTTCTGCAGAGTGAACCGGAAGGTCGCAAAGATGCTGATCCGAATCCCACGCTCTCAGCCTGGGAGTGAAAGGCGCAGACATTGACTTGCCCCGGATAGAAATGAGGTGTCCGTATGAATCGTGAAATAACTTGTATCGTGTGTCCGAACGGATGCACATTGAATATTGATTTTGAGAAAAATGGCGACGGGAAAACATCTGTGACTTCCGTCAGGGGAAATCTCTGCCCGAGGGGCAGGGACTACGCAGTCCAGGAAATGGAATCTCCGATGCGGACAATCGCTAGCTCCGTGCTCGTGACAGGCGGCGAGCTGCCGCTCGCAAGCGTCCGGACAAACGCTCCGATCCCAAAGGAGCGAATCTTTGACGTGATGAAAGAGGTGCGAAAGGTAACAGTAGCAGCTCCGGTCTCCGCAGGGGATGTGATCATAAAAGACGTGCTCGGACTTGGCGTAGATATAATCGCAACAAAAGATGTTTTCTGGTAAGCGTCTAATATGTGGTGTTGCAATTCCACGATGATGCACGAGGCTGCAATCACTCTGATTATTCAACAGTATAGATGTGTGT
>JBGUHN010000064.1:0-25631 GCA_045112155.1 Lachnospiraceae bacterium
TTGCAAATATCGTCTGCCAAGTACAGTGGCGGCGCGCCTTAGAGCGGCAGCCCTTCTTTTAACCTGTTTACTGCCATCTCGTATTCCGAGATTGATTTGGCTTTCTTTATCTTTTTTAATGCTCTGTCGGCTCCGGGGAAAAGATCTCCCGCGTACCACCAGAGCTCCTTCATCTTTGCCAGAACAGGCGCGTCCCCGTACATTTCCTCCTCATAGCCTTTTTGGACCTCTCTGAAGAATGCGAACAGCTCATCCGGCGTGAGAGCAGGTCCGCCCTGGATTTCACGCACGAGAGCCGGATTTCTGAGCAGTCCGCGGCCGATCATGACGGCCCGCTCATGCGGGAAAGCATCCATATCTGATGGCTTTACTATGTTGCCGTTATAGCAGAGGGGATGCTTTGACATACGTCTTATTTCCTCATACACGTCTCTATGGGTTTCTCCCTGATACATCTCTTTTGTGGTCCTCGGATGGACGATGACCTCGCGGAAGGGATAACGGTTGAATACCTCATAAATGGCCAGGGCTTCCTCTGTGCTTGAAACTCCGATGCGGCTTTTTACGGATATGCCGGTACTTAGATGCTCTGATTCCATAAGAAAGAATGTTCTGTCAAAAAATCTGTCAAGAGCGTCTGTGTCTCCGAGCATGGCGGAGCCTTTTCCTTTAGTCGTCACCGTCGGGACAGGGCAGCCGAGATTAAGATTGACTTCGGTGTACCCCATTTCACTGAGGACCCGGACCGTGTGCACAAAATCCTCAGGCACTTTTGTGAGGACCTGCGGAATACAGTTATATAGAGCGTTGTTGGCAGGATCAACATCTTTTTTCTCCCGGGTCTTCATTTTGTGGGTCTGGTTGGCCGCAATGAACGGAGTGTAGTATCTGTCTATACCGGGGAAATACTTAGCGTGGGCGCTGCGGTAGATCCAGCCTGTGATGCCCTCGAGGGGAGCGAAATAGTATTCCATCTGGTGCCCTTTCTGCCTGTTATTTATAGTTGCATTCTCAATGGGGTGGTATTAACAGTTCAGAAAGGCTGATTGTGCAATCGGCTTCCGGCGCAAAGTATCCATCTTCGTGAGAAAAACATTGTCGGTCCGACCGGAGAAATCGGAAAAGGCGAAGCCTTTTACTAGTTCGATGGAAGGAGCGACGTTTTTCGATGAAGATGATGCGTGCGCCGGTATCTGAGACTCACGCGCAGCCTTTCTGAACTGTAACAAAAAGTTTATCCCGAAGGCCTAATATGTGCAAGCTTGTATTTGTAAATAGTCGCATAATTTGATACACTTATGAACGAGAGATGAAAACAGACGGCACGATCAGAGGAACTGGCGCAGTCTCGGTCTTAAGTTTTTCCAGCGGGATAAAACGCGGGATCTGTGTCAGCCGGATCAATGTTTCGTAAAAATAAGGAGGTGCACATATGCCAGAGAACAGGCCTCGCGGCAGAGAGAAAAAAGTAACACAGAGCAGCACCGGTGTCCATCGCAGAGGCAGCGGTACCGGTCAGGGCCCGGTAGGATCTCCGAACGGATACAGCGGCAAGGGTTCCGCCGGAAAGTCCGGCGGAGGCATCACCCGCGCAGGAGGACTGAGCCTTCCGGTCATTATACTAGCGGTCATCGCCTATTTTCTCTTCGGCGGCGGTGGGGGCGGTACGAGCACCGTATCCAGTACCGGCCAGAGCAATAATTACGGACAGTCATCCTACACTTCCCAGGGAGCCGCGTCCGGCGGATATTCTTCAACGTCCGGTCAGACAGTGAACACCTGGGTCGACAGTACAGGTACATCCGAGACCCTCAATACGTCGGTTTCTTCCGGTGCACGTGAAAAGTACACGAAACTTCTCGGCAGCGGAAAAGACACAGTCACTCTGATGGTCTATATGTGCGGAACCGACCTTGAGTCCCGGAGCGGCATGGCGACGAACGACCTTCAGGAGATGGCCGCCGCGACTCTTGGTGACAAGATCAATCTGCTTGTCTACACCGGCGGCTGCAAGCGCTGGAACAATAATATCATTGACAACAATGTGAACCAGATATATCAGATCACATCGAACGGCATGCGGCGCCTGGTCAGCAATGACGGCAAGAAAGCCATGACCGATCCGTCTACACTCAGCGCCTACATCAAATGGTGCAAAGCCAACTATCCGGCTACCCGCTACGGCCTTATTCTCTGGGATCACGGCGGCGGATCGATCAGCGGTTATGGCTACGACGAGAAAATCTCTTCCAGCTCATCTATGGATCTTGCCGGCATCAATAAAGCTCTGAAGGACGGCGGAACACAGTTCGATTTCATCGGCTTTGACGCCTGCCTCATGGCGACTGCCGAGACCGCCCTTATGCTTGATCCCTACGCGGATTACCTGATCGCTTCAGAGGAGACAGAGCCCGGTATCGGCTGGTATTACACAAACTGGCTGACGGATCTTGGAAGAAACACCTCGATAGCAACGACATCTCTCGGCAAAGAGATCGTCGATGATTTTGTCAGCACATGCGCAAGCAAGTGCCGCGGTCAGCAGACAACACTTTCTGTCATCGACCTTGCTGAATTTGCTGACACGATTCCGGATAAGCTGAGCTCCTTCTCAGAGTCGGTCAGCTCGCTGATCACAAATAACAATTTCAAGACGGTATCGAATGCCCGCTATTCCACAAGGGAGTTCGCAGCGAACACAAGGATCGATCAGGTCGACCTCGCGCATCTCGCTCTCAATATGGGAACATCCGAGGGCAAGGCGCTGACTGAAGCTATTCGCTCAGCAGTCAAATATAACCGGACTTCGACGAATATGACGAACGCGTACGGTGTCTCCATTTACTTCCCGTACCGCAGATCGACCTATGTCGATAAAGTCTGCAATACATATTCGCAGATCGGCATGAACTCGAGCTATGCGAAGTGCATTCAGGACTTTGCAGCCCTCTCATCGAGCGGACAGGTGGCGACAGGAGGTTCGAACGGATCCTTCAGTTCCCTCTTTGACAGCCTTGGCGGTTATTCGAGCGGCTACACGACAGGGTCCTCCAGCAGCTACTCTGGAAGCCAGGATGAAATATCCGCCCTGCTGAACGCGTTCCTCGGAGGAGGCTACGGATCCATCAGCGGTCTTACAGGCTCCAACACAGGTTATCTGTCCGGAAGATCCATGAGCACTGAGGATACTGTAGAGTACATTTCAGACAACTTCTTCGGATCCGCGTCGCTCGTGTGGAATGAGAATTCCGACGGCGGTTATACAATGAGCCTCAGCGAAGACCAGTGGAGTCTGGTCCATGAACTCGACCTCAACATGTTCTATGACGACGGTCAGGGCTATGTAGATCTAGGACTTGACAATATCTACAGCTTCGACGAGAACGGCAGCCTTGTGGCTGATACAGCGCGAGACTGGCTCGCGATTAACGGACAGCCTGTGGCGTATTACCACATCGATACGATCGATGACGGCGAGAACTACACGATCACCGGACGCGTTCCGGCAATGCTGAACGGTGAGCGGGTCGAGCTGATCCTGGTGTTTGACAATGACAATCTATACGGATTTGTGGCTGGCGCCTCGAAGCAGTACAATGAGGAGACCGAGACCATGACCGTGGCGAAGAACCTGGTAGAAATAAATAAGGGTGATAAGATCGATTTCCTGTGCGATTTCTATTCTTACAGCGGTGAGTTCCAGGACAGCTATTATCTTGGCGAGCAGATGACTGTCGATGGAGACCTCGAGATATCCAACGTCGATATCGGCGAGGGTGACGCTGTCATCACTTACAGGTTCACTGATATCTACAACCAGGAATACTGGTCTGATTCTATCAGAATATCAAAATAATTTTCCCCGGTGACTGCCACGTGTCATAATGCGCGTGGCAGCCTGACTATTCAGAGCCCGCGCCAAGTCTCGCGAGCGAGACTTGAAACAAGGAGGAACACTATGTCGGGAAAGAGTACTATTTCAGATGAATACAGTGGGTGGCTGAATAACATCGGTCTCTCCGGTTCGATTCAAAACAATATGGACTACGACGAGATACCGGGCTTCGTCAATGCGAGCGTTTTCGGACGATTTTCTCTGGACGATCTTGACTTCGGCGATGACCTCACAAAAGGTCGGATCGATTTTGACGATGAGTATCTCCTTAAATCGCCGTCTCCCGGTTCAGCAGCATTTTCAGAGAGCAGTATTGCTAAGGCCGAGACGAGAGACAGTTATCCGAAGCGGGATTCTTCGGGCGGCTATTATCATCCGCCTCATGGGTCCGCAAAGGCAGCGGAAAGGCGGGTGCCTTCCTATGCGGATACGCCAAAGAAGACGCACGAATCCATAATAAGGCAAATGCCGACTGTCGGCAGGACAATCCAGGAGCGTGTGTTTGAAGGCTTAGAAGAAGTTGCAGGTGATCTGAGCGCGGATTCGAAGTTTCTCGAAAGCGCAAAGAACTTTATGGATAAGGCTCCGACAAAATGGAAGCTGTTCGAGGAGCAGAGAAGATCCTCTGCTATAGACAGGAAGCAGAGCGTCCGGAATCATCAGGTTTCTCCGGAAAGTGTGACTGTCACGGAGACTCAGGCAGCTCTGGCGAGGGAAGCTGCGCCTGCAGTAAAACCGCGTCCGGCGAGTCAGCCCGGGAGATTGGCCGGTGCCGGGAGGAATACAGGCATTGGCCGGCGAGTCAGCCCAATCGCGGTCATACTCATCATGCTGCTGATCGTGAGGCTTGTGGCTTTCCTGTTCCAGGCTAATATGCATCACATTAATATAACCCATACCGATCCGGATCCGAAGCCGGGCGGAACTATTCTTATAGGCGGGGGAGATGATGATAAAAAAGATGAGATGCCCGAAGAAATCGCGGATGAGTTTAGCGAGCTTTTCAATGATATTGAGCTGTGGCGGTCAGATAACCCGTATCTGCCCTGGATGGGTCTTTCAGCCGAAGAGACAGCGGCGCTCATGAAAGAAGCTGGCTGGGCAAATGCTGAAGTCACTGAGAATGATGAAGTAACGGGAGTCAAGGCTGAATTGGTTCAGGAGCATTCTGAAGCATATATCCATGTAGACAGCAAATCCATAGGAACTTCATTCGACTGGAATACACCTGAATACTCAGACGGGCAGGCAGAAGATGAAATTCAAGCGGCATGGGGAAATCTGTTCCCGGAAGATTCGGGGATATATCCGGGCATGCAGCTCTCAGAATTACGTATAACGGATGAGATGCTTCAGGCAATCAGGGACTGCGGTGAAAAGAATAATTACGGGGATATTGAAGAGAGCAGTTTATCAGTGAATGGGCTGTTCATTGCGCTCTTTGAAAGTGAAAATGAGTGGAGCCTTAATATCAACAGAGATGACACCTACATTCAGTTACAAACTGACATGGAGGAAAAATATCTGGCCAGCGTATACATCTCGGGTGAGCCGAATACCTGGTTCGCGTAATAAAATCTTTAGAAAAAACCCGGAAAAATCGCGCAAATACGCGATTTTTCCGCGTTTTATGGTATACTTTAAATAATAATAATCCCCAACACGGATCAGTGAGATCCTGTATATGAAAAGGAGGAAGTAAGTTATGAAGATTGCTATGGCGAACGATCATGCCGGAACGAACATGAAGAACGAGATCAAAGCTCTCCTTGAGAGTATGGGTCACGAAGTCGTCGATTTCGGCACATATGACAATAATCCGGCTGACCTTCCGGATTATGTGTATCCGGCAGCTCTGGCTGTAGCTAAGGGCGAGTGCGACCGCGGCATCTTTGTCGACGGCGTAGGCTACGGCTCAGCGATGATTGCCAACAAGATCAACGGTATTTACGCAGCTGTCTGCCAGGACCCGCTCTGCGCAGCCCTCTCGCGTCAGCACAATGACACGAACGTGCTCTGCCTCGGCGCAAAAATCATCGGCACACTTATCTCCACTGAAATCGTAAAGACATGGATGACAACAGATGCATTCACAGCCGAAAAGTATGTCAATCGTGTACAGAAGGTCAAGGACATCAACGACAGACATTGTGTGCCGGTAAAGTGATTAGTCAGATGCAGATTTTTTCCTGTTGACCGCTATCATGCGGTTGTGTTCGCGGAACTGCTTGGGCGTCATGCGGAAGTGCTCGCGGAAAGCGCGGTTAAATGTTCTCTGGCTTCCGAAACCTGCATTCTCATATGCCTCGGTGATCGACTGGTCAGTATACTCGAGAAGATAGCGCACATATTCAAGTCGGGTGTTGTTCAGGTATTTGTTAAAGTTCGTATGAAAAGTACCTGAGAATACCCGCGACAGTGCAAATGGGCTCACGAACAGATCGTGGGCCATTTTTGTTAATGTGAGATTCTCCTCCGCATAATGCTCAGCGATGTAGGAGACCGTGCGGCTGACAAGATCGTCGCTGTCATTCGTGTGGAGTTCTTCGAGGGTGAGCAGCGGCAGTACGCGGGCAAGAATGATCATCAGGTAGGCCTGATGAAGGATATCGTCCTGATCACTGCCTTCATGCAGCTCGAGCGTCTCCAGGGCGTAATAGATATCGGGATGCACATCCTTGGCCTTGATGATCGGATTCTCCGGAACAAGAGTGGTGATCGTCTGCATATATGGTCCTGTCATGGAGGGCAGACCGAGCAGGTACTGAACGCGGCCGGGTCCGCTGCCGTAATGCTGATAGTGGTGGATCTGTTCAGGGAAGATGACGGCGATGTCACCTTTTTCCATGTTATACAGCTTTGTGCCGATACCGCAGACTAGTGTTCCCTCAAGAACATATGTGAACTCAATGTTCTTATGCAGATGCGGCGGAATATGTGTACTGTCAATATCATAAAGCTCAAAATCGTTTTTTTCTTTATAGAACAGTGAATACATAATCGTCTCCTGTGTAATGGATTTCCATCATCGGCTTACATAGCCGGTTTCTGAGTGCGGAATCTGATTTCAGCTTATCGAGCAGAACCTGATGCAGGAATCGGGCAGCGTCAGCATGAAATGCCTGTATACAAGTAATACATATATGCGTAAGTTACGATAATAATAAACGTGAGAGAGAGAGATTTGCAAGCATTTTTTGGCTTAAAAGGCTATAAATCGCTCAAAAATTGACTAAAAGGGCATTATATGACTATTATTAGATATCAAAAGAATGTGACAAATGTCATTTTTGCGATATTTACAAGGGAAATATTTCATGCCTATTTCAAATATTGCAATATTTGGCTAAATGTTCTAATAGATTTGTCGTGCATCGAGGCGTATAATGCTTTATTATACAGTTCAGCAGGGAACAAAAACAAAAAACACTGAAGACCCTGATAAAACGACAAACAGGCAGAAATGCCTTTCTTATATCTGCATAGTCATCTTTCAGCAAAGGGAAAGCCTCCGGAGTGATCCGGAGGCTTTCCTGATTTAGATCTCCGATATGTGCCTGCCGCCTCCTGCCTTGACAAGTATGAGTGATTTCACGTAAGATACGATTATTGCATTATACTTTTTACTGGATAGGTCATTAAATATGAAAAGGAAAATAATTGCGGCGGCTCTTGCCGGAATGCTGATCTTTTCCGGCTGCAGCGCTGAGTATTCGGTGAACGGCACTGCCGGCGGAAATGCGGAGAATACCGTTAAGCCCGCGGATACGACGGCAAAAGATGCCGATCCGATGGCGGACCAGGCTTTTGACAGAGTCATTTATGATGCCATGACAGTTCCATATATGTCACTGCGGGCATACGGACAGCATGCTGAGGATGCACTCATTGCCGGCGAAGCTGAAATCCGAAGATTAGATGATCTTCTCTCGACAGGAAAATCGGACAGCGATACCGCGAAGATCAATGCCAACGGAGGCGGAGTTCTCACCCCGGATACCGCATACCTGACGGAGGTCTCACTGGACCTGCATGACAGCACCGGCGGGGCGTTCGACATTTCCGTTTATCCGCTCATGGAATTGTGGGGATTCACATCACAGTTCGAGGATGAGGCCGGCAATACAGGAACTGTCAAAAGGGAAGCCCCTGCGGGAAAAGATATCGCGGATATTTTGACCAGGGTCGACGCGTCGAAGATAGAATATGATGCGGATAAAGGTTCTGTAGTTCTTCCGGATCAGATGAGAATTGATTTCGGAGGGATTGCGAAAGGCTATACATCTCAGTGCATTGCGGATATTTTCCGCTCGAACGGGGTGACCAGTGCGCTGATCGATCTCGGCGGTAATATTCAGACTGTCGGCGGTAAGCCTGACGGCAGCCCATGGAAGGTCGCGCTGAATGACAGGAACAGAGGGACGTTCCTCGGGGTCGTCCAGGTGAAAGACATGGCGGTGATATCCTCAGGAGGCTACGAGCGAAATTTCACCGCGTCGGACGGAAAAGTGTATCACCATATCATTGACCCTGCGACCGGATATCCGGCTGACAACGGTTTTTCTGTGGATGCTTCGGTCTCGATTATATGCAGTGATGGGACGATGGCGGACGGCCTGTCAACTTCGCTGTATGTCATGGGACCTGAGAAGGCAATTGAATACTGGCGTGCTCACAGCGATGAATTTGACTTTGTTCTAATGACAGATGATGATAAGATGTATGTGTCGGAGGGAATTGAAGATTGTTTCAGTTCAGACACGTATAAATATGAGATAGTCCGAAAGTAGATCGCTATTAACTTAAACGGTATGGAGAGATGAATTTATGATTAATTTGAGAAAAATTTCTGTCTGGATCATTATGGGTACACTTACTCTTTCGGTGTTGACCGGCTGCAGCGGGGTGTCCGGTGTTGGCGGACTTGCTCCGACTCCGGCACCGACGAACGCTGCGGAACTCGCCGGATACGTGGCGGATGCCCTCGGCGAAGTCACGTCCATGGAATATGACTCCGTGATTAATATGACCGCTGTGATGAGCATGGGCGATATGATGAGTGAGGATGAATCAGGTGAAGATCTCAGCACAGAGATGAATGTTGAGGCAAGTATGACCTGCAAAGCGACCGGCGAACCGGTCGCAGCCTACACGACCGGCTCTGTGGCCGTCACTGTATTTGATGAGGAAAACGTTCAGGATGTCGAATCGTATGTCGTCCGCGAGGATGATAAGTTCGTAACCTACATGAATGACGGCAGCGAGACGTGGACGAAGTCTGACTCTGACGTTCCGGAGATGGATGATCTGTATAATCTCTCAATGTTCGAAGGGGTGAGAGACGGTCAGATCGAAGCTTCATTGGCCGATTCTACAGAGACGATAGGTGAGCAGACCGTATATCGCATGGACATAACGCTTTCCGGTGATGCGATCGAGGAATATCTCGGCAGTTCACTGGAAACGATGTCCTCCGTATTTGGCGATGATTATGATTCAGTCCTGTCAGACATGACAATTCCGGTCGCAATGTACATTGCCGAAGGCACGAATCTTCCTGTTCGTATGGAATTCGACGGAACGGAACTCGGCAATAAGATTATGTCATACGTGCAGTCATTTATCACAGTGAGTGTGTCCGCGTTCAAGGTCTCGTCGGAATACAAGAGTTTTAATGAGATTCCGGAGATTACTGTTCCCGAGGATGTTATTGCAAATGCAGTTCCCGCCGCCGATAATGACTCTGATGAATCGGCTGATGAGGAGCTGCCGGATGAGGCTGCGGGAGAGGCCGATCCGGAGTACGAAGTCCCCGAGCCGGACGAGAACGGAAGATACGCAATCACATCAACTGCGACCGGCAGCATAGCTAAATTTGCGCTTCCCGAAGATCAGACAGTGAATTACTCTGTGGGAGACACCCTGTTCACCCTGTGCACGAATGAGGGCATGCCTTATTCACAGTACATCTACAGTTTCCTTGATGACATGACACCTGAGAAGGTGGAGGAGACAGCCAGGAGTGATGAATGGTACGGAGATGTGGATCCAAAGGATGTCAGCGAAGATTATACCAGTGAGACACATGTCATAGACGTTAACGGAATGACTGTCAGCTATGCGCAGAAATCCTGCGTCCTGTATGCGGGTACGGAGAATGTATCGTATAATTCTGAGATCACAGGCTGGACTGTGCTTGACGGGACTGTCTTCATCATCTCCTATGACTATTATGACGAAGCTGGCAGCTCATCGGATGACGATATCGATTACGAGCAGCTGGTCAGAAGTGCTTTTGAGAAAGTTACTTTTGAATAATTATAGAGGTGAAAATGGCCAATAAGGATTTTGATATTAAACGAGCTTACGAAAAATGGGTGGAACAAGGCCAACCGGTCGACTCAGATTCGAAGAAAGAAAGCAGAAAGTATGCGGGAAAGAATAATGACCATAGAAGTAAAGGGCAAGAGGTAAAGAACGGTGACCGCAGAGCTAAAGGCCACGAAGCAAAAAGCAGTGACCGTAGACCGTCCAAAGATCGTGTGACGGCAGGCGGAATAAAGAGCAGCCCACGCCCCGCCGATGAAGAGAAGCAGTACAAACCGAAATTTGTAGCTGACCCGGATGCCCCGCAGTGTCCGCACAGACGCCGATGCGGTGGGTGTGAATATATCGGTCGGAATTATAAGTGGACGCTTGCCCAGAAGGAGAAGAAAACATTTGCTCTTCTTAAGCCTTACGTGAAGCTTTCCGGAATCGTCGGCATGGATGACCCGTATCATTACAGAAATAAGGTGACATCTACATTTGCACACATAAAGGACGGCAGAAAAGAGCGCAACATCTGCGGCATCTATGAGCAGGGGACCCACAAAGTCGTGTCAATTGGCAGCTGTCTTATCGAGAATGAGAAGGCCGATGCCATTATCAGGGACATCCTTGATATGCTGAAGAGCTTTAAAATCAAGGTATATGATGAGGATTCGGGCTACGGTCTCCTTCGGCATGTGCTTGTGAGATGTGCCCGTGTGACCGGTCAGATCATGGTCGTCCTCGTGCTGTCCTCTAAGGTCCTGCCCGGCAAGAATAACTTTGTCAAGGAGCTTCTGCGCCGCCACCCCGAAATCACGACGATCATTGTGAATGAGAATGCCGAGCGGACATCGATGGTCCTCGGGGAGAAGGAGACGGTGATCTACGGCAAGGGTTATATCGAGGATAAGCTCTGCGGAAACACATTCAGGATCTCTTCGAAGTCCTTCTATCAGGTGAACTCCGTGCAGACGGATAAGCTGTACCGTCAGGCAATAAAGTATGCCAATCTGACAGGTCGTGAGCGCGTGATCGATGCCTACTGCGGGATCGGGACAATCGGCATCACCGCCGCCGCGAAGGCCGGTGAGGTCATCGGCGTGGAGCTTAATAACGACGCGGTGCGCGACGCGATCCGCAACGCGAAGGCCAATGACATAAAAAATATCCGCTTCTATAACAATGATGCCGGAGAGTTCATGCGCGGTATGGCAGAGCTGCGCGAGAAGGCGGATGTTGTCTTTATGGATCCGCCCCGCACGGGCTCCACGGAGGCATTCATGAGCGCGGCGGTCTCCATGTCCCCGGGACGCATCATTTATATATCCTGCGAGCCGGAGACGCTGGCAAGAGACCTTAAGTGGCTCACGAGTCACGGCTATAAGGCGAGAGAGGCTGTTGCGTATGATATGTTCCCATTTACGGAGAATGTCGAGACTATAGTTTTGATGACGAAGCAGAGTTGATGTTAAATTGAAATAGCGCCAATATAAGGGATTTTCGTGTTGCGGGGAAGGAGATGCTCCGGGACGCGGATATCCCTTTTAATCTGTTTTTAATGTAAATTGCCTTATATTTTTATTTTCCCGGAGTAAAGTGTACTCATCAAAAGAAAACAAAACCTGCTAAAAAAGGAAGGGAAATAAAAATGAAGAGACTTATGAGAAGCGAAACAGACAAGGTTATTTTTGGTGTATGCGGAGGAATCGCAGAGTATTTCGGAATCGACTCAACACTGGTAAGACTCGGGTTTGCGGCATTTTCACTGATGTGCGGCAGCGGTGTTCTGGCTTACCTGATTGCCGCAGCTATCATGCCTCAGAGCTCAGATATGATCCAGATGTAATAATTGGAGAAGGGACTGTAGAATAAGCCATTAGAAACGGGGCTGTCGCATTAAGGCGCGCCATCATTATATATGTCAGACGTTATTTGCAAATGTCTGCCATATACAGTGGTGACACCGCCTGATGCGACAGCTCCTTTGCGTAAGAGTGAACCTTGACTTTACCGGGTTTACCGTATATCATATATATATGATAAAGGAGGGCGCTGTATGGCAACAAAGGCTATGAATATTAAGATGGACGAAGAAAGGCTGGCAGATATTAAAAGTGTTGCAGCTGTATTTCATATGTCAATTACTGATGTTGTGATGGATGCGTTGGACGAGTATCTCCCCAAGATGAAGAATGATCCTTTCTATCGCCTCACAGCGAACGTGGAAGAAGCGTCGGAAGAAGAAACACAAGAGATATTAGGAGAGCTGGAGTCTTTATCAGACGATGATCTGAAAATTGCGTCTGTAAAGCACTTTTCTGTATGACCGGAGGTATGGATGACTAAAGTATCAGGATTTTCGTATGATATCCAATATACAAAGGCAGCAGAGAAATTTTTCAGGAAGCATGAGGACATCAGAACCGAGTACGAGAGCTCGATAAAGGAGCTTATGGTTGGAGAGTTCCCGGAGAAAGTTGATGTTAAGCGAATTAAAGGGAAGCACAGCAACTATTATCGGATTAGACTTGGCGGTTATCGTGTGGTGTATACGATAATCAATGGAACAATAGTTGTAGTCAGTACGCTTCTGGCCGGTTCCCGAGGTGATGCCTACAAAAAAATGAGCGGACTGAAATAATCAGAATCACAGGAGGTCAAAATGAAAGAGTTCTTTATTGACAGTGACGGAACCCGTCTCCACGCAAAGCTTGATTGCCCGGAAGGGATGAAAAAAGGACCGCTCTGCATTCTGATCCACGGTTTCACGGGAGATATGGAGGAAGAGCACCTCATTGCTGCCAGGAACGCCATGATGGAAGCAGGTGTTGCTGTTCTCCGCGCGGAAATGTACGGTCACGGCGGGAGTGATGGCGAGTTCAGGAAGCACACTCTGTACAAATGGGTGACAAACGCCATCGATGTCGTAAATTACGCTAAGTCTTTGGACTTTGTGACGGACCTGTACCTCAGCGGTCATTCTCAGGGCGGTCTTCTGACCATGCTGGTCGGAGGCATGTTCCCTGATGACTTCAAGGCAATTATTCCGTTATCTCCGGCATGGATGATTCCGGAGAACGCCAGAGAAGGGATTATACTGGGAATGATATTCGATCCGGAGCATATTCCGGAGAGCATTGCATTTAATGGGCGGGAGTTATCCGGGGACTATATCCGTGTAGCCCAGACTATACATGTTGAGGATGAGATCGCAAGGTATGAAGGACCGGTCCTCATCGTTCATGGCGATGAGGATGAGTCTGTTCCGTTCATCTATGCGGAGAAAGCAGAAAGACTCTATAAAAACGCAAAACTGGTTCCGATCCCCGGAGATGACCACTGCTTTAACCTTCATGTGGATATGATGGCAGAGGCGATAAAAGAATTTTTAATCAGCCTCTGAAAAAGAACGGCTGGCTCAGGCTTTCCGGAATATGAGATATCATTAAAGAACCCCCGCATGGCGCCAAAGACGCTTTGCGAGGGTTCTTTTCCATGGTGATATATGTGGCAAATGCAGCGAGGACAAGCTTTTGCCAATTAAAGCTTGCTTACGATTTCAGCCATCTTAGTTCCGTCGTCCACCCAGAGTTCTCTGAGCTTCTTGAACTCGTCTCCGAGGGAGAAGTCACGGACACCAAGGTCAATATAGTACTGGAGCTCTTCCGGTTTCAGGACTTCACATCTCGGACGGACGCCGAATTTGAGTGCAGTCTTTATCATCTCTCTTTCAGCAGCTTTCCAATCCTCTACAATATCAGTGCTGTTCTTTCCAAGACTCATGCTATAGTCTGACGGACCGAACTGGAGCATGTCAACGCCTTCAATTTGGCAGATTTCCTCCACCTGCTTAACGGAGCTGTCCTTTTCAATCATGAAGGCCAGCACGACGTCATCAAGTCTCGCAGCATGGTCAATTTGCGGCATGTAGGGCTGCGTACCGATAAAACGTCTGCTGGGGACACCGAAACGACCTTTGGACCAGGGAGTGTCAGATTTCATGGCTTCGACCGTCTCGCGGACTTCATCGGCTGTGTGATGATCCGCGAAGAGAATCGCCTGAAATCCGGCTGCGACTGCCTTCTGAGCGACGTATTTCCTTCCCTGGAAGTCGACCTTCATCATACTGCCCATGTTGTGGAGTTCTGCAGCTCTGCAGATGTTCTCAAGGTCAAGCTGCGTGAAAGGAGCGTATTCGCCGACGAACTCGATGTAGTCGAAATTGCCGGTTGCCCCGATCGCCTCTGTGTAGAACGGCCAGGTGCTCCATATTCTTGTTGAAGTGGTGCATTTGTTTTCTTTGAGCAGCTGTCTTATTTTATTTTCTTTCATTGCGGTTATTCTCCTTTCTGTGACAATTTAAGTATCGCTCGCGAGACCATTAATGCCTCACCCCGGGAACATCATTTGATATATGAAGATGATCAGAGGCATGGTTATAACACACAGTAGTGTCGTCATTACGTTATAGATGCTGGCTTTGGCAGCGTTTTTATTATGCAGGACAGCAATCTGAACAATCGAGCTTGCGGACGGCGCGCCCGCTCCGAGTATGACGACCATGAAGACCGGCCGAAGCTCCGGGTGGCGTGTGAGAAATCCAGTCGCGAAGAGTATGAGCATGGACAGAATGGGGATAGCCAGAAGCCTGCCGAACGATATAAGGTAGGCTTTTTTGTATGTGAATACAGTTTTTATATCTATTCCGGCGATGACCATGCCTACAAGCAGCATCGATGAGGCGGCTACCATGTCATTGAAGCCTTTGGCAGCCGCGTCGATAACGGATGGGACAGTCGTTCTGGTGACCAGAAGGATGATTCCGATATATAGGGCAATCAGATTCGGGTTTGCCAGAAGCTTTTTTATGTTGACAGTCTTATCGCCCTTGATGATTGAGTAACCATGTGTCCAGAGCAGCAAGTTGAACGGGATCTGGAAGGAACTGCAATAAAAGACCATCTCATCGCCCAGTGCCATGCTGACGAGAGGCAGGAGAAGGTTGCCTACATTTGCGTAAATGATCGTTGACCGGTCGACTGCGTCCAAATCGATCGGCTTCATAAAAAGTCTCGCAAGAAGCATTGATAGCAGTATTGTCACGGTTGCAAAGATTGTGCCGTATACGAAACCGTGCACGCGCTCCGGCGTCAGGTCGATCTGAAACGCGCGGGCTATGAGGCAGGGCTGCAGTACATAGACGAGCAGAACGGAGATGACCCGGCTGTCTTCCTGTTTAAGAAGCTTGAGCTTGACAAGCGTGAAGCCGACTGCAGCCATGAGCATCATTGCGATCAACTTGTTGAATAAAATCAGACTGAATTCCATAGAAGTATTTCCTTTGATGTATTTTCGGGCTTAATCATACATCAGGAAGCAGATTTATGCCAGTGCGAATTTATGACGCTGCAGTTTGGACAGGCACACCTCACAGTTCGCTTTTTATGCCAATAGAAGAGCATTCTGTGGTATACTCATAGAATAGCAGCATATATAAGGTATTCACCTTTATACATCGAAACGAAACGCGAGAAGTCTTTAGCAGTCACCTTCAAAATGAGAGGACACTAGCATGAAAATATTTCATCTGTCAGACCTGCATATCGGTTTAAAGCTGTACAACCGAGACCTTCTGGAAGACCAGAAGTATGTTTTTGACCAGATTATTAAATACGCGAAGGAGGAGGCTCCGGATGTCATCCTCATCGCGGGCGACATCTACGACAAGGCCGTTCCCTCCGCGGAGGCTGTCGAGGTCTTCGATGATTTCATCGCTGAGCTTGCAAATGAAACCATATCTACCGTCATGACCATCAGCGGAAATCACGACAGCGCGCCGCGCGTGGATACATACAGAAGGGTACTGGCAAAACAGAAGCTCTTCATGATCGGGAAACCGCCGGTCATGCCAAATGAGTACATAGAGAAAGTGACACTGAACGATGAGTTCGGACCGGTGAACTTTTATCTGCTCCCGTTCGTCAAGCCTTCCATGGTGAAGCTGATCACCGGGACTGATGCGGATGGCAGGAACCTCAGCTATAATGAAGCGATGCATGCTCTGATCGCCCGGGAAAATATCGATCCTAATGAGCGCAACGTTTTTGTGAGCCATCAGTTCTACCTGCCTGTGGGGAAGACTGCCGATGATGTTGAGCGCATGGAGTCAGAAATCAGAACCGTCGGCAATATTGATGAGATCTCAGCAGATGTCCTTGCTCCATTCGACTATGCCGCTCTAGGGCATATTCATAAACCGATGACCGTCGGCGATGACAGGTTTCGCTATTCCGGGACTCCGATGTCCTATTCTGTGAGTGAAGCCGGCCAGAAGAAGGGGGTTGTCATGGTAACGCTGCGAGAAAAAGGAAGCGCTCCGTCTATCACCGTCCTGCCCCTTGAGCCGCTTCACGAGGTAAGAGTCATAGAAGATACACTCGAAGAGATACTGAAGCAGGGCTGCGACGACTACGTGACAGCAGTTCTCACAGACAAAGTGGAATTCGATATTTTTGATATGCAGGCCAGACTCAGAGCCGCATTTCCCAATCTGCTCGAGATCCGCAGGGTCAACACGCAACGAGCGGATTACTCCAGAAAAATTCAGGCAGATGAGGAACTTGATCCCTATGAACTGTGTTGTTCATTCCTAAAGGATATTGATGAGGACTCATTGGCCATCATCCGGGATATCATCAATTCGATCGAAAGCAGTGGAGAAGAGGATACATAATAAACGAGTAGTTCACAGGAGGTATACCATGAGACCACTGACACTCACGCTGCAGGCATTTGGATCCTACGGACAGCGGACTGTAATAGATTTCACCGAACCTAATCAGAATCTCTTTCTCATCACCGGCGATACGGGTGCGGGGAAGACTACAATATTCGACGCGATTGTATTTGCACTGTACGGCGAAGCCAGCTCTTCAAGAAACGTGAAGAACGGCACAGAGCTCCACAGCCAGTTTGCCGCCCCGGGCACGGAGCCCTATGTCGAGCTGACATTTTCCGACGGCAGTTATGAGGGGGCGGACGTGTACACAGTGCGCCGAAATCCGAGATACATGCGCGCAAAGAAAAAAGGAACGGGAGTGATCCCCGAGGCAGAAAAAGTCTCGCTCATCATGCCTGACGGCACCGAATATCCGAGCAAGGAGACCAATGAAAAACTGCTCGAGATTGTAGGGCTTTCCAAGGAGCAGTTCATGCAGGTCGGCATGATCGCCCAGGGCGAATTCATGGAGCTTCTTCGGGCTAAATCCGCCGACAAGAAAGAGATTTACCGCAGACTTTTCGGCACCGAGCTGTACCAGCAGATCGGCGATGAGCTGGATCGCAGGAAGAAGGAGAAGGAAAAGGAACTCGGACATATACGCACAGTCTGCCAGACCGAGGCGTCCCATATCGTGATTCCGGACAACTATGAGAATGCTGAGGAAGTGAGAGAGCTCATAAAGCGGATCATGGAAGCGGACCGTCTCAATGTTGCAAATATGGACTCACTCATCGAAGTCCTTAAGATTCTCACAGACTACCTGACCGGGGAGAAGTCCAGATCCGACGCTGAGCTTGTCGCTGCCGTGAAAGAGCGCGATGAAAAGCGGGATATCTATACAAGGACAGAGAACCTGCTCAAGTCTTTCCGCCAGCAGGATGAAGCTGAGAAGCAGCTTGCTGAATGTGCCGCAAATGAAGCGCATATCAAAGAACTTGAACGACTCGGCGTGCAGCTTGCCGCAGCTTACGAAGTGCAGGCTGTCTACACACGGTATGAGGACGCGATTAAGACACTTGCGGAGACCATGCGAAGGCTTGAGCAGCAGAAAGCACTCATGCCCGGTCTCGAGGAAAAAGTGAAGAAAGCCAATGCCGAACTTGAGCGGACACGCAAGGTCCTTGAGGAAGAGCAGGACAACGCTATCAAGGTAAAGACCAGAGTGGAGAAAGACAGGCAGCATGTAAAGGCGATCAAGGCAGCGGACAACGAGATGACTGCTGCGCTGCAGATCCTGAGGAAGGAGGAGGCCGCCTATGCGGCTGCCGCAAAGCAGCAGAACGAGCTCATTGAGCAGACGGCTGTATGGCAGCGGGAATCCGAGGAGTTAAAGGATGCCGGCGCAAGACTGGGTCTTCTGAATGAGCAGATTGCGGTGGTGGATTCGCTTCTCGACGATGCGGTGAAAGCAATCGGCCTGCGCAGTGACGCTGAAAAACAGAAGAGACTTGTCGATGCTGCCCAAAAAGCCTATGAAAAGGCCTCAGCTGACTACCGCGCAAAGAAATTTGAATATGACGGCCTAAGGCAAGCCTTCTTTGATGCGCAGGCAGGTCTGCTCGCCAGAACTCTCGTGCCGGGACGTCCCTGTCCGGTATGCGGATCGACAGAACATCCGTCACCGTGTCCAATCAATACAGAGTTTTCCGATGTTACACGGGATATGGTGGAGAGTGTCGGAAGAGAAGTTGAGGAACTTCGTGAAAAACAGGAAGCTCAGGCGGCCAGATCCAGATCGGCAAAGGATGTATATGACGAAAAATACGAGAGTGTTTTAAGAGCAAGGGATGCCCTCGTTTCGAAAATGAAGAAGAGCATTACGAACGTGCCGGATGACATCGTCCTTGCCAGAGCCAAAACGCTTATTGAAGCCCGCGGAGAGGAACTCCGCCGCGCGATGTCGGCAGCCAAAGGTGATGTGGATCATTACCAGGCGGTCATGGAGAAGCTGAAAGGTGTCGACGAAGAAAAAGAGCGCCTAAAAAACCTTGTTGCCGCGGCCGGTGAAAGGGTTACTCAGGCAACAAGCGTGCATGCGGCCAAACTTTCCGCTCTGGATACACTTAAAGCCCAGAGGTTCTACAATTCCACCGAGGAAGCGGAAAATGACTTAAAGCAGGCTGAGGGGAAGAAGCTTCTGGCAGGACATGCCTTCAAAAATGCAGACAGGGATCTGAAGGAAGCGACATCGGTAAGTCAAAAGGCGGAGAGTCTGATTGCCGAGTACAGTGGCAATATCCCCGAGGAGGAGCAGGTCATCGCGGAGAGAAGGACATCCTACGAGTCCATTCTTGATGAGAAAGACCTTGCGGAACATGAGTGGAAAGATCTCGCCGGGAAATATCCGAGGACTGAAGGCGAACACATGCAGATGGAAGTGAACAGCCACTATAAAAAGAGAGCTGCCGCTGAAAGCCTGCTCGCGTCCGCGAAGGAAATGATCGGAGATCTCGTCCGCCCGTCAGATGGGAACGCAAGAGAAAATATGCTGAAAGCCCAGGCTGTGTATGAGAGCAAGGCTGAAGAAAACGGGATTATCAGAGAGCAGCTGAAGTCCGACAGGGATGCCCTTAATGCGCTTCTGCCGAAGATGGACGAGCGCAGGAAGACAGTGGATGACCACACAAAGCTTGATACCCTGTACAGACTCGTGACCGGCAAAGTCGCCGGCTCCCGCATGGATCTCGAGACCTATGTCCAGCGTTATTATCTGGAGCGAATCCTCTACGCAGCCAACCTTCGCTTCTCAGAGATGTCAGCAGGACAGTTCGAGCTTCGCATGTATGATCTTGACAAGGCAGGCGAGGGCAAGAACAAGGGGCTTGACCTCATGGTCTACTCATCCGTCACCGGGAAGGAGCGGGAAGTACGGACCCTGTCAGGAGGCGAATCATTTATGGCAGCGCTGTCGCTGGCCCTCGGCATGGCAGATCAGATCCAGGAGAGATCCGCAGCGGTAAATCTCGACGTCATGTTCATAGATGAGGGCTTCGGCTCTCTGGATGACCATTCGAGAAATCAGGCGGTCCGCGTGCTCATGAATATGGCGGGAGGTTCCAAACTCATAGGAATCATCTCTCACGTCACGGAGCTCAAGCAGGAGATAGATAATCAGCTGGTCGTCACCAAGGATGACGAGGGAAGCCATGTCAGGTGGCAGATCAGTTAATAAGAAAGGAGAGAAAAAATGAGAGCGATTTTAATGTGGGGCCTTGTCCCTCCGGTACTTCTTATGATGTATATGTACAGGATTGATAAAGTTGATAAAGAGCCGGTAGGTCTCATTTGCAAGACGTTCATATTCGGTATGATCTCTGTTATACCCGCAATTATCCTTGAGCTTGGCCTCGGCTTTGTTCTGGACATGGTTTATCCGGGCTACACCAAGGGGACTGTCTATAACCTGATCTACTTTTTCCTGGTCGTAGGCTTTTCAGAAGAATTCTCCAAGAGGCTCATGGCCACTATCTCAGTGTGGAAGTCACCGGAATTCAATTACCACTTCGACGCGATTATTTATTACGCGACTTCGGCTCTGGGTTTTGCGGCTCTCGAGAACATTATGTATATGACACAGTTCGGAGCCGAGATAGCAATCTCCAGGCTGATACCGGTCCATGTCGTATGCGGTATATTCATGGGCTACTTTATGGGCTGGGCGAAGACAGCTGAACTTGATGGGTGGACAAAGCTATGCAAGAGAAGAAAGATGATTGGTCTGCTCATTCCCATCCTTATTCACGGAACATGGGATTTCTGTCTGACTACGGAGAGTGATGCCGCCATATATTTCGTTCTGGTCATGATTATTGTCCTCACGCTCATTGCGTTCAGACTGATACATAAAGAGGCAGCGAAGGATACATTGATGTGAAGGTTCCGGTCGGTAGGGTTCGCAGTCGTTATCTGCTGAGGTTAGAAGCATGAAGAGACTCTTTAAAAAGATATTTGAACCGGCAGGCTTTGTTGTCCGTGTCATGGGCAAGTCGTCGGATGATCAGGTCGGAGCTTATGCGGCCCAATCAGCCTTCTTTATACTGATGTCGCTGTTTCCGTTCCTGATCCTGCTCCTGCAGCTCATGAAATACGCGCCGGTCAGCCAGGAGGACCTGCTCTTTACGGTCGACTCCATTTTCCCGGACTATCTGCTGCCGGCTCTGCATGACATCTTGCAGGAGCTGTATTCCTCATCCTTCGGATATATCGGAATATCATCCGTCACGACGTTGTGGGCTGCCTCGAAATCCATGCACGCCCTGTCGACCGGACTTGACCGGATTGCGGGAATAACGGAACTCAAGAACTGGTTCATTATAAGACTCTGGGCATTGCTATACACGATCTGCCTTGCGATTCTGCTCATGTTCGCCGCAGCTATGACAGTCTTCTGGAGAAACGTGAGAACATTTCTCCTTCATATGAGACCGAAGGGAATACCTCTGTACCTCTATTCCACCGCCATGCGCACGGTCTACGTCATATTCCTCATGACTCTGGGAATCTCGCTCATGTACAGGTGGTTCCCGCACAAGAAGCTGAAGTTCTCAGAGCAGCTGCCTGGAGCTTTTGTGGCTACAATCGGGTGGATGGCGTTTTCCCTGTTCGTCACTATTTATCTCGGTGCGTTTCACGCGTTTTCGACGTATGGCTCACTGACGACGCTGGCCATTGTCATGTTCTGGCTGTATTTCAGCATGTATATCATTATGATTGGCGCGGAAGTCAATGAGGTGATGCGGCAGGATAGGGAAAATACGGATTCGTAGGAGGAAGTAATGGATTATCAAAAAGCGGTAGAAGAAAGAAACGCGGTCAATAGATTTCCTGTCAGCAACGGAATAACTCTGATTGAAATGTCGGAGGGTTATGCCAGGGCAGCCTTAGCAGTTACAGAGAATCATACGAACCCTATCGGATCTGTTCATGGAGGATGTCTGTTCACACTGGCGGACGTCGCTGCAGGAGCAGCGGCAGCCTCCTATGGAGACAAAATTACGACAGCGGATGCTTCTTACCACTATCTTCGTCCCGCATTGAATATTGACCGTATTTATGCGGAAGCCTGCGTCATTAAAAGAGGGCGCAGGCTTACTACTGTGGAAGTGAACGTTATGTCTGAGGAAAATGTTGTTTTAGGCAGAGCGATATTCACCTGCATCCCGCTCTGAAATCCAAATCGATGTTTCACTCTCAGCACCGAATCATTTTTCCGGTTCATAGACGGAATAGGGGATATACAGCTTGTGCTCAATTTTGTTCTTGGCATCTCTCGCATAATCTTCTGTTCCGTCAAGGAGATCTTTTCCCTCATTTATATTTGATGTCAGCAGGCTGATACAGTGTGCCATGCCCTGGGCATCCTGGACGACTGTGCCAGTCATCTTACCTTCAGAAATCAGCTGTCGGCCTGCGGGAGACGCGTCGACGCCGAAAACGGGAATCGTCGTTGAAATTCCGTCCCCGGTGTTATAGCCGAAAGCCTGAAGGGCGCGAATGGCTCCCTCCGCCATGGTGTCGCTGTTGCAGATCACAAGCTCGATCATGTTTTCACTGGTCTCGTTGTACTGACCGAGGTTGGTCATCATGTAGTCTCTGACTGCGTCCATGGACCATTTGCCTGTCAGATCCAGCTGGAATTCGTCTACGCTCGACGGGTTGAAATAGCTGAGAGCAGGCTTGCCGTTGGCCCGCAGTATGTGGTTGGTATCTTCGGCGGAGTACAGTGTGCGGTAGATAGCCTCTGCGTTCTTGGCTTCGCCCTTAAAGGAAGCGTAGCTGATGACACCGTCACCGTTGAGATCGCATCTGTCATAGTTTTCGATAAGATAATGCCCGATCATCTGGCCTTGCAGGTGTCCTGCCTCCGCAGGGTCTGTCCCGACAAAGGCCACATTGCTGTAGAAGTCGAGGATGACACCCTCGTCTCCCTCTGCTTCGACGGAGCGGTTGAAGAAGACGACCGGAACGTGGGCAACGTATGCCTTGAGGCATATGGAGTCAGCGATATCTGTTGAACCGGAACTGACAATATTGACCAGCAGCATGCTTGCGCCGTGGGCGAGGGCGTTGTCGATCTGGGAGTTCTGCGTCGCCTGGTTGGAAGCGGCGTCATACTCGGTGTAGGGTATGCCGCTGTCGGTCAGATCCTTGTTCAGGGCTGTGCGCACCGCGGATATATACGCGTCGGCGTAGTCAAAGTAGAAGACAGCCACATTGAAATGCTCTGCCGTGTCCACAGTCGTCGACTGGTCGGAGGTGGGTTCGACTATGCCGGTACAGGCGGACAGGCAGGCCGCCATGATGAGACACAGGACATATGCGGTAAGTTTTTTTATTCTCATATCTGTCTCCAATCTGATTACACAAATCCGGTAATGATATCATCTCGGAAGCGGAATTCCCGTAACGTTAGTCTATTAAGGTTTAGTGAAGCTAGTCGCTCACATGGGATACATGGACCCCAGCCGATGTCAGATGTTCTTCGGCAAAGCTTTCGATGCGAAATAGTCCATGAGGACAGGTTCCAGCTGACGCTTTTCTTCTTTCGTCAGCTCCCGGATCTGTCCGTTTTTTGTTGTCAGCTGGTAGGTCGCGTCGAAGAAAATGGTGTCGTATTTCCCGGAAGGCCCGAAGAGAGACGTCCCAAGGAAATAATTCGGGGCACTGACATCCATATAGTCGAGCAGGGTGGGGACCATGCACAGGGTATTTCGTCCGCATGCATCGACGTTTTCCGGACGGACATTTTTGTGGTGGATGAAGAGGGGCATTTCGTCGCAGTCGACATTTGCACGCTTATAGTACGGATAAGCTCCGCGATAAAAAAAGTCTCCGTATGCGCAGTGGTCACCCGTCATCACGATAATGGTGTCGTCCGCCATGTCACTTGCTTCGAATTTCTCCATGAAACGGCCGAACTGTATATCAAGATTATACATTTTATTAAGCGTCGTGTCCTTGCCGTTTCCGTATTTCTCATCCGGCGAGTCAAATGAGATGTGTGAGCCGAATGTGTAGATCACAGTCAGGTGCGGGGCGCCTTTAGCGTGATTCTCCATGGCGGAATCAAAGAGGAGCTCGTAGGCCTGTCGGTCGGAGAGGCTGTGGGCTTCGCCCTGAAGGTCGGTGATCTCGGATCCTCTCACCTCATCAAATCCCATTCCGCCCAGATAAGCTGTAAAGAGCTTGTTTCGCGGCTCTGTGTTGATTACGGTCGTGTGATAGCCGCGGTCTTTCAGGATCCCCTGCAGTGATGTAAGAGCACTTTGGTCGTAATTGCCTAGCTGATAGCCGCTTGTCAGCTGGCCGATCAGGGCACAGTAGGTCGCGTAGGTGTGGTTGTAATAGTTCGTAAAGTTCAGCGATTTTTTCTGGTAAGACTGAAAGTTCGGCATGATGCTCCGCTTGTCGGAGATCATGTGCTGGGAGAGCCCTTCTGTGAAGATCAGAATAATGTTGGGATTCTCGGGCAGGCTCTTCGGCTTTTCCCTGTAATCATCGATGCCGTCTCTGGCAAATTTCTCTTTGGCATCGGGGAGCTTCTGCACAAGCTTTGTGCGGCGTATGTTCAGCACTACAGTACGGATCAGGTCATAGAGACCATATGTCGGGGAGTACTGTGCACCAAATATGACCAGAAAAGCAATGTCAGCTGCTATTATCACAGGCAGGATGAATGCCGGGATCCCGGCTATGTGACTCACCGGCAGGAACGTGAATGCCAGCACGATTGCGATTGCTATCAGGTACTGAACGAGCTTGCCGAAGAGGTCTTCAAGGGAGTCCAGGTTGGTGAGCATGACCAGCGTGATGTAGACAGCTCCGAAGGACAGGACCAGCATCTGGGCGTTGAAAAGGAGACTGAGCAGGTCACTTAAGATGATCACAGGTAGATGCGCGGCGGGCAGGAGAGCGTTGACAATGAGGAAGATGCAGGCGAGCTCAAGCAGCGATGATATAGTATATTTTATATTTTTAGTGCACGCGATCGATATGAAAGTGAGCAGTGCAGAAAACGCGTATTTTACAAGCGTCAGTATAAGTCCGGTCGTCATGGGGACTCCTTCCGTTAATTTAAGTGTTACGTGGTACGACAGCGTGGGATTGGGCAGTGCCGGTTATCTGAATTCCTGCGGTCTATATCCTCGCGCAGCGTATATTGACATTATACGTGGGAAACAGTGCTATTGCAAATCTCAGATTTGTGCCTCAAAGCGGGATTCATAGGTAACAGTTCAGGCAGGCTGCTTTCATAGTTCGTTGCCGGCAGTAAAGCATCCATCTTCGTGAGAAAAGCATTGCAGGTCCGACTGAGAGACCAGCAATGCGTATGCATTGCTAGGCTCGGAAGGCAGGACCTGCGCTTTTCGATGAAGATGATGCATCACTGCCGGCTTCCGAGACCCGGGTGCAGCCCGTCTGAACTGTCGCATCACGTCAACAGCGCCCTTTACCGCCGGGGCTTTGCGTGGTATACTTTTCGTATCGCGGGGGAGTCCCGCTAAAACTTAATGACTAATAAATTCCCACAATTAACATAATGCAAGTCGAAATCGAAAAATATTGCTTTCGAAGGGCGTCGTCGAGCGGCCGGTACTTTAAGGTTTCGAGCGAAGCGAAGAAAGCTTATTAGTACCGCTGCCA
>JBGUHN010000065.1:0-28592 GCA_045112155.1 Lachnospiraceae bacterium
CGTTGAAGAATGAGCCTCCGGCGGATCGCAGAGCTGCGCAGAGGAAAACGCACAAGTGCGTTGCGCAGCTCGCGCGCGATCAGAGATCGCGATTTACAAACAGACTGATTAATGAAAGGAGAAACTTATGGCTGAAAATAAAGTGAGGCACCTCGGTGTTATCATGGACGGTAACCGCAGGTGGGCGAAGAAGCATATGTTTACATCCGTCATGCGAGGCCATGAGAAGGGTCTCGACGCCTTCATGGACACGTGTACATGGTGTCAGGATGAGGGAATCCCATATCTCACTGTCTATGCGTTCTCAACGGAGAACTGGGAGAGGAGCCGCGAGGAGGTTTCCAGTCTCTTCAAGCTGATGGGAAAGTTTTTCAGGGATGAGATCGATACATGTATAAGCAGAGATATCAGGATCAAGGTCATCGGCGATCTCTCGAGACTGGACGATGAGTCTATGGAGACAGTGCGCAAGGCCGAGAACATGACAGCCCACTGCAGGAATCTTCTTGTTCAGATTGCCATTTCCTACGGCGGCAGGGATGAAATCATACGCGCAATTAAATCGTACGCGGAGAAGGCTGTTCGCGGAGAGGTCGATCCGGACAACCTCACCGAGAAGGAGTTCGAAAGTTATCTTGACACTGCCGGAGTCCCGGATATAGATCTGGTCATTCGGACCGGCGGCAACCGCAGACTGTCAAACTTTTTCCCGTGGCAGACAGTCTATTCGGAGATCTGGTTCACGGATGTGCTCTGGCCGGACTTTTCGAAGGCAGACATGAAAGCGGCTCTTGACTACTATGAAACAATCAAGATCAACAAAGGAAAATAAGTGATGAGAAAAGACGGAAATCTGGAAGCCTTCAGAAAGTTTTATGAGGAGACATATAAGAGACTCGAGAAGAAGACACACACCTATAACAGGTCTCTCAAAAAGGATGATAATCCTATTATCCGACCGTTCATGGAGGACCTTGCGGACCTCAATCAGGGCGGGAAGATGCTGCGCGGCATGCTTGTCGTGTTCGGTTATCAGATTGCGCGGCATGCCCGCGGAGCTTCAGATATCGATCTGTCGATCAGCGACGCGCTTGCGCAGACATTTGAAATGTTCCAGACGGGAGTGCTTGTCCATGATGATGTCATAGACAACGCCGCCCAGAGAAGAGGAAAGATCACAGTCCACAGGCGCTATGAGCACCGGCTCGATGTGCGCGATATTCGGATGGTGTCCGGTATTGAAAAGCCTCAGGAAATTGCGAAATCCGTCGGTATATGTGTGGGTGATCTGGGTATTTATTATGCAAATAAACTCCTGGCCGATTCCTACGGATCAGACCCTGCCCTTGGACAGCTGATCTCTTATTTTGATGACATTGTGATCCAGACGATTAGGGGCGAACTTCTGGATGTTGTCCTGCCCTACGAAATCCAGGATCCGGGCATCGGGGAGGAGGAGAGAGCGAAACTCCTCGAAAAGTCCATTTATGATATTTACTTCCTTAAGACAGCAGGATATTCGGTGATCGGACCGCTCCATCTGGGCATGATCCTCGGCGGCGCGGAGCCAAAAGAGATGGCAGCCCTTGACAGATGCGCGCGGGACATTGGCATCGCGTATCAGATCATGGATGACATTCTGGGAGTATTTGCAGACCCGAAGATCCTCGGGAAGGACGTCGGCTCGGATGTGGCTGAGTACAAGCAGACGATTCTCTATATGTATGTGCGGACCATGAAAGTAGAATATGCGGAAGAGCTTCTTCAGTATTACGGCAAGAAGCATGTGACCAGCAAAGATATTGAGCAGGTTCAGAGAATCTTTGAGGAATCAGGCGCTTTGACCTATGCCCAGAGTGTACTTGCGGATCACTTTGAGAGCGCGGAGAGAAAAATCAGCCGAATGAAGTTCATGGATACGGAGGATAAGAAGATCCTGCGCGGCTTCATTTCCTACTGCAAGGGACGGCGGAAATAAGGTCTGTCCGAAACTCTGTGTTGCCATGTATGGTTTTTATGTTATAATTTTTTAAGTTTAGCCTCGGGATCTGTCATGGAGACGGCGGGTCCCGCGCTGTCAGAATGAGAACCCTGACAGCTTTGGAGCAAATAAGTGGACGGAGGAACAATATGCACTTTACGAAGATGCACGGAATCGGCAATGATTATGTGTACGTTGACTGTACAAAAGAGACCGTGGAGGATCCGGTCGCGGTCGCGGTAAGTGTGAGCGATCGGCATTTCGGAATCGGCTCCGACGGACTTATCCTGATCAAGCCGTCTGATATTGCGGATTTTGAGATGGATATGTACAATGCGGACGGCAGCCGGGGGAAAATGTGCGGCAACGGTATCCGCTGCGTGGGCAAGTATGTCTATGATCATGGCCTCACTGACAAGACGACCGTCAGGATCGCGACCGGATCCGGCGTAAAGATCCTCACTCTCGAGACAGCAGACGGCAAGGTAAAAAACGTCCGTGTCGACATGGGTGAAGCCATTCTCGAACCGGAGATGATTCCTGTGAGAATGTCTGAAAAGGTGATTGCATCCTCAATGCCGATGTCAGAGGGCGTCCTTGGCAGGACTGCTGTAAATGTTCCGCTCAGAGTCCTCGGTCATACGTATAAAGTGACCTGCGTCTCCATGGGCAACCCGCACTGCATCGTGTTCATGGATTCACCGGAGGATGTGGAAAGTCTGCAGATCGAGAGCGTCGGACCGCACTTTGAGCATCACGAAGCTTTTCCTGACCGTGTGAATACTGAATTTGCAGCTATGCAGGGAGAGCACGATATAAGAATGCGCGTATGGGAGAGAGGTTCCGGTGAGACATGGGCATGTGGGACCGGAGCATGCGCGACAGCCGTTGCAGCCATATTGAACGGGTTCGGTCAGAGTCCTGTCAGACTGCATCTGAACGGAGGAGACCTCCTGATCGAGTGGGACCGCGATACCAATCATGTCTATATGACCGGTCCGGCCGAAGAAGTGTTTGAAGGGGAGTGGAAATTATGAAGAGATCAAGGACCTTGCTGGCCCTCATCGTTACCGCAGTGATGCTGGTATGTGGCTGCGGGCGCACCGACAGTGATAACGGCGTACCTGCAGATTCGGTTATATCCGCAAATGCGGTTGCATCGGGCAGCCAAGCCGTGACCGACAGCATTCCGGGCGACAGCACAGTAGCCGCAGCTGTAGAGAGTTCGGTGCTGGCAGCCCCTGAGAAGCGGAATGTGCCTGCCATATATCTGATCATTCCGTCAGAGACGGGCCTGTCCGCTCAGATGGAGGATATAATCCTTAAGGGAGCGCGGCGGGCAGGTTATGATGTCATCGTAAAGACGCATGATGGCTCGGCTGAAAAACAGTCAAAGGCCTTCGGGGAAGCAGTTTCAGATAAAGCCTGTGCTGTCATCTGTGACAATATTGCAGGTGATGGAATCAAGTCTGATGCACAGACTGCTAAGGAAGCGGGGATTCCGGTCTTTCTCGTTAATCGCGGTGTCCCGGATGAGGGTGTCTGCGACGGACAGGTCAGGACCGACAGGAATTCCGCAATGGCATCGCTTGCTGAGATATTTGCGAGACATCACCGGCTGCGTGAGACATACGCGCTGATTTATAATGCCAATAACAGCTTCGAAAACCTCTATGTCGCTTCTTTCAGAAGGGGGCTGAATGAATTTGCAAATATGAAGGAGGCAACTGAAGCAGGCCTTGCGGATCTGGAAAGCGAGAATGTCCAGAGTGTCATAAGAAGTGTGCTCGATTCCAATTCAGCTGTCGATACATTTGTCTGCGGAAACGGCGAGGAGGCGCTTGCAGTCATCGAAGCCCTTAAGGCGTTGGAAATTGAAAAAGAGGTCATCTGCCTGGACGGCGATAATGACCAGCTGGCAGTAAGTGTCCGTGAGGGATCTGTCTACGCGACAGTCGTCAAGCCCGCCCGCGAACTGGCAGAAAAGATACTGGAGGTCGTTCTTTCTTATCTGCAGAACGGGGAGACGCAGGCTGAAACAGCCTATGTGCCGGGCGTTGTCATCTCCAATGATGAGCCTGCAAGTCTTGACGATATAAACCGGGAGATAGCACTGGAGAATGCCCCCACCCCGACGCCGAGACCTTCGTATGATTATGACGAAGATGAATATGACGATTATAATTATAATTACAACAATTATGATTATGACGATTATGATGATTATGACAACGATGACTATGACGACGGCGGATCAGGATCGGACAGCGGGAATACAGACAGCGGTTCGGGAAGCGGTTCGGATAGTGGTTCGGAAAGCAGCTCCGGCGGGAATGATGGCGGCAGCGGCTCGGACAGCAGTTCCGGCGGCAGCTCTGAAGGCGAATCGGCGGGAGGCTCTGACGCAGGCGATGCCGGCGGAAGCGAAAGCGGCACAGGCGCGGAAGCCGGAAACTGATGCTTCTTGGGCAGCTGCGATTTATTGCACGACTGCTGCGCACGGAATTGTGCAGGCACCTGTAACGCTTATACACGAAAGGAATGGATTATGAAGATATCATCAATCGGATGCGGAAACATGGCAAGCGCCATTATAGGCGGTATTATAAAGAACGGTGCTGCGGCTGCTTCTGAGATCAGGGCCGCGGATAAGTTTGAGACGGCAAGAAAGAAAGCCGGAGATTCGTTCGGAATCGAGACATTCGAAGATAATGCGGAATGCATAAAAGGCGCCGACATAGTTCTCCTTGCGGTCAAGCCGAATGTGTTTCCGATCGTGGCAGCGGACATCAGGGATTCTCTCACATCTGACCAGGTGGTCCTCTCAATCATGGCAGGCAAGTCGATCGCGGATCTTGAAGCCGGTCTTGGCAGCGATAAAAAAATCGTGCGCGCTATGCCGAACACACCTGCCCTTGTAGGCGCGGGCATCACAGGCTACTGCCCGAATTCACGTGTTTCAGATGAGGAACTGCAGTCAGTGAGAAACGTTATCGCGTCTTTCAGCGAGGCTGAGCAGGTCCCGGAGAGTCTTATGGCGGTCGTGACATCTCTTAGCGGCAGTTCACCGGCTTACGTCTATATGTTTATTGAGGCTATGGCCGATGCCGCGGTCGCGGACGGTATGCCGCGGGCTCAGGCTTATCATTTCGCTGCTCAGACAGTGCTGGGAAGCGCCAAAATGGTGCTTGAGACCGGAAAACATCCGGGAGAACTGAAGGATATGGTCACATCACCGGCAGGTACAACGATTGAAGGTGTTGTCGCGCTCGAGAAATACGGGATGCGCAGTGCCGTGATCGAAGCGGTGAGAGCCTGCACGGATAAAGCGAGGAATATGTAATTTCATCTCTGAATTGTTTTTTTGATAGCAGGGGGCTGTCGCATAAAGGCGCGCCGCCGCTATATATGGCAGACGTTATGTGCAAATGTCTGCCATATATAGCGGCGGCACAGTCTAAAGCGACAGCCCCTTTAGCAGTCGGATAGGGGGAATATGTAAGTGGCAGCCCTCAAATCAGCGTCTGTGACCGTAGACGATGCCGGAGGCGACCTTTTCAGCTTCGTCCTTACCTTTCAAAATTTCGATGAGACGGAGAGCGAAGGGGATGGAAGTACCTGCGCCGCGGCTTGTCGTGATGTTTCCGTCGGTGACGACCCGCTGGTCAGTGACCACGGTAGCCCCTGTCAACTTGTCTTCCAGACCGGGATAGCATGTGGCGCATTTGCCGTTCACGATGCCGAGCGCGCCGAAGATCGTCGGAGCAGCGCAGATCGCAGCCAGGAGCTTTCCTTCATCGGCATATTTCTTAAGGAGAGATGTGAGTCCTTCGTGGGCTCCGAGATTTTTTACACCCGGCTGACCGCCCGGGAGAACGAGCATATCAGCGGTGTCCGCCTGCGCGTCTGCCCAGAGGGCATCCGCAACGACGGTGATCTGGCTCCTGCCGGTTACCTCCGGTGCCTCATTCATTGAAACAGTGACAACTTCGATGCCGGCGCGGCGAAGCAGGTCGACCGGTGTTAATGCCTCGACTTCTTCAAATCCGTTCGCCAGAAAAATACATACTCTGCTCATATTTACCTCCACTTAAAAAATATTCATTACCGTTTGTTTCTTTGTACAGTCAGTCATGCCCTGTGAATATCCACCCCCATGCGGTGCGGCGGCTCCTATGGACGTGGTACTCTGCTGCTACGCTTTATAGAGTGATGTGATTGGAACCGCTTCGCTGACCTTGAAATCAAATTGCGGCCGATACATCGGTTTTTTTCGAGAATTCCTTGCGGAACTTCCGATAAGATCCATTATATATTAAAATGCGTATTTGTGCTATGATGTAGCGTGAATATTACCGGTACTTGAAGCTGCTTAGCCCTGTGATCGGGCATCTAACACTGAGATATTCTAATCTCTGAGGCAGAATATTTGATATATGAAAGGAGCGACCATATGGAAATAGAAAGAAAATGGCTCATCAAGGAGCCGCCCCATGATCTTGAGTCTTATCCGCACCATGTCATAGAGCAGGGATATCTGAATACACGCCCTGTCGTCCGCATCCGCCGTCAGGACAATGACTACATTCTGACATACAAAGGAGGCGGCCTTATGGCTCGCGAGGAGTACAATCTGCCGCTGGACAGACAGTCCTATGAGCATCTTCGGGAGAAAATCGACGGCAGGCTGATCTCCAAAGTGCGCTATGTTATTCCTATCGAAAACGGTCTTGTGGTCGAGCTTGATCATTTTGAGTCGCCCCACAAAGGCCTTTATCTGGCAGAGATCGAGTTCTCATCAGTGGAGGAGGCCGAGGCGTTCCCGGGGCTTTCCTGGTTCGAGAAGGACGTGACCTATGATATTAACTATCATAACTCGGTCATGTCAGGCATTAAATAATTAGAGTTTTGGCAATCTGCGTATTACAGGCGTTATCGCAGTGTCAGTTCAGAAAGGCTGCTTTTGAATCCGTTGCGGTGTCACCGCCTTTATCTTGCGTTATGCGTTCGATGTAGAGCGGGTTACTTTTCGAATATGTTTCCGGCGTCATTGCTTTTATCTCGTGTTTTACAATCGAAGTTGGGCGGGCTGCTTATCGAATTCGTTTCCGGCGGCAAAGCATCCATCTTCGTGAGAAAAACATTGCAGGTCCGACTGAGAGATCGCATAGGCGGCAAGCCGCCTTCATCTCGCGTTTCACGCTCGATGTCGGGCGGTCGCCAAAGTGCCTTCCTTTCGTGCGAGCACGAATCAGGCACCTTGGCTTGTCGCCTACGCAAGCTCGGAGGGAAGGACCTGCGTTTTTCGATGAAGATGATGCGTGCGCCGGTCTCGGAGCTTCGGTGCAGCCCGTCATAAAGTGTGCGCCGGTCTCAGAGCTTCGATGCAGCCCGTCTTACTGTATGGACGGCTGAAAAAGTTTTTTAAAAGGGATTGAGATTTCACATGACCCTGTGCTATACTGTCTAAATGTCTGTAGAAATGTGAATAAAGACAACACGATCCGATTTACGAGGAGGAACTATAAAGATATGAGCGTAAAGATCGAAAAGGTTGAGAACGGTATGGCAACACTGACGGTCACAGTACCGGCAGCTGACTTCAATAAGGCAATCACATCGGCCTACAACAGAACAAAAGGCCGTTTCAATATCCCGGGATTCCGCAAAGGCAAAGCTTCTCAGTACATCATTGAGAAAATGTACGGACCGGGCGTCTTCTATGAGGATGCTGCAAATGAATGCATAAACAAATCTTATCCGAACGCTGTCGATGAGGCAGAACTCGATGTTGTCGCTTATCCGGAAATCATGCCTGTCCAGATGGAGAAGGGCAAGGACTTCATTTACACAGTGGAAGTAGCTGTCAAGCCGGAAGTCAAGCTCGGCAACTATATGGCAGTTGAAGTTTCCAAGCAGGAAGTCACTGTCACTGACGAGGATGTGGAAAAAGAGCTTCAGAGCGAGCAGAAGAAGAATGCCCGCAAGGTAGATATCACAGACAGACCGGTAGCTGACGGCGATACGATCAACCTTGATTACGCCGGAACAGTAGACGGTGTCGCTTTTGATGGCGGTACAGCCAAGGGTCAGAGCCTCAGAATCGGTTCCGGCACATTTATCCCGGGATTCGAAGAGCAGCTCATCGGCGTCTCCGCAGGCGAGTCCAAGGATGTCGTTGTGACATTCCCGGAGGAGTATCATGCACCGGATCTGGCAGGCAAGGAAGCAACATTTGCATGCACAGTTAATTCTATCCAGGCCGAAGAACTTCCGGAGATTGACGACGAGTTCGCACAGGATGTCTCCGAGACAGCCAACACAGTCGAAGAACTGAAAGAAGAGCTCAGAAAGGTCATCTTTGACAGAAAGTCTGAAGCAGCAAAGACAGCGAAGGAAAACGAGGCTGTCGAGAAGGCTGTTGCAGCATCCGAGATCGAGATTCTTGATGTGTATAAGAAGGCAGAGGCCGAGAATATTTTTGAGGACTATGCACGCCAGCTTCAGAGCCAGGGCATCCCGGTCGATGAGTTCCTGAAGTATCAGGGATCTGACAGAGAAAAGTTCATCGAGACACTTCTTCCGGAAGCTGAGAGAAGAATTCGCTCCCGTCTGACACTCGAGGCGATCGCCAAGGCAGAGAACCTTGAGATCACCGATGAGGAGGTCGAGGCTGAAATCACCAAGATGTCAGAGCAGTACGGCATGACAACTGATCAGATCCGTTCCGCACTCGGCGAGAGCGGCATCGAGCAGCTGCGTAAAGACAGCGCAATGCAGAAGGTAATCTCTCTGATCGCTGACAACGCAATCGAGGTATAATCTCTGACACTTGCCGGACATAAGTTTGGAGGTAACAGTATGAATAATGTTCTTGTACCATATGTCATTGAACAGACACCGCAGGGAGAAAGAAGCTACGATATCTACTCCCGCCTTCTGAAGGAGAGAATTATTTTCCTCGGGGATGAGGTGAATGACGCGACAGCTTCTATTGTAGTCGCGCAGCTTCTGTTCCTTGAAGCGGAGGATCCGTCCAAGGACATCAGCCTTTACATTAACAGCCCCGGCGGCTCTGTCACAGCAGGCTGGGCGATTTATGACACAATGCAGTATATCAAATGTGATGTGGCCACCATCTGCATCGGCATGGCAGCGAGCATGGGTGCATTCCTTCTCGCGGGCGGCGCTAAGGGAAAGAGACAGGCACTGCCGAACGCGGAGATCATGATCCATCAGCCGTCGGGCGGCACGAGAGGCCAGGCTTCCGATATCAGAATTGAAGCGGACCATATCCTGAAGATCAAGAGACGACTGAACGAAGAGCTTGCAGCCAACACGAATCAGCCGATCGAAGTGATCGAGAGAGATACTGACCGCGATAACTGGATGTCAGCTGATGAGGCAGTAGCTTACGGACTGATTGACAGCGTTGTCAGAAATCGATAATGAGTAACACTAAGACTCCTGTCAGCTATGCGTGCAGGAGTCTTTTTTGAAAAAGGAGATCAAATGGCAGGAAAAATGACAAGCAAAGTTCGCTGTAGTTTCTGCGGCAAAACTGAGAATCAGGTCAGAAAGCTGATTTCCGGACCGGCAGGCATTTATATCTGTGATGAGTGCATTGAGATCTGTTCGGAGATCATTGCTGAGGAGGATGACCTCCTTCTTGACGAGCCGGCGGATAATACAGGAATTAACCTTAAGAAGCCGGAAGAAATCAAGGCCTTTCTGGATGAGTATGTGATCGGGCAGGATGATGCGAAGAAGGTCCTTTCCGTTGCGGTCTACAATCATTATAAGAGACTGCAGGCACCGAAGAATCTCGGGGTCGAACTCGCCAAGTCCAACATAATGCTGCTGGGTCCGACAGGATGCGGCAAGACCCTGCTTGCGCAGACACTTGCCCAGATTCTGAATGTGCCCTTTGCCATCGCCGACGCTACGACACTGACGGAGGCGGGCTATGTCGGTGAGGACGTCGAGAACATTCTTCTCCGTCTGATCCAGGCGGCTGATTTTGATATTAAGCGCGCGGAGAAGGGCATCATTTACATTGATGAGATCGATAAGATCGGCAGAAAATCTGAGAATGCATCCATCACCCGCGACGTGTCCGGTGAAGGTGTTCAGCAGGCTCTCCTTAAGATCGTCGAGGGCACGATCGCATCTGTACCGCCGCAGGGCGGACGCAAGCATCCGCATCAGGAGATGATCCAGATGGATACATCGAACATCCTTTTCATCTGCGGTGGAGCTTTTGTAGGGATTGAGAAGCAGATCCAGAAGCGCATGGAGAAGAAATCGATCGGTTTCGGCGCTGAGATCAAACAGGCAGCGAAAGACAAGAATGTCGGCGAGATCCTGAAGGAAGTTATGCCGGAGGATTTTGTCAAGTTCGGTCTTATTCCGGAGCTGATCGGCCGTATTCCGGTCGTCACATCGCTTGATAACCTGGATGAGGAAGCTCTCATCAGGATCCTTAAGGAGCCGAAGAACGCTCTGCTCAAGCAGTACACTGCTCTCTTCGAGATGGACGGCGTGAAGCTTACAGTCGAGGATGAAGCGTTGAATGAGATCGCGCACCTCGCTGTCGTCAGAAAGACCGGCGCGAGAGGTCTGCGCGCAATTATGGAAAAAACTGTCACAGATGCCATGTACCATGTGCCGTCTGACAGCTCGATCGTTGAATGCATTATCACGAAAGAATCCGTCGACGGGAAAGCCCCGATGACTTACGTGCACCGCGAGGATGCAGGTGAAGCTGCTGCAGAATTGAAAGCTGCAGAGTAAAGGCCTGACCATTGCCGGGAGCAGGCCGGTCCTTCATGGACCGGTCAACGCTTAATGTTGTGAGAGACTGAATAAAAAGGTGGATTACCATTTGAAAAATATTGGATCAGATATCATGTATCTTCCGGCTGTGCCCCTTCGGGGAACAAGCATCCTGCCGGGAATGATTGTTCATTTTGATGTGAGTCGTGACAGGTCGAGAGCATCTCTTGAGAGGGCGATGAGGGAGGACCAGAGGGTATTTCTGGTCACGCAGCACGACCCGAATACGGAAGATCCCGACATCAATGATGTCTGGGACGTCGGCGTGATCGCATTTGTCAAGCAGGTCAACCGCCTGCCGAGAAATATGGTCCGCGTTCTCGTTGAGGGAATGGAGAGGGCGGTCGTCGGCTCATTTGAAAAGACCGAAGATTATATTCTCGCGGGAGTCACACCCACCGGGAATGAGACTATGGACATATTTCCGGCTTCCATGAAGGAAGCCATGCTTCGGAGTATAAAAGATCTCTTTACTTCGTACTTTACTCAGGAGCACAATGTCAGCCGGGATGTCGCAATGCAGATCATGGAGTCGGATGATCTTGAGTACGTTCTCAGCCAGATTGCTATCAATATGCCTCTGCCTTATGAGAGGAGACAGATCATCCTTGAGGCTATATCGGTGGAGGAGCAGTACGAGGCTCTCGGCATTCTTCTCACCAATGAGACTGAAGTCATGGCGATCCGCAAGGAACTGCAGGAGAAAATCAGAGAGCGTGTCGACCAGAACCAGAAGGAATATATACTGCGCGAACAGCTCAAAGTGATCCGTGAGGAGCTCGGAGAAGATACAACGCTGAGCGATATCGATAACTTCAGGGAGGCTACGAAGAAACTCAGGGCACCGAAGGAAGTCAAGGATAAGCTGTACGAAGAGATCAAGCGTTTCCAGAATCTTCCCGGCCAGTCTCCGGAGAGTGCTGTTCTCCGCGGCTATATTGAAACACTTTTGGCCCTTCCGTGGGACAAGGCCAGCCGTGACAGGCATGACCTGATCCGCGCAAAGCAGATCCTCGACCGCGATCATTACGGTCTGACCAAGGTCAAGGACAGAGTTCTCGAGTTTCTTGCTGTGAGACAGCTGACCGGAAACGGAGCGGGACCGATCCTCTGCCTTGTGGGGCCTCCGGGGACCGGCAAGACGTCGATCGGACATTCTATTGCCGAAGCTCTGAATAAGAAGTATATAAGGCTGTCCCTCGGCGGCGTGCGAGATGAGGCTGAGATACGCGGTCACAGACGCACCTATGTCGGAGCAATGCCGGGCAGGATCGTAAATGGTCTCAAGAAAGCCGGTGTGCGAAATCCTCTTATGATGCTGGATGAGATCGACAAGGTCAGCAGCGACTATAAGGGAGATACGGCATCTGCACTGCTTGAGGTCCTTGACTCGGAACAGAACAGCCACTTTGAGGATCATTATATAGAAATCCCGGTGGACCTTTCCGATGTTCTCTTTATCGCGACTGCCAATGATCTGCAGACGATTCCGCGGCCGCTTCTTGACAGAATGGAAGTCATTGAGATCACTTCCTACACAGAGAACGAGAAGCTTCATATAGCCAAGGATCATCTGATTCCGAAGCAGATTGAAAAGAACGGGCTGAAAAAGCGCCAGCTGGTCATAACGGACGAAGCAATCGCCGACATTATTGCCAAATATACGCGCGAGGCAGGCGTTCGTTCCCTTGAGCGGGAAATAGCCGAAATCTGCAGAAAATCAGCCCGCAAGATCCTCGAGGAAGGCAAAAAGAAGATCACGGTCACCCCGGATAATCTTGAAGAATTCCTTGGATACGAGCGATACAGCATCAATCCGGTCAACGATGAGGATGAGGTCGGCATCGTCAGAGGTCTTGCCTGGACTTCTGTCGGCGGAGTAACGCTCCAGGTCGAGGTGAATATAATGCCCGGCAAGGGAGAGTTTAAGCTCACCGGTCAGATCGGCGATGTCATGAAGGAATCTGCCCAGGCCGGTATAAGCTATATCCGATCAGTCGCGGACGCTTACGGTATTCAGGAAGACTTCTTCCGCAATAATGATATTCATATACATATCCCGGAAGGCGCCGTCCCGAAGGATGGTCCGTCCGCGGGCGTGACTATGGCAACAGCCATCCTGTCCGCAATCACAGGGCGCAAAGTCCGAGCGGATGTGGCGATGACCGGCGAGATCACCCTCCGGGGCCGTGTGCTCCCGATCGGTGGGCTCAAGGAGAAGCTGCTGGCTGCCAAGAAGGCCGGAATAAAGACTGTTCTTGTGCCGGAGAAGAACCGGAACGATATGAAGGAAGTGGATGCTGAAATTACAGACGGCCTTGAAATCGTCTACGCATCCACGATGGAGGACGTTCTTAGTACAGCCCTTGTCTCCTGATCCGGTATCCCGGCAAAGACATGAGAAATCAAAACGAGGCTGTCGCGTCAGTCGGTGTCACCGCTGTATAACAGACATTTGCAAATGACGTCTGCCAAATATTGTGGTGGCTCGCCTTAATTCGACAGCCCCCTGTGAGGTAAATAAATGTCAAAAATCAGAAATGTGACTCTCGAGACGGTCATCGGTGTGACGAGCGCGGTGCCGGAAAAGGATCGGATCGAGGTGGCATTTGCAGGAAAATCCAACGTCGGAAAGAGCTCCCTCATCAACACGCTCATTCAGCGGAAATCCCTTGCAAGGACTTCGAGCCAGCCGGGAAAAACGCAGACGATCAATTATTACCGCGTGAATGAGGGGACGCCGGCTTGTGATACACAGCTTGAGGATCCGTTCGCTCCGGACTGTTATCTGGTCGATCTCCCGGGCTATGGTTATGCCAATGCCAGTGTCGAAGTGAAAGCTAAATGGGGCAAAATGATCGAGCGGTACCTCAGACAATCGAAAATGCTGCGCGCGGTCTTTCTTCTGGTGGATATACGCCATGCCCCGTCAGCAAATGACAAGCTCATGCACAGATGGATCGTTGAAAATGCCATGGAGCCGGTCATTATCGCAACAAAAAAAGATAAACTAAAGAAATCTCAGGTAGAGAAAGCTCTGAGGACGATCCGCCAGGAGCTCGGAACAGCACCCGGCACTCCGGTCATCGCCTTTTCAGCTGAAACCAAGGAAGGCCGGGAGGAAATCTGGAACATTATCAGAAACCTCGTCTGAAATAGTAGGAGACGCGAATGGGAATCATTAAAGCTGTAAAGCTGTGCTTTGACTATATGAAATACGGAGAAGATGACAGCAAGATCGAAAGAGTCCGGGCAATCGACGATGTGACCCTTGATATAAAAAAGGGTGATTTCATTGCGATCCTCGGCCACAACGGTTCAGGCAAATCCACTCTGGCCAAGCACATGAATGCTTTGCTCGTGCCCACGGAGGGGACGATGTGGGTCGACGAGATTGACACTTCCGGGGAGGAAGAGATCTGGAAGATCCGCCAGAAGGCGGGGATGGTCTTTCAGAATCCGGATAACCAGATCATCGGAACGGTGGTCGAGGAGGATGTCGGCTTCGGACCTGAAAATATCGGTGTTCCGACAGATGAGATCTGGGAGAGGGTGGATGACAGTCTGACCAAGGTCGGTATGCTGAAGCACCGCAAAAAGTCTCCCAACAGGCTTTCCGGCGGTCAGAAGCAGAGAGTAGCGATTGCAGGCGTCATAGCCATGCAGCCGGAATGTATCATCATGGATGAGCCGACAGCCATGCTGGATCCGACCGGACGAAAGAGTGTGCTTCGGACTGTCCACGAGCTTAATGAGAAGCTGGGAATTACGGTCATACTCATTACGCATTATATGGAGGAAGTCATTGACGCTGACCATGTTTTCGTCATGGATTCCGGACGTATCGTGATGCAGGGGACGCCGCGTGAGATTTTCTCTGAGGTCGAAAAACTCAAGAAATACAGGCTGGATGTACCGCAGGTCACAGAGCTGGCTTATGAACTCCAAAAAAGCGGAATTGATATACCGGCAGGTATTCTGACGAGAGATGAACTTGTGGAGGCACTGGCAGAAAAATATGCAGTTAGAGCTTAAAAATGTTTCTTATACATACGGAAAGGGCACGGTCTTCGAGGTAAATGCTCTTTCAAATATCAATCTGGCGATTGAGGAAGGTCAGTTCATAGGAATCATCGGTCATACCGGAAGCGGCAAATCGACGTTGATCCAGCACTTCAACGCCCTGATGCAGCCCACAGAGGGCAAAGTTCTCTTTGAGGGTGAGGATATCTGGGGAGATAAGTATGACAGGAGAGCTCTGCGCTCCAAGGTCGGTCTTGTATTTCAGTATCCGGAGCATCAGCTTTTCGAGGCGGATGTTCTCACAGATGTAGCTTTCGGGCCAAAGAACCAGGGGCTCTCTAAAGAGGAGGCTGAGGCAAGAGCCAGGGAAGCTCTCGTTCAGGTCGGTTTTCCGGAGAAGTTCTACGGCCACTCTCCATTTGAACTGTCCGGCGGACAGAAGAGGAGAGTAGCCATCGCAGGAGTTCTGGCTATGAATCCCAGAGTTCTCATTCTTGACGAGCCGACAGCCGGACTGGATCCGAAGGGGCGGGATGAGATACTTGATCAGATCAGTTATTTGCACGAGAAGCGCGGAATAACCATTATCCTGGTCTCCCACAGTATGGAGGATGTGGCCAGGTATGCGGACCGCCTGATTGTCGTGAATGACGGTAAGCTCCCATACGACGGTACGCCGAGGGAAGTCTTTGCCCACTACGAGGAACTTGAAAAGATCGGGCTGGCAGCGCCGCAGACTACGTATATTATGCATGACCTTGCAGCCAAAGGGTTCCCCGTGGACGTACATGCGACAACGGTGGAGGAGGCAAAGAATAGTATTCTGGCAGCCCTTGCCGGAAAGGGGGCCCGAAGATGAAAAATATCACGATCGGACAGTATTATCCGGCGGATTCGATTCTCCACAAGCTGGATCCCCGGGTCAAATTTCTCGGTACG
The DNA here is from genome assembly GCA_045112155.1 of Lachnospiraceae bacterium. Taxonomy (GTDB): domain Bacteria; phylum Bacillota; class Clostridia; order Lachnospirales; family Lachnospiraceae; genus Chordicoccus. The sequence goes on from JBGUHN010000065.1 coordinate 15,779, forward strand.
CTGGTTTTCATAATCTCCCTGTTCCTGATTAAAGGCCTGGCGGGCTATGTGTTCGTCACTGTTGTCCTTGCGACTCTTGTAAAGCTCTCTAAAGTTCCGTTTGGCATGATGCTGAAGGGGATGAAAGCTATTATTTTCATTTTGATCATCACGGTCATTTTCAACATGCTGTTTACGCCGGGTGAAGCTATTTTCAGGATCTGGCGGCTGACTGTCACGAGGGAAGGCATCATACAGGCTTTCAGAATGGCGATCCGCCTGTCCTACCTCATTATCGGTTCTTCAATCATGACGCTGACAACGACACCGAACCAGCTCACCGATGCTATGGAGAATCTGTTCAGTCCGCTCAAAGCCATCAAGGTTCCTGTACACGAGATATCGATGATGATGTCGATCGCGCTCCGCTTTATCCCGATCCTGATGGAGGAAACGGATAAGATCATGAAGGCTCAGATCGCGAGAGGGGCGGACTTTGAGTCAGGAAATCTCATTAAGCGCGTTACCAATATGATACCGCTTCTGGTTCCGCTGTTCGTCTCTGCTTTTCAGCGTGCAAATGATCTTGCCATGGCAATGGAAGCCCGCTGCTATCACGGCGGAGAGGGACGTACCCAGATGAAACCGCTTCGGTATGAAAAGCGGGATTATATTGCCTATATCCTGATGCTGGCATTTGCCGCGGCAGCAGTATGCTTCTGCATATTCGGCGGTGGATGGATCTGATCAGGTTCTTTGCTGTGAGACTGATATGGTCCGCCACATGGCGTGATGGGTGTTGATTCACCTGAATTTTTCAGAAGCGGAGTTTCCCTTCTTAGATAAAGGATCAGATAACTATGCGTGTAAAACTCATTGTCGCCTATGACGGTACGAATTATCACGGCTACCAGAGCCAGGCGAACGGCGTGGCTGTACAGGATGTTCTGGAGGATGCGATCGAGCATCTCTTCGGACAGCGCATCCGCACTATGGGAGCCAGCCGGACGGACGCAGGGGTCCATGCCCTGGGAAATGTCGCATGTTTTGATGTGGAGTCGAGGATCGATCCTGCGAAGATCTCATTTGCGCTGAATGCAAGGCTGCCCGAGGATATTCGGATCATGGATTCATGTAAGGTGCCGGAATCCTTTCACCCGAGATTTCAGGATACCGTCAAGACCTATGAGTACCATGTGATCAACCGGAAATTTCCGGACCCGCTGACACGGAGAACCGAGATGCATTATTATTACCCGCTTGACGAGGAAAGGATGAACACGGCGGCGGAGATGCTTGTCGGTGAACATGATTTTGCATCATTCGCGGCTTCCGGCTTTTCGTCGAAGACGACTGTGAGAACTATTTATGACGCACGCGTGACAAGGACCGGTGATCGGGTCACGTTCAGGATCACCGGGAACGGTTTCCTCTATAATATGGTGAGGATCATCGCCGGGACACTTCTCGAAATTGGTGGGGGTAAGTACCCGCCGGAGCATATGAGAGAAGTGCTCGAGGCTAAGGACCGGAGCGCGGCCGGCCCTACCGCGATTGCGAAAGGTCTCGTTCTCTGTGAGATCCGGTATCCGGAGTATGAGGCCGGAATCGACTCCACTATGGAGTAACAGTTCAGACGAGCTGTTAGCCTTGAAGTAAAAAGGTGCTGAAGTGGAAAGTTGATTCCACTCCAGATATAAAGATGATTGCAGATTTATTATTTTATCTTGCGCATATAACTGTCAAAAGGTAAAATTATTATGTCTTGCATCGTGTGTGTAATGACGGCGAAAGCCGTCATTTGCATTTTGACATCTACTTTGGAGAGGAGCTACTTGAAAGATGGCTAAAGATCAGATCAGCAGAAGAGACTTTATTAAGGGTATTGCAGCCGGTGCCGCGGGTATGGTCGCGCTTGGCGCAATCGAGTTTGCCGATTCGGCAACAAAGGGATCGGGTTCAGCGAGCGTTGCCGCAGGCAGCGATGTAGCGGCCAGCGGCCTTACGTTTACACCCGGTACTTATACCGCTACAGAGCAGGGTCTCGCAAGCCCTGTAACTGTTACAATGACGTTCGATGAGACTATGATTACGGATGTTTCAATCGACTGCGCAGGTGAGACACCGGATATCGGCGCCGTAATCGGTCCCGAGATGGCACAGAAAATTGTCAGCGCACAGAGCGCGGATGTAGACGCAGTATCGGGCGCAACAATCACATCGGACGCGATCCGCAAAGCAGCTGTCAACTGTATTTCTCAGGCGGCAGGTCAGGAGATCACTCTTGGCGCCCATGAAGAGAAAGCTAACGAGTGGCTCGGTGAAGCCCCGGAAATCGACGAAGCCAGCATCACAGAGACGATCGATACAGAATGCCTTATCGTAGGTCTCGGAACCGGTGGCTGGATCGCAGCTCTGACTGCAGCTGAAGAAGGTCTTAAGACTTTGGTCATCGAAAAGAAGGAGACACCGACGACGATCCGTGAGGATATCGGTTCTATCGATTCCAAGATCCAGCAGGAAGAAATCCAGAAAATGCCGGAGCTTGCTATCGACAAGATGGAAGCTCTGCAGGAACTCGTCCGCTACAGCGGCGGCTACATTGACAGCGATCTGGTCAAAGTGTGGATCAATGAGTCCGGACCTATGGTCGACTGGCTGACAGGTATCTTTGAGGGCAGCGGTAAGTATTATATGAGCCTTGAAGGTGGTGTCGGAAATATTAATGATCCCGGCCGTGACAAAGCTTACGCGACAGGCCACAGCCCGCATAAGAAGGATGAGTACGCCAGCGACGATACAGTCACGATCAACAGCATTTTCATGGAGCATATCGAGTCCTACGGCAATACCGAATTCCGCTACAGCCTGCCGCTCATCAAGCTCGAGCAGGACGCGGACGGCAAGGTCACGGGCGCAATCGCTCAGGACGCAACGGATAATCACTTTGTCCGCATCAACGCATCTAAAGGCGTTCTCGTGTGTTCCGGCGGCTACGCAACGAACACTGCTATGATGAAGGCTCTTCAGCCGATGACTCTCGACATGAAGGTCGTCTACACACTCGGATCCACCGGCGACGGCTCCGGAATCAAGGCTATGCTGTGGGCGGGCGCTGCGCTCGATCCGACACACTGCTCCATGATGTTCAACCGCTGCTGCGTAAAGCCGGATGAGACAGCCGGTTATGAGACAGTCGGAAAGTGGTTCTGGTTCGGTGAGCAGCCGTTCCTCAAGGTCAATCTGAAAGGCAATCGCTTCTGCAATGAGTCCGGCCCGTACGAATTCATGCTTCACTCCATGGAGATGCAGCCGTATCATACGTACGTAGATGTCTTTGACGCCAACAACGAGAAATACTGCGAACAGTTCGACGAAGTCGGCTGCTGCCGTCTGTTCCCATTCCCGAACGGTGCTATCTCCAACATGCCGTATTCATTTGTGTGGAGCAAGATCGAGGAGCTTATGGAGGCAGGCTACGTACAGAAGGCGGATACTCTTGAAGAGCTTGCAGAGAAGCTGAATATCCCGGCTGACAATTTTGTCGCCACAGTTAACCGCTACAACGAGCTCTGTGCCAAGGGCGTTGATGAAGACTACGGCAAGGAAGCTCACCGCATGACTCCGGTCGACACACCGCCGTACTATGGCGTCCGTACCTGCGCATGGCATCTGACCACTCTGAACGGCTGCCGAATCAACACAGATATGCAGGTCATCAAGGAAGATGGCGAGCCGATCGAAGGCCTCTACGCTACAGGCGACTGCTCGGGCGGTTTCTTCTCCCAGACCTATCCGAACCTCATGACGGGTCTTGCGTGCGGCAGAACGATGACATTTGCCCACAAAGCAATCAAGAATATCGCGGCGAAATAATAAACATTTCGCTTGACACAAAAAAAGGATTTGACTATAATAATTCGTGCGGCATTCCCAAGCCGCACGATTTTTTACGCCCATTCGGCCGAAGTTTTGAAAAAGACAGAGGAAATGGGAGGTAAAAACGCAGGCAACACTCCGGTGAAGAGAAGGTAATCGGAATCGGGGTTGTCTGCAGGCACAAAAGCGCCCGCGGGGGAAGGCTTTTGTGAGGCAGAGTTCATATTCAATGCCCCGGATTGACAGGCTGCCATAAACGTATGCATTGGACACGGAATGCATTCGTTTGAATGAGTACCGTGACCAAAGGTTTTCATTTTGACAAAATCAGGAGGAACATCCATGAGCACATTTATGGCTAAACCGGCAGAAGTCGAGCGTAAGTGGTACGTAGTCGACGCTGACGGCGTTACACTTGGCCGTCTGGCTGCAGAAGTTGCCAGCATTCTTAAAGGCAAGAAGAAACCGATCTACACACCGCATGTTGACACAGGTGATTATGTGATCGTTGTCAATGCAGACAAAGTTAAAGTTACAGGCAAGAAGCTTGACCAGAAAGTTTATTTCTCTCATTCCGAGTATGTCGGCGGCGTAAAGGAGGTCACACTCCGCGAGCAGCTGAAGAAGCATCCGGAAAGAGTAGTTGAGCACGCAGTTAAGGGTATGCTTCCGAAGGGCGCTCTTGGCAAGCAGATGTACATGAAGCTTCGCGTTTATGCAGGTCCGGAGCATGAGCATGCAGCTCAGAAGCCGGAAGTGCTGAAATTCTGATAGGAGGATACAACGTTGGCAGCAGAAAAATTTTATGGTACAGGTAGAAGAAAAAGCTCTGTAGCTAGAGTATACCTCACACAGGGAACAGGCAAGATCACGATCAACAAGCGCGACATCGATGATTTCTTCGGTATGGAAACACTGAAAGTTATCGTTCGTCAGCCGCTCGCAGCTATCGACGGACTCGGCAAGTATGACCTCACTGTCATGGTACATGGCGGCGGTTACACAGGCCAGGCAGGCGCTATCCGCCACGGCCTTGCTCGCGCGCTCGTTAAGATGGACAATGAGCTTCGCCCGACACTTAAAAAGGCCGGCTACCTCACACGTGATCCGCGTATGAAGGAGAGAAAGAAATACGGTCTCAAAGGCGCTCGCCGCGCTCCGCAGTTCAGCAAGAGATAATCTTTCGAGAATCAAAAAGAATTTACAAACCTCAGAAACTCAGTGTTTCTGGGGTTTTTCTTTTATCTATAATTGTATTCAGTTGTGGTGAAACGCAGAAAATTTTGTACCGTAAACAGCGAGTAAACAGCAGGTAGACAGCAAAATTCTCAAGCCTTAGATCTTGTTAATTGCTTCTACCAGAGACTGGATATCAAGGTGTGTGTACACTTTCTCTGTCAGAGACATTGCTCCGGAGTGTCCTACGATTTTCTTGATCATTGTAGGATCCACATGAGCTTCCGCCAGCATTGATATGCAGGTGTGCCTAGTATCATGAGGATTGTGCTCCATACCAAGGTTTTCTATTAGTGGTGTCCAGTAGCTGTCTTTATAGTTCCTGTAGGTGAATTTTTTGTTGTCATCTGTGTGAAGAAGGTATTCACAGTCAGAGGATTCATACCAGGCTTTGTAGAATGGTAGAACCTTATCTGCTATAGGAACCTTTCTGATACCATTTTCAGTCTTACTTAGTATCACATCGAAATACTGTTCTTCAAGATGAACATTTTTCTTTTCCAAATCCAGTAGTTCAGATATTCTACAGCCGTTGTAAATCAGCATCAGTACTGTCTGGTAGAACGGATCATCCTTGAGTTCCCATAGCCTGTCAATCTCAGCTTTTGAAAAGATATCTCTCTCAACCTTATTTGGATTTTTGTCCTTATACTTGAGGATATCTACAAATTCGGAATAGTCCTTGTTACAGATATCGTTCTTAAGGGCGTAATCGTAAAGCTGATTGAAAAGGACTTTGATCTTACGGAGTGTAGGATAATTTTTTCCGCAGGTATCAATGACATTTTGAAGCTCTGCCAGCCTTATATCTTTAAAAGTTTTGTTGTAAAGGGTTCCACATACGTTATATGAGGCTGTATACCCATGCACATTGGATTTAGAGATGGTAGGATACTTTGCTTCAGACCAGGCATTATATACGTCTGTGAATGTCATTTTGGCAGCTTTTGTATCAAATGGATTCTGATGATAATCTGATAGCATTTGCAAGCCTTCCTGCTTGGTTTCAGCATATCCTATGACATTGTACGTCTGCTTTTTGGTACCTTTTTCCGGATCAATGGTCCATCCAGTGGTTACTCTTACCATATAGGGCTTTCTGCGTTTCCCGGACATTTTCATAACACTTCCATATCCGTTTGGTAATTTCAAGTATTATCGACCTCCTTTGATGCTCAGGTAATTTATGAAAAAGGGGATAGTCCCTTAATCACCTTTCTTATCGGGCAATGCTACATTTGCGTAGTATGCAAGTTCTGTTTCAAACCAGTGATTAAATCTATCTTCATTTGATAGGCCTTGTTCAAGGCTTTCTCGTTCATCTGCGTATCTTTCCAGAAAAAGGCAGAGATCTGCGTTGTTTTCTGCTATCTCATCGTTTCCCATGAATTTAAGGCTACAGCTCCACTCTTCAGTTTTTGGCGGGCGATTTACGTCTATATTGAAGTGAAGACCTGCTTTTTTATTTAATTCGTTTAGAACATAGAGGACATCTGAGAGAGTATCTAAAGTGATGTTCTTCTTCTGATATCCAATAAGTTCTGCCGGGGAGATATTAAGAATATTTGCAATCTCATTCAGTATACCTATTGAAGGTTCTATTTCACCGCTTTCATATTTCTGTACGGTACGCATAGTTTTGCCTAGCCTGTTAGCCAGTTCAGTCTGACTGAGGTGCTGAGCTTTTCTGGCTTCTTTAATTCTATTTCCTATATCAGATCCATTATTCATTGTACTGACCTCCTTGTGTGAATTGTAACACGTAGCAATACGAATTGCAAGAACGTATTACGAATTGAAAATACATATTTATTGTTGACAAATGAATTATGAAGACGTATTATCAAAATACGAACTGATAATTCGTATTTTGAAAGAAGGGAGGTGAAAAGGTATGGAAGACAAAAAGTTATATGTAGAACTACCAAGATTTACCGGTAGAAATGTTCCTATAACTGAGGTTGCCGAGGCAATGCACAAGGATGCACAGTTCGTAAGAATTGGAATCCAGCAGGGGATATTCAAATTTGGATATGCCATGAAGAAAGAGAATTCCAGTGAATACAACTACTATTGTCCAGACAGAAAGGTATGGGAAGAGATTGGATACTTTAGTCCAGAAGCAGTCTAAAATGAAAAAACTCTCTTGCTGGTAACAAGAGAGTGAATGAAAAGCCGGAGCTTTTGTAAATTCGATTAAATAAAGTATAGCAAGGGTTCCGGCCAAGTTCAACAAAAAAGTAAGATTGGAGGAATCTAAATGGAAACAAGCAAACCAGAATTAAAGCTTATCCAGATGTCAGATGTAGAAGCTGAAGAAGTTTCCTGGCTATGGTATCCGTTTATACCATATGGAAAGCTTACCATCATTCAGGGAGATCCCGGAGATGGAAAAACAACTTTTGTACTAAATGCAGCAGCGAAGTTATCAAAAGGAATTTCGTTAGATACAGGTCTGCAGAGTGAGGAACCAATAAACATTATATATCAGACAGCAGAAGACGGACTGGCTGATACGGTAAAGCCAAGACTTGAAGGTGCCGGGGCTGACTGCTCCAAAATCCATGTGATAGATGAGAGTGATAAATCGCTATCAATGGTAGATGAGAGAGTTGAACAGGCAATCATAAGGACTGGAGCAAAACTCTTGATTCTGGATCCACTACAGGCATATCTCGGAGGCGGAATGGATATGAATAGAGCTAACGAAGCAAGAGATATGACTAAGAAGCTGGGAGCTTTGGCGGAGAAGTACAAATGTGCAATTATCCTAATCGGACACATGAACAAAGCTTCCGGAAACAAGGCAGCTTATCGAGGGATGGGATCAATTGACTTCTACGCAGTAGCAAGAAGTGTCTTGCTGGTAGGAAGGATAGAAGGAGAACCGGAACTAAGGGCAATAGTCCAAATAAAGAATAACTTAGCAGCATTTGGACATTCAAAGGCCTTCAGATTATCAGAAGAGGGATTTGAGTGGATTGGAGATTATGAAATAACTGCAGACGAAGTCCTCGGAGGAATCGCACCGAAAGCCAATAAGCAGGAAAGGGCAATAGCACTTCTAAGGGAACTGTCAGAAGACCAAAACATGCTCCCAAGCAACGAGATAGTGGAACTGGCTAAAGAGGAAGATATATCAAAAAGAACTCTGGAAATAGCTAAAAATGAACTGGGAATAAAGGCCAAGAGAATCAACAATATCTGGTATTGGATATTGAAAGAAAATGAATAATATTCAAGAACGCAACAATGCAAGGTGTCTGAAAATACAATCTTAAGATTGCAAGGTTGTAAAAAGAAAAACACACTGCATTGTTGCGGACTAGAAGAAAGGGACGAATGAAAAACGTACAGATATCACAGGAATTATTTATAAGGCTGGTACGATTACTGGTCTTTGAGTTTGATGAAGATACTGAACTGATCAAAAAAGAACTTGAAGACAAGATGGAAAAACTAGCAAGGCATGAAATCTATTCGAAGTTCAAGACAGCACCCACTGAAGAGGAGAAAGAAAAAGCTCGTCAGGACTACCTCGATATGGTGGGAATGCACAGGGATTTTAGATGGTGATTTCCCTTGATGGATTGAACGGGAGCGTGACACGCTCCGGTAATAATCAGCCAAGGAATGAATGGTTTGGCAGGCGAGCGGAGCGAGCTTCCCCATAACGTGTCGTTATGGGTAACCCCCTATGGATAATGACATTACACATCATTATCCGGGGGCTCTCCGAGGGGCCTGCCGGCGGCAAAAAAATATTACGAAAGGAGTTTGTTTATGATAACAGTAACATTTCACATCTCATGTAAGAAACATTCGCTCACCAAAACAAGAGATGTAGTATCGGTGAGCAAGCATAATCTTCGATTATTTCAAAGTGAAGAGTATAACGAAGAAATGATCGAAGTGGAAGTCGGGAGTGAAGTAAATATTCTCGATGATGTAAAAGAGATTTATGAAAGGGAATTCTCTGAGGCACTTTCGGAATACAACAAAGGGAAAAGAAGTGACAGACAGATTCATGACTATCTGGAGTATGTATCCGAAAGTAAAAAGAATGATGTGGCTACAGAGGTAATTCTCCAAGTAGGGGATAAGGAATTCTGGGCGGATAAGACGAGGGAGCAGTGGAATGCAATGAAGCCACTCTTGAGAGAACAGCTTGAATATGTAAAAGAGATAGTTCCGGAATTCAAAATCGCATCGGCGGTAACTCACTTGGATGAGGATTCACCTCATATGCACGTAGTAGGAGTTCCGGTAGCAACAGGATACAAACGAGGTTTAAGCAAGCAGGTGGCAAAGACAAAAGTATTCGACCAGAAAAGATTAGAAACGATACAGGATCAGATGCACGATTTTGTAGAGCATCAGATGAAAGACCACCCGGAGATCTTTGAAGATGAAACACTTAAGCCAAAAGAAAAAGGCAGGAATAGTGACTTCTCAAAAGAATTCTACTTAAGGCTAAAGCAGCAAGAATATGAAAGGCTGGAAAATAAGTGCCAGGAGAAGGAGACACAGATTGAAGCTTTGGATGATACGGCTAAAGAAATGAAGCAGGATATCGAGAGTAATGTCGATCAATATGTGGACTCAGTAGTGAATTCGGAAATGAAGAAGGAATTCATGAGATACGCAACACTTGAAAATCCCAAGACTACACTGGGTAAAATAGTCTCAAAAGCCTTCAAAACATTCAAGGAATGGTGGGACAAGACCAAGAAGCCTGAGATAGCTGAAAAGGCTAAAACAAGCATTTTGCAAAAGCTAAGAGAAAGCCAGGCGATAGTTGATCAGAGGAAGGAGCAGCAAAGTCCAAATCTTAATAGGAATAATCTAAGACCTGAGAGATGAATAACTGATAGTGCAATAGGCAGGGGCGTGAAAACGCCCTTGTTTTATGCACATAATATTGAACAGGATGGTAGATATAGGTATAATTATAAACAATTGCTACAAAGAAAAAATTTAAGTATTTCTGAATAGATTAACTTTCAGGAGTGCGCCCAGCCAAGGGTGTTTAATCAAGCAGGTGGGAATCCTGCTTTGCAAAGGTCTAACCAATCAGCAAATAGCGAGTCTTGCGTAGCAGTCGGTAACGACTGATGCGAAGCGTAGACAGCGAGTTAGCAGGGATGAAAGCTATTGAGCCTCGAAAAGTTAACTAAATCCGTATGGTCGACGGTTTTCCTGTTCCGGAAGACAACACCGGGTATCACGGCATGGTGAGCGATACACGGCGCGGCGGGGTCATAGGGCCATTCATGTTAAACATTATGATTAAACGTCAACTGGGGAGAGCCTGCAGTTTCTCGTATAAGAGTATGATATACCAACGTAACTAGAAGGATATCAAATGAATTGCAGGCAGTCGGATAGCTTCATAGTACTGATGAAGTCGGGTAATTCCGATGGAGGGAAGGGAGCTACATAATAACGGTCTTTCTGAGGACACATCATCCGTACTCAGGGACGGAGGAAATGATGACAACGAAATTGGAAAGAATAGCAGAAATATCAGCGCAAACAACTAAGCCAGTCTTTACGAGTCTGTATCATATGATTGATGCTGACCTTTTGAAGCAATGCTTTAAAGAAATTGACGGAAAGAAGGCAGTGGGAATCGATGAAGTGACCAAGGAAGAGTATGGCAAGCAACTGGACAAACTGTGTCTATTAGAATGACATGCATGTATACTATGCTGTTGAGAGAGCATACGAGTCTTTCGTTAATTGCTTCCAAGAACTTAAAAAACTCTAAAAACTACAACTATACTTTTTGTAGTTTTTAGAGTTTTTGTAGTTTTGCAGGCTGATACTTAAGGCACGACAACAAGCCGGTATGCACCGGCATTGTCTGTGATCAGGCAGTCCTCTTTACTTTATCTTTCTTTCTGGGAGTGTGGGGCTTTTCATTTCCTGGTGGGGCACCAGACAGTAGAGGTTTCCGCCTTTCGTACTGCTCATACTGGCGGTATGCAGCAGACCAGGGCATCATGTCATCTATAGCGTAAGCGTGATTGTAATAGATGCCTTTTGACATATTTTCTAAAAAGATATTTGAGATAATAGTATGGAATCGCCTGATTAGCCTTGGCGGTCTCAATCAGCGACATGATGGTCATCGTCGCATCAGCCCCCCTCTTGGAGAAACTGAAAAGGCTGTTCTTTCTATGACAGGCTACAGGCTTCATATTTCTTTCAGAAGCCCCGTTATCGACTGGGATGTTACCGTCTTCAAGAAACCTCCTGAGATACTTTTCCTGATTTTTGGAATACCTGATGGCATCCTTAAGTTTATCGCTATATAACGGATTGGTCTCATCGCCCTGTTGATAGGTGCATGAGTCAAGATATTTCTTCATGCATCCAAGTACAGGCGCAAGAAGATCTTCAGCAACTTTCATCATCCATCTGCTCATGGTCTGGCGGCTGATAGGAAATCCATATCTGTCAGTGTCATGCTCCATGCGGAACAAAGGCATATGCATGTTTGCATAATCGCTCAGGATGGAAGCGAGAAGGCTTGATGATACGCTGCTCTTGGGAATGATGCTGCCTTCATATGGCATGCGATATAACATGTGCTCAAGACTATAAGAAATGACCGGAGCATAAGTTACCTTGCGGTATGCATAGCGCCTTTGGATTTCTCTGGTTTCATGCCTGTCCCAGGAAAAGAATCTCCAGTTGCCTTCTCCGAACTGTTCATTAAGCTTTTCTATATCATAGTCATAGTAAGTTACTTCAGGTAATGATGAAGTATCAGTAGTGCGGCGACCTTTACCGCTTTTATGAGTTCTTCCGAATGAGACTACTTTTCCTAAAGTATGGACCTCCTCGGGCTGTTCTGATCCTTCCGCATCTTCGCTTAGCGGGTCTTCAAACTTACTACGTGATCTTTCGTTTATTATACTGACTATCTTCTCGCTGATCTGGCCGTACATTTCCTGTGCTTGCATGGTGCGCACACCTGCCAGATGCAGGTTCTGCTTCCTTAATTCTTCTGTCTCGTATTCTCTGCATTTTAGAAGGTTACGCATTTCATCATACTGGAGACTCATGTCTCTGCTTATCTGCTCCATGACATGCAGACGAGCCTCCATATCGGATCGGATAGAGTAGTTTTCTACAGCAATCTCGATTATGGAAGCTTTGTCTCTGGCCAGCAGGTCTTCCCTGAAGGCAGCGATATCAGAATTAAGCATCGATCATGTTCTCCTAATAAGGTTTATAGCTCAGCAGAGAGTTCCTTTATCCGTTTAACCGTTGCCTGGTATCTGCGTACCTGCGATGAATACTGAATTATTCAACTCGCTGGTATTCTTTTATGCTGCTATCAATAGCAAAGCCATCAATAAAACGTTTATACTGCTCTGGTGATATGTCACGAGCCTCATCGGAATTTCTTGGCCACTGAAAGTTGCCATTTGAGAGTCTTATGTAAAGAAGATAGAAACCTATACCGGTGTAGACTAGTCCGTTTATCCTGTCGCGTCTTGTCCCGCAGAAGAGAAGAGAGTTTCAGGAGTTAACGGATCAATACCATACCACAGAGATACAATAGCTGCCAAACCACTGATCCCCCTTCGTAGATCGCTCTTTCCGGTTTATCTACATATAAAGATAATTACTAAGGAAAGAACCGAAGGTGGTTTGAATAAGGGGGCATATTTATTGCCCCTTTACTCAAACCACTTTTGGTTTTTCC
>JBGUHN010000066.1:0-14865 GCA_045112155.1 Lachnospiraceae bacterium
TACTAGCACAGGAGCTCTTTCTTTAATCTGAAGATCTTTCATCCCCCTGCATAGCAGGGGGTTTATTTTTGTCTGTGACACAAAAAAGGCTGTCGCATTAATAATGCGGCAGCCTTTCCTTCTTTGAGGCGCAGCTTACAGAACGTGAACATTTGCCGGATCGAACTTCACATATGCCTTGTCGCCGACATTGTAGATCTTCTTGTTCTTCGGATTGAAATCCGTGATCTTGACGAGATTGTCGCCGACCATAACATGATAGTTCTGATAGCTTCCCATGAAGCAGCTCAGAATGACTCTGCATGGCAGCTGACCGGAATCAGCGAGGACGGCGGACTCGGGTCTCAGGACCAGTGTGCAGATATCGCCGACGCCGAAATTCGAAATTTCTTTGACATCGACCTTCGTGCCGGAGATATCGACCACGCCGTCGCTTCCGTTCTTAGACTTCAGCGGGCCCTTTAAGAAGTTGGCCTCGCCGATGAAGTCCGCGACAAATTCACTCTTCGGATGATAATAGATCTCCTGCGGTGAACCCATCTGCGCGACGATGCCCTTCTCCATGATGATAATCTTATCTGAGATCGCCATGGCTTCACTCTGATCGTGGGTAACATAAACCGCTGTAATTCCTGCTTCCTGCTGGATGCGGCGGATTTCGGTTCTCATGGATACACGAAGCTTTGCATCGAGGTTGGACAGCGGCTCGTCGAAAAGCAGTACGCCCGGTTCAAGGACCAGCGCGCGGGCAAGCGCGACACGCTGCTGCTGACCGCCGGACAGCTGGTTGGTCATGCGGGCTTCCATTCCCTCAAGACCGACGAGCTTCAGAATGTTCGTAACTTTGGTCTTTATAGTAGCCTTATCCATCTTGCGGAGCTTAAGTCCGTAAGCAACGTTGTCGAAAATGTTATAGTGCGGAAGCAGCGCGTAGCTCTGGAAGACCATGGCCGTGTCACGCTTATTCGGGGTAAGGGCGTTGATCGGCTCTCCGCCCAGGTAGATTTCACCCTCGTCCGGGCTTTCAAAGCCGGCGATCATGCGGAGCGTGGTTGTCTTGCCGCAGCCGGACGGTCCGAGCAGTGTGACGAAGCTGCCGGGCTCAATATCCAGTGATGTATCTTTGACCGCGTAAAAATTCTTTTTTGTTTTCGGATCCTGATATATCTTCGAAATATGTTCAAGGCGCACGCCTTTTTTCTCTTTTGCCATTGCTTATTCCTCCCTGTAATTGCGGCTCGTTCCGAAATATTTAATGACGAGATTCATCAGAAGGACCGCGCTGTACGTGATGATGATAAGAATCGATGCAAATGCGCATGCGATACCGTAGGCACCCTTCTCCGCGAACTCATTGATCTGGACTGTAATGAGCAGATACTGCGGCGTAACGAGAAGGATGATCGCGCTGATAGCGGTGATACTTCGCACAAATGCAGTGACAAGACCACTGAGGAAGCTGTCCTTGATTAGAGGCAGCGTGACTGTCATAAAGACTGTCAGACTGTCCGCACCCATATCGTACGCGGACTCTTCAATGCTCTTGTCAATCTGGCGCAGAGCCGAGATACCGCTTCTGGTACCTGTCGGAAGGCTTCGTACAATGAAGACGATGACCAGGATCGCACCTGTTCCGTAAAGCCCCTGAAGGAATCCGGTCCTGAATACGCCGGCGGAGAAACCGCGGATATATCCGATACCGAGAACAGTACCCGGAACAGCCATGGCCAGCATGGAGACCGCCTCGATAAAGCCTTTGGCCTTGAACTTCCTCTTGACGACCAGATACGAGATGATCATGGACAGGAGGGCTGTGATCGGGGAGGCGATGAGCGACAGGACGAAGGAGTCCTTGAAGGCTTTGAATCCTTTATACTTGGTAAATACCTGCTGGAACCATTTGGTAGTCAGGTGGAAGTCATAGCCCCACGTCTTGAACATGGCTCCGAACGGTACGCAGATATACATCATAACTACGAAGAGGGCAAGCAGCGAGCAGAGAATCGTCAGAGGAATCGTGACGCTGCGGTCCTCGATCAGCATTCTCTGGCGGGACGCCTTGCCGGACAGAGTCGCTGTGCTCTTGGCTTCGAGGTAATACTTCTGTACGATGAACATAAGGAGCGTGATGCCGAGGAGGACGACAGCCATTGCGGACGCGCCTTCCTTATCGTAGGCTCCGGTGATCTGCAGGTAGATTGTCGTCGCCAGCGTATCGTAAGAACCGCCGATGATCATCGGGTTCGCGAAGTCGGCGATAGACTCGATGAAAGTGACCAGGAACGCGTTGCCAAGTCCCGGGAGAATCAGCGGTAACGTGACTGTCATGAAAACCTTCCAGCGGGTCGCTCCCATATCGCGGGCAGCTTCCTCAAGGGAAGGATCGATATTCTTGAGAAGGCCTCGCATCATCATGTAGCAGACCGGGAAGAAAGTCAGAGTCTGAACAATGGCGATGCCCCAGAAGCCGTAAACGTTATTGTCATAGATATGCAGCAGGAAGCGGGTGATGATACCCGCTTTACCGAACAGCATAATCATGGACAGAGAAAGAACGAACGGCGGGGAGACGACCGGAAGCATGGAGACGACCTTGAAGAGGCCTTCCATAAAGCGGGTCTTAAGTTTTACGTACACTTCAACGTAGGCGAACAGAAGTCCGATGAGAGCGGACGCTATACCTACAAGGAAACCGACTTTCAGCGTGTTAGTGATTGCCCTTCGGAAATTGGACATTTTCATGATCCGCCTGAAAACAGAAAGACCGATACCCTGGTCGGTCACGAAACTGTCGACCAGTAGAATTGCCAGCGGATAGAGAATGAATAATGTCAGGAAGGCAATCAGGACAACAATCGTAGTGACCATGATCGGATCGGCAAAGAATTTCTTGCGGTCCAGGCTGGCACTCTGATTTTTAGCCATTTCTTTTCCTCCTTGTCAAATGAAAGAACTACTGCAAATGCTTTCATCTTAAAAGGTGCCGCTGCCCACAAGGCAGCGACACCCCTCATATTATTCTATTTTACGGAGCAGAAGTCATAAATTATTCAGTCTGGAAACGATCGTCAGCAGCACTGCCGAGAGCGTTCATGACATCTTCTACGTATGTTGTTGTATTCTCTTTAGCGTCCTCAAAGTCATAATCCATGACGTTGTCCGGATCAAGACCGAACTCAGCAGCAACTGCCGGCTGCTCAGCATTGTCGATGACAAGGAACTGATAGGAGCCGTTCTGAGCGGCAAGCTCAACGCAGTCCGGGCTCAGAGCATACTCGATCCAGAGTTTAGCAGCGTTCGGATGCTTGCAGCCCTTGAAGATAGCTGTAGCACCGATCTCGAAGGATGTGCCGGAGCTCGGGATGATGAGGGAGATGTTGCCGTAGCCGTTGTCCTCGATCTGTGTGATGCCGTCATGCAGGAAGCCGATGCCGATGACGCACTCGCCTGTACCTACGTTCTTGGACGGGCCGGAGCCGGACTTTGTATAGACCTGGATGTTCTTGTCAAGATCTACGAGATACTTAATGCCTTCATCATGGCCGAATTTCTGAACCATTGTGTTGACGACAAGTTTAGCTGTACCTGCTGTGTTGTAGTTGGACAGCCAGATAAGATCTTTGTACTTCGGGTCAAGAAGGTCTGCCCAATCCTTCGGAGCTTCAATGCCCATTCTGTCAAGCTCGTCCTGGTTGACCATGAATCCGAGGATACCTTTGTAAATGCCGTACCACTGACCGTCAGCGTCGCGGTATGTGTCACTGATCAGATGGCTTGCGTTCTCTGCCTCGTAGGGCTCAAGAAGGCCTTCTCCTGCAGCTACATTATACGGATCTGTCGTGCCGCCGAACCATACGTCGCCGGACGGATTGCCCGCTTCTTCCTCGATCTTGGACTGAACTTCACCTGTGGAAAGTCTCTGATACTGAACTTTGATGCCGTAAAGCTTTTCGAAGTTCTCGCATGCAGCCGCAAGATAATCTTCCTCGCATGAGCCGTAAACGACAAGTGTTCCCTCTTCTTTAGCGGCAGTAACAAGATCACTGTCAGCCGCTGCCGAGCTCTCGGTCCCCGCTGCAGGTTGTGCGGGCGCTGCCGAACCGGATCCACCGCAGGCAGCCATACTTAAAGCCATTATGCCGGTGAGTAAAAATGCCAATGCTTTCTTCATAGATACCTCCTAATCCCTTTGTGCAGTTTTAACAACAGTTTACTGCTATTTGCACAATACATTATGAAATAATCATAACGCAATCGGACATAAATGTAAAGAATTTGTTAGTGGCAAATCTATGGGCTGAAAAAAGCATAACACTTCAGGTTGGCTGCTTTGCTGCCTGAAACGTAACATAAAAGCAGCCAGCCTGAACTGTCAAAAAAGCTGCCTATCGAGGCAGCTTTTTATCTGACTAGTTTATTCGTTTCTGCGTCTTGGCCACATAATACTTCTGCAGCTCATCCTCAAATATTTCTCTCTCCACCTCCGTCAGCGGGTTGACCTGTGAATCAAATGTAGAAAGTTTATATGACGCATCGCTGAAAATCCTGTCGAACGAATTCATATTCGCAGACATCTGATTATCCGAGAACAACGTAAAGCCAAGGAAATAGTTACCTATCCGCATATCCAGATAATCCAGCACTGTCGGAGTAAAATCGAGAGAATTCCGGCCGTTGACATTAATCGTTTCCGGCTTGATACCCTGATAATAAATCAAAAGCGGCATCACGTCACACTCCGGATGTTCTCTTAAGTAATCCGGAAACGCTTTTGAAAAATCCGAATCCGCGTACGTGCAGTGATCAGCAGTAAATATGACAATCGTGTCGCTTATCATTTCACTCTGTTCGAGCTTTTCCATGAAATTTCCGAACTGATAGTCCGCATTATAAAACTTGTTGAGCAGGCGGTCTGATCCGTCTCCGAATTTTTCATCCGGGGAATCAAAGGAAACATGTGTCCCGAATGTATAAATCGCAGTCATAAAAGGCTTCCCTTTATTGTGCTCACTTGACACCTTATCGAAAAGAACTTCATAAGCCTGTTTATCGGTGAGTGACCCGCTTATCCCTTCGCCTTTCAAATCGGTGTTCGTGACCACCTCATCAAACCTCAGACTTTCAAGGTATGACGCAAAATTCAGATTATGAGGCTCCGTATTGATGACCGATGTATGGTAACCTGCTTTTCGGAAGGCCTCCTCCAGGGAGACGAGTGTATTTTCGTCAAAATTATTCAGCTGATACCCGGAGAACAGCTGGCCAATCAGTCCTTTGTAAGTAGGGAAAGTGTGGTTATAATAGTTCTCGAAAAACAGTGACCTCTTTTCCATATCAGCCACATTCGGCATGATATTTCTCTCATCCTCCACTATATTCTGAGAGAGACCTTCTGTAAAAATGATGACAACGTTCGGCTTCTCCGACAGATCCTCCGGTTTGTTCCGAAAATTATAGTAAGCATAATCCCAGAAATGCCTTGTCATATCCTCCTCGACGTTTTCGATCGATGCAGTCAGTCTCCGGATCTCACCGAGGTCATTTCTCAGAACATTATACGCATAGAACGGCGAATAAAAATTTCCACACACAAGTGTGAAGATAAGCTCCAGTGCAAGGACGGCAGACAAGATCTCACTCCAGGTAAAACGCTTTAATTCAACATACCGTGACGGCACCAGAGATATGAAGAGAACAAGCGCAACACCGGTCCCATATATAAACGTTTTTCCCCCCAGATCTTCCAGTGAATCCAGGTTGGTGATCATTGCCTGGGATATAAATGTTCCGCCGAACAGGAGGACCAGCATCTGGGCATTAAAGAGGAGCAGAAGGACACCGTTCACGATAAGCCCCTGTTTATTCCACTTCTTAAGTATCATGTTCGAGACACAGAAAACGGCGGCAAGTTCTGCAAACGCAGCAACCAGACCGCCTGATTCTCCGCTGCTGCCCACTGCAAGCAGGACAAGCACCGCAGAGCATATGTATTTTATTGTCGTTGTAATCGTTAAAAGCCGCGTCCTATCTGCTGCCAAATCCGCAAAAAAACTTCTCATGGCATCAAGTCCTCATCTTCATCAATGATCAGGACCTTTTCAAAGTTCTCTGAGTTTCCCTTCAGCAAATGATGTCACAGCTGCCTTCGCGCCTCCATCAAAAGTATAGAGCTTTATTCCGGCCTTCTTAAGAAGGCTCATAGCTTTCGGACCAAAGTTTCTGGAGATGACTGCATCCACTCTGCACATCCGAAGCTCTCTAAGCGTATCCTCAGCTTTGCCGGAGTAGACCGACAGGATCTGCATACGGACGACTTTCGTCTCATCCACTGCATAGATCCAGAATGCCTCACTGTGCTCAAATACCGGGATCTCGCTCCCGGTATAAGACACTGCCACAATATCCGTGGCATATACAATCTTTGAATGTCCCGGCATATCAACCTCCATTCTTTCAGAACAGGCCGAAAAATGATTTTTTGTACGGCTCAGTCCTGACACTAAGGCAGCGATATCCCATGGTCTCAAGCACTTTATCCAGCTGTTCCTTAGTGAGCGGTTCTTCGCTTACAATGTATGCCTCGTTCTTTCGGTGGGAAGACGTCACTTTTCGGACTTTGAAGTTATTCCTGATCATGTCGTTTACATGTGATTCACACATTGAACACATCATACCATCTATTTTTGCCGTTGTCATTATCATGTTATTATTACCGCCCCTCTAGTTCTATTCTCCTGTCGCAGTTCAGGCAGGCTGCCGCGAAATTTCGATAGCCGTCAGCAAACATCATCTTCATCGAAAAACGCCGGTCCTTTCCTCGAGCTTAAAATGCTAAAGCATTTTGATCTCTCAGTCGGACCGACAATGTTTTTCTCACGAAGATGGATGCTTTGCTGCCGGCACCGATCTGCTATGGCAGCCCGCCTGCACTGCCTCTTCTCAGAAGCACACATACCTTGCTGCCGGCACCGAATTACTTCTTCTTTCGCTTAACTGTTATGGTTATATCACCAACGTCGCCACAGCCGCCGCAGCCCGCACAGGATGATCCGCATGAACCGCTGCATCCGGAGCATGATGAGCCGCTCTCCCGACGGTGGTCTCTGACTATGCTGCGCACGCAGAGAAAGAGCACCAACGCCACAGCAAAGATGCATATCACATAACCTATGTTCATCGAAACACCTCCACAAGGTCCTTGCTCTGCTGCATGTCGCAGGGCAGCAGCTCAGACATGCTGCTCTCAAAGTTCGTTTTGCCGGCTCAAAACATTCATCTTCATAAGAAAAGCATTGTAAGTCTGACCGAGAGATCAGAAAATGCCACTGCATTTTCTAAGCTCGCAGGAAAGGGCTTACGCTTTTCGATGAAGATGATGTTTGAGCCGGTCTATTGAGCAGAGGTGCAGCCTGTCTGAGCTGTTAAGTCCCAGTAGTCTCAGCTTATTTCGCAGCCGCCACACTGGTAAGTGTCACCATCTTCTCACCGGGCTCATAACCCCTGCGGAAGAGCAGGTAGATAATACCGGCAAGAAGCGCTACCGCAACGATCGTACCCAGACCGAAGATGCCGCCGGTGAACAGTGAGCCGAGCTGGTAAACGATGAGGGCGAGGACATATGCCCACAGGCACATGTAGCCGATTGCCGCCCACGTCCACTTCGCGTTGTTCATCTCGCGCTTGATTGCGCCCATCGCCGCAAAGCACGGAGCGCACAGCAGGTTAAAGATCATGAACGCAAGTGCTGCCAGCGGTGTAAAGTCAGCCGCCACACGGCTCCAGATTCCCTCGCCGTTATCACCGAGTTCCTCGCCCGCTGCCTCCTCATCATAGTTGTAGAGAACACCGAACGTGCCGACAACTTCCTCCTTTGCCACAAGGCCTGTTACTGTAGCCACTGTCGGCTTCCATGTGCCGAAGCCGAGCGGTCTGAAGATAACTGACGCCGTGTTGCCCACGCCTGCAAGAAGCGAAGCGTCCATAGGAGTGACTTCTTCTTCCGGGACATTCATGCGATACGCGATGTCAGAGACAGCATCCTCTGTGGCAATCGTCTCATCCTCAAACATGTTGTCGACCATACCGAACTTTCCGTTCACTGTACCAAAGCTGGAGAGGAACCAGATAACGACAGACGAAAGCACGATGACTGTACCGGCCTTCTTAATGAAGGACCAGCCACGCTCCCAAGTAGCCCGAAGGACGTTCGATACAGACGGTACATGGTAAGGCGGAAGCTCCATGACGAACGGAGCGGGCTCGCCTGCAAATGCCTTAAATTTCTTCAGTATAATACCGGAAACGATAATGGATCCGATTCCGATAAAGTAGGCAGATACGCCGATTGCTGCAGATCCTCCGAACAGAGCGCCGGCAATGAGTCCGATGATCGGAAGCTTGGCTCCGCACGGAATGAAAGTCGTTGTCATGATGGTCATCTTGCGGTCGCGGTCATTCTCAATCGTACGGGATGCCATGATACCCGGAACACCGCAGCCGGTCGCTACCAGGACCGGGATAAAGCTCTTTCCGGAGAGACCGAACTGGCGGAAGATCCTGTCCATAACGAAAGCGACGCGGGACATATAACCGATATCCTCAACGATAGCCAGCAGCAGGAAGAGGACCAGCATCTGCGGAACAAAGCCGAGGACCGCGCCGACACCGGCGACAATACCATCCTGAATGAGGCCGTAGAGCCATGTACCTTCAGCTACGCCGAGGGCTCCGAGGATCGTGTCGAAGAGGCCGGGGACCCATTCACCGAAGATGACGTCATTTGCAAAGTCCGTTGCCCTGGTGCCGATCGATATCGTCCAGCCTCCCATAGCAATCGCGTATATAAGGAACATGACAGCTGCAAATATCGGAAGACCGAGAACTCGGTTCGTGACGATTTTGTCGACTCTGTCGGAAGTTGTCATATTGTCACTTGAAACTGCCTTTGTCACAGCTTTGGTGACAATTCCGGCTATGTAGTTGTAGCGCTCGTTGGTGATGATGCTCTCGGAATCGTCGTCGCACTCCTTCTCGCACGCTTCGATGACAGATTCCATTTTTGACTTCTGCGCATCGGTAAGGGTCAGAGATTCGAGAGCTTTCTCATCCCTCTCAAAGACCTTGACCGAATACCAGCGAAGGAGCTTCTCATCGACGGAGCCGCGCAGCTCGTTTGCGATCGTTCCGATTGCTTTCTCAACATTTGCAGCAAAGGTCGCTGCCTTTACGGAGACATTTCCCGACTGGCTGTTTCTGCCCTCCTCGATCGCGCGGGCAGTAACCTCTTTCACGCCCTCGTTCTTCAGAGCGCTGATCTCATATACGGGGCAGCCGAGCATTCTGCCAAGTTCCGCTGTGTTGATCTGATCGCCGTTCTTTCTGACCAGATCCATCATATTGACTGCCACGACTACCGGAATGCCGAGCTCCATGAGCTGAGTCGTGAGGTACAGGTTGCGTTCGATATTTGTACCGTCAATAATGTCCAGAATCGCGTCCGGCCTCTCGGTCACAAGATACGTTCTCGATACAACTTCCTCAAGCGTGTACGGAGACAGAGAATAAATACCCGGAAGGTCCTGGATTATGACATCTTTATTGTCCTTCAGCTTTCCTTCCTTCTTCTCGACAGTGACGCCCGGCCAGTTGCCGACGTACTGATTGGAACCCGTAAGAGTATTAAATAATGTCGTCTTGCCGCAGTTCGGGTTTCCTGCGAGCGCAATTTTAATGGCCATAAAAAGCCCTCCTTTTCGTTGTCTTATGTCACCCTCAATACATCATCTGATACGTCATTCGACCTCGATCATCTCCGCATCCGCTTTCCTGACAGAAAGCTCGTATCCGCGGACTTTAAGTTCCATCGGATCACCGAGCGGAGCGACCTTGCGCACAAAAATCTCCACGCCTTTCGTGATTCCCATATCCATGATCCGGCGTTTGACCGGTCCCGTACCTATGATTTTCGTCACTTTTACTGTCTGTCCTACACGCACATCTTTAAGTGTCATACTGTTCTCCTTCCTCTTATCAGACAAAAATCTTATTGGCCAGCTCTTTCCCGACCGCTACACGTACGCCCTTAATACTTACGATCACGCTCGAGCCGGAGCGGGATACGACCATCACTTTTGCTCCGACATGAAACCCCATATCTGCAAGATGCTGTTTCACGTCAGGGCTCCCGCCTAACCTGATGATCTCATATTCTTTTTCCAGATCTGCCAACTGAAGTGGCATATAGATACACCTCCTCTTATGTCTTTCACATGCAGCCTGTCAATATTTTAGCCATTAACATAATACCGGCGGACGAACATGGTTCACTGATCACAGGCCTCGTCTGATTTCTTTAAGGTAGTATACTCTAACTTATTTCCTTTTTCAATAGTTATTTCTAACTCTTAAATCAAAATTAATTCTTCTTAATTTCTTCATATTTTTAACTCTTTTCAACTATTATTCGGTAATATGATTTGCCTATTCTATCCAATACTATTACGGAAGTGCTAATTAGAGGCAACAAAAAAAGCCGCATCAGGCGGTTGTACTGCGCTGATGCGACTGCTTTTCAACATTTGCTGCTGTTCTTTTACCCGTATGCGGGAAGGCAGCTTTTTTATTTTCTTGCGAGAACTGCATTTCTATAACTCTCGACTCCTGTGAGTTCCCTTATGACTTTCACAAATTCCGGGAAGTGTATCGGCTTTTCAATTTCGCTGGTCTCCACCTCTACGATCGCCTGATCGTTCCACAGAGAGTATAAGTCAAGCTCGAAATACTGCTTCTCAAACGTGAAGCAGTATCGCTTCTTACTGATCTTTCTCATCTCCGGATCCGCCTGCAGCTCAAGCACCTGATATTCATCCGAAGTTAGCTGCTTCTCTGTCTCGATTATTTCTCCGGTCGAAGCCGTGATTCTTGTGTTGAGGAAGTATGTGAAATAGTTGCCCGTTCCTCTCTTGCGGATGCGGATTTCTTCTCCCGGGTTCGACAGAAGATACGTCCGGACAACTTCGACTTTATGACACTCATTATCCGCTTCGAGAATATTGATATCCGGATACTCGATGAGGAACTTGCGCTTTGTGCGATAAGGCAGGTGTACTCCGAGAAATTCTGATATCTCGGAAATCAGTCTGACCATCTTGCCCTCAAAATCCGTTGAATTGTCAATGACTCTGAAATGCGGATGGTCCTTCCAGCAGTGGATGATCGTGTCATCCAGGGCGATTGCCTGCTCGACCGTTTCTGTCCTCGCGCTGTTGTTGGCAGTCGTATAATACTCCTCCGCACCCTTGGCAGCCGTCATCAGGTGAAAAACCGCACCATACTGATTAGTCACTTCATCAAGGGTCAGCCCCATGCGGTCGATGATATCGTTAAATTCCTTATCAGTCATATATGCTTTATTGTCAAACATACCCCTGTCACAGACAATAAGGATCTTCTCCTGCGGCATGGTCCTCGCGGCCTTCTTAAAAATCCTCTCCTTCTCCATCTGCAGGGCGCACTGACAGACCTGGTAGTCAAAATTGGTTCCGCAGGTCCACGGCGCAACTCCGCCGCTGATGAGTTCTGTCGCCGTTTCCGGCACGAAAAGCACTACATAGCCCCTCCTTGTAAAGGAGTTCTGGATCCAGCTCATGGCAGTTGTCTTGCCTGCGCAAGGACCGCCCGTTATAACGATTTTGGTAATCTGCTGCATGATATCCCTCCCGGGTTCATTAATCTGGAACGGGATCATACCTACAATCCCGCGTGGACAGGACATCGTCTCCCCGCTTCCTGTACCTTAATACTAAGATAACATTGAACATTATGCTTAACAAGACGCGCTTTCTTATGTCCTAATTTATTTTTTATGAATACAAATTATTTTGTGTTATAATAGTATAGTCCTGCAGAAGAATGCTGCCTGCCGTTCAAAGTGATATTTCGTGCCTTTGGACGCCGGGGCATTCTTGGATAAGGAACACATATGTGTTGTCATCCGCTGCAGGAACTAAAATGTAACATGGAGGAAGACTATGGTAATCAAAAGAGACTTTATATATACGCCGAAGGGAAAGACCAGAATGCTCCACATCTGGCTCCCCGATAATTATAACGAATCAGAGGACCGCTACCCCGTCATGTACTTCTTCGACGGCCACAACCTCTTCTTCAATGAGGATGCCACCTTCGGAAAGAGCTGGGGGCTTTTAGAGTTTCTCAGTGACTGGGCGAAAAACATCATCATTGTCGGCATAGAGTGCGGTCACGATGGCGACGAGCGGCTCGGTGAATACAGTCCCTACCGGACAATGACCGGATTTCTCAGCCGCTATGAGGCACTCGGTGACGTCACGATGCGGTGGATCATAGATGAAATCAAGCCGATGATCGACTCCGAATATCGCACACTGCCCGGCCGCGAATGCACAGCGATCGCAGGGTCCAGCATGGGAGGCCTCATGTCCGCATACGCCGTGATCCGCTACAACGAGGTATTCTCAAAGGCCGCCTGTGTTTCAAGCTCCATCGTGTTCTGTCTGCGCCAAATGTTATCGGAATTCGACCACAAGTCTTTAGCCCCCGACACCAGAGTATACCTCTCATGGGGAACCTGTGAAGCGCGCGGAGTCACGAACCCCGATATAGAAGATGTCTCCAGTTACGCGTACAAATGCAACAAAGCCATCGCCACCCGCATAGAAAAAGCCGGAGCGTCAGCCATGATGTACTGTCAGATTGGCGGTCATCACTGTGAGGCAGACTGGGAAAAGCAGATCCCGATTTTCATGGACTATCTGTGGATGCACTGACAGCCGGCCATCGCAAGCATTTTCTCAAATCGCCCTAAAGAGCAGCCTCGCAGATGAAATTGAAGCACAAGGCATATCCGCGGATACCCGGTGCATACACAGATTACTTATTCAGGTATCCGCGCCAGGTCTGACAGGCTTCGCGCGCGATGCGCTCCTCATCGACAGTGAGCAGTTTTCCGTCTCGGACCACCACTTTTCCGTTTACGACGGTTATATCTACGCTCTCTCTGAAGCCGACGGTTGCCAGCATGGAGCCGACATCCATCTGTATTCCGACGAGGGCAAGACGGTTTTGTCTGATCATAAAGAAATCCGCCGCCATGCCGCAGGCAATAGCACCCAGCTTATCGCGGCCAAGGATCTTTGCGCTGCCCCTGGTTGCCATCTTTAGTATGTCGTAACCGCTCGGAGCCTCGTTGCTGCTGTTCAGACGATGGAGCAGATAGGCGACTCTCATCTCCTCGATAAGGCTCGATCCGTCGTTGCTTGCAGAACCGTCGACCGCAAGTCCGACGGGCACTCCCAGTTTCAGCATCTCCGGTATCCTCGCGATACCGGAAGACAGCTTCATGTTGGAGACCGGGCAATGGGCAACTCCGGTTTGAGTCTCAGCGAGGAAGCGAAGCTCCTCATCGTTGAAATGAATGCCATGGGCATACCATACATCATGCCCGGTCCATCCGAGGCTCTCCATGTATTCAAGCGGCCTCATGTGGAAATGCTCAGCAGTGTACGCTTCCTCATCTTTAGTCTCAGCCAGATGCGTGTGAAGGCGGACGCCGAGGCTGCGGGCAAGTTTTGCGGATTCCCTGAGCAGATCCGCGCTCACGCTGAACGGCGAGCAGGGGGCAAGGGCCACCTGATGCATCGAGTACTGACCCGGATCGTGGAATCTGCTGACAGTCCTCTCCGATGAGCGGAGAATCTCATCGACAGTCTGAACGACGCTGTCTGGCGGGAGTCCCCCGTCCTTCACGCTGAGGTCCATGCTGCCCCGGGTGGCGTGAAAGCGCATGCCAAGCGTATCTGCTGCCGAAAACTGGGCGTCCATGAGCCGGTCACCGGTTCCCTCCGGGAACACATAGTGATGGTCAAGGCATGTTGTGCAGCCCGTCTTAAGGAGCTCTCCCATACCTGTGAGCGAGCTGTAATAAACGACCTTCTCATCCAAATTCTTCCATATTTCATAAAGGTACTTGAGCCACGGAAACAATTCCATGTTCTGGACCTCAGGCAGATTTCGGCTAAACGTCTGATACAGATGATGATGTGTATTGATGAGACCCGGATACATGACCATGTCGGTCCCGTCAATCACTTCATCGGCTGCTATTACCTCATTTCCGATATAATCAATAACCCCGTCACGGACGAACACATTTGCATTTCTCAGTATTCGGTCATCATCATCGCAGGTGACCAGATATCCGATATTTTTGACCAGCAGGGTTGCCATACATCTCTCCCCCTTTGCGCTACTCACAGTTTTTAAGCCTCGCTTCGCTTATGTCCTTAGCTACTCGGCTTCTATTTCCTTGATAATACATTCATTTCCGCGAATCAGCCAGGTCTCCGCGCTGCCGCAGTACGGACAGATCCGCCCGTACGCGACAGTCTCGTAATTCTCACCGCACCCCTCGCAGTGGGTGACAGCGGGAATCGTCTCGATCCCGAGCTCGGAGCCCGTGAGGACCGGATGCTTTTTCGAAAAGTAATTCCACGCATCCTCAAAAAGATCGGTCACGATCCCTGAGACCTCGCCGATTTCAACGGTCACAGCGCCTATCTTCGAAAGGTGGTTCTCCTCGGCGACCTGATCAAGCGTTTTCGCCAGATGAAGAATGATTCCCATCTCATGCATATGTCATAAAAACCTCTCTACAAGATCTTTGGAAGCGGCATAAGCGTCTTCCATTGATGCATAGTGAAACTCACATGGATAAATCCACGTGCTTCCATATGCGGCTCACGCCGCAGGGCCGCTTTAGGCGGCCGGACTAACGCACCTGCGGATACGCCATCCGCTTAGCTCCGGATACCGATCGGTCTTCCGTCA
>JBGUHN010000067.1:0-34196 GCA_045112155.1 Lachnospiraceae bacterium
TACTAGCACAGGAGCTCTTTCTTTAATCTGAAGATCTTTCATCCCCCTGCATAGCAGGGGGTTTATTTTTGTCTGTGACACAAAAAAATGACTGCTGCCCCGGCATTCTATGCCCCGGGCAGCAGTCATTTTCTATTTAGCTCAATTCGGCCAGCTGTCTGACAGCGTCGGACTTCAATATCACACGGCCGTGCTCGCTCATATAGGCCTCGGCGGCGGCTCTGTACTTTGTCAGAGAGCCGTACTCGGAAAGGATATTGACTACCCGGTTAAAATCCTCCGGAGTGTGATCGCCCTTGTGGATGACAAGCAGGTACTCATTGGTCTTATCCTGTCTGTAAAGTGAATTCTCGCCGCTGTAGAAGCCTGCTATGTTGGCAGCGGCGCTGATGACCGTATCCATATCCGGGAATCTGAAGCACCTCATAAAATCGACCGTCTCATTGTTTTCCGCCGGAACCGGCTCGACCGCGGTCTCTTTGGTGCTTTTGGCTCTCAGACTGCCTGCTTTTTTCTTCGACTCGTAGATTTTATGGATCGCGTCAAGAATGTCATCCGCGCCCTGGGCGTCTTTTATGTCTGCCCCTTGATTTTTTGGCATTGTGAACTTGGAAAAGCGAGTGTCGAGTTCGTCCGGGTCATCTACCTTTGTGATGATCAGGACGATCGTGTCCATGTTTAGAGGTACTGCTTCAACAAAAAGCGGTGCGCCGTCCACGGTAAAGCCGAATTCCCGGAATGCCTCCTGCATCATATCTCTGAACAGCTCCTGTGCTTTTTCCGAGCCATAGGCAAGCTCGCTCAGCCGGATGCTGCGTTCTGCCAGGTCTTCGGATGTCAGTATGCATTTGATCTGATTATCATTGATTTTCTCAAGTTTCATACAAACCACTTTCTGATGCCCCGCGTTTTGCGCTGTGTGTCCGGGGAAAGTCCCGGTTTCACCTGCGACAATGAGAAGGGTATTCTTATCATTATTATAACGCAGCCCACTCATGGCTGTAAACGACTGATTTATGTCAGTGATGATCCGGAGGACCTCAAAAATGGTAGAATATTATGGAATTTGCCTGAAAAATGGTAGGATATTATGGAAATTGAAAAAATCCATTGACTAAAATGACCGAAAATTTATAATAACGTCCATGGAAGGCCTTCCGCGGGAGATGTTCGTCTGCCGATTATAAATTTTCACGAGATAAAGTATTCAATAGAGAGGATGTGGTGCTTCAAAGCATAACAATCATAGAATTTCCCTTCAATCACAATTAAATAAATAGGAATAAGTCTGTGCGCTTAAGGCAGATTTATTCCGCTAATGCGTTTAAATTAGGGGGCATTGCCTGACGACACTACCTGTACCGGTGCGGCACGGCAATGCCTTTTTTTGCTCTTTGCATTTACGAATCGGCAATTAGATGTTAAAATAACTCTAACTATGTCAAGGAATACAATGTGTGAGTAATACGCGGCATACATTTGATACTGACGAAATCTGAAAGGCGTGTTATGAAGAAGAAAAAAAGTCCGGTCGGGGTGGTCCTCGTACTTGCGCTGCTGGTAGCGGTAGCGGGCGCCGTGACATTTGTTGTTACCCGCTTTACCGAGACTAAAGAAGTGATGGACGGCAGCCGGTATTTTAACTTGTCGGAGGAAAATGATATAGGTCTTGTGGTCGATCAGACGGTTTCTGATGTGCCTGCAAAGGTGATCGACGGTAAGATTTATCTTCCTTATGAGACGACGGCTGATGAGATCAACGGAAGTTTTTTTGTGTCCGGCGACAAAACGACACTTATTGTCACGACGCCGACTGATAAACATATGCTTTCTGTCAGCGAGACATCCGCTGACGCAAGGAGCATTGACGGCGGCGTATATATTGCGCTGGATCTGGTCAGGGAGTATACGGATATGGACTGTGAGGAATACACGGAGCCGCAGAGACTCGTGATCAGTACAGCCCGCGAGTATAATCAGATCAGGGCGACAAAGGACAAAGCGCCTATCCGGTATCAGGCAGGCATAAAGAGCCCTGTACTCCGAATGACCATTGATGGTGAAAGTCTCAGGCTGGTCGACGAGGAGAATACTGAAGTCGACGGCTGGGCTCACGTCATAACTTCCGACGGATATAGAGGCTATATCAGCGAGGAAGCCGTAGACGGCAAGAGTGAACCGGTCACGATAACGCGTGATGACCGCGGACTCGTATATACGCACAAGCTGCTCGACAAAAAGATCAATATGGCGTTTCATCAGACGACGTCTCATGCGGCAAATAATGTTCTGGCGGAATCACTGACGGATGTCACGGGCATCAATGTCATTGCGCCGACCTGGTTCTTCCTCGATTCGGAAGACGGCGACATGACAGAGATTTCCAACAAATCTTATGTCGAGACGGCTCATGGCGCAGGGCTTCTGGTCTGGGGCGTGCTGAATGATTTTGACGGCCAGGTGAATTCGAGCGAATCCACTCTTGCAGCCCTCTCATCCGAGGCGGCGCGCGAGAAAATGATCCGCACTTCGGTGGACGCAATTTTGGATGTCAATGCCGACGGCATCTGTCTGGATATCGAGAAGATTTCTGATGAGTGTGCTCCGTATTTTCTGGAGTTCGTCAGGGAAATGTCAGCAGAGTGCAGGAAGAACGATCTGTTTCTTTCCGTATGTGATTACGTCCCGCGCTACACGAAAAGTCTGAATAGAAAAGAGCAGGCGAGAGTATGTGATTATGTGATCTGTATGTGTTATGATGAACATATAAACGGATCTGAGGAGGCAGGAAGTGTGGCGTCTCTCCCGTTCGTTGAGAGCGGAATAAGGGATACTCTTCTTGAAGTCCCTGCGGAACAGACGGTGATTGCGATACCTTTCTTTACGAGGCTGTGGAAGACCGTCAGCCCCGGAATCCCTACTGCAAGTGCTATGGGGATGCTCGAAGCAGAGAAGTGGATCCGTTCCAACAATTTGTCAACAGTGTGGGATGATGTATGCGCACAGGAATATGTTGAAATGAACAGCGGAAATACCCGCTACCAGATGTGGCTGGAGAACAATGCCTCGCTTGAAGAAAAGCTGAAACTCATACGCGCGGCGGACTGCGCGGGTGTGGCTGAGTGGAAGCTCGGACTTGAGAAAGCGGATGTCTGGGACCTTATTACGGAATATATAGTTGATTAGGATTATTAAGCAGGAAGGGAGAATTCTATGGATGATCAGATGTTCAGAACAGTCATGCGCGGTTTTGACAAAGAGGAGGTCTTCGCATATATAAAGCAGATCGAGGCTGACGCCAATCAAAAAGTCGCACAGGCAAGGGCGGATGTGACAGAGAAAGAAAAGCAGATCGCTGAGCTGAAGCAGCGTATTCAGAGCAAGGACGCCAAATATGAGCGACTTGAAAATGAAGTCGAGGTCAAGTACCGCACTTATATTGACAATTACGAAAAGATCGGATCTCTGGTATATGAATCGCAGGTGAAGGGCGACAAGATCATCGCGGACGCGCAGAAGGAGGCAGCCCGCCTGACAGCCGAGAGCAGAAGCCAGTATGACCGGACGATGGCTGAAGCGGATCTTGCGGCTAAGACCAGGCTCGATGCAGTACAGGGCGAAATCGATGCCAGACTGACGGAGGGGAAGAAACAGTACGCTAAAGTTCAGGAGGACATGAATGAGATTGTTGATCTTATTAATGAAGTCCAGAAGAGATTTATGCGTGCTTATAAGGAAATCCACGAGGTCATGCAGCGCATGCCGGCTTCCTTCGATGACATCGATTCGGATATTGCAGAGGCTGCGGATACCACTCAGCAGGCAGCTCCGCAGAGCCCGTCTTATCAGGAGGCACCGCGTGCGGCATATTCGGACAAGGCGGATGATGATCTGGACGATTATGACAGCTATGATGAAAATGATTTCGAGTCAGAGGGCGTACACTTCAGTTTCGGTGATTTTGTGATCGAAGACGATGATTATGAAGATGAGGCTCTGCCCGGATCAAATGCGGCGGGTGAAGTGTCCGGTGATACGATCGATTTCTCCAAGGTGGGAATGAACGGCCTCCGTCTCGATTATACAGGCTCTATGCCGGTCGAACTTGCCGGATCGAACACTGGGGATATTCCACAGGACGCAGATGCTCCGGACTATGATTTCGGTGCGTTTGCGGACGATGAAATGTTTAAAAATCCGTTCGCGGATGAAGGAACATTCCGTCTGCCGGGCGAGAAAATCTGACGACCGGAGGCGATTTTTTGGAGACAGAGTTATTACATCTGGATGCCGCACATCCGGATCTGCATGAAATTGACAGGGCGGGCAGGATTCTCCGGGAAGGAGGGCTCGTTGCGTTTCCTACAGAGACTGTATACGGACTTGGCGGAAACGCGCTTGACCCGGAGGCATCGATGAAAATATATGCAGCCAAGGGACGGCCGTCGGATAATCCGCTTATTGTCCATATAGCGGACATGGATCATCTTTATCCGATAGCGGCAGAGGTGCCGGAAGCTGCCATACGTCTTGCCGATGTCTGGTGGCCGGGGCCTGTCACGATGATCTTCAAGAAGAAGGCAATTGTTCCTGATGAGACCAGCGGAGGGCTCCCGACAGTCGCGGTGCGTATGCCGAACCATCCGATTGCGCTTGCCCTGATCAGGGCAGCGGGAGGCTATATCGCTGCTCCGTCAGCCAACACATCCGGAAGACCAAGTCCTACCAGGGCAGAGCACGTCATGGAGGATCTTGACGGCAGGATCGATATGGTCATCGACGGCGGAGAGGTACGAATAGGTCTCGAGTCTACGATTGTGGACTTTACGGGAGATGTGCCGTGCATCCTGAGACCCGGATATGTAAATGAGCAGAAGCTCCGAGAGATTCTCGGCGAGGTGACGATCGACCCTGCAATCATAGCGCCGGACGGTGTGTCTGATCAAAAGCCCAGAGCACCGGGCATGGCTTATCGCCACTATGCGCCGAAAGCCAGGCTCAGTATAGTGACAGGAGATAAGGAAGCGGTCATCGCGAAGATCAATGAACTTGCCGGCAGGGATGCCCTTCTGGGGAAGACAGTCGGGGTCATTGCGACAGATGAGACCGCCATGCGGTACACAGGCGGTCATGTGCGTGATATCGGAAGTATTGAATCCGATAAGGAGATCGCCCAGCACCTTTTTTCAGTCCTGAGAGACTTTGATGATGATGGTGTAGATATCATATATTCTGAGGCTTTTGATACGCCGCGCATGGGTCAGGCTATTATGAACCGCCTGCTCAAGGCTGCGGGTCATTCTGTTATAGAAGCATAATAAGTGCATCACAGCCGGATCTTTTCTCCAGTCTGGGGGAACAAACGGCTCTAATATAATTAAAAGAGGAGAGCACAAAATGGGCAAGACAGTAATTATGGATCATCCGTTAATTCAGCACAAAATCGGACTTATCAGAGATATTGATACAGGTTCTAAGGATTTCAGAGAGCTGGTCGGCGAGATTGCAACGCTTGAGTGCTATGAAGCTACCAGAAATCTTGAGCTGGAGGAGTATCCGGTCGAGACACCTATGGGCCACACGATCGCGAAGCGCCTTGCAGGAAAGAAACTGGCGATTATTCCGATCCTCCGCGCAGGCCTCGGCATGGTCCCCGGTATGCAGACTCTGCTTCCGGCAGCCAAAGTCGGACATATCGGTCTGTACCGCGATCCGGCAACGATGCAGCCGGTTGAATACTATTGCAAGCTGCCGGCTGATATTGAGGAGAGAGACGTTTTTGTCGTTGATCCTATGCTGGCAACAGGCGGTTCCGCTGTCGACGCGATTGAACAGCTGAAGAAGCACGGCTGCAAGAATATCCGTTTCCTGTGCATTATTGCGGCTCCGGAAGGTCTTAAGAAGCTTCAGGACGCAGAGCCGGATGTCGACATTTATGTCGGAGCGCTTGACGACCATCTGAATGATATCGGCTATATTGTCCCGGGCCTCGGCGATGCCGGTGACCGTATTTTCGGAACGAAGTAATCGTGCTGCCCTGCCGGGGAGGTGAATGGAATGAATTTTAAGCGAGTCGACTATTTAAGCTGGGATGAATATTTTATGGGTGTCGCGATTCTGGCCGGTATGAGGTCAAAGGACCCGAACACACAGGTCGGTGCATGCATAGTAAGTGCCGATAACAAAATTCTCTCTATGGGCTATAACGGATTCCCCAAGGGATGCTCTGACGATGAGTTCCCGTGGAACCGCGACGGCACAGACCCGCTGAGGAATAAGTATTTTTATTCGACCCACAGTGAGCTGAACGCGATCCTGAACTACAGGGGAGGCAGTCTCGAGGGGGCGAAGATCTATGTGTCACTGTTCCCGTGCAACGAGTGTGCGAAAGCTATTATTCAGGCAGGTATCCGCACTGTCATCTACGACAGTGACAAGTATGCGGATACTCCGAGCGTCATCGCTTCCAAGCGAATGTTCGACGCGGCAGGTGTGCGCTACTATCAGTATACGCACACGAACCGCGAAATAAAAATTACACTGTAAAGTAGCCAGGTGCGGGCTGCCGCATTAAGATGTGCCGCGGCTATACATGGCAGACGTTATTGGCACATGCCTGCCATGTATAGTTGTGATACGGTCTAATACGGCAGTTCCAACACCTGATGTTGAAGAGGAGTTAATAGATTATTATGGCTGCAGATAACAAACTGGTATCAGAAATTACAGCGAGGGATGTCGACTTTGCCCAGTGGTATACGGATGTCGTTAAAAAAGCAGAGCTTATAGGATACACATCTGTAAAGGGCTGCATGGTCTTCAAGCCGGCCGGATACGCGATTTGGGAGAACATCAAAGCGGAACTCGACCGCCGGTTCAAGGAGACCGGTGTGCAGAACGTATATCTTCCCATGTTCATTCCCGAGGGTCTTCTTCAGAAGGAGAAGGATCACGTTGAGGGATTTGCCCCGGAAGTCGCCTGGGTCACACATGGCGGAGGAGAAAAGCTTCAGGAGAGAATGTGTGTAAGACCGACTTCTGAGACTCTGTTCTGTGACTTGTACCAGAAGGATATCCAGTCATACAGAGACCTGCCGAAACTCTATAATCAGTGGTGCAGTGTTGTCCGCTGGGAAAAGACGACGCGTCCGTTCCTCCGCTCCAGAGAGTTCCTGTGGCAGGAAGGCCACACAGCGCACGCGACTGCGGAGGAAGCAGAGGAGAGGACTGTACAGATGCTCAATCTGTATGCTGATTTCCTTGAGGATGTGCTTGCGATTCCGGTCATTCGCGGACGAAAGACTGACAAGGAGAAATTTGCGGGTGCCGAATCAACCTACACGATCGAAGCACTCATGCATGACGGCAAAGCACTTCAGTCCGGCACCAGCCACAATTTCGGAGACGGATTCGCGAAGGCTTTCGGCATTCAGTTCACGGACAGAGACAACAAGTTAAAGTATGTCCATCAGACTTCATGGGGCATGACTACACGTCTGATCGGTGCGGTCATCATGGTCCACGGCGATGATTCGGGTCTTGTTCTTCCTCCGAAGATCGCTCCGACTCAGTGCGTTGTCATACCGATCCGACAGAAGGCCGAGGGTGTCCTTGACAAGGCTGATGAGATCGCTGCCAGCCTCAGGGAGGCAGGAATTCGTGTCAGCGTGGACGCGGATCCGGCGAAATCACCCGGATGGAAGTTTGCCGAGCAGGAGATGCGCGGATTCCCGCTCCGTGTGGAGATCGGACCGAAGGATATCGAAAAGGGCGAATGCGTGATCGTCCGCCGCGACACAAGAGAAAAGATTTCTGTGAAAATCGATGATGTTGCCGTGGAAGCCGCAAAGCTGCTTGATGCGATCCATAAAGACATGTTCGAGCGCGCGAAGAAGTTCCGCAAGGAGCATACCTACGAAGCTGCTACCTATGAAGAGTTCAAGACACTCGCAGATACAAAGCCCGGCTTTATCAGAGCTTTCTGGTGCGGAGACGTGGCATGCGAGAACAAGATCAAGGAAGATACAACATGCACATCACGCTGTATGCCGTTCGGTGAGCCGGAGACACCGGAGGACGCAGTCTGTGTCTGCTGCGGAAAGAAAGCAAGAAAGCTTGTCTGCTGGGGCAAAGCTTATTAAACTGACACATAGGAATTACTGAAATCTAAAGGGCTGGCTTTTTCGATATAGCCGGCCCTTACCTGATTCAAAATAAATTTCACAAGGCTTCTCCGCTTGCTTGAAAGCAGTGGGTTTCCGCCTTAGTAATCGAAAGGATCATGTTTATGAATATTGAACTGCCGTCTAAAGTCAGAAACATTTTAGATGAACTCGATGCACATGGATATGAGGCGTACGTGGTTGGCGGATGTGTGCGGGACAGTATTCTCCAAAGGAAACCTGAGGACTGGGATATAACTACTTCAGCGAAACCTGAGGAAGTAAAGGCACTTTTCAGAAGAACAATTGACACGGGAATCGCCCATGGAACCGTCACAGTCATGCAGGGCGATGAGGGATTTGAAGTGACGACATACAGGGTCGACGGTAAATACGAGGATGGCCGCCATCCGTCGGAAGTTACTTTTACCCCGAATCTCGAGGAGGACCTGCTGAGGCGTGATTTCACGATCAACGCGATGGCTTACAACGAGAAGACCGGGCTTGTCGATATGTACGGAGGAATTTCAGACCTTGAGAACAAACTGATCAGATGCGTCGGCGACGCGGACGCCAGATTTGATGAGGATGCCCTGCGCATTCTCAGGGCTGTGCGCTTTGCGGCCCAGCTCGATTTTGATATTGAGGAAGAAACACGCGCGGCAATTACGAGACACACGGAGAACCTCAGAAAGGTGAGTGCCGAGAGGATCCAGATGGAGATCGTCAAGCTGTTGACCTCTCCGAATCCGGAACGGTGGGTCGATCTTTACGACACGGGAATCACAGCCGTCATAATGCCTGAGTTCGATGTGGCGATGAATACTCCTCAGAACTCTGTGCATCATATGTATAATGTCGGTGAGCACACGCTGCATGCGCTGGTCGCCTGCAGACCGGACAAGATCCTTAGGCTTACCATGCTGCTCCATGATCTGGGCAAGCCTGCCGCGAGGGTTACAGATGACCGCGGATATGATCATTTCCCGGGCCACGCTGAGATAAGCGCGGAAATTGCCAAGGATATTCTGAAGCGGCTCAAGTTCGACAATGAGACATCGTCTATTGTAACCAAACTCGTGAAATATCATGACTACCGTCCGGAACCGGAGCCGACGGCCGTGAGATGGGCGCTGAATAAGATCGGCGATGATCTCTTCCCGATTTTCCTGGAAGTGCAGTGGGCTGACAACAGCGCCAAGAGCGAGTTCGGTCTGGATGACAAGTTCGACCGAGTGCAGGCGGTGAGTGATGTCTATGATGATGTCTTAAAGAATCGGGACTGCGTGAAACTGTCCGATCTGGCTATAAACGGCAACGACGTGCTTGCCCTCGGAGTCACGGGAAAAGAAGTCGGCAGGATCCTGAATCTTGCTCTGAAGCTTGTCGTAGAGGATCCGGATATGAATGAGCATGACAGCCTGGTCGCATTTGCAAAGCACGAAATAGAAAAAAACCGCAGTTGAAAAACCCGATAAAATCAGCACCTTTAGCGTTTGAGGAAGCGCGCACGCCTTTGATTGTTTCTGATTAGATGCGCCCATTATCCTTGACATTACGCATTAAAAGAGATATAAATAAGTAAACTCTTGCTGAGGGGTTGACTATTATATATGTAATGTGAAATTAAGGAGGAAGTACAATGAACAAAACAGAACTGGTTGCGGCAATCGCGAATGAAACAGGTCTGACAAAGAAAGATTCAGAAGCAGCAGTTAAGGCTTTCATCGATGTTGTATCCGAAGAACTCAAGAAGGGCAGCAAGGTACAGCTTGTCGGCTTTGGCACATTTGAAATTTCTCAGCGTGCTGCACGCGAGGGAAGAAATCCGCAGACCGGCGATGCGATGGAAATTCAGGCTTCCAGAACTCCGAAGTTCAAAGCAGGCAAGGCATTAAAGGATCTTGTCAACGGCAAGAAATAATATACTGCAGCGGGCAGAAAAAGATGATAAGTCGGGCGGGAGGTTTTATCCTCCCGCTCTTTAATATCAGTGAGAGTGTGAAGGAAAGGGGAAAAGCTATATGAGACTTGATAAGTATCTGAAAGTGTCAAGGCTGATCAAGCGAAGGACGATCGCGAACGAGGCCTGCGACGCCGGCCGCGTCACGGTGAACGGCAAACCGGCCAAGGCATCGTACGATGTAAAGATCGGAGACGTCATTGAGATCGGGTTCGGTGAGCGTACCGTGCGCGCTGAGGTGACCCGCATCGTTGATTCAACCAAGAAGGAAAATGCCGCTGAGATGTACCGCTACATTTAACGGCGCAGTTTACTTTGTCCCTGCGTTGGTGTAAAATTCTAATAAAGGTATTTAAGGGGTTGATCTTTATGGGGAAAAGAAGGACAAGGCTGTCGCGCGAGCGAAAGATAATGAAGAATACGATGATGATGATCCTGCTGGTCGTCTGCATTCTTTTCGCGGCACTCTTTATCGGAGGATATCGTCTGAACAAGAAAATCGACAGCGCGCTTGCGACCAAGGCTGAGCTTGAGGATCAGATCAAAGACGAGGAAGCCAGGAAAGAGGAACTCGAGGAGCTCGAGGAATACATGAATACGGACGAATATATCCGTGAGGTCGCCCGGGAAAAGCTCGGTCTGGTGGATGAAGGGGATATCATCTTCAAAAAGGATGACGGGAAAAAATGACGCGAAGCTGTCTTATTTATGCCGGAGCACGACTGCATATGGCGCGTTGCCATGCGCAGTCGTTTTTCGATATGTGGGACAGCTTTTCCGGATGAATCGGAGGATTTATGATCAGAAAAGTTGAAAGATTTATGCGGGAGAATAAGATGACCGCGCCGGGAGATTCTC
Organism: Lachnospiraceae bacterium; assembly: GCA_045112155.1. Classification (GTDB taxonomy): domain Bacteria; phylum Bacillota; class Clostridia; order Lachnospirales; family Lachnospiraceae; genus Chordicoccus. The sequence continues at coordinate 10,984 of JBGUHN010000067.1, forward strand.
TGATCGTCGGGATCTCAGGAGGCGCGGATTCTGTCTGTCTCCTTTACATTCTCTGGTCGCTTCGAAGAAAGCTGGACATAAAACTCACAGCCTGTCACGTGGTACACGGGATACGAGGTGAGGAGGCGGAGCGAGACGCCGCGCACACGGCAGAGATATGCGAAAAGTTAGGTGTACCTCTGCGGGTCGAAAGGCGTGATGTGCCTTATCTTGCGGCGCAGATGAATATGACGATCGAGGAAGCCGGCCGCTATGCCCGCCGGCAGATTTTTTCGCAGCTCATGAAAGAGACCGGCGCGCAGAAGACTGCGCTCGCCCATCATATGGATGACCTCGCGGAGACTGTCTTTATGAATGCAGCCCGTGGCACAGGTATTAAAGGGCTTGCTTCGCTTCGGCCGGTACGCGGATCTTACATAAGACCGCTCCTCTGCGCGAACCGGTCGGAGATTGAGGACTGCCTTATGCGGGCAGGGCTTTCTTACTGCACGGATTCGACCAACCTTGACACGGAAATTACAAGGAATGCCGTAAGGCACATCCTGCTCCCCAAAACGGAGGAGATGGTCAATAAGAAGGCGGGACTTCACCTGGCAATGCTCTCCAGGGAAGCCGCGGAGGTCACGGATTTCCTCGAGTCTGAGTGTGAGGTCAGGCAGAGAGAGTATGTGAAAAGTGAGGAGGATGCGGTATTTATCGCGGAGTCAATTCTCGCGGAACCCCATCTCATGCAGTCCCTGATTATTAAGAGATCGCTTTGTGAACTTGCCGGGACTGAAAAAGATTTTACGAGAGGGCACGTTGAGGATATCCTGAAGCTATATGCCAATGAAACCGGCCGCCGTATAGATCTTCCCTACCGCCTTCTGGCCGTCAGGAAGACGGGAGGCGTATGCATCTGCAGAAGAATAAAACGAGATGAAAAAGAGCCGCTCTCCGAGAATGTTCTTACTCCGGGTACATTTGCCCTGGAGAATGGCGTCCTGAATGTTAAAATTCTTGAATGTGACGGTGCTGTCATTCCACAAAATATGTATACGAAAACGTTCGATTATGATAAAATAGAGGATACTCTTAAACTGAGGACCCGTCTGCCCGGCGATTTTATAGTGATAAATCCTGATGGGAGACGGAAAAGCTTCTCAAATTATCTCACGGACATGAAAGTTGATAAGGAACTTCGGAATCGGATTCCGCTGGTCACACGCGGAAGTGAGATTTTGTGGGCAATCGGAATGAGGAGCGGTGAATCCTGCAGAACAGATGAGAAAACGACGAGGGCACTCGTTATGACATTTTCCAGGACTAAGACGGAGGAATAAGATGCAAGACAACATTAAAATCATGATAACAGAAGAAGAGATAGAGCAGAGAACGAAGGAGCTGGGAGAGCAGATCAGCCGTGATTACGCGGGAAAACAGGTGCATATGGTCTGCGTCCTTAAGGGCGGTGTTTATTTCATGACAGCTCTCTCCAAAAGAATTTCGGAGGATGTTCCGGTATCCCTCGACTTTATGTCTGTATCCAGTTACGGCGATGATACAAAGTCATCCGGTATTGTTAAGATCATCAAGGACCTTGATGAGCCGCTGATCGGCAAGGATGTCCTTATTGTAGAGGACATTATCGATTCCGGCAGGACCCTGTATTATCTTATGGGGCTCATGCGCGAGAGGAAGCCGAACTCCATCAGGCTCTGCACGCTTCTCGACAAGCCGGACAGACGCGTGCGTGACGTCAAGGTCGACTATCTCGGTTTCGAGATCGAGGACCGCTTCGTCGTGGGCTGCGGAATGGATTACCAGCAGAAATACAGGAATCTCCCCTATATCGGAGAAATAGTATTAACGGGTGAGGAAAATTGACGGAAAAACCTTCTAGAAGAATATTGACTTATCTGCTGGCAATATTTGTCCTTGTGATGACGTATTATTATTTTGCGGGCAGGTTTGAAACAAAAGATTTATTTACATATAAAGAGTTTACAGAATCTCTCGAGAAGGGAGATGTTGTATCTGTCACGATCCGGCCGAACGCACAGGGTACGACAGGTCAGATCATAATCCGAATGAAGGAAAATGAAATTCATCGGATGTATGTGACGGACGTCCGCGAAGTCGAGAAGGATGCCTCGAAGTATGACGGTGTCGAAATCGCTGTCGACGATATTCCTGCTGATAATTCGATGATGAACTCAGTGTTCCTGATTATTGCGGCTGCCGGCATTTTCATGCTCTTCTTTGTTCTGATGAATAGACAGGGCGGCGGGACGAACGCACAGATGATGAATTTCGGAAAGAGCCGGGCGAGAATGACGACTGCCGATGAGCAGTCTGTCACATTTGATGACGTAGCAGGTCTTGAGGAGGAGAAGCAGGATCTTGAGGAACTCGTGGATTTCCTGAGGGATCCGGCAAAGTATACGGCTCTCGGGGCAAGAATACCCAAGGGTGTGCTGCTTGTCGGACCTCCCGGAACAGGTAAAACTCTGATTGCCAAGGCAGTTGCCGGCGAGGCAGGTGTTCCCTTCTTCTCAATCTCAGGTTCCGATTTTGTGGAAATGTTCGTCGGCGTCGGTGCCTCCCGCGTTCGCGACCTGTTTACGGACGCCAAGAATAATCACCCCTGCATCGTGTTCATTGACGAGATCGATGCGGTTGCCAGACGTCGCGGCGCAGGTCTCGGCGGCGGTCACGACGAACGTGAGCAGACGCTTAATCAGCTGTTGGTAGAGATGGACGGTTTTGGGGTAAATGAGGGAATTATCGTTCTCGCTGCGACCAACCGTGTGGATATTCTTGACCCTGCCATCTTAAGGCCGGGACGCTTCGACCGGAAGGTCGCGGTGGGAATGCCGGATGTCAGAGGCCGCAGGGAGATTCTTGCAGTACATGCCAAGAACAAACCTCTCAGCGACGACGTTGATCTGGATCAGATCGCCCAGACGACGGCGGGATTTTCCGGGGCGGATCTTGAAAATCTGCTGAACGAGGCAGCCATTTATGCTGCCGGCAGCGGGAGACCGTATATTATTCAGAATGATATCCGCCAGGCCTTTATCAAGGTCGGTATCGGTGCTGAAAAGCGCAGCAAGGTCATGTCCCGAAAGGATAAGGAAATCACGGCATATCATGAATCTGGTCATGCCATTTTATTCCATGTGCTGCCGCAGGTGGGACCTGTCTATTCTGTATCCATAATACCGACCGGACAGGGTGCGGCAGGCTACACGATGCCGCTGCCGGAGAAAGATGAGATATTTAACACTCGAAGCCGTATGCTTGAAGAGATAACTGTGGATCTCGGAGGAAGGGTCGCTGAGGAAATCCGGTTCGGAGATATCACGACAGGCGCATCCCAGGATATTAAGCAGGCGACGGCTCTCGCAAAAGCGATGGTCATGAAGTACGGAATGTCATCGAAGATGGGGCTCATATCTTATGACGATGAATCCGGCGAAGTGTTCATCGGCCGGGATTTTGAAAAGACCAGGAGTTACAGCGAACGCACGGCGGATGAGATCGATGAGGAAGTCAAAGCCATAATTGATCAGTGCTACAGGAATGCTCGCAGCATTATTCTGGAATACCGGGATGTACTGAATGCGTGTGCTGAGCTGCTGCTGGAGAAGGAAAAAATCAGCAGAGAGGAATTCGAAGCACTGTTCGAGAACCGTGAGACACTGGCTGATGAGGCCTCAGGGTTTATAGGAGAATAAGGGGAGTATACCTGATTCGCGGGTGCGCGGGAGCGCGCAGCGCGGATCTGTAAAAGAGGAGTTGAAAACATGGAACGAGACGGCACGAAAGAGTATCGTCGGATGAGATATGTTTCGCTGATGCGTCCTGTTTTTCGGAAGAGAGCGGTCTTCAGCGATGAGACCGGCCACTACCGGAGACCGGCACAGCCGAAGGAATACGATGATGTAACCATCCGTCTGCGCACAATGAAGAATAATGTGGACGCCGTGTATCTGATCAGCGGCTCCGTGAGGCAGAAAATGGACCTCGCGGAGGTGAAGGGCGGATTTGATTTTTATGAGACAACGATCCATCTGGGAACGGAAAAGGTCCTGTATTACTTTGAACTGCAGGTCGAGTCGGCCACATGCTATTACAATAAGATGGGTATCACGAGAGACCTGAGCGAGCGCAACAGCTTTCGCATTGTCCCCGGTTTTTCGACACCGGAGTGGTCCCACGGAGCAGTCATGTATCAGATTTATACGGACCGCTTCTGCAACGGAGATCCGACCAACGATGTGCTGTCCCGCGAATATACATATCTGAACGAGTTCTCCCGTAAGGTTACGGATTGGAATCAGCCGCCTGAGAACATGGATGTGCGCAACTTCTACGGCGGAGACCTTGCAGGTATTATGAAAAAACTTGATTATCTGCAGGATCTCGGGGTTGAAGTCATATACCTCAATCCGATATTCGTATCACCGTCGAATCACAAGTATGATATTCAGGATTATGACCATGTCGATCCGCATTTTGGGAAAATAGTTAAAGATGAAGGCAGTCTCCTCGGATGGGATGACAGGAACAACCAGCATGCAACGAGATATATTACAAGATCCACAGATCCGGTGAATCTGGCGGCATCAGATGCCGTGCTCGCTGAGTTATCCGCTGAAATCCACCGCAGAGGGATGAAGCTTATTCTGGACGGCGTGTTCAATCACTGCGGCTCCTACAACAAATGGTTGGACCGCGAACTGATCTATGAAAATCAGCCGGGTTATGAAGTGGGAGCATATGTCGCTAAGGACAGCCCTTATCACTCATTTTTCAAGTTCAACAATGAGCATGCCTGGCCATACAATGAGTTTTACGACGGATGGTGGGGACATGCCACTCTTCCGAAGCTGAATTACGAGGAGAGCGGGGAACTGTTCGATTATATCCTGCGCATAGGAAAGAAGTGGGCTTCCCCGCCCTATAATATCGACGGATGGCGGCTTGATGTCGCTGCCGATCTGGGCCATACGCGTGATTACAATCATTATTTCTGGAGAGAGTTCAGAAAAGCAGTCAAGTCTGTCAATCCGGACGCGCTCATTCTTGCCGAGCACTATGGCGATGCAAGCAAATGGCTTGGGGGAGACCAGTGGGACACCGTCATGAACTATGACGCGTTCATGGAGCCGGTATCCTGGTTCCTTACAGGCATGGAGAAGCACAGTGACGAGTTCAGAGAGGATCTGCTCGGCAACGGAGAGGTATTTACCAGTGCCATGCGGTACCATATGGCCAGCTTTATGGGGCCGTCTCTTCTCAGTGCAATGAACGAATTGGACAACCACGACCATTCGAGATTCCTTACCAGAACGAATCACATTGTCGGCCGCGTCTCTCAGCTCGGCTCCGAGGCAGCCGGCAAGGGTATCGTCGTACCGGTCATGCGGGAAGCAATTTTGATTCAGATGACTTTTATTGGGGCTCCGACCCTGTATTACGGTGATGAGGCCGGCGTCGTCGGATTTACGGATCCGGACAATCGCCGGACGTATCCGTGGGGACATGAAGACCGCTCTCTCATTGATTTTTATAAGATGGCGATCCGTCTCCACAAGAAGTATGAGCCTCTGAGGACCGGCTCTATCAAGGAGCTGGGATCAGGTTACAACTTTATTTCATACGGACGCTTCGACGAGGAGGAGCAGTTCGTGATTGCTGTCAATGCGGGCGAAGATCCGCTCCCGGCAGAAATACCGGTCTGGGAGATCGGAATCACACAGACAGCCAACACGAAAATGGTGAAGCTTCTGTCCACGGACAGAGACGGTTATTCGACAAGCCCGAAAAAATATCTTGTCACAGGCGGCATCATGACACTGGACCTGAAACCTTATGAAGCGATTGTTCTCTATCATAAGGGGACCGGCGACGAGGAAACCAGAAGTATTCTATGATTTTTGTGAGGTGGAAAAATGAAGAAAAGAATTCTTGCAACTACATGTGCCGCAATTCTATGCCTTTGCGGCTGCGCCGCGGGCGGCGGAGCCGGAACCAATGCATTGCCGGCAGATGAGAGCACGGTTCCTGTTGTTGAGGAGACTCTTGAAGATACCGGTATTGACAGGTTCGTGCGCGTACCGGAATACAAAGGTGTTGTACTCACAAAAGATGCCGTGGAGGTGACAGATGCCGATCTGAAAGAGGCTTACGATATAGACCTTAATCAGTACAGGATCGACGTTCCGGATATGGAAATCGCGGATTACTTCTGGGTGACTATGGACTATGAAGGCTTGATCGACGGTGAGAGCTTTGCCGGTTCCTCGGCTACGAATTACGATCTGAAAATCGGTCAGGGGACATTCCCGGAGTCATTTGAAAGCCAGCTGATGGGTCACAAGCAGGGCGACAGTCTGACGATTGATGTTGAGTTCCCTGAAGAATATGACAATCGCGACATCGCCGGCAAGACTGCGACCTATAATATCACAATCACCCGCGTTTCTGTAGCTCTCGGTGAGCCGACTGCTGACTGGACGAGAATGTATTTCGGACAGAGCGTTGATGAGTATAAAGCGGCTAAGCTTGAAGAAGTCACTGCAGGCCTTACAGCGGAGGCTGACACTAAGCTCCGCACAGATGCGTGGTTCGCGGTCTTCGATCAATCAGAAGTTCTCGCTTATCCGGAAGACATGATTGAGACCTGGACAAAATATAGTCAGGACCAGTATGCAAGATCCGCGGAAAAGCTTGACATGAAATATGAGGACTTCCTCGCGGAATATGGGGTCACTGAGGCGGCTATCAGCGAGAATGCCAAAAGGTATGTAAAATCTTACCTGGTGGCCACGGCAATCATGGAGAAAGAGGGCATCGACGAAGATGATCAGGTTTACCGCTCGAAGAAAAATGAGCTTCTTTCTTCATCGGGCTACGCTTCCGAAGATGCTGCTGTTGCAAATGGCATTTCAAGCGAAAATATTGATATGACTGTCAGGTATTATCTGGCATGTGATATTATTCTTGATAACGCAAAGATTCAGGGCGACGCTACCGCTGAGAGTGTGGAAGAGACTCAGGAAGAGGCTCCGGAGGAATCAGCAGAGGCTGTGAGTGAGAACGCCGGGGAGGATACTCAGGAAGAATATACTGAGGAAGAGACTTATACGGAAGACGAAGAAAATACTGAAGAAGAGAACTATGATGAGGATTACAATGAAGAATAAAATGTGATCCGGGTCTTTTAGAAAGACTATACTGTCATGTGAATATGCAACGCTACGCTGCCATACCGATTTGGTGTGGCAGCTTTTTTTGTAGCGAGGAGGACCTGCTTTTTTATTGACATGCTGTGCAATACACATTATAATTTAGCTGTTATTAATAATAATTCAGCTATAATATATAATTCATAATAAATAAAATTTAATATAATGTGTAATACACAGTATAATGGCTGTCATATGTAATAAAGTCATATGATATGCAGAAGACGCGGTTTTAGTAAAGGTCATTAATGGCTGAATTATATCAGTATACTGGGGAGTGTACTTATATAGAGCAGGGAGAGAGAGTACTCCCGAGCCGGAGCAGATCCGGCAGACAAGAGGGGAATTATGGGAAGGGAGAATATCGAAGCGGCACTTACTATGGAAATGCGGCGAGGGACGATCGTCCTCGTCTGTCTGTGCTGTCTCGATGAACCTGTACATGGATATGGACTGGTAGAACAGCTGGCGGAGAAGGGAATACCGGTAGAATCTAACACTCTTTATCCGCTGCTCAGGAGACTCTCTTCCCAGGGACTCCTCGAAGACCGATGGGACACCAGCAGTTCAAAACCGCGAAAGTATTACTGCATTACGGATGAGGGAAAAAGAGTGAGAGACGCCCTGGCAAAGCAGTGGAATCATATGTCCGACGCAATGAAGGACATCATGAAGGACGTCGGATAAACGGAGGCAGACGGTGGTTGAGAGAATTATTGACAGATATGTAGCAGATGTCATGAGATATATACCGCCTCTCGAGAGGCTGAAGGCGGAAAGAGACCTGAAAGAAGTTATTTACGAGATGCTGGAGGATTATATGGAGGGAGAGAGACCTGTAGGGCGGGATGCCCGGGCGGTCATCAGGGATCTCGGTCCTGCCTACTATGTGGCATCGGAATATAATCAGAGGAAAAGAAAAGCAAGGCGCAGGAGGAGAATCGTTGCGGGCCGCGCATTTGACCGGCTGGTCCATGTGATACTTGCGCTGGCGATGACTTGCGTGGTCCTTGGAGCAGCCGCTCTCGCTCTCGGAATTACAGATAACATGATTGCAATCTTCACCGGAGCGATACTTGCAATCGGGCTTGTCATTATAGGTATGTTCAGACCGCTTCCTTCCCAGGACAGGAGACCGCGTCGAAAACGCCGAACTGTTTCGGGAAAAGACACACAATAAAAATGAAGCAAGTTGGAGGAGAATTAATGGAGTATCGGATCGAACATGACTCGATGGGAGAGGTCAGAGTCCCTGCGGATCGCTTATGGGGAGCACAGACACAGCGCAGCCACGAGAACTTTCCGATCGGAGTCGGAATTGAGACTATGCCCCGGGAAATCGTGCGCGCTTTCGGCATACTGAAGAAGGCGGCAGCCAGGGCCAATAATGTTCTTGTGGGCAATCGAATGACAGATGAGAAACTGGAGGCTATATCCGCCGCGTGTGATGAAGTCATAGATGGGACTCTGATCAATGAGTTTCCGCTTGTCGTATGGCAGACGGGATCCGGCACACAATCCAACATGAATGCCAATGAAGTGATAGCCAACAGGGCTAACCAGATCGCGGGAAAGAAACTCTGCCATCCGAACGATGACATTAACATGAGCCAGTCATCCAATGACACTTTTCCCACAGCTATGCATATCGCGGCAGTGTGTGCCCTTGAAGACCGACTGCTTCCGGCTGTTGAGACTTTAATTGAAACCTTCAGGCGGATAGAGAGTGAGAATCCGGAGGTCGTTAAGTCGGGAAGAACGCATTTGCAGGACGCGACACCGATCAAGTTCTGCCAGGAAGTATCCGGATGGAGAAGTTCTCTTGAAAAAGATGCGGAACTAATTCGTCTTGCGGCAGGTCCGCTTCATGAGCTGGCTCTCGGCGGCACGGCGGTCGGCACAGGACTCAATGCGCCGGACGGTTTTGACCGGCAGGTGGCCCTGGAAGTTGCAGGAATCACCGGCAAGGAGTTTGTGACGGCACCTAATAAGTTTCATGGGCTGACGTCGAAGGACGAGCTGACATTCGCCCACGGAGCGATTAAAGCGACAGCCTGCGATATGATGAAAATTGCAAATGATGTCCGCTGGCTCGCATCCGGTCCCCGCCTGGGTCTCGGTGAGATCACGATTCCGGCAAATGAGCCCGGTTCATCGATTATGCCCGGAAAAGTCAACCCGACCCAGTGTGAGCAGGTCACAATGGTCGCGGTCCAGATCATGGGCAACGATGTTGCAGTCGGCATGGCGGCTTCCCAGGGTAATTTCGAGCTGAACGTATTCATGCCGGTCCTGATTTACAACTTCCTGCAGTCGGCGAGACTGTTGTCTGAATCTATTATGGCATTCAATAACAACTGTGCGGCAGGAATTAAAGTAAATGGGGAGAAAATGAGGCACAACCTTCACAATTCCCTCATGCTTGTCACAGCGCTGAATCCTTATATCGGTTATGAGAACGCTGCTAAAGTTGCCCACAAAGCTTTTGATGAGAACACTTCCCTCAGGGAGGCGTGCACTGCCCTCGGATTCCTGACAGAGGAGGAGTTTGATAAAGTGTTCCATCCGGAACAGATGGTTTGAGCGGTTTACCCATTCCGCACTCAGCATACATATTCATTCCCTATGAGATGGGGCTGTCGTATGAAGACAGCCCCACTTCATGTTCATATATTCGTTTTTTTACCCAGAAAGAGGATTTATTTGCAAAAAATTACGTAAAAATCGCCAACTTACTTGAAAAGTAAAATTGTGGTAAAATTTTTTAGGAAAGAATTAACCGTATGATCCGAAGAAGGTACAAATATCCGGAGTACCAGGTAAAAAGAGATGAAAAATATAGGGATTAATGATGCTGTGATGCATGTGCCGGAAGGTGTGTGTAAAGTAACTGAGATTATCGAGCGTGACTTATCGAGATATGGAATCCGCCAGTACTATGTGCTCGTGCCGGTTTATGACAGAGGTACTAAGATCTATATTCCGACGGACGCAGGCAGTGACAAGATGAAAAGCCTGCCCGAGAAGGACGAGGTCCTTCAGACCATCGACAACATACCGGACTGTGAGTCGGTATGGATCGACAATGACAAGGAGCGCATGGAGTCGTTCAATAAAATCATTTCCCGCTGTGATTACCGTGAGATGATGGCACTGCTCCACACGCTGCGCAACAAGCATGCGGAGAAAGTGCGGACAGGAAAGAAATTCCACAGTGCGGATGAAAGGATTTTCCGCGAGGCCGAGAGGATCCTGTTCGGCGAGTTCGGCTATATACTTGACATTGAGCCGAGCAGTGTGGCCGGGTTTATCAGTGACAGGCTGGAAGCCGCTGCCAACTAAGTCAGGGCTTTCTCTTTTCAATATAAATAATAATAAAAGAAAGGCTGTCGCATCAAGGCGAGCCACCATTATATATGGCAGACGATATTTGCAAATGTCTGCCATATATAGTGGTGACACCGTCTGGTGCGACAGCCTTATACTTTGTCTTTTGGTGCGGATTCAGATTCCTGCGCTCCTGTATCCCGCCCGTGAAGTGAGAACAGTGTTTATTAAAGGTCAGTCAGGCATTCGTCAAGTGCTGCCTCAATACCCTTTCTGTCCATATTCTGGCCGATGAAGACCAGCTTCTGCATGCGGTCGCCGTATTTCGGATCCCACATTTCGCGAACCTGCGGATACTTCTCAAGCACGCGGTCGATAGCTGCCTGGTCAGCGGATGCGAGGAAACGGCCGCTCTGCATTTCCTGGATGAGATGACCGGCCTGCTCGAAGATGTAGCTCATTTCCGGTTCTTCAGCGTACCAGATCATACCCTTGCAGCGGATGATTGCTCTCGGCCACTTCTCAGCGAGAGAGATCAGCTTCTGACGGTCGAACGGGCGGCGACGGAAATATACGAAGGAACCGATGCCGTACTCTTCGACCTGGTAAGAGCTGTCGGCATTGTGGTGATGATGGTGGTGGTGGTGATGATGTCCGTGATGTTTACCGCCCTCATGATGATCGTCATCATCATCGTCGTCATCATCGTCATGATGGTGGTGATGTTCATGCTCGTCATCGTCGTCATCATCGTCGTGGTGATGTTCATGCTCATCTTCATCGTCATCATCCGGATTCTGGATGGCTTCGATCCAGCCGGCAGATTCCATGGACTTCTCAAGATCGAAACGTCCTGTATTGAGGACATCGGCGATTTTGACCTTTGCGTAGTTGGCTTCAATGATCTCAGCGCTTGTCTGCAGGCTGCGGACGATCTCTTTCAGAAGACCGAGCTGCTTCGGCGTGACCATGTCCACTTTATTGAGGAGGACGGTGTTGCAGAACTCGAGCTGCTGGATGAGAAGATTCTCGATATCCTCTTCCTCGATGGAATCCTTGGTCAGACTTCTGCCGTCCTCGAATTCGTCGTGCATGCGCGCACAGTCGACGACAGCGATGATGTTGTCGAGTTCCATCGGAAGACCTGTGTATGTGCTCTCCTCACAGATGTCGGCGATGGTCTGGGCAATCGGAATCGGCTCACAGATGCCGGAAGCCTCAATGATGATGTAATCATACTTCTTTGTCTCGGCCAGCTCGCGAAGCTGGTTGGCAAGGTCGTCTCTCAGAGTGCAGCAAATGCAGCCATTTGTCAACGGTACAAGGTTGCTGTTCTCCTGTGTGACGATGCCGCCCTTCTCAATGAGGTCGGCGTCTACGTTGACCTCGCCGATATCGTTGACGATGACGGCGGCGCGGATGCCTTCGTCATTTGCAAGAATGTGATTCAGAAGAGTCGTCTTGCCGGCACCGAGGTAACCGGTGATCAGGGCGATCTTCACTGTATTGTTAGCGCTCATATATAATACTCCTTTCATCATGCCCGCTGCGGATATGCGGGCAGCTCATTTAACTGATTCAGAATCTCTTCTATTTTCGCACCTTATTTTGCTTTGTCAAGCCTGAAATTTGGCGTTGATTTTGCAGACCACTTACGCTATAATAACCGGGTATGGATACGGATGTGAAATACATGCGTCAGGCTGTCGGCCAGGCGAAGAAGGCATACGCTTTAAATGAAGTCCCGATCGGATGCGTCATCGTTCACGACGGGAAGGTGATCGGCCGGGGATACAACCGGAGGAACACGGACAAGAGTACACTTGCCCACGCCGAGATTACGGCGATAAGGAAAGCCGCCAGAAAGATCGGCGACTGGCGTCTCGAAGAGTGTACGATTTATGTGACACTTGAACCGTGCCCGATGTGTGCCGGGGCAATCGTGCAGGCGAGAATTCCGCGCTGCGTGATCGGATGCATGAATCCGAAGGCCGGGTGTGCGGGGTCTGTCACGAATCTGCTCGAGATGGACGGTTTCAACCACAAAGTGGCTGTCACCCGCGGTGTGCTCGAGGAAGAATGCAGCACCATGCTGAAGAGCTTCTTTAAGGAGCTCAGAAAGCGGGACGCCGAGATAAAAAAGTTAAAAGCCGCAATGAAAGACAGAGAGATCACTATGGGTCATTCTGACAAGTAAAGCGGTTTATATATGGAGAAGTATCGAAGTGGTCATAACGAGCCGCACTCGAAATGCGGTCATCGGGTAACCGGTGCATGGGTTCGAATCCCATCTTCTCCGCTTGGGACGCCACATAGTGTGGCGTTCTTTTTTTGCAGCACGAAGTTCGCAGAAAAAATCTGCATTTAGAATAGAGGGTATGTGGTTTACGATAACAACTTGTGATAGAATGGTCACCGGGAGGAAATACTTATGTTGATAAAGAAATTTCGCAGCTGTCTTGCCATGCTTGCAGCTGCCTCAGCTGTCATGATTGGTATTGCGGCATTTCCGGCAAATGCAGCAGCCGCCGACGCGGCTGCAGCTCCGACGGCAGCCCCAACACCGATCCCTGTCGCCAGCAATCAGCTTCCGGGCTGGCCTCAGATGTCTGAAATAGAAGCGCGCTCGGCCATCGTGATGGATGCGGACACCGGAGCGATCCTGTACTCTAAACTCATGGATGACAAACGCTATCCGGCTTCAATCACTAAGATCATGACCTGCCTTCTTGCGCTGGAGAATTCGTCGATGGATGACATCGTTACTTTTACTGAGGAAGGCATAAAAGAAGCTTATGCGGGAAGTTCCAACTGCGTTCCGGTCCTGGGCGAAGAATTCACCATGGAGCAGGCTCTCAACATCATGATGCTGAAATCCGCTAATGACATGGCGACCCAGATCGGTGTCCAGATCGGCGGCAGCGTGGAGGGCTTTACTCAGATGATGAATGACCGGGCTGTTCAGCTAGGCTGCACCGGCACTCATTTCAATAATTCAAACGGACTTCCGGATGAAAACCATTACAGTACCGCCCACGACTTCGCGCTGATCATGCAGGAATGCATAAAAAATGACGATTTCAGGAGAATTGCATCGACGGCGGTCGTGACGATCCCTCCGACTAACAAGACGTCCACAGAGCGCATTTATCAGAATCACTGCGCACTGGTAGTGCCGAATGATTCGCGCTACTATGAATACTGCATCGGAGGAAAGACCGGTTATACAGACTCTGCATGGAGAACGCTTGTGAGTGCAGCGGAGAAGGACGGTCGGAGGCTCGTGTGCGTCACCATGAAGTGCGCTACCAAGCAGGATTTCCCGGATACCGTCGCGCTCTTTGAGTACGGTTTCAACAATTTTTCGGTACAGGAAGTGAATCGGACCGTCGACGGTTATAAGGAGACGGGAAGAGTTACGCTGCCTGTGAACGCGACGATTGACAATACCTGGTCGAAGGATGATGGAAACGGAAAACTCACCTATTATTATGAGGAACAGGTCGTAGGCTACGGAGAGAGGACTAAGGAGTCGATTTTTTCAGGCAAAGACGACAAGAAGGATAACGGGACGACCGATACTGTGGAAGGGCAGGACGTTAGCGCGCAGGGAGAAGCTTCCGATAGCCCTGTGACAGAGGAAACCAAGAGATCCGGCTCCGGTCTGCTCATTATAATTTCTATCCTTCTGGTCCTGCTTATCATCATTTTCGCGATTCATATGCGGATCCAGAGAGAAAAGCGCCGACTCAGAAAAAGGAAGCGCAGAAGAAATAAAAAAGAAGAATGATTCAAAGGGGCTGTCGCATTAGACGGTGCCACCACTATAAATGGCAGACATTTGCAGATATCGTCTGCCATTTATAGTGGTGGCGCGCCTTAATGCGACAGCCCCCAATCATTTTCAATAAAAAATCCGTGCGCCGCACTCTGAATATGGCCCAACAGACGTTACCTCCCCAGTTAACTCGGCCCAGGCACCCTCGCGTCACACGGAAGGTCCTGCTTAGTGCTGCTGTGTTCCCACCCTGACACGGTTCGCAGGTTCCCGTTGCACGAGACCCAAACGTCATCGCCACTTAAGAAGGGCTGCTCCATCAAGACATACCCTCGGATTGGCATCACCCCTGCTGTAGCGGACTGCAGGTTACAGGGCCCCGCTAATGCCCCGGCTGCACGGATATGTGAAGTATATCTCTAAATTGTTGAATTGTCAAATAGAGATTGGTATCGTATAATAATATTAACTGTTTAGTCGTGTGAAATGGGGAAAATATCGGCTTTTTCGGTATTCGTACGCGGCTGGCAAATCGTGAATATTATAGAAAGAAGGTATGTACTATGAAAAGAATCGCTCTTCTCACAAGCGGCGGTGACTGCCAGGCCCTGAACGCTACGATGCGCGGCGTCGTCAAAGGCCTCAGCAACAACATCAAGGATCTTGAAGTATACGGATTCCTTGAGGGCTACAAGGGTATGATCTACGGCAACTACAAGCTGCTTACATCCGATGACTTTTCCGGCATCCTCACACGCGGCGGTACGATCATCGGATCTTCCCGCCAGCCGTTCAAGCTGATGCGAGTTCCGGATGAGAACGGTCTCGACAAGGTCGAAGCCATGAAGCAGAACTATTACAAGCTTCGTCTTGACTGTGTTGTCATTCTCGGCGGAAACGGAACTCAGAAGACAGCGAACCTTCTTCGTGAGGAAGGCCTCAATGTCATCCATCTGCCGAAGACAATCGACAACGATATCTGGGGAACAGACCTCACATTCGGTTATCAGTCCGCTATTGATATCGCTACGACCGCAATCGACCAGATTCACACGACAGCTTCCTCCCACGGCCGTGTATTTATCGTAGAAGTCATGGGCCACAAGGTCGGTTGGCTGACGCTCTCCGCAGGTCTTGCATCCGGCGCGGACGTCATCCTTCTTCCGGAAATTCCGTATGACCTTGACAAGGTATGTGAAGCAATTGAGAAGCGTCATTCTCATGGCAAGAAGTTCACTATTCTTGCAGTCGCTGAGGGCGCGATCTCCAAGGAGATGGCGGCAATGAAGAAGAAAGACCGCAAGAAAGCGATGGAGAAGCTTCTGGCAGAATATCCGTCTGTATCTTACAAACTCGCTCACGATATTACCGAGAGAACAGGCTCCGAGGTACGTGTCACTGTTCCGGGACATGTACAGCGCGGCGGCTCTCCGGATCCGTTCGACAGAGTACTCTCTACGAAACTCGGTGTATACGCCGCACAGCTTATCGAGAAGGGCGAGTACGGCTACATGGTCGCTACTGTTAACAATGAAATCTGCAAGGTGCCGCTTGAACTGTCCGCAGGTCAGCTGAAGGGTGTTGATCCGGAAGACCAGACAGTACAGCTTGCTAAATACATGGGCATCAGCTTCGGAGATTAATTTATGTCATATGTTGCTCTATACCGCAAGGCCCGTCCTAGTGTATTTGATGATGTAAAGGGACAGGACCACATAGTAACTACTTTGAAAAATCAGGTCATGGCGGGCAGAATCCAGCATGCCTATTTATTCTGCGGTACAAGAGGAACCGGCAAGACGTCTATCGCCAAGATCATGGCGAAGGTCGTGAACTGTGAAAACCCTATAAACGGGAATCCCTGTAATGAATGTGCTTCCTGCCGCCAGATAGCGGCAGGAAACTCTATGAATGTGATCGAGATTGACGCCGCTTCCAACAACGGCGTCGACAATATTCGCGAAATTGTCGAGGAAGTGCGTTACAGACCTACGCAGGGAAAGTATAAAGTGTACATCATTGATGAGGTTCACATGCTGTCCCAGGGTGCGTTCAACGCGCTGCTTAAGACGCTTGAGGAACCTCCTTCTTATGTCGTTTTCATTCTCGCGACGACCGAGGTCGGAAAGATTCCGGTAACGATCCTTTCCAGATGCCAGCGCTACGATTTTCACCGGATTGATGCCGCTACTCTGGTATCCCGCATGAGGGAGCTTGTACAGAAAGAGGGAGTAGAGGCGGAGGAACGGGCGCTTCAGTTTGTCGCTCGCTCCGCTGACGGGTCCATGCGTGACGCGCTCTCCCTCCTTGACCAGTGTATAGCCTTTTACATGGGTGAGAAGATTACCTACGAGAAAGCGCTGAAAGCTCTGGGCGCGGTGGACACGGATGTATTTGCAAGCCTTACAGCCAGCATTATCCAGGGGGATGCGGGAGCAGCGGTACTCACATTTGCCCAGATGATGGAGAGAGGCCGAGAGGCAGGGCAGTTCGTCTCTGACTATATCTGGTATCTCAGGAACCTGCTCATGGTGCAGACCCAGGAGGAAGCCATGGACCTCGTGGATGCGCCGGCGGAACAGATTCTGAAGATGCGGAATCTGGCGGGCAGTGTCGCTCCGGAAATCATCATGCGGTACATCCGCGTGTTATCCGAGCTTCAGAACAACATGAGGTTCGCGACCAACCGCAGAGTGCTGGTGGAAATCGCGTTCATTCGGCTGTGCCGGCCGCAGATGGAGAGAACTGAGGATTCGGTGCGAGACAGGATCCGCATGCTGGAGGATAAGCTTGAAGAAATCGAGATGAACGGTCTTATGGCCGCTCCGCCGGATACGTACAGCTATCCGATGCCGGCAGGGGAGGAGGAGAAGACCGAGACAGCCCCGCCGCCGAACGCGGCTCCGGAAGATCTTGAGAAGGTTGTCGCGATTTGGCCGCAGGTCCTGGAGAGTCTGGAATCGGGCCTTCTTCGCGGAATGCTGAAAGATGTACCGCCGGAATACAAAGCCGACGGGAATGATACAAAGCTTTATCTTCGCCTGAAAAATTTCGGAACGAAAGCCATGGACCATAAAAAGGAAAATGTGCATAATATCGAGACTGTTATCGAGAAAAAAATCGGAAAACATGTCGATGTTGTGCTTTTGGGTGTTGACGATAAAGAAGATGGGTTGTATAAAATAACCGTGTCAAAAAATAAAAATGTTGATGATATCCTTGCTCACAGCATCGCCATGGAAGTCGAAGTCACTGACGAGGACTGGGAATGACACGCGGCTGAGCCGCTAAAACACGCGTTTTGGCGAAAGAAGCACCAGATAACTGAGACATAGCAGAGCAATTAAGGAGGAAGTACGTTGGCTAAAAGAGGTGGCTTCTCCGGCGGAATGCCGGGAAACATGAATAACCTTATGAAGCAGGCGCAGAAGATGCAGCGTCAGATGGAAGAGAGACAGGCGGCGCTGAACGAAAAAATCTTCACCGCAACAGTCGGCGGCGGAGTAGTCGAAGTTTCCGTGAACGGAAAAAAAGAAGTACAGAAGCTTACGATTGACCCGGAAGCGGTAGATCCGGATGATGTTGAGACACTCGAAGATCTCGTTGTCGCAGCTCTTAATGAGGCGTTCAAGAAAGTAGATGCCGAACAGGCAGGAATCTACGGAAATCTTGGCGGCGGCATGGGAGGTCTCGGAAGTGGACTATTTTAGTGGACACATCAGCACTCTGATCGAACAACTGTCAAGTCTTCCTGGTATCGGCCCGAAGACTGCGCAGAGACTGGCTTTTCATATTATAAGCCAGCCGGAAGACCGGGTGAAGCGTCTGGCGGAGAGCATAACTTCCGCGAGGGCCAACGTCCGGTACTGCCGGGAGTGCTGTACTCTTACAGACGCGGACCTGTGTCCGGTCTGCAGCAATCCGAAGCGGGATAAGACGACGATCATGGTCGTTGAGACCCCGAGAGATCTTGCGGCTTATGAGAAGACGGGAAAATACAAGGGTGTATACCATGTGCTCCACGGCGCGATTTCCCCGATGCTCGGAATAGGACCGGATGATATTAAGTTGAAGGAACTGATGAAGAGACTGGCAGGGGGCGATGTGACGGAAGTCATCATCGCGACCAATTCTTCGCTCGAAGGTGAGACTACCGCTATGTATATAAGCAAGCTCATCAAACCAACGGGAATCAAGGTGACCCGTATCGCGAGCGGCGTGCCGGTCGGAGGAGACCTTGAAAATATTGATGAGGTAACTTTGCTCAGAGCGCTTGAAGGGAGAACACAGCTATGAACAATACGCAACTGGAGATTATTGCCAACAAAGTCCGTCAGGACATTATCGTTGGCACGTTCAATGCGAAATCAGGACATCCGGGTGGATCGCTCTCGGCAACTGAGTGCATGGTACTGTTGTATAACGAAATAATGAACATTGATCCCGCTGATCCGGAAAACCCAGACAGAGACCGCTTTGTCCTTTCCAAGGGTCATGCTGCTCCCGGTCTGTACTCTGTACTGGCGGAAAGAGGCTTCTTCCCGGTTTCGGAGATTGAAAAGCTTCGTCATCTCGGAGCAATGCTTCAGGGACATCCGCATATTGAAATACCCGGCGTGGACATGTCTTCCGGCTCGCTCGGTCAGGGTGTTTCGGCGGCAACAGGTATGGCACTGTCTGCCAAGATGGACAATAAGTCTTACCGCACATACGCTGTCCTCGGTGACGGAGAGCTTGAGGAAGGCCAGGTCTGGGAGGCCGCTATGTTCGCCGGCAACCATAAACTGGACAACCTCTGTCTCATCGTAGACAATAATAATCTGCAGATCGATGGAACACTGGAGGAAGTAAACTCCCCGTATCCGATCGATGAGAAATACAGGGCTTTCGGCTTCCATGTAATTAATGTGGAAGACGGCAATGACTTTGATCAGCTGAGAAGCGCATTTGCAGAAGCTGCTGAGACAAAAGGAAAGCCGACCTGCATCGTCATGAAGACGGTCAAGGGTAAAGGCATATCCTTCATGGAGAACAATGTGGGCTGGCACGGCAAGGCGACCAATGCCGAAGAGTACAAGGCGGCCATGGATGAACTTAAAAGAGCAGGAGAAGAATTATGCCGGAAGTAAAGAAAATCGCAACACGCGTAAGTTATGGTAAAGCGCTTGCGGAGCTCGGCGAGATCCATGAAGATATCGTTGTCATGGATGCTGACCTCGCGGCATCGACTCAGACCGCTATATTCGGAAAGAAATTCCCGGACCGCTTTTTTGACGTCGGTATCCAGGAAGGAAACATGATGGGTATTGCAGCCGGTCTTGCGACAACCGGCAAGAAGGTGTTCGCGTCTTCATTTGCCATGTTCGCTACCGGACGGGCATATGAAATTATTCGCAACTCAATCGCGTATCCGAGACTGAATGTCAAGGTATGCGCTTCTCACGCAGGCGTATCTGTCGGTGAGGACGGTGCTTCGCACCAGTGCATCGAGGATATCGCGCTCATGAGAGTCATCCCGCATATGGTCATCATTCAGCCTGCGGATGATATCGAGACAAAAGAAGCTGTCAAAGCGGCTTATGAGCATAAAGGCCCGGTCTATCTGAGACTGGCGAGACTCGCCTCTCCGGTATTCAACACCAACCCGGATTACAAGTTCGAGTTCGGCAAGGGCATTACATTGCGCGACGGCTCGGATGTCACGATCGTTGCATCCGGCCTGCCGGTCACCGCTGCAATGGAAGCATGCGACCTGCTTGCGGCAGACGGAATCAGCGCAAGACTCATTAACATCCATACAATAAAGCCGATCGACGAGGAACTCCTCGTGAAGGCAGCCAAAGAGACAGGAAAGATCGTCACTGTCGAAGAGCACTCTGTAATCGGCGGTCTCGGCGGTGCTGTCTGTGAGGCTATCACAGAGAAGTGTCCGGTCCCGGTCAGAAGAATCGGTCTTCACGATGTATTCGGAGAATCCGGTCCGGCTCTTGAACTTTACAAAAAGTATGGTCTTGATGCTCAGGGCATTTATGCGCAGACAAAGGAGTTTGTAGAAGGCAAGTAAAGTATGCGGAATATTTTCAGTGTGCTCGGCAACGCATTCGCGTCCTTCAGGGACATGATCACTGAGAGCGAAAGGCTGCCGAAAAATGAAATTGATGCATATAGAGTGCGGATACGCAATCACAGGAGAGCCGTGTATATACGCGCGGCTCTTATTGTCGTTGTTCTTTTGATCGCCGCAGTGATTGCATACCGCGTATACGAGAGGCGGTCATATGATTCCTATGAAATCATATCTGAGGAGACCTCCGCGGATAATATATCGAATTACCGCTATGTAAAGGGGCGGATCCTCCGCTACAGCGCTGACGGAGCGGCACTGCTCAAATCTGATCTCGAATCTGTGTGGTATGTCTCCTACAATATGACGCAGCCCTGTGTATCCACATTCGGAAAGACAATTCTCATCTATGACAGGCGCGGTTCGGAAGTGCAGGTGTATGATGAGGATGGAAGAGTGGGATCATTTGCAACTGAAATGCCGATCCTTTACGCATGCTGTTCTAAAAACGGTAACGTAGCCTGTGTTCTCGAGAGCGGAAGCGGTATGGAGATTTCATACTACTCAGCCGAAGGAACGCGGATCGCTACATTATCGAAATCTGCGGAGGAGACCGGTTTCCCGGTATGTATGGCCCTGTCGGAGAACGGAAAGCAGCTTGCGGTCTCTTATGTCACCGCGGTAAACGGAGCGGTCTCGACGAACCTTTTATTCTATAGCTTCAGGAATCCGGAGAGCGCTGACAAGGTCACCGCGAATCTGAGCTATTCCGGTATAGTTATTCCGGATATCAGATACATTAGTGATACGGTAGCCGCAGTTTTCAGGGATAACGGTGTCTCTTTCTTCGGCGGCAACGGAAAACCGGTGGAAAACGCTTCGGTAGATTTCGAAGATGAGATTATCAGCACGTTTACCGGTGATGGGTTTGCAGGATTCATTTTCAGGAACAGAAATTCGACGAATCCATACCGGATGGAGATTTACAGCGGAAACGGAAAACTGATATCACGGACGGATATGGAAATTGTGTATGACCGGATCAGCGTGTGCGGCAATGAGATACTTCTCAGCAGCAGCTCAGAGCTTGCTATATACACCAAGAAAGGAATCTGCCGCTTCTATGGAGGCATTGAAGAGGGGAATCTTTCCGGAATACAGAAAATCGGACGAAAACGCTATCTCGTCGTAACGGATATGAGCACAAAAGTGATCGAACTTGATTAAAGGATCAATGTCTGGTCCTGCCAATTGAGGATGTATATGTTTTCAAATACACTGACTATTGTTGTGATGGCTGTGTGGACAATCATTGCTCTGTGGGGATTTTACAGAGGGGCGATGCGCACAGTCATTTCAATTTCTATACTTATTATTTCTATAGCTGCCTCGGTGTTTATCTCACCGAGGGTTAACGACATGCTGGCGTCGTCAAAGACTGTGAACAGCCTGGCAATGCAGCGTTCTGAAAAGTTCGTGGAAGCCAGGATCACTAGTCTTGAGGACGGTAATGGGGATCTTGGCTGGGCGGAATATCTCCCGCTTCCCGAGGGTGTCAGAGATGTTGTCAGGGAGGGTGATCCGGTCGTGGTCGGAATGCTTCTTCGGACGGACTCTGTAGAGACCTATCTTGCAGAGCTGATATCCGGATTTCTTATTAGGATACTGTCGGTCATCGTTACTTTTATAGTGGCATATCTCCTTATGTGTATAGTAAGGATCATATTAGCTATCGTGTCAGAAGCCCCAATCATCAGCGGGTTGAACCATTTTGCCGGCCTTATTCTGGGCGTGGTCAAGGGAGCGGTCATTATATGGATTCTTTTTGCACTGCTCCGCCTGTCTTATATAGTCGGTGGAACTGAGAGCGCGCTGCTTGGCCAGGTGCAGGATAGTGAGGTCCTTTCATTAATGTATACCTACAATCCTGTCTTTACGATCCTGCCTAGAGTGCTGGGACTGCTGTGAGGCAGGATCGGACTGGTCTGACAGGCTGCAACGAAGTTCAAAACCCGTCGCAAGCATCATCTTCGTCGAAAAACGCAGGTCCTCCTCTGCGAGCTTAACAATGCATGCGCATTGTTGATCTCTCGGTCGGACCTGCAATGTTTTCTCACGAAGATGGATGCTATGCTGCCGGGAATGGACTGGAAGAGCAGCCTGCCTGAACCGTTATGTCTGATTGGTTAGGTTCAGGCAGGCAGAAGCGGAGTTCAAAACCCGTCGCAAGCACATCTTCATCGAAAAAACGCAGGTCTGCCGCGCCGGTGCGGCAGACCTTTTCATTGGTTTGATAGCTTTTGGCAGTCGGATTCAGTGAAACCAGCTCTTGTCAGCTGAAAGAAGAAAAGTAGGCAGGCAGTCATCGATGTTCTGTGAGGTGTATGTTGGCTGCCCGAGAGGGAAAGAGGGCAGTCGCGTTCTCTGAAACTACCATTTATCAAGTGAAGGTAAAAAACTGTCTTGCCTGCCGATTGAAGGACGCCGCTGAAAAAGAAGGGTGGGTCTTCTCCCGCTGAGATAAAGAATAATAACCTAAAAATAAAAAACAAAAATAATGAAAATAGTGCTTGCCAAAAGGGTGCGTGAGTGCTAATATATCTTCTGCACCGCAAAAGAGCGGTGCGGAAAATAAAAAACTTTGATAATAAAACAAAAAAGTTGTTGACAAAGGCTTTTGAGTTTGATATCCTATCAGAGTTGCGGCCGACGCGGGAGCGAGGCCGCGGGGAACATTGATAACTGAACAGTGAAACACATTAGACCTTGAAAATTCTTTACAAAGTTTCGTGGAAACGAGACGAACCAG
>JBGUHN010000068.1:0-44852 GCA_045112155.1 Lachnospiraceae bacterium
TCCGACCGAGAGACCAAGAAGCTTTAGCTTTTTTGGCTCGCAGGGTAGTGACCAGCGCTTTTCGATGAAGATGATGTTTGCGACGTACCTCAGACCCTGAACAGCCTGTCTGAACTGTTACTGCCGTCAAAACGCAAAAAAGCTCCCGGCCGAATGGCCGGGAGCTCTGTGAAATTCAGGATCAGAATTAGTCTGTGATTGTAACCTCTGTCTCTTTGTCGAAGAAGTGAGCCTTCTCCATGTCGAGCGCGAACTTGACAGTGTCGCCTGTGCGGGCTGTTGTGCGCGGATTTACGCGGGCTGTCATCTGGCTGCCTGCGAAATCGAAGTACAGGAATACTTCTGCGCCGAGAAGTTCGTAAACCTTGATCTCAGCATTGATTGTAGCCTCAGAATGCTTCTTGAGGAAGTCAGGCTCATCATGTACATCTTCCGGACGGATGCCGAGGACAACAGTCTTGCCATCATAAGCTTTGAGCTTGTCAGCTCTGTCTGCGGAGACACCAAGCTTGAAGCCGCCGACTTCGACAGTCTTGCCGCCATTGGAAACCTTGCAGTCCATGAAGTTCATCTGCGGAGAGCCGATGAAACCAGCGACGAACTGATTTGCCGGATGATCATACAGCATCTGCGGGGAATCGATCTGCTGAACGATACCGTCCTTCATAACGACGATTCTTGTACCAAGAGTCATAGCCTCTGTCTGGTCATGTGTAACGTAGATGATTGTAGCGCCAAGTCTGTCATGCAGCTTGGAAATCTCTGTTCTCATCTGAACACGGAGCTTAGCATCCAGGTTGGAAAGCGGCTCGTCCATAAGGAAGACCTTCGGATTACGAACGATTGCACGACCCATAGCAACACGCTGTCTCTGACCACCGGAAAGAGCCTTCGGCTTACGATCAAGGAGTTTGTCAAGGTCAAGGATCTTAGCAGCTTCTTCGACCTGCTTCTTGATCTGCTCCTTCGGAACCTTGCGAAGCTTAAGACCGAATGCCATGTTATCAAAAACTGTCATATGCGGATACAGAGCGTAGTTCTGGAAGACCATCGCGATGTCGCGGTCCTTCGGCTCGACGTCGTTCATGACCTTGCCGTCGATTTCAAATGTGCCGCCTGTGATGTCTTCAAGACCGGCGATCATACGAAGAGTTGTTGACTTTCCGCATCCTGACGGGCCGACGAAGATGATGAATTCCTTGTCTGCTACTTCGAGGTTGAAATCCTTAACAGCTTTGTAGCCGTTCGGATATGTTTTGTCGATGTGCTTAAGAGAGAGAGATGCCATTATGATTTCCTCCTGAAAATGTTTATATATATGAATCGCTTTTATTCATATCTTTTTTGAGCTACATTCAGTATATAGTCCTGGTGCAATTTATGATATGGTCAACCTGCCAAATATTTCAGGTTTTCTTCGTCAATATGACAAATCGCACATATCCGTGTGACCTGTCTCTCACCGGGTCCGGGTCCAACCTATACCGGATCACCGCCGGTCCGGAATTTCATCAGTACTGCCTGATTGCGTCATCTGTGTCATCCAGAACCTCTCCGATCTCCTTTATGACGACATTGTAGCCGGCGTGCTCATTCACCTTTACATAGACCGTATCACCAACCCTGCGGTGAAGAAGAGCCTTTCCCATCGGCGAATCGATCGAGATGAGACCCTTAAGTGAATTTCCCCGGATCGACGTGACAATGCGGAAAGTTTCCGTCTCATCATCATCCGGAAAATATACGGTGACCGTCTTGTTGAGAGCCGCCTCGTCATCAGCAGACTCTTTCTCCTCAACGATAGTTGCAAATTTGAGCATACGCTCAAGATATCGGATACGGCTCTCGTTCAAATTCTTCTCCCGCTTTGCGGCATAGTATTCAAAATTTTCGGAGAGGTCTCCCTGCGCTCTGGCCTCTTTGACTGCCTCGATGAGTTCCGGGCGCTTCACAAGTTTCCTCTCCTCTATCTCTT
This sequence comes from Lachnospiraceae bacterium, assembly GCA_045112155.1. Taxonomy (GTDB): domain Bacteria; phylum Bacillota; class Clostridia; order Lachnospirales; family Lachnospiraceae; genus Chordicoccus. The sequence continues at coordinate 1,976 of JBGUHN010000068.1, forward strand.
TTTCTATTTTTTCGATATCGCTCCTCGTGAGCCTCTCTCCCATTTTTCAATCCTCCTCTATTACCTGCAGCTCCAGGTAATCAAAATCAATATTCTCAATAAAGCTGTCCTGACGGAAACGGACTTTTGAGGTGCGCCTCATCTCGCTCACATTTGCGTCAAGCCAGATCGGCTTTCCGAGATCGAATTCCAGACATATCTCGTACAGCGCGTTAAATATCTTGTGGGTACGAGTCTCAGCCGAGTCGTCAACTATGACCGTATCCCGCAGCATATGATTATTCTTCCACAATTTTCCCCAGATTCGCATGGTCTCCTCCTGCAATCGAGCCGGAGGAGCACCCCGTCTCCGACTCAATCGGCGTCAAAAAACCGGCTGCGGTCATCCGCAGCCGGCGAACTTTCATTAAAGTTATCAGGATCAGAAGATGCTGAGCAGCTTGCTGTACTCTGTCAGAGCACCGTCTGTATTCTGTGCGAGAACTGCTTTGGCAAGGATCTTGCCGAGCTGTACGCCTTCCTGATCGAAGCTGTTGATATTCCATGCGAAGCCCTGGAACATGACTTTGTTCTCGAAGTGAGCGAGAATAGCGCCGAGTGTTTCCGGTGTCAGCTTGTCAGCTACGATGATGCTGGACGGTCTTCCGCCTGCGAAATACTTATTCTTGTTGTCATCATCCTTGCCGCATGCAAATGCAACGATCTGAGCCGCTACATTGGCGGAAAGCTTCTGCTGGCTGGTCGTATCCTCGATCAGCACGTCATTGTCCATCTGGTTATTTTTGAAGCCGATGAACTGGAGCGGGATAACATTCGTGCCCTGATGGAGCAGCTGGTAGAAGGAATGCTGGCCGTTCGTGCCCGGCTCGCCGAAGATGACCGGACCTGTCACGTAGTCGATCGGCTCGCCGAAGCGGTTGACTGACTTGCCGTTGGACTCCATGTCGAGCTGCTGCAGATGTGCCGGGAAGCGGCTCATCGCCTGTGAATACGGAAGGACAGCTGTCATGCCATAGCCGAGAACATTCCGCTCATAGACACCGATCAGAGCATCCAGCAGAGCCGGGTTCTTTCTGATGTCCTTCTCTTTTCCCTTCGCGTCTTCAGCTGCAGCGCCGTCAAGAATTGCAGCAAAGACTTCCGGACCGAATGCAAGTGAAAGAATCGCGCCGCCGACCATAGAGGAGGAAGAATATCTGCCGCCGATATAGTCGTCCATGTAGAATGCGTCGAGATACATCGGATTGTTCGCAAGCGGAGATGTCGCGCTTGTAACAGCGATCATATGCTTTGCAGGATCAAGACCTGCTTTCTTGATAGCGTTCTCAACGAAGGCTCCGTTGGTCAGAGTCTCGAGAGTTGTTCCGGACTTGGAGACCATGACGAAAATTGTATGAGCGATATCAATCTGAGCGAGGACTGCCGTAGCGTCATCCGGGTCGACGTTGCTGATGAACTTGGCTTCCATCTTCAGTGTATTGTTGACTTTTGCCCAACCCTCAAGAGCGAGGTACAGAGCACGCGGGCCGAGGTCGCTGCCGCCGATACCGATCTGGCAGACAGTCGTGAACTTCTCGCCGTCTTCATTGGTGATTTCGCCTGCATGAACTTTATTTGCAAATTCCGCAGCTCTCTTCTGCTGAGACACATAGAATTCTCTCTTGTTCATTCCGTCAGCGATAACATCTTCGCCGAGCTGGCCGCGGCACAGCTGATGAAGAACAAGGCGCTTCTCACCTGTGTTGATGACTTCGCCGTTGTAGAGAGCGGCATATTTCTCTGTCAGTTCAGCTTCATCCGCGAACTCCTGGAGAATAGCGAGGATGTCATCATCTACCTGCTTTGCAGCAAAGTTGTAGACCATGCCGTTCGACATCGGTACGCAGTACTCTTTCACTCTCTTGGCGCCGTTCTCTCCTGCCATAGCAGACTTGACATCAACGACAGCAGCATCCTGAAGCTTTTTGTAGGAATCCAATAATGTCAGGTTCTCCCATTTCATACTACCACATCTCCTTTTTTTATTATATTAATCACGAGGGTATCAGCATTGCCGAATATTCACAGTAATTATACTAAAAGTATTCTGCCTTTTCAACAATCTGCACAATATTTCTCTTTTTATGCCCACTGCAATGAGATATAACTGTTCTCTCAGCGCTTGTTTATGATATACTGTGCCGGTATCCGGAGAACTGACATATAACGGAGGTATGCAATGTCCTACTCATATACCACCAGAGGGACCTGTTCAAGAAAAATCACTTTCGATCTTGAGGACGGAATCGTCAAAAATGTCCGCTTCATCGGCGGCTGTGACGGCAACACCAAAGGAATCGCAAAGCTCGTCGACGGTATGAAGGCAGATGACGTCATCGAAAAACTCGAGGGAACACAGTGCGGTTTTCGCGGAACATCCTGTCCGGACCAGCTCTCGCTGGCTCTCAAGGCCGCTCTCGCGAATCGTTAAGAGGGGCTGTCGCATTAAGGTGCGCCACCACTATATCCGGCAGATGTTATTTGCAAATGTCTGCCGGATATAGTGGTGACACCGTCTGATGTGACAGCCCCTCTTCTTATACTTCGATGTGAATTTTACTGCTTCCTGTTCTTTTCAATGAGATCGACGATCACGGCCACAGAGTCGCTCTGCTCGCTCTTCGACATCGTATCTATATATTTCTGCCGGTTTTCATAGAGTTCACCTATGGCCCGAACCAGCGCGTCCCCGACGATCTCTTCCTCCTCCATCACCATGGAGAATCCCTGTTTTTCAAAGCTTCTCGCGTTCAATATCTGGTCGCCCCGGCTCGCTTTCGCCGAGAGCGGAATAAGCAGATTCGGTTTTCTGAGGGCGGCAATCTCGCAGATTGCATTTGCTCCCGCACGGGAAACGATGATGTCCGCCGCAGCGAAAAGATCCGGCAGCTCCGCGCTTATATATTCATACTGCAGATATCCCTCTGTTCCGACGAGTGATTTATCCAGCTTGCCCTTACCGCAGAGATGAATAATATCAAAAGTCTTAAGGAGCGTCGTGAGATCTTTTCTTATTGCCTCATTGACCGCAACAGCTCCCAGCGATCCGCCTGTGACCATGAGAATCGGCTTTTCGCCCGATAATCCGGTAAAGGCCAGCCCTTTTTCCCGGCTGCCCTCCCTAAGCTCAGCCCGGATCGGTGTTCCGGTAAGGCAGGCTTTCTCCTTAGGCAGATTGGCCATGGTCTCCGGGAAATTGCAGCAGATTTTTTTTGCCATCGGGAGACACATTTTATTGGCCAGTCCCGGCGTCATATCGGACTCATGCGAGATGACCGGTATATGAAGGCGCGACGCCGAGAAGACAACGGGAACCGCGACAAAGCCGCCTTTGGAAAAGACAATATCCGGAGCGATCTGCTTCAGATACCTGCGCGCCTCGAACACGCCCTTTATGACCCGGAACGGATCCGTAAAATTTTTCAGATCAAAGTACCTCCGGAGCTTTCCGGTGGAAATCCCGTAATATGGAATACCGCAGTCCTCGATCAGCTTCTGCTCCATGCCGCCCTTGGAGCCGATATAATAGATTTCATATCCGTGTTCTTTCAGAGACGGTATAAGCGCAATGTTCGGTGTCACATGACCGGCCGTTCCTCCGCCGGTAAGCACAATTTTCTTCATATAATCTCCAATCTTTCCTGTGTATCTTTCATGTCCCGAAGCAGAGGAGGAAGGACGCCTCACACGGAGTCCGAATCCCGCCGGGTCCAGACCGGCAGCTTAGAATCTTGCCAGTCAGATGAAAGCACAGGATTCTATTTATGCCTCTTTCATGATAAAATAATAATAAGTTAAGCACAACCGGCATTTTCAAGTCTTGTCTGAAATGCCGCGGCAAGTTCGAATCGAGCAGAGGACTGTCTGTGCGAAACAGGCACCCCGGCTTAAATGCACATACGGAGGGATCGGCATGCGTATTACATTTATAGGAGCTGACCACGAGGTGACAGGCAGCTGTCATTTCCTTCAGGCCTGCGGAAAAAACATCCTCATCGACTACGGAATGGAACAGGGCCGGGACACCTTCGAGAACGTCCCGCTTCCGATCCATCCTTCAGAAATCGACTATGTACTTCTCACACACGCACACATCGACCACTCAGGCAACCTTCCGCTTCTCGCCACCCAGGGGTTCACCGGGGAGATCCTGGCTACAAGAGCGACCTGTGATCTCTGCGAGATCATGCTCCTTGACTCCGCCCATATCCAGGAATTTGAAGCAGAATGGCGCAACAGAAAAGGAAAACGTCAGGGAAAAGATGAGTATGTTCCCTACTACACCACAGAGGATGCCGAACGCATCCTGACCCGTTTTGAGGCATACGATTACGATACGATCTACACGGTCTGTGAAGGCATAAAGATTCGCTTCACCGATGTCGGTCATCTTCTCGGCTCCTCCGCAATCGAGCTCTGGGCGACAGAGGACGGAAAGGAGACAAAAATTGTCTTTTCCGGCGATGTCGGCAACAATAAGCAGCCGCTCCTTAAAAATCCGAAATGCATTCAGCAGGCGGATTACATTCTGATCGAGTCCACCTACGGAGACCGGTCCCACGGACCGCGCGTTGACTATGTGACAGAGCTTACCAAAATCATACAGCGCACCTTTGATCGCGGCGGCAACGTAGTCATCCCTTCCTTCGCAGTCGGAAGGACACAGGAAATGCTCTATTTTATCCGCCAGATCAAGGAGCAGGGCACCGTTAAAGGTCACGACGACTTCGAGGTGTATATGGACAGTCCTCTGGCTCAGAAAGCCACCGGCATATTCAACGAGCACACCGCCGACTGCTTTGACGAGGAGGCCCGGAGCCTGGTGGCAAGTGGAATCAACCCCATTTCATTCCCCGGTCTTCGACTTGCCGAGACAGCGGAAGAATCCAAGGAAATCAACTTTGACAAGAACCCGAAAGTTATTATCTCCGCCAGCGGCATGTGTGATGCCGGCCGTATCAAGCATCATTTAAAGCACAATCTCTGGAGATCAGACTCAACGATCCTCTTTGTCGGCTATCAGGCAGAGGGCACACTCGGTCGAAGACTGCTCGAGGGCGAAAAGGAGATCAAGCTCTTTACAGAGCCGATCACGGTCGCGGCGGAAATCTGCCAGCTTCCCGGCATCTCCGCACACGCCGACAGAGAAGGTCTTGCCGACTGGGCGGCATCCATCGAATATCCCCCGAAAAAGTGCTTCGTTGTACACGGCGACGACTCGGTCGTCGGTCTGTTCGCGGAATATCTCCACGAGCAGCTCGGATGGGATACGATGGCTCCGTATTCGGGAACCGTCTATGATCTCACTACCGACGAGATTCTCCTTGAGACAGAGGGAATCCCGATCAAAAAGGACGAAGAAGAGGCAAGGCCTGCTGTTGCAAAGCAGAAATCCACACCGTACGTACGGCTCGAAAAGACCGGCGAACGCCTCATGGCTCTCATTCACGCAAGCCGCGGTCTCTCCAACAAAGACCTGGCCAAGTTCGCAAGCCAGCTGGCCGCGCTGTGCGATAAGTGGGAGGATTGATCTCTGTGCATAAGGAGGGGAGCTGTCGCATTAGACAATGTCACCACTATATATGGCAAACATTTGCAAATAACGTCTGTCATATATAGTGGCGGCGCGCTTTAATGCGACAGCCCCTCTCATATTATTTACTCACCGGCTTCGGCGAATTTTGCCAGGATCTCATCTCTTGCCTCATCAGTCAGCTTTCCGGGCTTCCACAAAATGTTCTGTCCATCGTCATTGTATCTCGGAATCAGGTGAATGTGGAAGTGGAAAACGGTCTGCCCCGCTGCCGGTTTATTGTTCTGTACGATATTAAAGCCGTCGCAGTTCATAGCTTTTGTGAGACGGATCGCAATTTTTTTCGCAAGCACAGCAGCTTTTGCGAGTAGTTCCTCCGGGATCTCATAGATATCCGCATAGTGCTGCTTCGGCAGGATCAGGCAGTGGCCCATCGTCGCCGGGCCTGCGTCAAGGATCACGCGGAAATCATCATCTTCATAAAGTGTCGCTGTCGGGATCTCACCACCTGCCAGCATGCAGAAAATACAATCAGACATATTTTATCCTCCCAGTTCGTGCCGCAGCGGACATAAAATGTCCGCCCAGGTACGTATTTTTATCTGATTATACACCCGACCCAAGGCTTTCGCAATCAGCCCCCTTCTCAGACGTACTGAAGATATATGACACATCGGCAAATGTGATCACATCCCCCTCCGAGAGTACTCTCTCTTCCTCACCGCAGACAGCTTCACCGTTCACAGTCGTTCCGTTCCTGCTCGAGAGATCTTCGATGAAATACCTCCCTGCCCTGAACCTGAGCCTCGCGTGAATACGGCTCACCGCAGGCGAATCGATGATCATGTCCGCATACTGCTGATTTTTTCCTATCAGAATATCATTCCCGGTGAGATGTATCTTAGACAGACCTTCCGATTGCGGGAGGAGCCAACGGTCTTCCGGCCCGCGAACCGGTCTGTAGGAAGACAAAAGCGCAGTCACCGGCAGCCCGCTATCGGAATCTTCTGCAGAAACATCCCGCTGCTTAAGCCTCTCCGGGTTGTCTTCTTCAGTATCAGGCAGTATCTGTATATTATCCGGCATTTCTTTTTCAGCCTGCGTCTCCTGTTCTCCGGAGATTTCCTTCTGTTCCTCCCATAAATCTCCTCTGTCCCCGCGGCGCTCTCGGATAATATGGACAAAAAGAATAACAGCCAGGAACGCGGCCCCGAAACCGCAGAGTGTGTATATGCTTATATACCGGAGAAGATCTGTATGCATGATTGCAAAGAGAACCACAAGGATCATAAGCCCGATAAAGACCGCTATAGCTGCGGGTCTTCCGGGAATCCGTGACCGCATGCCGCTCTTCTGTTTTCCTTTTTCGAATCTTCCCTGCGAGTCTGTTCCAGACACCCCGGGTGTTCCACGTTCAGGAGGATTGTCCGCATGGATTCCCGGGAGAGTCTCTCCCGGCTCTCCTTCGGACTGTTCTCCCTCAAATTGCCGCATTTTCATACCGGATCCGCTATATGCCATGTCATCTGCACGAGGTACCGCCCTTGACCTGTCCGTTCCGCAAAGTACGCCCATGAGATCTCCGAGCTGTGTGTTATTCTCCTGTACTTCATGGCAGAACCGGTATCCGAGAACAATTGCGCTCTGGTCACTGTGGTCCGCGCACCCGAGAAGATACTCTGCGAGCTCTCTGAGAGATCGTCGAATGTCCCTGCTGTAGAAGGGCACATACATGAGACGGATCTCCATTGTATCAAAGTCCATACATACGCACGACGGTGTTAAGATCAGGTGCTGAAAGTCAAGCAGATAGTCCTCCAGCCCATCAAGGATCCTCAGGATTTCGGACAATATTTTCATTATTTCGCTCTTTCCGATCTTCCTGCTCTCGCAGAAAACCGTGAGCTTCTGAAGTGAGGTCACATCATAGCTGTACCATATCTCCGCATCGATATACTGCATGCTGCAGGTAAGGAGCCCGGGGATTCTGTTGGTAGAAATCACTCTTGTCTCATAGTCATCCGGCACATCCGGCCCCGTTTCTTTCACGATCATATAATTGTGATTCATATCCCGTCTGTATTCAATATCCATACTCTAGCCCTGCCCGAAAATCCTTTTAACTGATCTCATTCTCCAAAGATAAGTTGCCGGCTTCACCTTCCTGTAACCTGCGCGTTCAGAAATGCTGTAAAGCCTTTTGCCTGTGTAATAAACAGTTCCGGCCGTATAGGATACAGTCCTCATATTCCCGCCATCCGTGCGGCATGCGGATATATCTGAAGAAAAAAGCAAGGCCGGGTCAGACTGCACGTGGCCGCTGATCGACTGTTCGACAGCAAAAGCCCTGAGATAATTCCGGTTATGCACGTGTATGCACAGATACAGTAAAGAGAGGATGACCATAAGAATCAACGGCATGATAAGCGCCGCCTCCACAGTAAAGGCCGCTCTTTTGAGGTTGTTTCTTCGCATATTTCACCACCTCCTCCCTGCCGGGGCAACTTGTCCTGCAGGGTATTGTCAGATCGCAACAGTTCAGACGGGCTGCCCCGGCTTCAAGAACCGGCGCAAACATCATCTTCGTCGAAAAGCGTAAGTCCTTCCCTGCGAGCTAAAAACGCATACGCGTTTTGATCTCTCGGTCGGACTTACAATGCTTTTCTCATGAAGATGATGTCTTGCTGCCGGGAAACGGACTGAAAAACAGTCTGTCTGAACTGTAATTCGTTAGATCATGAGATACAGTACATATCCCCCGAGAAGGAAAGGAACGAACGCAAAACTTCTCCTGCCGCCGGATCCACTAAGGAGCTTGAAGCCCGCGTAGACGGATGCCAAAAATAATCCGCAGAATGCAATGATAAGTATATCTGTCACCGGGAGACAGCCCGCCAGGGCTATGAGGACAATGCCGTCTCCGGCACCCATCGCTCCCCGGGATAAAAAAGAGAAGAGGAGAAAACACATCCCGGGAATAATGGATGCCGGAAGCGGAATTTCCTGTCCGGATCCCATACACCAAAAGATAATACCTGCGATACCACCCGCTGCTGTCAGAAACAGACTGATTTCATGACAGCGGACATCCGTAAAGCTATTTGCAGTAAGAATAAAAAGCGCTATGACCCGTGCTATTTCCTGTCTCATCTCACATCTTTCATGCCGCATCCCGCGCGGCGCACCTGGAGCACAGACCGAGATGCGTGTGGTCCCCCAGACTTGCGATTCTCACATGTCTTGTGAGGCTTCCGTAATCTGTCGAAGGATAGTAATAATCTCCCTTGGCTGTAATATAAACTTCCCCGCTGTAACCTGCCGGAAAGCCGGGACAGGGCTTGTAGCGGCTTCCGTACTGATTTCTCATGCGGCCGACCGCGGACATGTCCGTGCGCATTATGCACAGGTTCAAATGTGTGCAGTCCGCATGCGTGTGATACACCTCCTGATTATCTGTGAGGTATACATATTCTCCGGAGTTTTGGGCGGCCTCCGTCTTCTCATCGCTTCCGCTGTAGCCGGTCCACGCATGGACACGTGCTCGAACAGCGAATTTCATATCGGGCACCGGAACACATCTTACGGGGAAACGGTAAGTAACTGTCCATGGGATATCGATCCAGGCTTCATCCCCGTCGCTGCCGAGTGTACCGGCATACATCGCCATCTGTCTTACCCTGTTAGACAGTTCCAGGCTTTTTTCTGCGTGGAGGCCTATAGCATCCATGAAGGAGATGAGCATGATAATGCACAGAAAAAAGAATGGCAGTGTAATGGCACACTCGACAGTCAGGGAGGCAGCGTTCCACTGCCGGACATTCCCGCGACTCAATTTTGAGTCACCCCGTGCAGGACCCTTCCCGGAGATCCTGCGGTAAGCCTTTTCACTGTCTGCCGACCGCTCCCGGAGAGATTCAATTGTTAGGGCTATAAACAAATGAAAAGGCATACCGCAAAACCTCCATGCGTCTTTACCGGTCAAAAAAGTCCTTATAAGACATTGTCTGACTCATAGTCCATGTTTTTTTGTGTTCAGATACGACACCTGTATCGAATGTCAGGGCAAATATGCATGTGTCCAGCCTGAAGTCCGGTCTCCCGAGTCCCCTTAGGGTACTCTCGACCATATCAAGGCTCCTGGTGACCGACACCTGCATATCAGCAAGAAACAGATAAAATCGAAGGTAATCCGTATAGCTGACTCCGCCCGGGACATCTTTCGTCATGTCGCCGAAAACATCCGCAGCGACAATACCGGGAATCGCCCGAAGATCCACCTGCCACGTCTCGGCGCTCTTTGTGAGCGCTGTCTTTTTACCGCTAAGGAGAGCTCTCACATCCACAATACTCTCGCAAAATGCCCACCCCGCAGCGATAAGTGCCCCTATCGCCGGCGCCGCGAACGGAATCAGCAGCATGGCAGCCACTCCATCGGCACAGGCTTCCACCTCGGCACGCTTTACAGGGTCAGTATAAAGAAAAATGATATTGGCCGCTTCTCTTGTCAGAAGCAGTTTCCTGACTATTGATTCAAGATTGGCAAGATCCGTCTCCCTGCCCTCCAGAATATATTCCGTCTGGTAGGCAAGACCTCTGTTCTCACCTGGAGTAACATAATTGCCGAAATGAGAAATTATATACTCATTGTAGAGAACTTTCGAATATGATCCTCCCGTGTTATCAGGGACATCAATCACTCCGATTCCTGACTCAGCTGTCCTGTCTCTGAGGAGGCCTGCACCCTCTATACTGCTCTCGGACACACCGGATGTATCTCCAAGGACCAGCTCCATGAAAGTCATCTGCCTGAGACGCTCGATCACGGGCAGAGGATTCCCATACTCACTGCCCGCTGCTTCCGCCTCTGCCGCAGTCTCTTCTGCCGCGGCGTCGCCTTCCGCTCTGAGCGCATCATTTTCAGCCTTTGCAGCGGCTGCTTCCGCCTGAATCTCAGTGTAGGAAGTGCCGGCAGACTGATTCTCCAGGTCCTGTCCCTGTACTTCCTGAGATCTGGACAAGGCTGCATTCTGCGGTACACGGTCAAGGAGCAGCGAAATGCCCTGTGCGCCGACTGTTTCTTTCATATACTCAATTGCCGACGAAGCAAAGATCTGCCCGTTCACATCGGTTGCCAGCGTATAGCCCGTCAGATAGCTCTCTGTCTCGGACAGTGAAAGAAGGTTTCCGCCCCCGGCTATCCTCCCTTTTTTGGGATGAAGAATATACGACATTGCGTCCTCGATCCTGTCCGAGAGCATGAGCGGACACAGACTGTCCGTTCCACAGCTCCCATCAATAAAGAACACATCAAAATTCTCCAGAAGATCGCGGTCATACTGTGCAAATGTTGAAAATAATGCCTGATCCACACTGTTGGCGAGCTGCATGCGTCCCGCCTGTGCCCTGACGGAATAGAACACAGCTGCCAGAAGTGCCGTCAAAACGAGCATTATCAGGCTGAGATATATTGAAATACTGCCTCGGCGCATAGGACTCTCCTTAGATTTTCCGGCGGACCGGCGTGCTCTCCGCCGAAGTGTCTTTCCTCCCATCCGACCTTCGCCCCGCCAGGGGAAAGCAGGGCGTCGGCCGGACTTTGAACGGAGACTTTATCATAGGACAACCTGCCGAACTACGGATCACTTTCTGACGGCCGGCAGGTAAGGGCCGGATCCTCCTCAAACGGAATCGGCCTGTGACGATACTTTGCTCAGAATGCTCTTTACGACTTTTGTCAACTGCTCTTTGAATATAAGGACGAGAGCAATCAGAACCAAAAGAACCAGAATGATCTCAACGACGGTGACTCCGTCCTCTTCCTTCAAAAAAGCGCAAAAATCACCCATGTGCGCCACCTCCTTTCTAAGTGCTGTGCCAGATCGCGCGTTCATTTTTCTTTTGCCTTGTGCCACAAAGTCTTTGGAATTCCACGGGGTGAGAAGCCCCGTTTGATCCGGTCGGATCAGATGCGTTTAATGTAAAAAGAGAATAACAATAAATCCATCGATGTTTCAAGAGGGAATAATTCACGATTTGCATCAGGATTATTCATATAGTTTGACTGGATTTCTTTTTTTCTCCGGACGGAGGCTCTCACTGAGCTCTGCCGGGTTGGTGCTGAAAAAAGCCCCCGCCGTGTCACCCGGCGAGGGCTGATTTATTATCTTATGCTATTGTTTTGGATGTTATCGGGCAGGCTCACTGTCGAAATAGAAATCACCGCTCCTCCCGCCGTGTTTCTCTATGAGGTGCACGTCCTCTATGACCATGCGCTTGTCGATAGCCTTACACATATCGTAGACCGTGAGCAGGGCAGTTGTGACCCCGGTGAGGGCTTCCATCTCGACCCCGGTCCTCCCGTCCGTCTTCACGCTGCAGAAAGCTTTAACTGTACAGTTATCGGAATGCAGCTCAAATGTCACCTTCGCGTTCGTAAGACACAGCACGTGGCACATCGGGATCAGGTCTGACGTCTTTTTTGTGCCCATGATACCGGCTACCTGCGCGACTGTGAGAACGTCTCCCTTTCTGACTTTTCCGCCTGTGATCGCAGAAAAAGCCTCCCTGTTCATACGGATCGTCCCGACTGCATAAGCATTGCGGCCTGTCACGCTCTTATCTGACACATCGACCATGTGCGCATTCCCAAGATCATCAAAATGTGTAAATTCCATCTCTTCTCCTTGGTGCAGGAACAGCGGGCTACGCGCTCTCCCAAGCCGCATCGGTACTCTAATGCCGAAGGCCACCGATGCGGCGTAACTATTCAGGGACTGAATAGTTACCCGTCAGGGTTCTTTTTCTTTATGACCTTCATCATGAAATCCCGCTTTAAAGCCAGATTTTTTGAGAACGGGTTGATGACGATTGCAGTGACCTCCGGGTGCTTCGCGATAAATACGCTGCACTGCAGCGACGGCATCTGCATCCAGACATACTTCTGCATAAATTCTTCGGAAATTTCATCCCTCGATGTAAATGAGAAATAGAGCACATCCCCGTTCGGCGCCTTGAGAAGTTCCGGAACAAGCCTGACAGGATCTTTCGGCACGTACTTGCGAGACATGGTCTGCGTCTTTAATCCGGCTGCATCCGCGGATGAAAACTGCATGCGCATCGGGACCCAGAGCCACACATCCATAAAGTTATTCATACAGTTCTGAAGATTTGCCACTGTCTTATCCGAGTCATATCTCTCGATAAAATAGCCGAGGACCCTTGCGCTGTCCTCCCTTTTCAGTATATCAGGATGATTGACAGACTTCAGCTTATTCGGTGTAATCGCCGGCAATGCGGTATTCATCGGCTGAGATGCCTGCTGCACCTTCTGAGCCGGCTGCTTACCGGCAGGAGCTGCCGCCGGCGCCGGAGAATCGACCGCCTGTCTCACTTCCTCGGCAGTCGGCGCATCCGCTGAGCGCTCCATATTATGATACTCGCCGCCTTCACTATTCTCGTTTTTCTTAAAAACGTCAAACAGACCCATTTCGGAATTCTCCTCCTTTATAGTCAGATATAGTTACTATATCATTAAAAGCCGGGGACTGCAAATATTCTGTGAAATAAGACAGCATTTGATGCGGGCTGCGCCTGAAAAAAGCCGGATCAGGAGACCCGATCCGACTCTTTCTTTTTCTTGTATTTTTCTTTCATCCTGACAGCGACTTCTCTGACAGCACAGTACTTATCCGCAATCACGATCACATAACCTTCCCTGCAGTGGGGCGGCACCGGTGTCGTCGGCCACATATGGTGGCGGATCATGTCTTTCTCGCGCTCATTAAGATCGCCGAGAAGCTTCCCCGCGACCCTAACGGATTCCTTTGGATGCTTCTGCCAGCACACCAGATTATTGCTGAACTTTTCATATCTGCCGACGATGCCCAGATCATGGCACAGCGCTCCGCGCACAATGGATTCCGTGTCAGTCTTTATATGCATCGCGTTGAGAAATCTGCAGATCTTTACAGAGACATATGCAACTCCCAGGCTGTGATCCCCTACTGTTGTCACATGGTGGTGCTTCTGCTCCTTAGCCTTCCTGAACTCCGCTGAATCGAGCACCTCCGCTCCGTAAGTTCTGACCAGCTGCATTGCAAGCATGTCCATTTTGTGCCTCCCCAGATCCGCAGAATAGTTTAGTCGTTAAGTTTCACTTGCCTCTTCAGTTCAAGCCGCCTCAGTATCTCTGTTCTTCATGCCGTAGTGCAGGAAGAACATGCATCCGATCGTTATGGCCACACCGATGATCAGGCAGATCACCGGATTCTGAACAAAGCCGGCGATGACATAAGCTACGAACGAAATGGCTGCAGCTGTCAGCGCGTATGGCATCTGTGTCGAAACATGGGCAATATGGTCACACATTGCGCCTGCCGAGGACATGATTGTCGTATCGGAAATCGGTGAACAGTGATCGCCGCAGACTGCGCCGGCCATGCAGGCGGATACACAGATGACTGCGAGCGGGTTGCCGCTCTCGAGCGGGAAAGATGCCAGGCAGATCGGAATCAGGATTCCGAATGTGCCCCAGGATGTTCCTGTTGCAAATGAGAGCCCGACCGCGATCAGGAACACTATTGCCGGAAGGAAGTTCTGCAGAGCACCTGCGGAATTGGAAACGATAGCCGCGACATAATCCTTTGCGCCGAGAGAATCTGTCATGCTCTTAAGTGTCCATGCAAGGACAAGGATCATGATAGCCGGCACCATGGCCTTAAAGCCCTCTGTGAGGCAGGCCATGCAATCCTTGAATTTGAGGACTCCGCGGATCAGATAGACAATCAGAGTAATTGCCAGAGCCACGAACGATCCGAGAACAAGGCCTACGGAAGCATCGGAATTGGCAAAAGCGTCGACAAAGCCTTCTCCCTCAAAGAAACCGCCGGAATAAATCATGCCGATTACACAGCAGATAATGAGGGATGCAATGGGAAGAACAAGGTCGATGACCTTACCGCTGCCTTTAATAGCGTCCTCGTCAGAAACCTGTGCTTCCATATCCGTGAAGATATTGCCTGCCAGAGCGTTCTTCTCATGTCTTGCCATCGGGCCGTAATCGATCTTCAGAACCGTGATCGTGACCATCATGAGAATGGTGAGCAGCGCGTAATAGTTGTACGGAATCGCCTTGATGAAGAGGACAAGGCCGTTCGTTCCTTCCGGCGAGAACGCGGATACTGCCGCTGCCCAGGAAGAAATCGGGGCAATGATGCAGACCGGAGCTGCTGTCGCGTCGATGAGGTATGCCAGCTTAGCCCTGGAGACCTGATGGCGGTCTGTGACCGGACGCATGACAGAGCCGACTGTCAGACAGTTGAAGTAGTCGTCAATAAAGATGAGGCAGCCGAGAAGAATCGTCGCCAGCTGAGCGCCGACGCGCGATGTGATCTTCTTTGACGCCCACTCACCGAACGCGGCGGAACCGCCCGCCTTGTTCATGAGCGCGACCATGATGCCCAGGAAGACAAGGAAGACGAGAATACCGACATTATAGGAGTCGGAAAGCTGCGCGATCATGCCGTCCTGAAAGATGTGTACCAGCGTTCCCTCGAAGCTGAATCCGGAAAAGAAAAGACCGCCGACAACAATACCAACAAACAGAGAGCTGTAGACCTCTTTGGTGATAAGTGCCAGAGCGATAGCAACGATTGGCGGTACAAGGGACCAGAATGTTGCATACATGAAAGTTTCCCCCTTTCAAGAATAAGAATTACTGCTGTCCGGCTTTATCAATATGCCGCTTTAATGCGTTAAATCACCGGACAATTACGCCTATTATACCACCATCAGCCCAAATTTCTATAATAAACTTCGAGAAAATTCAATTCTTGCCCGTGAGACCCAGGTAACAGTTCAGACAGGCTTCACCGGAATGTAAATTTCCGGCGCAAACATCATCTTCATCGAAAAACGTCGGTCCTGCCTTGCGAGCTAAAAAATGCTTACGCATTTTTGATCTCTCAGTCGGACCGACAATGTTTTTCTTATGAAGACGGATGATTTGCCGCCTGTATAACGAACTGTGAAAGCAGTCTGTCTGAACCATTACAGACCCAGCCAGAACGCTCTTCATTTTTTATCTACAGGAATCTCTATTGTCACCCGACTGCCCTGTCCACTGGCGCTCTCAAAGGTCAGACTGGCATTGAGGATCCCAGCAAGTCTCTCTTTGACGTTCCGGATCCCGATATGACTGCTGTCCGCCGCCATGACCGCATCGGCGTCCGCCCCGGGTCCGTTATCGCTCACGACTATCTCTACAAAGTCGCCCTTCAGATAGGATCCGATACTGACTCGACCGCCGTCCTCGTTCATCATCGCCCCGTGTCTTACGGCATTCTCTACAATCGGCTGTATGGTAAGGGGCGGAACAGAAAAATCCGTATACTGGAGGTCGTATACAATCTCCAGCTCATCCCGGAACCGCATCTGCTCAAGTTTCAGATAATGCTCCACGAACTCCATCTCCTTCTCCATCGGGACGGGGTTCGAGTTTTCAATTGTAAGGATATTTGTGCGCAGATACTCGGAAAAATCAGCAATTGCCTCCTTGGCAAGCTCCGTGTCCTGATCGCACAGATAATAAATTGAGTTAAGTGTATTGAATATGAAATGAGGACGTATCTGACTCAGCATAATATCAATGCGGTCCTTGGCAAGTTTGTTTTCCATCTCGCTCATGCTGATCGTCCGCCGTATGTTCAGATAGTTGTGGACCAGGAGCAGGGAGAGTGAAAGCGCCGGTCCCATGAGACCGATTTCTACATTAATAATGCGGAAGGCAAATGTAATAATCGGGAAGATAACAAATGACAGAAGGACCGCAACATTAATGATTCCCAGACCCCTGCTGTAGCGGAGCACAAGAGCAAGTATGATGCAGAGAACAACCATACCTCCTGCCTGACCGATCAAGTAATATGGACCGGTCTCTGTACCGTTCACTGTCGAAGTGGAAATCAGACCGTTTACCGAATTGACAGCCCAGAATCCGGCGGAGACCCCGCACACAGCGATATTCAGATAGTCCAGCCATTTGGGGACGTGCGCACCCTTGACAGTGCCCTCAATCACATAAATGAGAAAGCGTACAAAAAAGACAAGAAGTACATAATACGCTGCGCTCGATAAAAAATACGACAGACTGTAGACGCGCTTTGCGATTATATTTTCATCCCTCCAGAATACCGCTATCCAGCCGATGAGGTCCGCCGCCAGCATTACAATAGAGCTTACCACAGACTCAATAAAGTATGGATATCTCTTCCGTCTGATAGAAAACTCCATAAGACATCCCACAAGCAGGATCGTCATTGTGATCAGAGCATATATCAGAATAATTATATTGACGTAAATCATAAGTCCTCCGGTCTAATCTGTCGGTCCGAAAGAGAGTAATTCCGTGATATATTCCTCCGCGAGGGTGGAAAGAGGCATGCGCTTTTTCTTGATATAGCCGATCGTCATAACATCATCCGTATCGAGCGGGACCGCCCGGTAATACTCACCGTTAAGATTTTCACAGATGATTCCTGAGCACAGGGTATAAGCATTCAGACCGACCATCAGATTGAGCATGGTCGCCCTGTCGTCCGCCTTAATGATCCGGTCATAATCGCGCGTCGCAAGGACCTCCTCCGCAAAATGGAATGAGTTGTTCTCCCCCTGCTCAAAGCTGAGACACGGGTAGGGCGATAGCTCCTCGAACCTTATCTTATCCCTGTCCGCCAGCGGATGATTTTTCCAGAGATATACCGAGATCGGGCACTCAAAAAGAGGGATGAATTCGAGTTCGGCGTCACGGAATATTTTCGTGAGCACTTTCTCATTGAAATCATTGATGTAGAGAACTCCGACCTCACTTTTAAGGTTCCTGACGTTCTCTATGACCTGTGCTGTTCTCGTCTCGTGGACGGCAAATGCGTACGGTTCTCCCTCATGCTTCCCTGCCACCCGTATAAAAGCTTCGACCGCAAATGTGTAGTGCTGCATCGAGACCGAAAACTTCTTTTTCCTCTTCTCGGGCGCAATGAACGTATTCTCTATAAGTTCGTACTGTTCAAGAATCTGTCTGGCATATCCGAGGAATTCCTCCCCGTCCGCCGTGATCGTGATGCCGCGGTTGGATCTAAGGAACAGTGTCATATCCAGCTCATTCTCCAGTTCCCTGATCGTGCCGGAAAGAGACGGCTGAGAAATGAACAGGCGCTTTGCTGCCTCATTTATTGATCCGCAGTCGGCAATCGTGACCGCATATTTCATCTGCTGAAGCGTCATCAGTTCCTCCCGGAGATAAGGTCGACTTCTGTATAGCTCATTATACGTGCCAGTATGCTTTTCGGGAATCCTGACACAGACTTATTATATGCCTCGGCTTTCGCATTGTAATCGGCGATTGCGGCATTCAATCTACCCGCTTCCTGATCCACAGCCGAAGCGGCATTCTTATAAGAACTTACAGGCATGCCTGCCTCGTCGGTGGCTTCATGAAGGGCGGTGAGAGCATTTGCAAATGAATCTACAGCATCAGATCTCTCCTTTGCGGATTCCGCCTGACAGAGAGCCGAATATGCGGAAGCAAAAGCTCCGGCACGGTCCCCGGAAAGTGCGCCTGCTTTTCCTGCCTCACGCACGAAGGCCGATACCTCGTCCTCCATCTCCCGGATCACTGTCGTGATATCAGAATACGCGAGCTCCACGTTCGAACGTGATGTGCCGAGCGACTGTACACCTGTCATAATAAGCCCTATGATGATCGCGGCAGTTGACAGGATCATATATGTCTTTCTTCTGCTGCTGCCATAGGTATTTTCCTTTTTAACACGGTTTCCGGAATAGTTCCCGCCGACTCTTTTCTGATTCTTTTTCTTCGCCAAAGATCCATTCTCCTTCTTGGGTTATCATGAATTACTATAATAAAAAACAGCCCTTCTTGCAAGAGCTGATAAATGTGCGTCTATATTACTTGCGAATTCAAGCTGACTTGCGAGGCAAGATCTTCCTGTAACTGCTTTCGTGCAACAAAGAGCATGCATCTTCACGAGAAACAAATGCCGACCAGGCCGAAAGCCCTGCAGAAGGCCGGTTGACATAAAAAAGCGCTGTCACTAATGCTGCGATCCGCACGCATATGGACCGGCATGGCCGGCCGCATACATGCAGACCTCAGCAGATGTGAAAGCGGATTATATGTACCCCTTATTTTTTATCCGTAAGGCAGCAGATATAGTCCATAGAGACTTTGTAGAGCTGTGCAAGCTGAATCATAGCGTCAAGCGGTATCCTTACATTTCCTCTCTCATAGTCCGAGTACGTTCTCTGTGCAACATGAAGGATCTTCGCGACTTCAGCCTGTGAATAATCACTGTCTTCGCGAAGGTTTCTAATACGCTCCAAATACAATATTTTATTCATCCTTTTTCCCGCCTTTTACAACAAAAGCTTTACCCAAATACTTATGTTGTTAGAATACCCGATTCAAGGGCCTTAAATAAAAATTGAGTGACATAACCACTGAGTAAAATAAAGAAATTTTAAGTATTTGTCAAATTCTTGTCAAGTATTTGCCGGGTCCTTGCCAAGCCGGTTCTGAAATGTCGCAATTTTCTGCAATCTTTCACCGTGAGCAGCAAATTGGCGAAACACATCTCCCTGTATTGCTATTCAAGTCTCGCTCGCGAGACTTGGCGCGGGATTCGGGTCAGCGCTAGCTGACATAATTCCCAACCGAATCCCTGCGCATCCTCGCGGAGCGTTTATCTCAGTGGGGGATTGTGACCCGCCACTGAGACAAGCAAGATATTGATTTACCCACCGCTTGCAGAAGCGGGGGTCTTCCCCACTGAGATAAAAAGACCGGATATGACAATCGCTATTCAGTCATATCCGGTCATTGCAGTAATCGCAGCGCTTGCATATTATTCATTTATTCTGCATCAATACGCATCCGCATTCAAATTGTGGCTCTTCTCGTAACTCGAGATCATATTGATATTCTGTCTTTCGACATCATTCAGCATATCCTCGGAGAACTCACTTGCCGGCACACTCGGATGATACCAGGAGAACTGGCTGAAATACTCCGCATACTCCTGATTATTGAAAATGTATCCGTTTCGGGCGTAGATCTCGTTGACCATAAGTCTTATCTCTCGTGCAGATCTGCCTTCCAGTTCAGACTCACTGAGAAGCCTCGAGCTGCTGTCCGGCATGACCATGCCGTCTGAGGATCCCGACGACGGTTTTTTAGTGGGTTTCGGAGTCGCCGTAGGTTCCGGGAGCGGGGTCGGGGTCGGTACCGGAGTTGATGTAGGCTGAGGTATCGGTGTTGCCGTAGGCTCGGGACTCGGCGTCGGGCTCGGAGTCGGGGTTGGCGTCGGCGTCGGTGTGAGCTCCGTGGCCGTTATAGCTGTCGGAACAGGTGACGGCGTCGGCGTTGCCGTCGGCACCGGGGTCGCCGTTGGTGTCGGCGTATCAAGCGGGATAGCTGTCACGTTCGGCGTGATTGTTGTCTCCTCCGGCTTTCCTTCATCATCCCTGCTGCTTGTCCAGAAATCCGAGAGCTTGGCATTTCGTACCGCCGGTACTACAAATAATAAAATTGACGCGATCAGGGCTACCATGACAATAGCGAGCAGAGCCCATCTGCCGCTTCCGTTCTTTCCGCCTCTGCCCTCCGGCCTCACAAAGAGAATGCTTCCGTCATCGTCATCGTCGTCATCATCGTCATAGTCTTCATCATAATCATCGTCATCGCCGAGACCGAAAAATCCTGCCAGGCGGGATGACGCTTTGTGACGGCTTTCTTTCGGGGCAGCATCCGTTTTCACAGTCCGCTCGTCCGCCCGGCTGCCGCCCTCTGCCGCTCCGACGTAGACCGCATCTCCGCTGCCGGTACTCCTTCTGCCGTTTTCGGGGGTTGTGACATTGTTCTCTTTAGATCCTGCCTCTATCTTCGTTCCGCAGACAGGGCAGAAATTATCTCCGGCGGCAACCTCACTGCCGCAGAACACGCAATATTGCTTATTCGGATCCTGCCGGAAAGACCGCTTGGCGAAAGCCCCGCAGTTCGGACAGAACTGGGCTTCACCATCGATCCATTCCCCACAGTTCCGACATTGTATCTTATTATTATCCATACTCACCTCCTATTGCGGAGCTGACTCTTATGCGAGTAAAGGGCTCCGATCAGATTAGAATCGTTAAAGAATCTGCACGGTTCGATTTCCGGTACCGGCATGTCGACCCATGTAAACAATTTCATTGTTCTTCTGGCTTCTTCCCGGATCATCTCAATCAGCAAGGGCTGTGTACTGATCCCGCCGCCGACAACGACCCGCTCCGGATCGATAATGATCTGAATGTTGCAGATAATCCTCGCGACATTTCGCGCAAACTTTCTGAGGACCTCCCGGACAGTCTCATCCCCATCTTCGATCATTTTAAAAACTTTGATACCGTCCAGTTCTTCCGATGGGATTCCCTTCGCTTCCGCGACCATGCCGACAAGACCTCTCGCGCTGGCTGCTAATGCGGCTATTTTTCCCTCCGAGAGCTCACTGCCCATATCCTCCATCATGAAATAGCTGAGTTCCCCCGCCACAAAGTGCTTTCCGCGGAGGATCTCACCATTCACGATTATGCCTCCGCCTACACCTGTTCCCAGGATCAGCGCGGCAGCGTTTTGACAGCCCGCCAGATTTCCGTGCCAGAGTTCGGCAAGAGCAGCACATCTCGCGTCATTCTCCATGGTCACCGGGACCGGAATCCTCTCCTGCAGTGCTTCTATCAGATTCATCTCTTTGACACAATACACACCGCCTCCGTTGTAGGCATATCCGGTCTCAACATCCAGAAAACCGGGCATGCTGAGGGCTACTCCCGCGATGTCTGCCTCCTTAGCAGCTGCATCCTCATAAATACCTGCGATCGATCCTAAAAACCGGTCTAGATCTACTGTCTCTGTCGGGATTTTTCCCTTCCTGAGAAATTCCCCTTCAGCTGTCATGACTGCATATTTGGTAAACGTCCCGCCAACGTCTATTACCGCATAATTCATCTTGCCACCTCCATGTGTCCTAACTGTGAATACGTTTATTAATTATTTCTTAAATTCCTGCCTTGCTCGTGGCATGAGTCTTTCGGATCAACCGGCAAAAATCCGGATCAAAGTATGTATACGGAACCGGTCTCACATTTCAAATATCGTATCGGCCGCATTCATAGTGGAATCCCTGTGGGATACGATCACAACTGTCCGGTCCCTGCACTCTTCCATGAGAGACTTCAGGATAATGCCTTCATTCAGCGAATCAAGATTGCTGGTCGGCTCGTCAAGCAGCATGAACGGGGCGTTGTGAAGGAAAGCCCTCGCGATGCCTATTCTCTGCCGCTCACCCCCGGAGAGAGTATCTCCGAGTTCTCCGACTGTCGTATCATAACCGTTCGGAAGCGACTTAATAAAGTCGTGGATTGCCGCCTTCTTAGCCGCCCGGACGATTTCTACGCGGGAAGCGCCGGGTTTACCGATCAGAATGTTATTGGCAATACTGTCGTGGAACAGATGTGTCTCCTGCTCAACGAGCGATTCTGTGTCGCGGAGCTGGGTCGTTGCGATATGACGGACATCCTCGCCGGAAACCATGACCCGGCCCTCCTGAACGTCAAAGAAGCGCATAAGCAGTTTTAATATCGTTGACTTTCCTGATCCCGACGGACCGTGAATGCCGATGATCCGCCCCGGCCAGAAGAGAATCGAAAAATCCTTCAGGATCATCTCATCCCCGTAGGAGAAAGTGACCTTTGAGAGCTCAGCGCCGCGGAAGTGCTCGAAGCCGTCCCAGCCTTCGCGGCCGTCCGTACCGGAAACGTCCCACACGAGAGGCATCTCCTCCAGAAGGTCAAGGACGCGGTCACCCGCCGCCAGAGTATGGCTCAGGCTGTTCGAAAGACTGCCGAGTGCAACTACCGGCCCGAAAGAGCTCATAAAAGCAATCTGGGTAATCAGAAGTCCGTCATAACCGATCCTGCCGCCTGAATAGAGAACTGACATAAGGAGCAGCATGGCGTAGGAAAACACCAGGATCACTGCCGTTGTCACTACCCTCTGAACTCCGGTCATTGCCGAGAGACCGCGCTGCAGCTCCGACAGCTCGTCCGACCGCGAGGCAATTGCCTCCCGGCG
Organism: Lachnospiraceae bacterium; assembly: GCA_045112155.1. Lineage (GTDB taxonomy): Bacteria > Bacillota > Clostridia > Lachnospirales > Lachnospiraceae > Chordicoccus. The sequence continues at coordinate 24,733 of JBGUHN010000068.1, forward strand.
CCTCTTGCCGCATCCGAACTGTATGATCTCATCGAGACCTCTCAGAGAGTCGAGAACAAAGCTGGTCATATCTCCGAAGGCATTCCGGAATTCAAGACCGACACCGCCGTTCATTTTTCCGTTAATGACCGGGATGATCACTCCGACAGTTATGTAGGCAGCTGCAGCCAGAAGCCCCGCAAAGAGCGAATGTCTCATAAACATAAAGATCATGATCACTGAAGTAATAATCGCGATCGCAATCGGCGAGATCGTATGCGCGTAGAACACTTCCAAAAGCTCAATGTCCGAGGTGATAATGGAAATCAGATTGCCTTTATCCCTGCCCTCAAGCTTGGCCGGAGCAAGTCGGCGAAGAGCCGCATACACCTCATGGCGGATCATGGCAAGAAGCCTGAAAGCAATATAATGGTTGCAGTACTGCTCAGCGTAGTGCAGAATGCCTCGAAGTACCGCAAAGACACCCATCAGCACAAAAAGAGTCTGGGCTGACCTCGTTGCAAGTGACGTGAACGTAATCGGTGTCCCGGATGCGCGGAGAGCGCTCACGGCCTCACGGGCAGCCTCAGCCGCAGCAATAGCAGCCTCGCGGTGACCGGGGTCGAGAAACGCGAACGCGTCTTGCGCCATCTCTGCTTCATAGACCGCCTCGGTGGTCCCGAAAATAAGGCCGTGCAGCAGAACGTTGCCCGCAAACACCGAGACGAAGATTGCAGAGAGATAGCCGAAAACGCCCAGAATAATCGCGGTGCACATGACCGGCATCAGCGGACGCACAAGACCGATGAGCTGCCCCATGATGACGACAGCGCTCCTCCGTTTTTCTTTTTCAGGAGCCTTCACACTATTCTTTTCTGACCGCTTCGCTTTTTTCTCTTTTCCGGTCGCGGTCTCATCCGCATAGGCAATGAGGGACTTTCGGATATTCTCATAAGCCCGGTCTTCTTCCGTGATTGATGTAGCGGAACCTCTGACAGCACAGCTCTCCACATGTTTCTTTTTATTTCCGTGTGCGCCATGGGCGTATGTTTCAAGTGACCTCTGGGCCTTGTACATTGCGCTGTAAGATCCGCCCCTGGCCACGAGCTCGCTGTGTGTGCCGCTTTCCGTAATCGCGCCGTCCTCACACATATAGATGCAGTCGGCTTTAAGGCAGTTGTGCAGCCTGTGGGAAATCATGAGGACTGTCTTCGTCTTCGCTATCTCCCTTATAATGCTCATAATGAGCTCTTCGCTCTCCGCATCGATGTTGCTGGTGGCCTCATCAAAAATCATGACCTCAGCGTCGACCAGAAGGGCTCTGGCAAGGCCGATGCGCTGAGCCTGGCCGCCGGATATATTGGCACCTTTCTCTTCAAGCTGCATAGAAAGGCCGCCCCTCTTCTTTACGAACGGTACTAGGTGGACCGCGTCAAGAGCCTCATAGAGTTCCTCATCTGTCGCTCCCGGTTTTCCCATTCTCAGGTTATCAGCCACTGATCCCTTGAAAATGTAATTATTGTGGCGGACCAGCACAACATGGGAAAGAAGGCTTTTCTCACGCACGTCGCGAAGCTCGTGAATGCCGCCCTCCACGCTGCCGATCCGAACGCTTCCCGTGTATCTTCGGTTCCTGCCGGCGATAATTCCCGCGATCGTGCTCTTTCCGCAGCCGGAGGGACCGACCAGGGCGACAAGGCTTCCTGCCGGAAGGACCATGTTCACGCCCTTTAAAATCTGGCGTGACGCGTCATAATAAAAGCCGACGTCTGAGAGCTGGACGGAGACATTGCTGGGTCTGCAGAACTTCTGCTCTGCAAAATTCATGCGGCGATCACGCTCCCTTACCACATCGACTGTCTTTGTCAGCTGCTCCCTGCCCCGCCTTGCTTCAGGCAAATCAAGCAGCGCAAATATCCTGTCGCTTGCTGCCATACCGTTCATGGCAATGTGAAAATAAGATCCGAGTTTTCTGAGCGGCAGGAAAAACTCAGCTGCAAGAAAGATAACGACCAGTGCGTCGCCAAAATCAAGACGGCCTCGCAGATACAGGGTCAGAGCGGAAACCATGCCGAAGGCGGCTCCGCCGTATGCCATTATGTCCATAACTGACGTCGAATTGAGCTGCATGATGTGGACGCGCATTGTAGCGCGGCGAAATTCCTCCGCCTCCTCATCCATCTGATGCGCTTTGAGGTCATCGGCCCTGTATATTTTCAGTGTAGTGAGACCCTGGATGCACTCAAGAAAGATATCTCCGAGATCTGTATAAGACGTCCAATATTGTCCGAGGATCCTTTTCGCGACCTTCTGTACAATGACAATAGACAGAGGGATCAGCGGGACGAACGCAAGAAGAATCAGGGCTGCGCGTACACTGACCAGTACTGCCGTCACGAGAAACAGTGTGACCGGAGCAAGCAGACTGTAAGCCAGTTGAGATAAATACTGGCCAAAGTATGTCTCCAGCTGTTCGACACCTTCAGTCGAGAGCTGCACGATCTCGCTGGTTGCGATCCGTTCCCTGTATGACACGCCGAGCCTCAGCAGTTTCTGATATATCTTATCCCTCAGGATTTTTTTGACATCGCAGGACGCCAGGAAGGTCATTTTCTGCGAGAACCATTCACAGGCTGACCGCGCGACAATGCAGATCACAAGGATCACAGCAGTCCTTGCGAGTATCACTGTGGTCATGCGTCCCTCAAGAATGCGGGCTATAAGATCGGCGGCCTGAAAAGACGCCACGATCTGAGCGATCAGTGCGATCCACTGGAACAGTATATTGTATCCTATATATTTTTTCGCATGTCCCAGAAGGCTGATCAGTCTTGTTTTTATCATAAGTAACTGTATATCCTCTCAAACTGTATCTGACTTTTTCTGCGCCCGCCTAAGCTCTCCGAGTGCTGCCTGCTCATCCGCCTGGGCCTTCGCAAGGAGTGCGCCGTATCGGTTCAAATATAAGAAGTCCGGGTCTTTGACATCAGTCTCGATCACGTCCCTGACAGAAATCTTCTCTGCCCGGTACATCCGTTCCGCTGCGTCTTCAGCACGACTCTTAGCCTCTGACATAACGTTAAGGAGCCTTGCATACTCTTCCCTGGCTGCGTCAAGCTGCCGGCCTCCGGCAAGCCGTCTCTTTTTCCTGCCCTGATACTCCGCAAAAACTTTGTCATACTTAGCGGAAGCCTTCACCATTTGACTTATTTTATTCTCGTCTGCATTAATGAGATCTTTGAGCGTGTCGATTTTTCTGCGTATCCGCATTGTTTCTTTATGCGCAGCGTCGTAAAGATTGCGTTTTTCACGCGCGAAGATCCGGGCATCCTCCAGCAGGCTCTGCGCTCTGGTATATTCCCTGTGAGCTTCAGTATAAGCCGCATTTCTTATAGCTGCCTCACGGCGGGCAGCCACGTACTCTGCTTCCAGTTTTTCTGTCCCCTGAGACTTTTTGGCAACTGTCAGCAGGTAGTCCGTCAGATTTCTGAGTTTCTCAGCAGCATCGAGCACCTTTTTCTTCTCTTCCGCGTAGGATTCCGGCTCCAGTGTCGCTTTGAGAGCGGTCAGTGCTTCAGCCCTCGCTGTCACTTCGAACTGCTCCGCGCGCGGAAGTTCTCTCATGAAGCCGGCAAGTTCATCTTTTTCCTGTTCAATTTCTTTCCGCGTTTCCGTTATTGCCGCCTCTGCCACGTAAGGGAGACTTTGAAGTTCCCGTTTTACAAGGAGCTCAGCGTTTCTCATTTTTTCATATCGTTTCTCAATAATTCTCAGCTTGCGGGTGGCATCATCGACAACAGCTGATGCTTCACCGGCCTGCCGCTGCGCTTCCTCATGATCCTGCCTGGCGCGCGCTTTCGCCTTTCCGATTGCCGTAAACACATCCGAAGACAGTTCCACAGACATTCGGTGCTTATCCTCATACCTTTTAGACAGCTGACTGATGACCATCTCAAGATATACAGGGTCGAAATCCTCCTGTACTGCCGGTTCCGGCACATCAGCCGAAAGTACATTATTCTCGGCCGCATCAGGCACACTCATAGCACGGCGTTCCGGAGCCTTCTCTGCTTCGGGCACACTAATGATGCGATCTTCCGGAATCTTCTCCGCTCTAGGCGCACTCGTGCCGAGGTCTTCCGGGGCCTCCTCCCCTTTGGGCGCACTCATGATGCGATCTTCCGGAGCATTCTCCGCTTTGGGCGCACTCATGGTGCGATCTTCCGGAGTATTCTCCGCTTTGGGCGTACTCGTGTTGCGGCCATTCGAAGCCTTCTCCGCTTTGGCTTGTTCTTTGTCCGTTTGATCGCGGAACGCTTCCCTGAGCGCTTCCAGATCTACGGTCTCAAATTCTAATTGTCTGCCTGTTAATGTACTCACTTCGTCCCACCTGGCAATGTATTTTCCGCTATCCCGATCCGTGTCGCAAATCAGCTGTCAATCTGATTCCGACCGGCAGTTTAAGCTACATTCTGTTCTACTATATCATGGACATTAAAAAAAATCTATGCCTGTAAAGAGCCTTGCCATGCTCAGGACCTGGCTGACGGGTCGTCAAGACCCGACGCTTCATAAAGAAGCGCGTTCAATATGGCGCAGGCCACCGTACTTCCGCCCTTGCGTCCACGGGCTACTATAGCCGGTATGGCATATTCTCTGCACACCGAAAGGATCTCCTCCTTGCTCTCAATCACGTTGACAAATCCGACCGGTACACCGATCACAAGGGCAGGGCGAAGTCCGTTTCTTATAAGACGCGCGATTTCAAAGAGTGCGGTCGGCGCATTTCCCACCGAGAGGACCGCTCCCGGCATCTTCCCTGCCGCATAGATCTGAGAGGCTGCTGCCCTGGTCGTGCCCATCTCCCGGGCCATCTCGCGAATCCGGGGTTCTGCCATAAAGCAATGCGCGTTGACTCCAAGTCGTTCCATTGCAGGTCTGCTGATCCCTGCCAGCGTCATGTTGGTGTCTGTGACGATTGAGATTCCCCGGGCAAATGCAGCGATGCCCTGTTCTGCGGCTCTATCCGTAAACGCAAGGTTCACTGCGTAATCGAAATCCGCCGTCGTATGAATGACCCTCCTCGTCACGGAATAGTTCTCCTTCGGGATCACGATGCCCCTCATCCTGAGCTCATCGTCAATAATCTCCATACTTGTCTTTTCTATGTCATCCGGCCAGACATGTTTTTCTTTTCCATTGCTTTCAGCATCTGCCAGAGTTTTTTCTTTCCCGATGCTTTCAGCATCTGCCAAAGAAGAACTTTTCACTCCGTCTCCCATATCTCTACCCGTTTTCCTTTCTCAGTATTCTACGCCCTCCCTGGCTGTAATGCCTCGCTCATAGGGATGGCGCACACACACCATGTCCGTGATATAGTCAGCCGCGTCTAAGAGGAACTGTGCCGGATCGCGCCCGGTCAGAACGATCTCCCGCTCAGACTTAAGCGAAATCGCCTGCATTACAAGGTCCGGATCGACCAAATCATATTTCAAAGCAGCGCAGGCCTCATCGAGGACCAGAAGGTCAAATGTCATGCCGATAACACTTCTCAGATGCTCGTCATGCATTTTTCGGGTCTCCTGCTTTTCTTCCGGAGACATGGCTGAAACGAATTTGCACCCGGACTTGCCGGATATCACAGTAGCCCCAAGCTTTGTCAGCGGCATAAGTTCTCCGCTCGTTCCGCTCTTTAAGAACTGCAGGATCACGACCTTTCTGCCGTGCCCAATCGCTCTCAGGGCCAGCCCCATGGCTGCCGTTGTCTTTCCTTTTCCCTCACCGGTATAGATATGAAGCATTTTTTCCGCTCCTATGTTCCAATCCTAATCTGCTCCTACAACGCAGCGCTCCCAACTGCCGCAAAGTAATCGCTATACTCAACGCAGCGCCCTGCAGACGGCCTCCATGTCGAGGCTTCTGCGCACAATGTCGGCAAGGCGGGCATACTGGCGCTCTTTATATGAGGTTCTGGACTCCACACAAATAGAATCCGCAGCGATCCCCTTTTTTTTCATAAGATAAGAAGCCAGTTTTTCAGTAAGCTCTCCCGTGTCAAAGAGCCCGTGTATATACGTGCCGAAAACACTGCCGTTTACGCAGCCATCTGCCTGTGAGCCGGCTGCGTTCTCATCGTCTCCTCGTGTCTCATCAGACGAGCCAAAAATATTGCGGTTCTTCACGTAAGAATCGGCCTCAGTTCCATAGCGGACCCGCGCAAAAGGATCCGTCCCGTTCGCGACCCGAGTCTCCCCCATATGGATCTCGTAGCCGGTAACGGAAGCGCCTGCAAGTTCGCCGGCACACACACTTCCTTTGACCTGACGCCGCGTCTTTTGAGAACTGAAGATCGTGACAGCCGGCAGAAGTCCCAGCCCCCGCATCCTGCTGCCCGCTCTTCCGCTGTCGCTCCCCTCCGGGTCGGACAGCGATTCGCCCAGCATCTGAAAACCTCCGCATATGCCGAGGACCATGCCTCCTGCCTGAGCATGCCTGAGAATCCTGGCCTCAAGACCATTCTCGCGGAGCCAAAGCAAATCATCCAGCGTGTTTTTTGTCCCGGGAAGGATAACAAGATCCGGCTGTCCGAAATTCTCAGGTCTTTCCACATAGCGCACACCGAGATACGGGTGAGCTGTGAGAGGCGTGATATCTGTGAAATTGGATATTCGCGGGAAACGTATTACCGCAATGTCGATCGGGCGGTCATGGCGTCCGCCCGCAAGCTTCGGTGACAGGCTGTCCTCGTCATCTATATCAATATCCGCATAGGGTACTACTCCGAGCACCGGAACTTTTGTGAGCTCCTCAAGCATACTAAGCCCCGGGCGAAGGATCTCCGCGTCGCCTCTGAATTTATTGATGACTGTACCCGCGATTCTCGCTCTCTCATCCTCTGTGAGAAGCATGATCGTTCCGTAGAGCTGTGCAAATACCCCGCCGGGATCTATATCTCCCACAAGTATGACCGGAGCATCGATCATAGAGGCAAGTCCCATATTCACTATATCGTCAGATTTCAGGTTTATTTCAGCAGGGCTTCCTGCGCCTTCGATCACGATGACGTCATTTTCAGCCTCAAGGCTCCTAAAAGCTTCCATGATATCCGGGACCAGTGTCTTTTTCATGCGAAAATAATCAGCCGCGCGGTATGTTCCCCTGACACGTCCGTTCACAATCAGCTGACTTCCGACATCGCTGGTCGGCTTGAGCAAAATAGGGTTCATGCGCACATCCGGAAGCTTTCCGCACGCTTCCGCCTGGGCAGCCTGAGCCCTACCCATCTCGAGACCGTCCGCTGTTATGTAACTGTTGAGGGCCATGTTCTGGCTCTTAAAAGGAGCGACCCTCATGCCGTCCTCATGAAAAATACGGCAAAGAGCGGTGACCAGAAGGCTCTTGCCCGCACCGGACATAGTCCCCTGTATCATTATTTTTCTGCAATGAGTCATATCGTTTCCTCCGCCGCGGCAGTTTAAGTCTCGCAGTTCATCTCCTCCGTAAATCGCGATCTCTGATGGACCTCATACCCGCTGCTTCGGCTTACACCTGTACGGGCAAAAGGCGGGACAGCAGCATCTCATTCTCCTCCCGGGTCCTGACAGCGACACGGTACCAGCCTTTCGCAAGACCGGGATAATCGCTGCAGTCCCGGATCATTATGCCATGATCCTGCAGTTTCTCATGCAGTTCATGGTCCTCACTGTAAAACAAAATATAGTTTGCCGCGCCCGGTATCACATGGAATCCTCCGGCCATGAGGGCTTCCTGCATATATGAGCGCTCCCGTGCAGTCAAAAGGCGCAGGGCCTCCTCGTAGGCAGTGTCAGCCAGCGCGACCGCTCCTGCCAACTGGGCAATCGTTGAGACCTGCCACGGAGGGCCTGATTTCCTTAGCTTTTCAAGCAGCTCCGGATCATCCGCGGCACACCAGCCGAGTCTCAGCCCTGCCATGCCATAAAACTTGGTGAAAGCTCGAAGGACAAGAAGCTGCCCCCGCGATTCCTTAAGGCGGCACAGCATTGTCTTCTCGCGCGCATCCGGCAGAAAATCGAGAAAGCACTCGTCAATGACGAGCAGCGTGCCGCATTCTATGCATTTGCCCAGAATACTGTGAAGTACTTCAGTGTCTGTCACACAGCCTGACGGATTATTCGGATTGCTGAATATCACGAGGTCTGTTTCCTCATTTATATAAGACAGGATTCCCCGGTCGACCGCGAAATCTCTCGGCTTCCCCATGCCGTCCGGATCCGATCCTGCATTGCCCGCCATATAGTAAGTGATGTCCGTGCCGACATTTGCCAGCGCTTCCGCATACTCTCCGAAATCCGGCGCAATGAGGACCGCTCTCTCAGGCCTCAGGGCATAGGACAGGCGGTAGATGATGTCTGCAGCGCCGTTTGCACAGAAGATCTGATCGCCGTGTATACCGTATCGGGCCGCGATCGCTCGCCGCAGAGCACGGCACTCTGGATCAGGATAGCGGGACAGGTCACTGGCGCTAAGGGATTCCATCGCTTTCAGGGCGGAGGGAGGCATGCCGAGCGGGGAGACATTTGCAGAATAGTCAAACGGAATAAGGCCGCGCTCTTCTAGAAAGCCCGACCAGTCTCCTCCATGTTTCACTTTTCGCTGTTCTTTTTTATTCACGCGCTGTCCTTAATTGAGGCAAGCCTCGCTCGCAAGGGTGATTTTATGCTCCTTGTTCTGCGCGGCGTAGGCAGGTCACAGTAAAATGTGTCCCGAGAAAATGACTGCAAGCACCGCAAGGCAGCTGCCGGTGAAAAATATGCGGTTAGCTCTGAGTATATCTCTCTCCTCGATCGGTCTCAGAGGATCTCCGATAAACGGTTTGTCTGAGACTTTTCCAAAATAGACTGCCGGTCCGGCCAGCTGCACGCCGAGCGCCCCCGCCATAGCCGACTCAGTCTGTGCTGAATTCGGACTTTCGTGCTTCCTTCGATCCCGCTTCCATATGAGATATGCACGGTGAGCGATCATCCGCCTCTCCCACATGGAGACAAGTTTTCCGCTGCCGAAGCGATAGCTGAGCGGATCTGCCTCCGACTTCTCGCCGGAGATAAAGGCCGCCCCCATCACCAGGAACGCGGCTATGCGGGATGGTATGTAATTGGCAGCGTCATCCATTTTGGCCGCTGCCCTTCCGAAATTCAGATAGCGGTCGTTTTTATAGCCTACCATGCTGTCCATTGTGTTGATTGCCTTGTAGGCAAGCGCAAGAGAAGGTCCACCGATCAGCATATAGAAAAGAGGCGCGACCACGCCGTCTGAAAAATTCTCTGCTACAGTCTCGACCGCCGCTCTGACAATGCCCGCCTCGTTCAGCCGGGCGGTCTCGCGCCCTACTATCCGGGCAACAGCCCTTCTTGCGGCGTCAAGCGACTTCGTCTGCAGTGCGTGATACACATTTCTCGATTCGCGCAGCATGCTCCGCACAGCCAGGACCTGATAACATAAGAAAATGTTGACAGCCCAGGCAATCACCGGGCTGACTATGGATAGTCTTATGAGCAGGATTCGGGCAGCCGCGTACGTAAAGACCGGAAGAATGAAGGCCATCACTCTTCCGGCTGCCCTCTCGCCCTCAGGATTCGCGGGAAAAATATCCCGAAGCTGCCTCTCGAGAAATGTGATCGCTTTTCCCATCAGCACGACCGGATGGGGGAACCATTCCGGATCTCCGAAAATAAGATCCAGAATGAACGCGATCAAAATCATCGTAGTTATATGCACATCTGTCCTCCCTGCATTTTCCACTGAGTTCAAGTCCCGCTCGCGAGACTTGGCGCGGGGCTTCCCCCACTGAGATAAAAATGCCGGATCAGATCATCAGATCTTTCCGGCTCTGGTATCTCTTGCCTCTTAAAATGTTCGCGTCCCGATGACGGTCAGTCAAAGGTCATGTACTGACGAAGACGCATAAGCGCTTTATTGTGCACCAGCTTGCAGTTACTATAGGACATGTTCATCTTCGGAGCGATCTCTTTCAGCTGCATACCGCTGTAATAGTGAAGAATGATAATATCCCTCTCTCTCTCGGGGAGTTTTTCGAGGGCATCCGCCAGTTCCTCCAGAGATTCCGCATCCAGAATACCCTGATAGGTATCATCCTCGACGATATCTTCCTCTCCAATCTCTTCATGCACTTTTCTGACGCGGAAATAATCAATCACAGTGTTTCGTGTGACGGTATAAATCCACGTGGAAATAGAGGCCTTCGACTGGTCAAAGGTCTCAAATTTCTCAAAAATCTTTATGAAGACCGTGGAGGCAAGATCCTCCGCTTCATAGCTGCTCGAGATTTTGGAATGCATATATCCCATTACCTTGGGATAATACACCCTGTAAACCTCTTCATAGGTCTGAGTATTTTTCATACGTGGTCCTTCTTGTTTTTCAGCATTTCTTTCTGCTGCTGAATCTGGTCCGGGGTCCCCGCGGCGCTCACAAGTTCAAGATCATCAATACTGAGCTTTGATCCGTAGCGGCTCTCAGTGTCTTTGATCATCGCTTCGAGCCGGGAATTTCCCGCAAACTTCTGATAATCAAATAAATCTTTTAAAGATGCCATCATTTGTCCTTTCCGGCACAATTGAACCAAATCGTGCCCCATATAGTATTCTGGCTCCGGCTACTGCGAAGTAAGCCTGGTCCCTCTATCGTTTATACGAATGAAAACAGCCGGGGTACAATTTTTCTTTCTATATTTTATGCGTTTTGACCACGAAAGTAAAGTGCAAAGCTTTACTGCATATCCCTGTTTTTCTTTTGAAGTATGTCCGGTGTTCCCGCCGCGTTTACTAAATCCAGATCATCAAAGCTGAGCCTTGATCCGCTGTGCTCCTCCGCGCGACGGATCATACTGCAAAGTTTCTCATTACCTGAAAACCGTTGAAAATCGAACATATCTCTAAGTGCTGTCATTTTTCTCCTTTCCGGCACAAGATTCGCGCCAGTCCTTCTTTTATATCCTTCTTTTTATTTCTTCCTGTTTTTATAGAGATCTACAACTGTTTTTCTTATCAGGAACGCCTCTAAGTTCTTGCCGCGCCGCGCATAGCTCGAAGCGCCTTCAGAAAATATCATCATATTCTTTCTATATTTATATACGATATACCGCTAATCGGGGCTAATACAAATGAATCCATGCGCTGTCACCTGTGTTGATCCCCGCCGGCTGATTCGCAGCTTGTGTGAACCAGCTGATGCTCCGGCTCTTCTTCTCATGGAAGACTGCTTTTAGACCATTGCGGCTCTGCCCGCGCACTGATAAAATGAGATAAGCAGACCTATATTTTCAGCAGTCAGAGAGGTGATAAGTATGGCATCCGTTTCACAGGATTATACGGAATCCGTCCTAAATGATCTGAATGATTTATCGGATCTTGGCAGGACTGAACATGCCTTTTATATCGAGCGTCAGCTGATTCGCCAAGCTTCACCTGATGATCTCCATCCCAACCCTGAGGACGAATTCTCCGATCCGGCTATAGGTCCGTCTGATAAAATTGTTGCCTATTATAAAAATCTCTATCTCAACTGGAAGCAGTGTGACACCAAGGATCTGATCGAACCGATCACTGTGGCAAAACTCTCCACGGGCGGATACCGGATCCTGAACGGACACCATCGTTGGTTGGCAGCCAAAAGCATTTGCATGGAAAAAATCCCGATAGAAATTGTCAACGTGATCAGCGACGACCAGATTCTGAAGACACTGAACAGACTCAAAGGCGAGATGTGCGTCTCTTTCGACCTGGACGAAGTGCTGATATGTGATCCTGACAAGTATCCTGCCGAAAAAATCTCGTTCCCGCTGAATGCGGCTTTCCCGGAAACAATCAGGAAAAACGCAGGCCTGCTCACCGCCGCGCTTTATGATTCCGGTTTTGACGTTTGGGTATACACCGGCAAGTTTTATTCAAGCCGGCATGTAAAGGCTCTGCTTGGCATACACAGGGGCAGGGTGAGCGGCGTCATAAACGGAGTAAATAAAAAATACTCCGATTCACCGATTCAGGAATCCTTCAGAAATAAGTATCGCGTCGCCGTCCACATCGACAATGAAAGCATCATCTGGATCGATACGAGAAAGAAGGAATATGAGATCATTGATATAAAATCGGACAAATACTGGGCAAATAAAGCCTTCAAGCTGATCAAAAAACAGCTGGGCCTTAAGTCAGAATGGGCGGAGCAAAGTACAGATGAGTAAAAGAAGCGATACACAGCCGAAAATGCGCATATCGTTCGACCTTGACGAAGTCCTCTTCGTCTCGCCGAAGACACATAAAACAGAACCTCCGCTAAGGTTTCCACTGAACAGGATCTACAAAGAGCGCCTCCGCCTCGGCACGGCAAAACTGATCCCGGAGCTGCGCGCCATGGGTTATGAGGTCTGGGTGTACACGACCTCCTACCGGAGCGTTCGGTATATCCGACGTCTTTTTGGGCATTACGGTGTCCGCTTTGACGGAATCATCAACGGGCAGAGACATGAAGATGAGGTGCAGGGCAGTCATCCTTACCCGATGCCCACCAAACTTCCGAGCTTCTATCAGATCACGCTGCATGTCGATGACGAGTCGGTCGTCGCCTCGTACGGCAGGACCTACGGCTTCGAAGTGTTCGAGCTGGATGCCCCGGACGATGAGTGGGCTGAAAAGATTATAGAGCGCGCTGACTCGATCCGTCAGCGCAAGTTTAATTAGGACAGTACGAAAACAGGGCGGCAGTTCAAATTTGAACTGCCGCCCTGCTTTGTTGACTTGTGGTGGTTATTTTCTTCTTATGCGCCCTGTTTCTACTGCTGAGCGATGTAGATGGCAGTCGCTAACAATGAAATCAACTATTATCGACTGAGAATGAGAATGTTGGGCTTTCGGTCATCTTAGTTCAAAACGTCGATTCATGACTGCCCGAGTGGTTTAGCGGACAGTAGATTTCATACAAATCCACTCTAACCTACTGAAAGCAAAAAAGCCGGTTCTCAGCCATCTAACTTCAAAATGGTGCTTCATGACTGCCCGGGTGGTTTAGCGGGCAGTAGATTTCAGTGAAAGCACCTTTTGATAACTGCTGTTCAAAATCTCAAATAAGAACGTCTTACCATCACCTATTATCAAATTCAGAAAAGGTGACTGCTTTAAGGCTTCATATTTTCTTTGAACGGGCAGCAGATATTGCTAAAACTGAGATAGCGTGACTGCCTACGGAACATGATCTGAATCATATATGGCACTGCACATGTGTATTATTTTACAAAGTCGACTGCCAACTCAGTTCAAGTCAATAATCAGCGTAAATTCTTGACTATGATTGGCACCCCACACACCATACGGACCACGATATCAGCACGCGCTGCCAAAAGGCATGCGAGCCGGCCAGCCCTCTCCCGCCATTCACGGTCCGATGCAGCAAGCGGAATCACGCCCGCGCCCACTTCCGTCTGCGTAATTGCCTGATAGCCGGATAGTTTTTCAGCCAGTGCAGCCACGTCCATATTGGGCTTCTCCCGAAGAAGCTCCTGCACTTCAAATGCAGCCTCTGACGCGAAAATTCCCAACGTATCCAGCACATATTCTCTCTTTCCGGAAGCCATGGGTCCAGTCACATATACATGCAGCCTGCCCAATGCGGACATTTCTTTCACATTATCTCTTGAACTATCCCCGTGTTTTAGCCTGTTCTGTTTTTCTTCCACATCATAGGCTGCTGACTGTAGTCCTTCTTTATGACAAGAGTCCTGCCCTAAAGCCTCAAACTCCGCAGCCTCATATCTGACAGTGTTCACCGGCAGCTCTCCCTTCACCGCATACGGCACTCCGCAGACGACCTCAACAACATTGTCCGCCTTCGCCGCAATTCTCATATGCAGGTCCGCCAGCATCTCCATATACTCCCGCGTCCCGACATCATACTCTGCGCCGTCCGAGAAAATGTCTCCAGTCACGATTGTCACGCTGGACACAATCTTGCAAATCCTCTCCACCCCGGAAAGCACAGCATCCGCTCCGCCGCCCTCGGGACTGAATAATTCATTAGCCGCAAGATTGGGCAGATCCTCGATCAGCACGTTCCAATCCGCTTCCGGGGTCAGACCGATGAGATCTCGCGGCCTCTCGACCGTAGTGAAGCCCTTTCCTGCGCGAAGGACTCGGTGCCTTGCGATCCGCTCCTCTGCCTCTGCGCCGAAGGGCTCCATAGTCGCAATATAGATTTTCTCTCCGGGCAGGGACATCACGATGTCCTCTGCATATTCGCTCTTGCCGCTCGCCGCGGCTCCGATCACAAGATTTACCACTTATTTCAGCCTTTCCTATATCTTATCGGCATACTCCCGGCACGCTCGCACGAACCGCTCCGCCAGCGGCACGTCCCCACCAAGCTCAAGGTGCGGATACCCCGCATACAAGCGATCGTTCACCACGCCGCATTTCCAATTTCTGCCATCATACTTGCGGGCTGTGAGGGCGTCCCCGCACTCAGTGCTGTCCCAGTGGTGGAACTCATGGGCGGGAACCGGCTCGTCTGCCCGAAACAGCAAGCTGTCCGCCTCCGCAGTCAGAGTCACGTAGCCGAACCGGACTAAGCGCGGCGTCCGTGCCGCCTTACCGGTCAGCGCACCGACCATCGGATACACGTGTCCATCTGACCCTTCCAGTTTTTCCTGCAAATACATAAAGCCCCCGCACTCCGCCACTGTCGGCAGGCCTTTCTCTATTGCTTCACGTATATCGCGCAGCATCTCCCTGTTGGCGGAGAGCTCAGTCGCATAGTTTTCGGGATAGCCTCCTCCGAGATAGAGTCCGCTGATATCCGCGGGCAGACAGTGGTCATGCAGCGGGCTGAAGGGTAAGAGCTCTGCGCCTGCCCGGCGTAGCGCGTCGAGAGATGACTCATAGTAGAACGAAAATGCTTCATCGCGGGCGACGGCGATGCGGCAATGATTTCCAGTCATTTCCCACGCAGGATCCGCCATTCCGGGCATCTTCGCTCCGTCTGTCTCGTTTTCCATAGAGCCTGTACACGCAAGGATCCGGTCAATTTCCACCGTCTCCTCCATGCGCGCCGCTATAGCTTCGAATCTGTCTCTGAATTCGGGAATCTCATCTGCCATCAGAAGTCCGAGGTGGCGGCTTTCCACCTTAGCTTCCTCCATTTTCGGCAGATATCCGAAGACCGGAATCCCGCACTCCCTCTCAATAATCGGCCGCAAGTGGTCAAAAAGAGCTGCACTGCACTCATTCAGAATGATCCCAGTTATGTGATTCTCCGGCCGGAAATTCATAAGCCCGCAGATCTGGGCAGCCAGCGTGGCGCTCTGCCCGCGCGGCTTTACGACCAGAATGACAGGTGTGCCGAGCAGCTGTGCGATGTCATAGGCGCTGGCCTTAGTCGTACCGCCGATACCGTCATAGAAGCCCATCGCGCCCTCGATGACTGCCAAGGGCTGTTCTGCTTTGCCAATACCCGAAGAGCTATCCGGCTCCTTCACAGCCGACTCCTGATTTCTTCCTTTTACACCGAAAGCGAAATCATCGAAGCCTCCTGATGTTTCCTGAGGGATATCTGAGCCTTCTATTCCGGAGAGTTCCCGCAGGACTCCCCTCTCTCCCAGCAGAAAGAGATCCAGATTGCGGCACGGAAGACCAAGGACCCTAGTGTGGAACATGGGATCGATGTAGTCGGGGCCGCATTTGAAAGACCTCACCGCGATATTTCGTTTTTTTAAAGCCATGAGAAGCCCCGCGGTGACGATCGTCTTTCCGCTCCCGCTGCCCATGGCGGCAATCATAACACTACGCATTTTTCCACCCGTTGATAATCCACAGCTTTTCCTGCCGGAGACTAAAGAGCGCATCACCGCCATATCTCACCCGCAGATCACATACACCGGATTCATGGCCTTCATCATATGAACGCTTCCGACCGCCTCCGCGCGGCTCACAGAAATCAGGGATATGTCCGCCTCGCGCCCGAGGGAGGAAAGGACTCGTCCGGCCTCCGTGAGCGTCTCCAGCGTAACAGCCGTCAGGCAGATCCTAACATCCGGATTTTTCATCACTGCCGCCCGGATGATCTCTTCAAGGTTTCCGCGGCTCCCGCCGATAAAAATCCGATCCGGAGCAGGAAGATGTTCGAGCGCCTCCGGTGCCATCCCACTTACCACCTCGATATTCCACGCGCAAAACTTCTCCCGGTTTTTCCTGATCAGCTCGCATGCCTCGGGGAGACACTCAATCGCGTGCACCCGTCTAGCCGTGCGCGAGAGCTCCACGCTCACACTGCCCGTTCCCGCTCCGACATCCCATACGATGTCTCCCGGTCGGGTACCCATTTTCGCGAGCAGAACAGCGCGCACTTCCATCTTGGTCATCGGTACATTCCCGCGGACAAAGGCATCGTCCGAAATGCCATACCGCGGACCCTCATAGCAAGGCGCAGCCTCACAGAGCACGACGGACATCTGTGCAAATGTCCTCCCCGCAAACTCCTCCGCCTTCCCCCGGGAAATCTTTTCCGCTTCTCCATAAGAGAGGTTTTCGCCTATAATCATGGAGAGACTTCCGAGTCCTGCCCGGCACAGGTCCTCCGCGATTTGAGCCGGCGTATATTTCCCCCCTGTCAGGAAAAATACATCCTTTCCCTGCATGACCTCATACACTGCGTCGCAGTCATGCCCGTGGGCGGAGACCAGGCGAAGATCCTGCCACGGCCTCTCGATTTTTGCCGCAAAATACTGCAGGGATGAGATTCCCGGCAGAATTTCCGTCTCAAATTTTCTGTCCGGATACTCCGTCCTCAGCTCATCGATCATCCTAAGGAGCCGAGCAGTACCTGAATAAAAACCGCTGTCTCCGCTCAGCAGAAGTACGACGCATTTTTCTTTTGCACCGTCATCGCTCCATGCCGCACCGTCGGCATCGCTCCGTTTCTCACCGCCATCACCGATCCGTGTCTCACCGTCGGCACGGGGCTTCCCCGAGTCCCTGAGTATCTGAGCGATGATGTCAGGTTTGTGAGCGGGTATGCATTTGCCCGCATATCGCTCCGGCAGACCTTCCACAAGGCGCCTTGCTCCGATAATGAGATCACAAGCCTCCAGTTTTTCAGTTGCTTCCAACGTCCGGGTGCCCATGCTTCCGCAGCCGGCACCGATGAGATATATATTCATCTTTTACTCTTTGTTATAATTTTCTTTTGATTACTTTCGTTTACCTGCATTTACTTTACATCTGGCTCATGCATCTGTCTACATGGCAAATCACTGAACCCGGTCCAGCTCCTGCCGCATAAGCACGATCTCCTGCCAGCCGCTAAATCGTGAGCGGAATCCTCTGGGATTCCTTCCGTACTCAACGAAACCCACGCTCTTATAGAGGTCCAGCGCGGCCCCGTTCTCGGCTACGGCTTCCAGCTCGAGCTGTGCATAGCCTGCATTTTTGGCACATTCGATGCAGGCCTCCGTCAGAGCCCGCCCTATGCCGAGCCCCCAGAAGTCCTTATCCACGCTGATGCCAAACTCCGCACGATGTTTTATCTTAGCCTTCCGACCGACGCAGCTGATTCCGGCTGATCCTACGAGCTTCCCGTCCAGCTCCGCCATGAGCTCGATTTCGTCGACGCTGTCCGTTTTCTTCTGTAAGAAATCCGCCTCCTGCGCGGCAGTATAACTGTGTTCATCCGGGTAGGTGAGCAGGTAATCAGTCTGTGCATGAACAGCGATAAACAGTTCAAGGAGGGCTTCGCCGTCCTCTGCCGTCCCGTTCCGTATAATGCAGGTCCTGCCATCCTTCAATGTAATCGTCTTACTATACTTCATCGTCCTCTCCTCCGTGACCCGAATCAAACAGGCCGAAAGCAATACCCATCATGATTCCAAGGCAGATGCCGATCGTCCATGAGTGCATGGCATTTGCAAACACTATGCTCCAGAGGACAGCCATGGATATTGGAAACACCTTATTCTTGTTCATAAGCCATATCTCCGTATATTTTCACAAAATGCCTGCTGAAGGCTTCAATCTTCGCGATTGCCTCGTCTGTCTTCTCCGGTTCCCGGTCACACAGATGAATGAGGGCAGAGATCGGCGCGGTGTATGCAAATGCAATCATTCCCGGGTCGTCTCTCCTTAGCAGCCCCTTCTCCATCATGCCGGCGAAAATGTATGTGAACATATCTGTGAGGCCGGTGAGAAAATGCTTTGTCGCAAGTTCCCGCGCGCGCGTATCGCGGAACTGCTCTATTGTGAGTACTTTTCGGGTCATCACAATTTTTTCATCGTGTACGGTGTAATTTACCATCCGCATTGTCATCTGTACCAGCTCCTCCAAAGAATCCGGCACGGGAGGAAGGTTCTCGGCTGAACCGAAGTGCTCTCCGTAGTAGGCGATCATCTGGTCGAGCACAGCGTTCCAGATTGCCTCCTTGCTCTCAAAGTGCTTATACACCCCGGACTTGACAAGTCCGAGGGATGCGGTGAGTTCACGGATATTTGTTCCTGCATAGCCATTTTTAGAAAACATCTCAAGTGCGGCTGCGAGTATTCTTTCTTTTGTATCGTTCGCCATAATTTCCCCTTATCATAAAGCAAGCAGATTCAGCGGTGTACACTCATAAACAAAAATCATCGAATCATACAGATAGTCAGGTTCACAGTAAATCCTGACCGTATCCTGAAGAATCATATTCAGAATACTGTAGCCTTCTCCAAGGCTGCCTGTATAAATTGGTCCATTTATATATCTGTACACGTCGGAGTCCTTGCTCACCCCGGAGAAATCCAGATAGTATGTCCCCAGGTCTTTTGCCTGATAGGCTAAAATGTCAGCGGAAACAAACCTGTGATCAGATCTTTTGCCTCTGCTGTCCGGCATATTGCAGCTCGTAATGAAATAATCCGTACCGATGGCAAAGTAAGCATCGCCCAGTTCGTCTCTTATGAACGACCCCATCGTTCTCACGAAGTTTCCGGCGTAACCGATATGCCCGTTATGCCCGGCTATCATCATCCTTGAATTCTCTAGTGCCTCAGATATCTCTATGACCTTCTTTGCCATCATCTGATCACGGTACCCGCCGCCTTCGACCATGCCGTTTTCTCCGGCATACCTCGCGGAGAGTTCTCTGGCTCTGAAGACATTCTCGATGCATTCCAGAATCCGGTCATAGTTATACAGGTCCTTGTATACATCTTTATGGCCTATAAGCTCGCTTCTCAGGCTTTCCAACTCTTCAAAAGCATGGTTCAGGCTTTCATCCCTGAGACTTGCTTCGCCGTTCAAAAAGCTCTCAAATGCGCCTGCAGGATCCCCGCCCATGGAATTCTCTTTGACGAAATCCCGGATCAGTTCCAGATCTACATCCGGATTCTGAAGATCGAACCCATAAAATGACAGCTTGTCATCATGCAAATCATTGTATTCCTTCATCCATTTAATCAAGTCGCGGATTTCTTCAGTTCTGTAAATCCTGAAACTGATGTGATCCATCACCTCATCGATTGTCATCTCAGAGTGACCGCTTAAGTAATCGTCAATAATGACACCCTCTCCGTAATCCATCTCCATGGCAAAGCAGCTAACATCATATTTGTCGACCAGAACTTTCAGAACGTCGAGCTTTAGCTCCTGAAACTCCGCATTTCCGTGAGTTGCTTCACCGAGGCCGATGACTTTTGTCTTCTCACTGATTGTCAGATCCTCTACCGGACAGGCTAACTCTTCCATCCCGTCAATCTTTTTCTTTGCGTCCTGTTCCGGTTTTTTTATCATATAAATATCAAGAGCGGCTAATCCCAGGACCAGTACAAGGAACAGCAATACTATGATTTTGATGATTTTCTTTAATACCTTCATAATTTCATCCTCACAAAATAAGTGACCCTTCGTTCACTTATTATAGTGAACGAAGGGTCACCTGTCAATCCTTTCCCGGGGGGAATCATATTTTACCTAATCCACCTGATACGGTGAATTATACTTTTATACAAAACCGTAAAAATCGTTTAACAGTCTCATAAAAAGTTGCTCTCATGGCTCGGTTCCAGTTGGAAACGGGCCATTATTCTTGTATTTACAGGCCTTTTTGATAGTTTAACATAGTTGCATAAATA
>JBGUHN010000069.1:0-52720 GCA_045112155.1 Lachnospiraceae bacterium
GTGCCATTGAAGAGTAACAGTTCAGGCAGGCTGTTTACGTACTTCAATACCGGCGGAAAGTATCCATCTTCGTGAGAAAAACATTGCAGGTCCGACCGAGAGATCGAGCGGGGGCGGTTTGCCGTCCCCGCGCTAGCTCGCAGGGAAGGACCTGCGTTTTTCGATGAAGATGATACTTTCCGTCGGATTCAGGAATATCAATACAGCCTGTCCGAACTATTACGACACTCAAAAAGGAGCACGCCTTTCGGCGTGCCCCTCCGGGAATTACATATGTAATTACTGAGCTTTGTAGACTTCGACGAGTCTCTTGAGATATTCGTAATGCTCCTTGCACTCTGCTTCGGATCTTGCGAAGAGTTCCTTCGCGCGGTCCGGATTTGCACGCATAAGGGATGTGTAACGAACTTCGCCGCCGATGAAGTCCTGATAAGAGTCTGTCGGCTCCTTGGAATCCAGGCTGAACGCGTTCTTGCCTTCCTTAGCGAGATCCGGGTTGAAGCGGAAGTTGAACCAGTAACCTGCCTTGACAGCGAGCTCTTCCTCTGTGATGGACTTGCCCATGCCCTTGCGGATACCATGGTTGATGCACGGTGCGTAAGCGATGATGAGTGACGGGCCGTCATATGCCTCAGCCTCAGCGATCGCCTTGACTGCCTGATTGTAGTCAGCGCCGATAGCGATGTGAGCGACATAGACATAACCGTATGTCATTGCCATGCCTGCGAGGTCTTTCTTCTTGGTCTCCTTACCTGCAGCTGCGAACTGAGCGACAGCGCCTGTACGGGTAGCCTTGGAAGCCTGACCGCCGGTGTTGGAGTAAACTTCTGTATCGAATACCATGACGTTGACATCCATGCCGGAAGCAAGGACGTGGTCTACGCCGCCGTAACCGATATCGTATGCCCAGCCGTCACCACCGAAGATCCACTGGCTCTTCTTGCCGAGGAAGTCTTTCTTCTCAACGATTTCCTTAGCGTCAGCTGTGTCGACATCAGCGAGTGCAGCAACGAGAGCGTCTGTAGCAGCGCCGTTCTCAGCACCATTCTTGTATGTATCGAGCCACTTCTGGCCTTCAGCAGCACCCTTGCCGCCTTCTGCCACGATAGCTTCTACCTTAGCCTTCAGTCCTTCACGAACTGCCTTCTGAGCGAGGAACATACCATAACCGAACTCAGCGTTGTCTTCGAACAGGGAGTTGTCCCAAGCCGGGCCCTTGCCTTCCGGAGTTACTGTGTACGGTGTGGACGGTGAGCTGTTGCCCCAGATGGAGGAGCAGCCTGTAGCGTTGGCAATGTACATTCTGTCGCCGAAGAGCTGAGTGATGAGCTTAGCGTACGGTGTCTCGCCGCAGCCTGCACATGCGCCGGAGAACTCAAGCAGCGGCTGCTTGAACTGGCTGCCCTTGACAGAAGCTGCCTTGAACTTCGCAACAACATCTTCCTTGACCGGTGTCTTTACGAGGTAATCGAAGACCGGCTGTACCTTATCAACGTTAGCTGCCATGTTGACCATAGCGAGTGCCTTGTTGCCCTTCTTGCCCGGGCAGACGTTAGCGCAGGAGCCGCAGCCTGTGCAGTCCAGACCGGAGACGCCGATTGCGAACTTGTATGCCGGCATCCCTGTGAGCGGCAGTACCTGTGTGCCTTCCGGTGCAGCTGCAACTTCTTCATCTGTAAGTGCAAATGTACGGATGACAGCGTGCGGGCAGACATAAGAGCAGCGTCCGCACTGGATGCAGTTTGCCGGATCCCACAGCGGGATATTGACAGCGATGCCGCGCTTCTCATATGCGGAGGAGCCGGACGGTGTGGAGCCGTCGACATAGTCAAGGAATGCGGAGACCGGAAGATTGTTGCCTTCCTGAGCGGATACAGCATTCTGTACGCCGTTGACGAACTTGACTACGTCTTCTCTGCCTTCTGTTACCTGCTTGTAATCGAGACCTTCATCTTCGCACTGTGCCCACTCAGCCGGTACCTTGAACTCGCGGACCTGCTTAGCGCCTTCTTCGATGGCTGCCCAGTTCTTCTCAACGATATCCTGACCCTTGCGGCCATAGGTCTTCTGAGCTGCTTCCTTCATGAGACGGATAGCGTCTTCTTCCGGAATGATGTTAGCCAGCTTGAAGAATGCGGACTGAAGGATTGTGTTGATACGTGTCGGGCCCATGCCTGTGGCGATACCGATCTTGACACCGTCGATGACATAGAACTTGATGTTGTGCTCTGCCATGAATTTCTTCATCTGGCCCGGAAGATGCTCTGCTACTTCCTCATCGGACCACGGGCAGTTCAGAAGGAATGTGCCGCCGTCAACGATTTCCTGAGCCATGTTGAACTTGCGGACATATGCCGGGTTGTGGCAAGCGACGAAGTCTGCCTTGCGGATAAGGTAGGTAGACTTGATCGGCTTCTTGCCGAAGCGGAGGTGGGACATTGTGACACCGCCGGACTTCTTGGAGTCATAGTCGAAGTAAGCCTGAGCATACATGTCAGTGTTGTCGCCGATGATCTTGATAGAGTTCTTGTTGGCACCGACAGTACCGTCTGCGCCGAGACCCCAGAACTTGCAGTTGACTGTGCCGGCCGGTGTAGCCACAAATCTCGGGCCTGTCGGCAGGGACAGATTGGTGACATCGTCTACGATGCCGAGCGTGAAGCGCTTCTTGTCAAAGTTCTCAAATACAGCCTTGATCTGTGCCGGGTCTGTATCCTTGGAACCGAGGCCGTAACGGCCGGAGTTGATGACAACGTTCTTGAACTCGGAATCGAACAGTGCAGCGACGACATCGAGGTAGAGCGGCTCGCCGTTAGCGCCCGGCTCTTTTGTTCTGTCGAGGACGTTGATGACCTTGACAGTCTTCGGGATAGCGTCGATGAGAGCTTTGTTGGAGAACGGACGATACAGTCTGACTTTGATGACACCGACCTTTGCTCCCTCTTTCTCGCGGAGGTAATCGATTGTCTCATCAATTGTCTCGCAGACAGAACCCATAGCGATGATGACGGATTCAGCTTCCGGATCGCCATAGTAATTGAACAGGCTGTAGTCTGTACCGATCTTAGCATTTACTTTGTCCATGTACATCTGGACGATTTCCGGCATCTTGTCGTAAGCCTGGTTGCAGGCCTCACGAGCCTGGAAGAAGATATCCGGGTTCTGAGCAGAACCTCTCTGGCACGGATGATTCGGATTAAGGGCATGATCACGGAACTTCTTGATTGCCTCATGGTTTACCATCTCGTCGAGATCAGCGTAATCCCATGTACGGATCTTCTGGATCTCGTGGGATGTACGGAAACCATCGAAGAAGTTGATGAACGGCAGGCTGCCCTCGATTGCTGCCATATGAGCAACCGGTGCAAGATCCATGACTTCCTGTACGGAAGACTCGCACAGCATACATGCGCCTGCCTGACGACATGCATATACGTCAGAGTGATCGCCGAAGATTGAAAGTGCATGGGAAGCAAGTGCACGTGCGGATACGTGGAAAACGCCCGGGAGCTGCTCACCAGCGACTTTGTAGATGTTCGGGATCATAAGAAGAAGACCCTGGGAAGCGGTGTATGTTGTTGTCATAGCACCTGCTGCAAGGGAGCCGTGAAAAGCGCCTGAAGCACCGGCTTCAGACTGCATCTCTGTGACCTGGACGGTCGTCCCGAAGATGTTCTTTCTTCCTGCTGTTGCCCACTCATCTACATGCTCCGGCATGACGGATGACGGTGTGATCGGGAAGATGGTCGCTACTTCTGTGAAGGCATATGAAGCATGAGCTGCAGCTTCATTGCCGTCCATGGTCAGCCATTTTCTGTTATCCATTCTGTTATTCCTCCTTAAAAGAATGTATATTAGTAGTTACATAAATAGCCATCTGTTAAAACATAACAAATACAGGCTGGAAAATATACAACCTGTACAAATTATAACACTGTATTTTTTATCTGTCTATCAAAGTTCTGTTAATTGTGCATAAAGTATTGTACAAAATTCTGTACGTCATTAAGTTAGATATACAAAACCCAAAGTACAGGTATTCAAATCGGACTTGCGGAACACGCGTAAAATCGGACTCTTTGCCGGCTGCTATATAATAAGAAGGAGCCGGACGCGCAAAGCGTCCGGCTCCGTAAAAACATCATATATACATGCGTTAAGCCCTGAGCCCGTAAGTTCGCAGCTATTAACTCAGTCATCCGCCTCTTCGTCTTCGCTCGCGACGTAGATCTGACGTTTCTTAGCCATGACGTCAGAAGCAAGATACTCATCGTAAGTACCGACCTTGTCGACCAGCGTGCCGTCCGGCAGGAATTCCATAATGCGGTTAGCTGTCGTCTCCACGATCTGATGATCGTGAGATGTGAACAGGATAACGCCCGGATACTTGATCATGCCATTATTCAGAGCCGTGATGGATTCCATGTCAAGATGGTTCGTCGGCTCATCGAATACCAGCACGTTGGCGCCGGAAATCATCATCTTTGAGAGCAGGCAGCGAACTTTCTCACCGCCGGAGAGAATACGAACGCGCTTAATGCCGTCCTCACCCGCGAAGAGCATGCGTCCGAGGAATCCGCGGACATAGGTCGTGTCTTTGTTCTCGGAATACTGAGTCAGCCAGTCTGCGATCGTGAGATCGTTGTCGAACTCATCATTATAGTCATGCGGGAAATAAGCCTGGCTAGTCGTGATGCCCCACTTGTAATAGCCCTCATCCGGCTCCATGTTGCCCATAATGATCTCAAAGAGCGTCGTTTTAGCTCTCTCGTTACCGCCGACAAATGCCACCTTGTCGGTGCGGTTAATAATAAAGTTGAGGTCCTTGAAAATCACTTCACCGTCGATCGTCTTAGAGAGATGCTCAACATAGAGAACATCATTGCCGATCTCGCGGTTAGGGCGGAAATCGATGTACGGATATTTTCTGGATGTCGGGACCATCGTCTCGAGCTGGATCTTCTCGAGGGCACGCTTGCGGGAAGTAGCCTGCTTGGACTTTGACGCATTTGCGGAGAATCTTGAAATGAACTCCTGGAGTTCCTTGATCTTCTCCTCTTTCTTTCTGTTCTCTTCTCTCATCTGCTTCTGCAGGAGCTGTGAGGACTCGAACCAGAAATCATAGTTGCCGGCAAAGAGCCGGATCTTTCCATAGTCAATGTCTGCTGTCTGTGTGCAGACCTTGTTGAGGAAGTAACGGTCGTGGGAGACAACGATGACTGTATTCTCAAATCCAATGAGGAACTCCTCCAGCCACTCAATTGCGCCCAGATCCAGGTGGTTGGTCGGCTCGTCAAGGAGCAGGATATCCGGGTTGCCGAACAGCGCCTGGGCAAGCAGGACCTTGACCTTGACCGGACCCTCAAGTGTTCCCATGATCTCATGGTGAAGCTCCGTCTCTATGCCAAGGCCGTTGAGCAGGGATTCCGCGTCAGACTCGGCTTCCCAGCCGTTCATCTCGGCGAACTCTCCCTCGAGCTCAGCTGCTTTTATGCCGTCCTCATCTGTGAAGTCTTCCTTCATGTAGAGGGCATCCTTCTCTTTCATGATATCATAGAGCCTTCTGTTGCCCATGATGACTGTGTCAAGGACCTCGTACTCATCGTATTTGAAGTGGTCCTGTTCCAGGAAGGATATACGGTCACCCGGAGTCACAGTGATGGTGCCGCTCGTAGTGTCGAGCTGGCCGTCTAATATTTTCAGGAATGTGGACTTGCCGGCGCCGTTCGCACCGATAAGACCGTAGCAGTTGCCCTCTGTGAATTTGATGTTGACATCCTCAAAGAGTGCTTTTTTTCCGACGCGGTAGGTTACATTGTTAGCAGCAATCATCTCTACTCCTTTAGTATTTATAAATTGTGTTCTTGCATCACCGATGCATCATATACACGTTTGGTTTATAACAGTGGGAGAAAACTCCCACTGAAATAATAAACTATTCTTTTAAAAAACAAAAGACAAATCGGTATGAATTCATGCGGTCTTCCTGCGGCGGTTCCTGATTTCCTCCGCCTTCTGCCGCTCTTTCTCAAGTTTCTTTTCGTGGTGCACCTGCCAGCCCGAATAGATGATGAGCAGTACAGTGACCATTGCCAGAACACCGGTCATATCCACGCACACATCCGTGAACTGCCCCGCCCTGCTGTCGACAAAAGTCTGATGAAATTCATCCGCGCACGCGTAAAAGAATGAGAATATGATCGATATCGCCATGCTTCTGGTCGCCAGCGTGGTGGCAAGGAACGACAGGAAGAGCAGCAGAAAGAGAATCGCGTACTCCGCCATATGGGCTCCTTTTCTGACCAGCGGATGAAGGACTTCGATCATGTAATAATAATCGTCCGGTCCGATGCGAAGTTTCATGAGAATCTCTACGACCTTCTCCGTCACTTTGAGCGACAGACCCGCGGATGTCTCTCCGACCTGATCCGAGAAAGAAAAAATGACATACATCCAGATAGCTGCCGGCATGAACCAGAAATACTTTCGGATTATCTTCACCTAATCACCTCCTAAAAGATACCGGTTCCGTGTGGCCCTTATAGCAGCTTATTAACACTTTCACTTACATTATTTTTCTGTGCAAATGCAGCCGCCTCGCATAGGGCCTTATATACTACGTAAAACATCGGCACCATGAGAATCTCGCGGCAGAAAAAAATGCAGCGGCTCATGGAAACGATGATTGTCGGAGTATATCCCATTATGACGGATTCTGCAAGCCCGCCGGCATAAAATGCCGCACTTACAGGATCAAGTCTGTCATCTATGTACATAAACAGAAGAATTGTCAGCAGGAAGACATGAAAAATGCCGAAAAAAACAGCAATCCAGTTCGAGGCGGTAAAACCCTGCACACTGTCCGGGAACGCATAGTCGTATAAAATCGGCACTTTATATATATGATAAAGACCGTAATAGGCCACCGGCAGAAAGGCCGTTGCCTTAAGAATCACACTGTTCTTTCTCAGACAGATGATGACAAAGGTTCCGACAGCAGTCATAAAGACCGGGAGGAAAAGATCCGTGAGGCAGTATCTCAATGTATAGCTGATGCCTAAAAACAGCTTGTCGGCAGAGGACAGCAGACCAAAATTCGGGAACCAGAACAGGATCTCCTCCGAATAACGTATAAAATTACCGGGTGACATGATAAAAAAGAACGTAAAAACGGTGCCGACGCCCCAGACAATGACGGCCGGCCAGGAAATTTTTTTTGTTCTCATCGCGGCTGCCAGCACAAGAATAAGACCCATTGCCGCAAAGAAACCACCGCTCTGCTCAAATCCTGCGGCATAGACCGCCGCGCATCCCGAAAGGATCCACATATAGAGAGGACTTTCCTCCCCAGTCAGATAAAGCTTCATCATGGGATAAAGAGCAAAAAGCATAGCTGCATAGCCCCAGACGTAGAGGACTGCCGCTGTCTTCCAGAACACACTGACCTCCAGAACAGCCTGCTCTGTTCCCAGATAGAAAAATCCCATAATGAGCACAAGGATGACCGACCAGGAAAGGCCGCGTCTCCTCATGGGATTTCGAAAGATGTACATGCCTGTAAGATAAACACAAGATGCCTGCATGAACGCGTTTATCACGTTGACAAGTCCGGGGCTTATATTCATCAGGACTACGAATACGGCATGGGGCAGTACTCTCCCGCTCCAGGTCGTCCAGTATTCCTGAGCCCATATCCAGAGATCAGGACCGTCTTTGGCATACATGCGCATAAAAGCAGTATCATCAAGGCGGAGCGGCTGTCCGAGATTCAGGGCAAGCGCTGCCAAAAGGAGTATGAATACCGCAAACCACTGCTCTTCCATCGCAAAGGCAATGTTAGATGGCTCCATGGCATTCTTTAAACTGTATCGTTTCATCTACGGCACCATTATCCCGGTCCTTTTTATGACCGGTCCCTCATCTTTTCTCACTGAGATCACACAGACTTCCATCCCGTAAGGTTCGAAAAAACCGTTCCTCATTTTAGAGGCGCTTTTTATCCCGAACCGTCTCTCCACGCCCTGGGGCAGGACCGTGTCCGGAAACATCGCGTTCACGTCCGTCCTCACCGATGCTATGGTCTTCAGCCTGTATACATCGGTGCCGTCAGTCACCGCAAAACAGGTCTCATTATATGTACTTGTGACCGTCATCTCGGCCCCGTAGTTATATCCGGAATAGAGTTTCGTGTCAGCAGCCCAGCCGCGTATGACAAGCACGTCTTTATTCTCGCCCTCATAGACTACGGATTCGACACTGCATACCAACCTGTCGTCCGCCGGTGTGTAATCATCCAGCTTTGAGACCGACACGCTGTAATGCTCGGTGTAAAATGTGCTGACTAGAAGGAGCGCAATGGCAGCACTCACAGCGATCGGTATTAAGTTCATTAAAACTGTTCTGAATGCTCCCCGCATCTTCTTGTCTCCGACTCATTTTAAGGGTATACTGGTATTGTATTCTACGACCGAAAGGAGTATTGACATGTTCAAAAAACAGCAAAGACAGCTCGACATCATTCTCTCAATCGCGTGTCTTATATTTATTGCGATTCTCTCAGTCCTCACTTATCTGCAGGACAATAAAGCCTGATACCGTTTTACCTGATGCCCGGAGTGCCTTAAAGGTCCTCCGGGATTTTCTTTTATCCGGCAATCAGTCCATCTCGAACATAATTTTTGTGTAGAGCTCATCTCCCATCAGTGTTGCAAATGCCTCCTGACCCTCTTCCAGTTTGTAAACATGTGTGATCAGATCCGTGGGGTCAAGGCTTCCGTCTGACATCATGGCAATCACACTCTTCCAGTCGTTCACCGTCGAAGAATAAGAAGAATTCCATGTTCCCCTGATATTGAGCTCACCTCGAAGAATCCGCCAGAAAACGTCCTTTTTAATATTGACATCCTCCACCGGATTGCCGACGATAACGACGTTGCCTCCCCTGGCTACGACCCGCATCGCGGTCAGTACCGCGTCCGAATTTCCGGCACACTCGAGAACTACGTCCGCCATATCGCCCTCAGTAAATTCACGGATTGCTTCCTCGGGATCCCAGATCGACGAATTAACCACATGGTCCGAATACCTGGACGCGTTCTTGATCTTATCTTTCGTACGTCCGATGAGAATGACCTTGTAAGCTCCGAGAATGCGGGCAATCTTAGCCGCGAGTATCGCTATCGTTCCGGTTCCGACGATCGCGACGACATCGCCCCTTTTCATCTTGCCCCGGCGCAGCGCATGGAGCGCGACCGCTGCCGGCTCGCACATTGCTGCCGCGCGATAATCAAGTTCATCCGGAACGATATTTATGTTGAAGACCGGAACACTGATGTACTCGGCAAAAGCTCCGTCACATCTCGATCCGTAGTAGCTGTAATGCTCGCACTGGGCAAAGCGCTCTGACCGGCAGGGACCGCACTGTCTGCACGGAAGGAGCGGGTATACACCGGCTCTTCTCCCGAGGAGTTCCGGATTTACCCCCTGACCGAGCTCTACGATCTCGCCTGAGAACTCATGGCCGGGGACGGTTGGAAAATGATACGTCCCGTTCTTAAATATCCTGTCTTTGTCGCTGCTGCAGATGCCGCAGTTCTTAATCTTGAGCAGGACTTCTCCCTGTCCCGGCTTCGGTGTCGGTATCTCCTTATACACAATTTTTCCAATGTCCTCAAGCACGAGTGCCTTCATATTTACCTCCGTCAATCAAATTTCACTGTTTCCTCGACCCCGCCGCAGATTTTGGCGAACCGCACCATATCCTCTTTTGTCGTTATCTTAAAATTGTCGCGGCTTCCCGGCGCGATCCGTATCTTCATGCCGTTTTCAAACGCAATCTGGGAACTCCCCCTGCATCCTTCCAGGTACTCGGGAGTTGCCTTAAGGTGAGCTTCGTAGTACTTGCCGAACAGGTAGGATTCCGGGGTCTGTCCGGCAACGATCTGGTCACGGGGCAGCTGCCTGCCGATTGTTTTTCCGTCGAACGATAGATAGCAGGTATCCGTCACCGGCAGTGACGGCATCACGCCGTCATAAGCGTCAAACCCCGACACACATTCTGTGATAATATCCTCGGACGTACACGGTCTGACCGCGTCATGCACGATCACGATATCCCTGTCCGCGGCATACTCCCTCATGGCGAGCAGTCCGTTTTTGACCGATTCCTGACGGGATGCTCCCGGCTTCGCAAATCCTCGGAACTTCCCGATCCCGCACTTTCGCATCCACTCCTTTATATAGTCATGCCACTTTTCGTCAGCCACGATCCATATAGCGTCGATATCCCTGTGGGAATCGAACCGCTCCAGCGTGTAAGCTATGACCGGCTTTCCTTTTACAGTCAGATACTGCTTGGGTACATTTCCTATTGTCATCCGACTGCCCACGCCGCCGGAAACACACAGAAGATGATTCATATGTTACCTTTCCGCCCTGCGCCATCTCCGCATGAGGAGGATATAGGCAGCAGTAAGAGCTGCCCCCGCAGCGCTAATGATTCCGCCGGACATAAGTCCGGGTACTGTGTACTCGAAGCGGATTCTGTTCGTGCCCTGATGGATCTTCACCGCCATAAATCCGTTAATGTCAACAATCGGTGTCTCCTCGCCGTCCACTGATGCCTTCCAGCCCGAATCGTTCGGTATGGAGAAGAACGCGTATTTGTCCGCATCCGCGTCGATCGATGCCTCATAGCTGTCCGTTGTCTGTGAGACATCGTACGCGCACTCGGCAAGATGGTCTCTGCTGATATCCGATATATACTCCTTGATTGCAGGTCCGTCGATAAACTGATCATAGGGTTTCAGATACAGAGAGACCTCATCCTCCATATCATCCGGCACTATCAGGGTCTTCAGCATAAGTATTGCCCTGTCATCCTCGAAAGTCGACGCAAAGTCCGACGCTGTCATATAGGTGTTGTAGGTAAATCCCATCGGCGGCACCGTGCGATCCTCATACACATAATAAGTCGTGTATGTGCCTGTCACGACCTGTACCGGCTCCTCGTCTTCCCTGGGCTTTGTCTCGATGGAAAAGCGGGCCGAGATAAGATTCATCATACCGTCCGGCGCTTCCGGGCTCTTGACATCACGCTTGAGTCCGAGGGATTCATAAAAACGAAAGATAGAGCCGGATACAGTGCTGCAGAAATTGGCGCTGGCCGGGTATCCATGTGACAATGTTTCTATATTATCCCGGCTCGTGAAGCGGTATTCCGGCGTAGTGTATTCGATGTCCGCGGTAGTCATAAGACGGTCATAGATATGCCGCGCATCTTCCCGGTGAGCCAGTTGAAGCAAATAAATGTCCGATATGGTAACGATCACTGAAACGACAAAGACCGCCGCTGCAAGTACAAGTTTCTGCTCTCTCCTCATGACCGTAAGTATGAGCCATGTCAAAAGGGTCCCTGCAAGCGCGATCACGCTCCAGTAGGCGAAAAGTCCCGGCCGATAGATCTTGCTCGGCTCAGAATTATTCCATTTCACAAGCGTGAGGAACAGGATAAATGCAATCTGGATAGCACCCCAGATAACAGCCCCTTTTGTAATTGCCCTGTCAGAAGGCGTTCTGCCGGACCATCTTCTTTTGTCCGATACCCATCGGTCGAGGGTCATGACAGAGGCCAGCACCATAATATAATCCGCCATGTAATACCAGCGGCAGTAAAGACCCGCAAAAAGCGAGAATGACGCGTTGAAAATGGGGATCACCGCCATGATCAGACAGAAGATCAGCATTTTCGTGATCCAGTGCTTCCGGTTCTGGGTAACGAACGCAATCACCAGGACAAGTCCGGTAACGGGTATCCACGCATTGCAGGACGAAAAATTATTTTTGATCACCGCGCTCTGATGGGACATTACCTCACCGGGGAATATAAGTCCCTTAAGTATGTAGAGATATCGCTCCGCCCCGAAGACCAGGGCTGTCGATCCGGTATAGTCCACTCCGACACGCGGATTCTGAATGACAAAGTAAAAAGCCGGCAGCAGAAGAACCGCTCCCAGCATGCAGCCGAGGGCTCCCTCCAGGATAATCTGCGGAAGGCGCTTTATATACCTGCGGAATCCCGGAAGAAGATAGCGGATCACATAGTAGGCGGCCATAAAGATGACCTCGCCGATAAAGAAGAAGTAATTGACCAGCGCATTTATGCACACGGCAAAAATGAACGGGCCTTTTTTCTTCTCAAGCATCATACCGTCTAAAGTCAGAACGAGCAGCGGGAACAGCGCGACCACATCGTGGAAATGATAAAACAACAGGTCCTCGCCCATGAAACCGCAAAAGGCGTACAGCATCGAGCCGATGACTGCCGTCTGCTGGTCCCTGACATATCTCCTCATGCAGGCATAAGACGTCAGACCGGCAACCGCGTACTTAAGGATATAGATCCAGCCGACCACGTACATGAAGTACCTTGACGGAAAGAGCAGTGAGATCCAGAAGGACGGATTTCCCACGACGTAGAACATCTGCCCGCCGATGAAGTTGGAACCCAGATCCAGGGACCAGTCCCAGATGATATTTCCTGCTTTGACGGCATCGTTTGCAGCCATTGCAAATGTAATCTGCTGGGAATTAAAATCCCCCGCAAGCGAGAAAAGTCCGCCCTGCTCTATGATCGTCCAGACAAACGAAAGAACCCCGGCAGCCAGATTGAAGAGGAAAGCCTGCAGATAATAGCTGCCAAAGAGCATATTTCCTATTCTATTCTGTCTGCCTCTTTGCCTTGACGTTCCTGCCTTTCCTCCAGCCACGAAGAGGCTTTTTAATCCTCTTAACATCTTTTCCATCATATAATCATCTCATAAGCAGCTGCATTTTATAGAGCAGCCGCAGCATATTCCGGAGTGCGGTCCTTATAACGGGATCTTTTTCCTCCGAAATCGTCTTTTTCATCTCGTCAAAATCCAGGTAGTCCTCAAATATGAGTCTGTCGATATGCTCAAAATAGAAATCCGTGAGAACGCTGTAAGCCTTCTCCTCGATTTCTGTATAGAAATCCATGCGGCCGGTATCCTCTTTCTCCACATTGGAAGTCCCCGCAAATGTCGTGAGATAATCCGGTAATATATCTGACAGAGCTCTCTGAGGAAGCACCCTTTTCGTGTTCCCGTCAATATAGAGCCTTCTCGGGACAGTCAGGGCAAAATCGAGCACCCTGGCATCCAGAAGCGGGAAAATATACATAACTCCGGCATCCGCGCCGGCGGAGGCCGCAAGAAGTGTTCTTGACTCCAGAGTTCCCGACAGCAGATTCTTCTCCGGAGAGACACCGAAGTATTTCTTTTTTTTCAAATGGCCGCGGCGCATTTCCTCGGCAAATGCAGGCTGGGCCACACTGAAATCAAGCCCGTTAGCCCGTATCCCGTTCCAGGGCTTCTGAGATTCATAAAGATACCTGGCAGTTCTCCTCATAAAGCCCAGATATTTCTTCGGTGATCCGCCGGCGGCATGGCCTGCAGCCTTGAAGTAGGCTCTGTACTCTCCCGCCTGTGCAAGATGGAACGGACCGAACCGCATCGAGATGCCCTCATCTCCTCCCCAACCGGAAAAGACCGCATGTACACCGGCATCCGCCAGGGCTTCCATCGAATCCGCTATGATGCCGGTCTCATACTCGCAGATCTCCTCCCGCGCGCCGCGGGATAAGATTTTTTCCGGATTTGTCGCCTCCTGCGCGTTCCTGAAGATGCATGTATTTCCCTTTTCCGCACAGAATCGGGTGATGACTTCCCTCTCATCACGCAATTTACCGCTGTCCGTCTGCCTGATCTTATAATCCCAGGGTGCGGGTGACCAGGTGAAAACAACAGGTTTCTCCTCGCCTCTCAAATCCGCCAGTTCATCTATGAGGGCCGTTACCATGCCGGAGTCAAGTCCGCCGGAAAATTCGCAGCCGATTTTTGTTCCAAGAACAGCCTCATAGCGCATCCTGACGGCGTCGCGAAGGAGCCTTGCCGCCTCGTCGTAGTATTCCTCATCGTAATCGCGTCTTTTCACCTTTCGCGCTCCAGGGATATAGAATCGTTCTGTCTTTACTTCCCAATCGCCCAAAAATCGGGTGACACTGCCGTGAACGGCTTTTTTTACATTTGCAAATGCAGTATCCGTCTCCGACGCCATGGAGCCGAGTGTCAGAGCGTCATATATCGTATTTTCATCGATCTCGGCATCAATGAAGCTAAGGTGCAGCATCGGACGGTAATCTGTGGAGACTGTGATCCTTCCCCCCGTCCGTACATAGTAGAGAGGCCTCACACCGATGTGATCGCGAAGAAGGCGAACCGAACCGTCTCCCCTGCCGACGAGAACAGCTGCAAAATCTCCATTCACACGGAGAAGTCCTTTTGCGCCGAACGTTTCGTATACCAGAACCAGGAGTTCCTCATCGCTGACGTCTTTTCCGGCCAGAGGCGCTTTTGCCATTTTTTTACTGCTGTTTCCTTCGCCTGAGACTGCTCTCAGGATCTCATCCCTGTTGTAAATGATCGCGTCGCACACTGCAATAAAGCGTCTTGTCATGATGACAGGTTTCCCTGCAGGCACTTCCCGGTGCATACCGGAAATGCAGCTCCCGAGAATCAACTGCTTTCCCGCTGCGCCCAGGATCTCATAGCCGCTGTCTGCACTGCCGTAAGCAGCAAGGCCTTCTGTCATATGTTCTGCCGTGCCGATCGCATCCTCTATTCTGTTTTCTTTTTCACTGATGATTGCAAATACTCCGCTCATTGTTATGCCTCTTGCACGCGTCGGTCAGTTACCGATATTTTTCCTTTACTTTCTGTATGCCGGCATGTCCATCGGAAATCCCGCCGTTACCGGGCGGTCTGACCTGTCAGAAATCCGGATGTCTCCCTGACAAAATACGTAAGAGCCGTCTGAACGATCACACATCCCACATAATAATACCAGGGCAGACGGTAGGGAAAGAGGGTCAGCCATATAAGAAGAAGTCCCGTAAGTACACTCTGTGAATTGGCTGCGAGCAGCCTGCCTGCAAGTGCTTTACCTGAGTATTTCCCCATATCATAAAGCTTCCATTGCCTAAAGATCAGTACTGTGAGAGCAGCTGTGGGGACACTGGATAAGATCCATATCTGCATAGGCAGCATAGCTGCTCTGAGGAACATCGTAGGACCATAGAATATGATATCCACGATCTGAAGCATACCTCCGCCTGTCAGAATCACCGCCATGACATCGTATGTCCATAGCGGTCCGTAGAAACAAATCATACCTAAGAGCGCGCCGAGAGAATTGTGAAATACATCGTCGAACTCACCGAGCCCCCTGCCCGATACATACTGCGATACTTCAACGAACACAAAAAGGAGCATTAAGGTTGCAAAGACACGTCCTTTTTCTGTAATATTCTTCTTACAAGTTGACGCTGCAGCGAGGTATCCGATCGGCACGGTGAGCAGTATATTGACGACTATGAGCTGAAATCTGTGTATATCACCTCTTAGAGCGTGCCTTATTGTCCAGAAAGGAGTAAGATTAGCTCTTCGGGCTTCACTTCCCCTGAGCAGCAGTGTCTGAGACAGAAAAAACAACAGGTAAATAATAAGGAGGATATAAAGAATCCTCTCATCTGTCAGCTTTCTTCCGTCCTTTGGCTTTTCTTTCTGATTCATCTTTTTTTAATAATTTCCTGTACAGCTTGTAAGGCCCTCGCACGATATAGTAAAGAAAAAAGAAACGGTCACTGAAATGGAACCTTTCGAAATCTTTCTCCGAAGGGTCGATCCTTCTCTTTTTTTCCTTTTTCATGACCAGACCCCGGCGATCCATCTCCCCGTCCAGATACAGTCTGTAAGCCTTGAATGTATCGTCCTTGACTCCGTTTGATCCGGTCAGGACCTTCAGCATCTCCTTTGTGAGCTGGGTACCGAAGACCGTCCGGGTCTCATTTTCACCTGCTGCCAGCGCTGCAAGGCTCTCCGAGGCCTCAAGCGCAAAGGTCATTTTTCTCATGGCGGCAATCTTTTTGACTTTGTCACGGTCGATGAGCGGATGACGGTTAAGCGCGTCAAAATCGACCAGCCACTTCATCCACATGTAGCCGTGGTGCACGCCGTGATAGGCCAGATACACAAGAAGTTCTTCCGCGCAGAAGGACGGAAGGATATGCCCGTAAAATTCAAGCTCTGACTCCGCATCGTCTATCGAAAGGAGCTCGGCATTCTTGTAGTCGGCGACCCGCCAGTGAAGCTCCAGCCGAACACCGTTTTCGGACTCAAAATCATAGTCATGGAATTTCGACTCATAGACTTCGGTCTGCTTCTCGGTCTCGACATAGTCCTTGAGGCATTTGTATCCCTGGGACAGCAGGAGCTCTTTGGCATCCGCGAGCTTTTCGTGGGGAACTAAAATATCTATATCCGTCGCGACCCGATATGTCGCCTCCCCGTAAAGGATCTTAGAGAGGATGACGCCCTTCATCGGGACAGCACGGATTCCCGCCCCCTCCATAAGACGGACAAGGCGGACCAGCTCACCGGACTGTTTCATAGCCGCGATCTTATTCTTATTCGCGTTCTCATAGAGGCCGCGGATCTCATCTGTGATTCCGCTTGCCTCCCCTCTCCTTGTAGCCTGTCCGGCAGCCGGAAAATACTTTTTAAGGTTAGACGCGAACAGACCGTAGACCTGATGAACATACGCGATCCTCACGCATTCCGAAAGGTCCAGCCCCTCGCTGTAGAGCCTTTCCGCCCTCTTAAGATAAGCTTCCGGCATCGGCATGGCCGAGCACAGGAAGACAAATCTCATCTCCCTCGTTATACCGTACTTCATGCAAATACCGCAGTCACCGTGAACTGCTCTCTCCCTTCTGCTCCGGTGACATAGATATCACCGCAACGCGTCCATGCATGGGCCCTCATCGCTCCTTCTTTGGTCTTCGCGACGCCCATATACACAGTCATTTTTTCATGCAAAAGAAGGCGTTTGGCTACAAACGCCTCCACAAGACATTCATTCTTGAAATGCAGCCGCGGGCATACGATCTTAATTGCCCTGGAAACTGCGAGGATCCGCTCTTTATTATTTCCTGAATAAGGCTCAAAAGGGACAGACTCACGGCGCGTTCCGAGCCGGTGGCAGATGTTGCGGAAAGTATTTTTGCTGATCAGCCATTTGTAAAAAAGCGCCAGAAAAAAGACTCTTACGACCAGGATTTTCAGGCCAAGCGGATACTTAAGGAATTTCAGTATCTTCATTTCTCTTCCTTAAAAGCAAGACCCGAATTTATAAGTTGAGCAAGAAAGTTCTTCGTCTGCTCCTCACACACGGATCTTTCCACATCATATATCTCCATCATCTCATCAACGATCTCATCAACAGTATGCGGCTTCTCTATGATCACCCAGATAGATCCGCCGGTCCTGCCGAGATTATAATACATGCCTGTCTCTATATCCATCATGACAGTCTCACCGTCCATGTCAGCTGTGATCAGTCCTTCTTTTCTGTAGTATACTGTATTACTCATAAATAAATTCCTCCGTTTTATCCCATAATTCCGCTTCTGTCGTTCCTTCGTAGCGGAAAAGATGTGCCTCGGAAAGGTGTGATGCACATGACGCGCATTTTTGAAAATGAGCCTGCCTGTCCTCTGCCGCCACAAGCAGATATGTTCTGTAGGTGTGGATCTGCAGAAGGATTGCCTTCTCTAGACCGGTCACCTCCTTAAGGAGCGGCCGATCCCCCTGTACTCCCTCTTTCGGGATGAGCTGCAGCACACCGATCAGCTCCACAGTCTCATCGAGGAAGCTGTCGCCTACGTCCATTGCGAACTTGGTCCTGCTCTCCTCCTTAAATACCGGGTGGTCTTTCATATCCCAGCTTCCGCCGCGGTCGATCGCGTCCTCCCAGAGCTTCTGCTGGGGGAATGAAGGCTCTGCCAGGACCTTACCGTTCTCAAGCCGGATCGGGGTGACATCGTCTGTCACAAGTCTGTAGCCCCTTCTCAGGGCCTCCGCTGACAGAGATGACTTCCCGGCCCCTGAGACTCCTGTTATGAGAATCCCTTTTCCGTCTCTTGCCACGCAGCTGCCGTGCATGGGGACCGCACCCCGCTGGTGGAGAATCGCTCCGAGAGCAAGGCCTGTGACATAGGCCTGCATCTCCCCCTCCCTTGCAGGATCCGTGAACAGCCGCTCGACTCTGATCTCATTGCCGTTCGCTGCATACAGCCTTACGACATTTTCAATTTCCGTCCACATTTCCTTCCTGCCGAGTATGCAGTCAGGCCAGGTCTTTACAGGCTCCCTGACAAGTTCTGACGGGGCGGGCGCGCTTATGATCCGGACATCACTCTCACCGGTATCCGGTGCCTTCCTCATCTGAGCCAGCGGAAAATCGCTGCTTATTCTGAGGCCGAAGCCTCTCATCGTGTACGTCATTCAACCATCCTTCATTCTTCTGAGATAACTGTCGGGATCCGAGAGCAGTTCATCGGCAGTTCCCGACTCGCTAAGATGCCCGTCCGCAATGACGAGTATATCATCTGCTGTCTGTATTGTCGATACGCGGTGAGCTATGAGAATCACGGTCACATGGTCTCTCAGGCGTGCCAGTACGTCCGCGATCAGTTTTTCATTTTCAAAATCGAGAGCACTCGTCGCCTCATCCAGAATGAGGAGTTCCGGATCGCCCGCCAGGGCTCTGGCCAGCACAATTCTCTGGACTTCGCCGCCGGAGAACATGGCTCCGTCATCTCCCATCCTAAGGTCGAGCGGCAGGACCTCGCCGTCAGCTTTGCGAACGAGGAAATCCCACGCTCCGCTCTTCTTAAGGGCTCGGATGATCTTGTCATCGCTGATGCCCGGGTGGAATCTCGCGATGTTCTCCCTCACCCCCGCGTTTAATATCATCGGATTCTGAGGCACATAGCATATCTTATCCTTCGTGACGGCAATCTTTACTTCACCTAAACCGGGACTTAAGAAACCGAGTATAAGATCGACCGCAGTGGATTTTCCTGCGCCGGACGGGCCTGTGAGGGCTGTTATCGTATTCTTTTTGATTTCAAATGTCACATCCTCCAGCGCATTCTCAGAAGCTCCGGCGTAGGAAAAGCTTACGCGGTCAAACGTAAGGGCTATGCCCTCCGGCAGAGCAGCGCCGAATTCACCGTCCGTGCTTTTCCGATCGTCCGACCTCATTCCAGCCGACCTTCGGCGCACATCCTCCATGACACGGTAAGCCGGAAGCGTCTCCCGAATTCCCATAATGTACTCCTGGGTCGATGGGAGCAGTGGCCATATCCTCATAAATACATAGAGAACGATGACAAGGTGTGAAGTCTCAATTTCAAGGAAGTAGACCGCGCCGAAGAAAATCACGCTGATAAGTACAGCCTCACCGATCGTCGACAGCATACGCGGTCTTGCGACATTGTCCGCAGACATTACCATCGTATGCTCGAGATCTCTGGACGCCATGTCAAAGCGCTTCGCTTCCTCCTCCTCGATGCCATAGCTCCTGATTTCCTTAAAGCCGGCAAGCTGGGTCTTCATCTCAGCCGTGAACTTATCGTACAGGGCGGTCAGTCTGTTTCCTATCACCTTCGAGCGCTTAGTGAAGGGTCTGAAGAAGATGAAGAAAATGCTGCCCGCGCAGATGACAAAGATAGAAAGCGGTACCGACATTGCAAAAGCCACCGTGAGCTCCACTAGGGCTGTCGCTATGTTGGTCAGCATGCAGAGGAAATAATTGACCGTCGTCGTAAGCCGGGGAATCTCATTCACCATAGCGTCCATGTGCCTTGCCTGGCTGCCTGTGATATAGCTTTCCCAGGGCGTATCCATGAGACAGTTATAATACTCTTCGCGCATATCGGCCGTAAAATTCGATGCCAGCTGCATGCACTGGACCCGCATTTTCCTGTGAGCGGCAGCCTGGACCAGCATGATAACAAAGAAGAACCCAAGAACCAGAATAAGCCTTATGAGCAGCGGCTGTTCGTTCAGCTTCGCTGCAGCAAGGCTGAGACCGAACGGCAAAGTCGCGTCCGTGCTCGCCCCTCCTATATTGAGGATTCCGAGAATGGGGATCAGGGTCAGTATTGTCACGCCCTGCAGCAGTGACGATACGATCATGAGGACCAGGGTCCATACAAAGAGGCCGGCGTCTTTTTTCAAAACGTCCCGAAGCACTGCCCCTAGTTCATGTATCATATTTTTCCGTCTCCCGATTCATCTGGATTGTTATCGCTGTTTCCGGCCGCTGTCTCTCCATCGGCAGTCTCCTCAAAGGATACGAATTCGATCTTTCTGATATTATGCTTATCCCGGTTTCCTTCCGCCGGCGGCTTCATGTAATCGCCGTAGAATCTGGAAAGGAATTCATCATAAAGTCTCGGACCGGGAAGCATGACATCCTCAAATCTGTAACGGCGCACATGCTCTCCTCCCCATACATTTTTGGGGACGATCTCGCGGTATGCGTATGCGCCGAATACATTTGCACCCGTACTGCTACCGTCCCATCCGTAGCGGTGAAGCTTTTTGTCGATATCCCAGAGAATTTCCTTCGTATCAGTTCCTCTTCCCAGATTCACTCTCTTTGCCGCCGCGATAATGAGCCGCTGATAAAGAGGTCTTCCGGGCCTGTTGAGATTCACAAGATAATCGAAGCATGACAGATGGTATCTGAGCCTCGTCCACATCAGGGATGTGTAGTGCAGGTAACGGAAAAACGGAATATTCGGGTTCCCGTCGAGCGGAAAAATGTCAATCCACGCAGATTCGACGATCTCCCTGCCGCCGGAAGCGTTGTATACGCGGACACGGTTGTCCACGATACGGCTGAAATACCGGTTGTAATCTTCCTTGATTTTAAAATTCAGATACTCAAAATGCTCCGGAAGACCGCCTCCTCCGGATAGAAGATCAAACAGCCTGTCATAATCTTCTCTGGGCATCCCGATATCAACATCGTCGTCCCATGGGATAAAGCCGTTGTGCCTTACCGCTCCGAGCATTGTTCCCCCGATCATGTAATAGCGCAGATTCTCCCTATCACAGATATCCAGGAATACACGGATGATCTCCAGCTCTGCCAGCTGCAGTTTTCTC
Organism: Lachnospiraceae bacterium; assembly: GCA_045112155.1. Lineage (GTDB taxonomy): Bacteria > Bacillota > Clostridia > Lachnospirales > Lachnospiraceae > Chordicoccus. The sequence goes on from JBGUHN010000069.1 coordinate 21,099, forward strand.
AAATTGGAATGTACTTCTTCGTTATACATTACTGACCCTCTCTGCGTCTGCGGAATACGCTCCCCCAGACGTCCATGCGATGTGACAGCTTCTGCGGAATCGGCTTACTCACGGCGGACTTAAGCTTCTCATCATCGCTGCTCACTGCTTTCTGCTTCTGTACTGCCGCATATGTTCCCGGAAGATTCGCAAACGTAAAAAGAATAAACGGGTCATACCAGGACTCAAGGAAGTGATGATCAATACAGGTCGTCGCGGCGATGAACGCGATAATCAGGGCAATTTTCGGCTGTCCTCTCTTTACTGCTCTCATTGCGATATAGGCAAATGTTCCTACAGCAATCGTTGTAAGAATCGGACCGTACATGATGAGCGACTGCATGTAACCGATGTCGACAAAGTTGTAACCGACTGTATCGTTGAAGTTGATGACGCCGTGTCCCTGCTGGAAAAGATAGGTGCCGAACGGTTTGATCCCGAAAATAAGGACGTTATAATATGCCATGGCGATCCGGTGCGTGAGAATGCTGTCGATGCGGTACCAGAACGGAGTCCTTTTGTAGCTCATGACAAAGAAGTATACGAATACGTATAGCACCGGCATGACCAGGGGCAGAAGCTTTCCGCACCACTTTGCCTCAAAAAACTTCGTTTTCGCGTTCACAAAGAATACGATGCCTGCCAATATTATCAGAATCGAGTCCACACGAACGTCACAGAAGTAGAGGATTGCCCAGCCTGTCAGAATGTAAATCAGAGAGTGGATCCAATTGAACTTCTTATCCAGAAGATAGGCAACGCCCAGGTAAGTGTAGAACACGCGCGCACCGAAATCCGTGGGATAGATAAATCCCATAGCGTTTCTGGTCGTACCATCGAATATAATCGAGTGGCTGACACCGGATATATCGTCTCCTGTAGCTCTCAGGAAGATTCGGTTCGTTATTACGCCCGTCGCGGTGAACAGGATCGTGAAAGCTATAAGAAACAGTCCTATATAAGTGAATGCTTTGATGATCCGGTCAGACCTGATTCCTCTCGCCCCTATGATGAGGAAAAAGAGATCGATACTGTAGGTATAGCCGGATGCCAGATAGCACACAATCAGCAGAAGCATCATGGCTCCGTAAAGTAAAAGCCGCTTCAGCGTAAATTTCTCGACCATAATGATCTTCACGATTACTGTTGAATATAGAAGTGCCCTTGCCATCATTCGGCTGCCGTCGCCGAGGGGCAGGAACTCTATGAACATAGTTGTCGTGAGGAAGAGAGATATATAATAAAATCCCGCCCCGATAAAGAAGATCATTTCGGACGGTGTGAACAGTATCGCTTTTTGTTTGTTATCAAGATATGATGCTGTCTTCACTCCTGCCTCTTTCATTCCGGACCGCAAGCGCTTTTCCTAAGGCCCGTTTTGTATATTCTCCGGCTGATAGCTGCCGGCCGACTGCCTGTGCGTTCTCCCGCAGAGCGCAGTAAGTTTTCTCATCCATGCCCTGGATGACCTCTCTGATCTCAGTGAGAGATCCGACTGTCACGCCGCATTCATGGGAAAGAATGAACGGGGCGAGTGCCGCTTCCTTCCAGATAATGACCGGAATACCGGCTGCCAGATAGAGTGATGTCTTGTGGGGATCGTTGATCCGCAGATATTCTCCGTAAATCCCCTCGCAGCTCTTGCAGGAAGGTCCGTCCCATACAAGCCCGAATCCGCCCTCAAGTTCATCCGCAATCTTCTCCGCAGGGAAAGATCCGTAATAGACTACGCCCGTTTCCAATTCACGTCCGTGTACTTCAGAACCGGGCAGGGCCTGACCCGCAAAATTGACGCCGTAGAGATTCCATCTGACGTCCCCCGGAAGCCGGTATACGTATCCTGCCTTTACCGGCGTCAGGTTTCCGGCGATGACCACACCCCCGCTTTTACCCCGCGGACGCATCCATGCCTCCCCGCCAAGATAATCGAATATCTCAAGGTCGATCAGTTTATCGGCAGGGATACTCATGGTTTTTCCGACCATCTTCTTCATGCGGTCATTGTGGACGATGAGCCTGTCAAAATACTTAAGGCACAGCACTTCCTCATAGTACTTTCGCAGTCGGTTCTTCAGTGACTTATTTCTTCTCTTTGAACCGCGGATAGCCTCAACGTCGTGCAGAACGGCAATCAGAAAAACGCCTCTTTTTTTGAGAGATTTGAGGACCCGATAGAGAAACAGGGAATGGTTCACCGCCGGGAACTGTATAAGAAGCACGTCGCCGCGCGTGAGGATACGCGTTTTCTCCTCCCACTCCCGCTTCGCTCTCAAGTGCTCACCGATCTGGACAATGGCAGGATGATCCATCCATCTTCCCGTATCGAATTGTATGTTCAATTCACGAAATACAATATCTGACCCGCTCTGTGTCAGGATGCGGGTTATATCGTCTCTGGCTTTTTCGCTCGCAAGTCTCTTTTCATTATCTGTGAAAGCTGTCTCGCAGGCTATATAATAAGTGCCGCGCAAATCAAAGCACCTCCGTTTTAAGCCCCCTGTCATGGCGGGGTCATATCACGCTGAAATAAACATCAAGGATTTTTTCGGTCATATGTCTCGATGTAAAGCGTGACATAGCTGAGTCGTAGGCCCGGTCTGTCATGTCACTATACAGTTCGCCTTCGCTCTCGGCAAGTTCGTTAAGGATCCCGCTCCACGCCTTTACATCCATGGCATCATACCCAAGGCAGATGTCCTTCATCTCATCGTAGCCTCCGGTCTTCGACCGGGCGACCGGTACCCTCATGAAAAAGCCTTCGAGCGCTGTCATAAGAAAGCTCTCCTCGATGCTCGGGGCAATCAAAAGATCTGACATACCGAGAATATCCCTCGTTGCTGTCCACCCGGTAAACCTGAAATGTGAAAGCACGCCAAGGCTTCTTAGTTCCCCGACCAGGGTGTTATAGAAAGGCACTTCACGGCTGCCCGAGCACAGGATGACCAATCTCCTCCTCTTCTCCGGAGGAAGGGCAGCAAGTGCCCGCCCTATGACAATGTGATTCTTTCTTGGATCAAAGCGCCCGTGCATACACGCTACGCGGCTGTCCGAAGCCAGAAAAAATCTCTTCTGCAGAACGGCTTTTTCTGTATCAGTGAGCGGGAGAAGAGTCGACGGGTCGACTCCGTTCGGGACGACGCGGATTTTTTCCTCAGGAATGCGGAGCCCTTCTACCATGAACCTTTTAGATTCACCGGACACGGCAATATTCATTGCGGCTCCGCCCGCCAGCACGCGATGGAAAACATCTGTCCTGAGAGACAGTGAGTGGCAGGTGAATACGTACGGTACCCGGACACCCGCGCATTTGAAATAAAACACACTATCTCTCCCGTGGCAGTGAATGACGTCAAACCGGTATTTCTTCACAAGCTTCTTTATGATGGCAATGCATCGCATCTGGGCGGCAGGGCTGTGGTCGTTGATTGGCGCATAAAATATCCGTTCCCTCAGCAGTTCAGCGCACATTCCGCCACCTTCTGCCGAAGTGAGCAGGTAGACGCGGTGTCCCATAAGAGTGAGTTCCCTGGCGAGTGTGTACACATGTACTGCCTCACCTCCGGCCCTCACTTTAGCGGACGCGAGCAGAATATTCAGTTTCTTCTCTGAAGATGCTCTCATATTGGTTCTGCCTGCCCTCACAATAGTCCATAGATATTATGATTATACTAGCATTGGGCTGAATAAGGAAGAGAAATTTTCTCAGGTTACTGGCCGAGTAACAATTCAGACAGGCTGTATCGGAGTTTCATTTACTGTCGCAAACATCATCTTCATCGAAAAACGCAGGTCCTCCCCTACGAGCCAAAAAAGCTAACGCTTTTTGGTCTCTCAGTCGGACCTGCAATGTTTTTCTCACGAAGATGAATGCTTTGCGCCAGTAACGACGTATACGAGCAGCCTGTCTGAACTGTAATACCGCCGACACCCTTGATGCGATTACACCCTCATCGATTACGATATGGAGCAAAGCCGTTTGAACTGCTATACCGCCGACACCCTTAATGCGATTACACCCTCATCGATTACGATATGGAACAGAGCCGTTTGAACTGCTATACCGCCGACACCCTTGATGCGATTACACCCTCATCGATTACGATATGGAACAGAGCCGGTTGAACTGTTATACCGCCGACACCCTTAATGCGACCCGGCCTCATGGATATGAAAAAGATGGCAGCACTCTTACGAATGTCTGCCATCTCTAAAAAACGTATTTGATTATGCTGCCGTGACCCAATCCCACGGATCCTCGATCTCAACGGTCGGCGCCGCTGTCGGCTGCCCAGACTCCGTAGTCTGATTGGACTCATCTGTTCCGGAAGAAGCCGTCGTGGATTCAGCGGTACTCTCAGCAACAGTTGATTCTGTTTCAGATGATGTATCATCTACTGTCGTCGCAACGGACCCGGTATCTGAAGGCAGGAAGCCTGTCGCATTCACCTTGTCAGTGTATGCCGAGCTTCCGTCACCGTAGAGAATATCCTCGATGATTGGGAGCGTTGTCGCAAAATCCGGTACCAGAATCTCATGATCAATTGTGAACAGGCCGTCGAACGGAATCCTTGCGCTCTGCAGCTTATAGCCTGAGAGACTCATGATCGTCGGAATAGATCCGAATATCTTTGACTCCGGAATATTGTGCGTAACGAACGGAAGAATCTTGCGGATGATTGCCGCTTTTTCCTTTGTACTTGCGCTGCCGATCTTGCCGATGATCTGGGCAAGGATGACTCTCTGGCGCTCAGTTCTTCCGAAATCGGAATTGCCTACGCTTCGGATCCTGGCGTATCCTACAGCCTGATAACCGCTCATGTGAACATCACCGCTGGTAAGCAGAGCATACTGCTGCGGATCTTCTCCGTTAAGCCGCGCCATCTCACCGATATAGCCGTTGGCCGCCTGCATCTCGGCATCGGAGATTCGAAGATCGACACCGCCGAGCAAATCGATGATCTTGATCATTCCATTGAAGTCTACCCACGCGTAGTTGTCAATCGGGATTTTATAGTTATTCTCGATCGTGGTCACGAGAAGCGGGCATCCGCCGTAAGCACAAGCCGCGTTAAGCTTGCGAACACCGTGGCCGGGAATCTCAGCATAGAGATCACGCATGAACGACATCATTGTGATTGTCTTCTTCGTGCGGTTAAAGGAAAGCAGGATGTTGCAGTCGGCATTGCCGTACCAGCTGGTATCTCTTCGATCAACTCCGACCAGCAGAAGATTGTAGATATCCTTGCCTCCGACCATATCGACACCGGCTGCTTCGATCTGCGCTGTAACTGTCTCTGTCAGCGCGCTCTCATCCTCGGCGGTAAGACCTGTGTCTTCAACCGTGGCGGCCAGCGCGAGATTGTCTGTATTCTCAGCGATCTGCGTGTCGGCAATAAAGTTTGCCTTGTTGTAATACGTGTGCATGACCACGAATCCCGCGACAAAAAGTATTACAAGTATCGCCGCAATCGTGCCGAAGACCATAAGACCGATATGCTTTTTGGGTTTATCGTCTGTCAGATCATCTTCATCGTCGTCATCATCGTCATCGATGTCTTCAGCATCATCGTCATAATCAGAAGTCTCGGATTTTTTGTGATCTCTGACAAATCCGGCAGAGTTATCCTCCGTATGGCTGACAGCCGATGACGCTGTGTCTGAGACATCCCTGAAGCTCGGTGTATAAGTCTCCTTCTTTTCCGGTCTGACTTCCGCCGGTTCTTCATGGACAGTCGTTACCTCTCTGGCTTCAGCGTCGGCTACAGGCTCCGGATAAACTTCCGTTTCTCTGCTGTCCGCCTCGGCTCTGGTCGACATGGCGCTCTTTTTCTGAGCTTCCTTGATATCCTCCTCGAGCTGATCTGAAGCATCAGGTCCGATCTCAGTTGCTTCTCCGGCACTTCCCCTGGCGATTGCTGCTGCCTCGGCAACATTTCTGGCAACAAATTCGAGATCTTCTTTTCTTCGGTTGGAGACGACCCTGTTCTCCCCCTCCTCATCGAGTGTCCTCTTGACATCCTCAACGGATGTGGCCTCACATGCCTCCTGCACAGCATCGATACGCTTCATGCGGTCCTCATTGTTGTGCTGAAGGATTCGAAGAAGCATGAGCTGATAAGTCTCATCATACCAGGCTTCCAGTTCCTCTTTCGACATCGCTGCCACATGATCTACTTTGTCATCTCCATCCATGTTGTTGTTGCGAATGTTAAAGTTGTAGAGCATGAACTCAATGTTGCTGAAAAGTCTGACGTTACCGGGGCTCCTGTTGTCGGTATAACTCTCGATCGTATCCCCCATAGCATTCAGAATACTCTTCTTTCGCTCCAGGTTTCCCGACACCGAATAACTGTTGTACTCGATGATCGCGTCGATTGCCGGATCCTGCGATGTCTCGGCGACCGCATCCATAGCGACGTCCTTGGTCACAAGGTAGATGACTTCCTTATCGGAAATATACTTGACATCATACTTCAGCCTTGCCAGCAATTCTCTGATCCTTGACAGAAGGACCGTGTAATTTCTAAGGTCAAAATCATAACCGCGGGTCTCATCCGCATTAAAGTTTCTTCGGCACAGCTCAGCGATATTCAGTGTGTACTGCAGGTATGTCAGGATCTCATTCTTTGTCGGGTCCGGCTTTGCCAGAATTCCGTCAATGTTGAGCCCCTGCCGCATCGCGTCTGTATCCGAACATCCTTCCTTACCCTTCCAGGAATAAAAATACTTCTTGTCTACGAAATTTTCTATCGAGTATTCCTTGAAGCCGTAGGACAGGATATGGCTCTGGAAGATCATTTCGATCTGTATCATAGCGTCATGATAGTCGAAATATTCATCTTTTTTTCTGCCGGCATGCTTGCCGCCAGCCCTTCCGGGCTGTTTTGCGCCGGCTGTCGGATCCGGTCTTGTCATATCCGGACTGACATTGTCATTGACCTGTTGATCATTAGCCATTCAAACGCCCTCTACATTCTCCAGGCAGTATTTGCCTTATACAAAAGTATTAGATAATCTTTGTTATGATAGCACAAATTTCCATCTTTGCAAATAAGCTCTTTAAATATATTGTAGTTTTCTCATGAAGATTTCTAATCTGCTGCCGAAAAATTGTCGACGTCCTTTTACAGTAACATAAATGAAAAGGCCGCCGCAGAGCGGCAGCCTTCAGTAAAGCCGGCTTTAATTATTCATTTTCATCAGGTATAACGACCTCAATTGAGAGTTCCCTCAGTTGCTTCTCATCGACAGTACCCGGGGCCTTGATCATAAGGTCGGACGCATCCTTTACCTTCGGGAACGCGATAACGTCGCGAATCGAGTCGGAGCCGGTGAAGATCATTGCCATTCGGTCGAGACCGTAGGCAAGCCCTGCATGAGGCGGAACACCGTACTTGAAGGCTGTGAGAAGGAATCCGAACTGCTCCTCCGCCCGCTCTTTCGTAAAGCCGAGGACTTCGAACATTTTCTCCTGTACCTCGTCGATATGGATACGAACACTGCCGCCGCCAAGTTCCGTGCCGTTGAGAACGATATCGTACGCTTCCGCGCGGACAGAACCCGGATCCTCATCCACATGCTCCCAGTCTGAAAGGACCGGCATCGTGAACGGATGGTGCATAGCCATATAGCGTCCTTCTTCTTCCGACCACTCAAGAAGCGGGAACTCAGTGATCCATACAAATTTCAGTTCACGTTCGTCATAGAGCCCCAGCTGCTTTCCGAGCTCGAGACGCAGCGCGCCGAGAGAAGCGCAGACGACTTTGAACTTGTCAGCCGCGAAGAGAAGCAGGTCACCGTTCTCACCGCCCATAGCAGCGATCAGATTCTTCATCTCATCCTCTGTCATGAACTTGCCGAAGGATGACTTAACTTCACCGTTGTCCTTGATTGCAACATATGCCATGCCCTTGGCACCATAGGTCTTAGCAACCTCAGTCAGCTTGTCAATCTTCTTTCTGGCCATTCCGCCCTGACCCTTTACATTGAGTCCCCGGACGAAACCGCCGGCAGCGAGCGCTCCCGTGAACACACCGAAGCCGCAATCCTTCACAACGTCGCTTACATCAATGATCGGCATTCCGAAGCGGAGGTCCGGCTTGTCGGATCCGTAGAGATCCATTGCCTGCTTCCACGGCATTTTCTCAATACCGTTCGCAGTAATATCCGCTGCAGCCTTCTCCGCAGCGACAGCGAGGGATTCATCCATCCCGAGATCACGGTAGATTTTCGGCAGGCGTGTGAGGATAAAGGCGATCAGGCGTGTATTGACATCCATGACGTCTTCCTGCTGCACAAATGAGAGCTCCATATCGATCTGTGTGAATTCCGGCTGACGGTCAGCACGGAGATCCTCATCTCTGAAGCATCTTGCGATCTGATAGTAGCGGTCATAGCCTGAGCACATGAGCAGCTGCTTGAAAATCTGCGGGCTCTGCGGCAGAGCGTAGAAGCATCCCGGATGCACACGGCTTGGAACGAGATAATCACGTGCTCCTTCCGGTGTGCTGCCGATAAGATCCGGCGTCTCGATATCGAGGAAGCCTTCTCCGTTCATGAATTCATGGACGAGCGCGACCAGACGGCTCCTGAACATGATCTTTTTCTGGAGCTCCGGACGGCGGAGGTCAAGATAGCGATAGCGGAGGCGAAGGTCTTCCCTCGTGTCAATTCCGTCGAGCACGTGGAAAGGCGGTGTCTGGGATTCGCTCAGAATGCGGAGAGAATCACCTGCGACTTCCATCGTTCCTGTCTTAAGATTAGCATTTGCAGCGCCTTCTCTCTTCCTCACAGTACCTGTGACCGCGATGCAGTACTCACTGTGCAGAGATGCCGCTTTTTCATTTCCTTCAAAGATGACCTGCATGATGCCGGTGCGGTCTCTCAGATCAACAAAGACGATACCGCCCTTATTGCGGCTCTTTGCGACCCAACCCATGAGTGTCACCTGTTTTCCGATCATATCCTCTGTGACCTCGCCGCACCTTGCTGTGCGTACGAGACCCTTCATTGATTCAGCCATTATATCCTCCAATCAGTCAGCGAAAAATTCTCTGATGTCTGTGTAACCTTCCTGCGCAAGCTGTTCTTTCTGGAATTTCTTATTCTTTTTCATAATTGAGATACCGACAGCTTTTCCGGCATCTCTTTCCTTCTGCGCTTCTGCAAATACATCCGCGAGCCGCTCCGCAGGCATCTTCTTTTCGATAAGGAACGCTACTTTTTCTTTTGCATCCGGAACTTCAAATCCGCGCTCGAGAAGCAGCATTATAATGCGCTCGAAGCCGATTGAAAAACCTACTGCCGGTGTGTCATGGCCCGTAAACTTCCCGATCATCTCATCATAGCGTCCGCCGCCGCCGACAGAACCGCCGAATTCGTCCATCGCGATCTCGAAGATCGGACCTGTGTAATAGCTCATTCCGCGTACCAGGGTCGGATCGAACCTGACTCTGAAATCAGCCGTCTTGACTTTATCGACGACAGAGATGATTTCCGGAAGCGGTGAGCCTTCCATGAGAATCGCCGAATCGACGCCCTCGTCGAACTGAGCAAGGTACGCTGTCACCTTCTCCTCCGGATAGCTCTCGAGCAGCTCTTCTCTCACGCCGTCAAGGCCGATTTTATCCATCTTATCGAGAATGATGAAGACTTTGTCATAATCCGCCGGCTCAAAGCCTGCCTTCGAAGCCATGGTCTTGAGTATCTTTCTGTCATTGATGCGGATCGTGAAATTGTGGAAATCCAATTTCCCGAGGACTGTCGTCGTAGCAAGGATGAGTTCTATCTCAGCCAGGTAGGACGGATCACCGAGGATATCGATATCGCACTGAGTGAACTGGCGGAAACGGCCTCTCTGCGGACGGTCTGCACGCCATACGCTGCCGATCTGCAGAGCTTTGAACGGAGACGGCAGGTCATTCATGTGATTTGCGTAATATCTTGAAAGCGGAAGGGTCAGATCGTAGCGCAGACCGCTGTCCGTGACATTTTCCTCTGTTGTAGCCTTGGAGAGATCCAGTTTCTCACCGCGCTTCAGAATCTTGAAGATCAGCTTTTCGTTCTCTCCGCCCTGCTTTGAGAGCAGGTTCCCAATGTGCTCGACTGCCGGTGTCTCGATCGATGAGAAACCGAATTCCGCGTAAGTCCTGCGGATCAGCTCCGTGACATACATGCGGACCGCCATCTCTGACGGAAGAATATCCTTCATGCCGTTGACCGGCTTTTTCTTAAGTGCCATAGTTGCTCCTCTTTCTTTTTATGTACTCATGCTCTGCCCGCCTTCCGGGGACATTTCCGTATGCCCGTGTGAAGGTTTCCATCTCGCGTATCGCACGTAAGGTCTCTTGTTCCTGGCAGCGAGCGCCGGGCACAGTTCCTCATCCGAATCAGGAATATCGACCTTATAGGATGTCCCTACTCTGTGCACGACCCGCTCAAATGCCAGAAATACACAGAGATCAAAACAGCTTATCTCATCGATCATCAGAGCCATTGCCTCCTCCTCGGAGAAACGGCTCCTGTACGGACGGTCCGAGGTGAGGGCTGCATACACATCGCACACGCGAATAATTCTGGCTCCCATGGGTATACTGTCGCCGGACAATCCCTCCGGATATCCGGAACCATCATAATTCTCATGGTGATGGCGGATAATTCTGCACACATCCTCGTCCATCCCATAATTCTTAAGGGTCTGGGAAGAGAGTACCGGGTGCATGCGCACATACTTCATCTCCTCGACGACGAGCGGGCTTCCCGGTCTTATGTCCGCATAGAGATAGCTGGCAAGCCGAAGCTTCCCTATATCATGGAGAAGGCCTGCTTTTGCGATGCATTCTTCCTCCTCTTTGGGCATATTAAGTTCCCTTGCGACCTCACGCGCAAGGCGGCTCACATATATTCCGTGTGCAATTTCCTCTGTGAGATTATAGTCTACAATCTTACCCATAGTTTTCCGCTGTTATAGTTCAGACAGGCTGTATCGAAGTCTTAGGACCGGTGCAAGCATCATCTTCATCGAAAAGAGTAAGTCCTTCCCTGCGAACTAAAAGATGCTTGCGCATCTTTGATTTCTCAGTCGGACTTACAATCCTTTTCTCACGAAGATGAATGCTTTGCTCCGAAAACGGAGTTCAAGACCGCCCGTCTGAACTTTACTCTCCACTTAATGAGAACTGTATTGCCGCAGGCATCCAGTTTTAAATCATACCATCTGCGTGTTTTAATGTAAAGTGCGGATGATTTTTTAGAGTGGGGAAGGACGTGCGTTTTTCGGTGAAGATGATGTTGGCGCCGGCTTCCGGACTCACGCGCAGCCGGGCTGAATTAGTCGGCTTCCATCCTGGCGAGGTAGGTCTTGACATCCTTGGGGTTAATGATTCGCTCGATGAGACCGTCCGGGGATATGGTCTTGGATGAGGCTCCCGCTCCGAAGGCACGGATTTCCTGCTTCTCCTCCATGATGAGGATGTTGTAGAGACATTCCTTACCGGGTTTCGCAAAACCGGTGTTCTCCAGCCCGCCTTTCATATTCTTCTGGCGGTAAAGGTAATACGGAGACATGCCCATACGCTCCGCATACGCGTAAGCCATATTTATTATCGTCTCCGAGTTGACGAACTCCAGGCCCGCGTATCGGCTCATATCTTCTATCTCCCCAGCCCTGTGAGCTTCCTTCAAGGCTTTCGTGAGTCTTGAAGCCCGCTTCACCGCGAGCGAGTGAATGGTAAGAGAGTCAGGATCGAGTTTCTCTATCTCTCTCAGTGTGTGCTCGACATCGACGGGTTCCTCCCCGGGCAGACCGAGAATAATATCCATATTGATGTTGTCGAACCCGACCTCCCTGGCAAGAGCAAAGGCCCTCTTCGTATCCTCTACCGTGTGATGCCTCCCGATGAGATCCAGCGTCCTCTGGTTCATGGTCTGCGGATTGACAGAAATCCGGTTTATACCGTGGGCTCTCAGGACTTCGAGTTTCTCCCTGGTTATTGAATCAGGGCGGCCTGCCTCGACGGTTCTCTCCCTGCAGTTTGCAAGATCATACGTATTTTCAGCCGCAGTGAGCAGGCGGTCCAGCTGTGCCGCGGTCAGGGACGTCGGTGTGCCTCCTCCGACATAGAACGTGACAGGCGCAGGATATTTTTTCTCCGGCGGATAGTATTGACGCCGCGGCTCCCGGACATGTTTCTTAGCTCCCCGGTCTGGCAAAAGCACGGTCTCCGGAAGCTCCTTGCAGTGAATGTTGGTGTAGAGTTCCTTTTCGACTGCATCAAGGTATTCATCCATCCGGTCCTGCCACATGGATACCGGTGAAGCGGAGAATGTGCAGTAGAGACAGATTGACGGACAGAACGGAACATGCAGGTAAAGGCTCATGCTGCCCTCACCCGTCGGCACTCCGCGAAGCAGCCTCATTTCGTTTTTAGCGACCTCGAGGGAGAGTTCGGCCTTCGTGCGCGATACAAGGTATGTCTCCATCATGCTGTCAATGATTTGCTCATCCGCCATGCCTTCTTCCAGCATTTTCATTGGGATTTTGGTCGGACGAATGCCCGACAGCGTCCCCCAGGGAAGCTCATGCCCCGTATAATCACACAGAGTCCTGTAAAGAGAACGCTTCAGCCCGTCCTTTGTCTCTTTCCTGTGCTCATATTCCGGAATGGTGACAAAAAACTCAAGATCTTTCGGCAGGCTGCATTTTTCAGTCTCATCCTCCGTATATATGCTGACATCATCGTCCGGAAAGAATGCTTTCACGAGCGAATGCATATCGTACATAAAGTCATTTCTGCTCAGTCTTACACCGACCTTCATAAATCCTCCAGTGACGGATTATTGAAATCCTTTTATCTTCTTTTCATACCCGATCGTAGTGCTTCTGTCGTGGCCGCAAAGCACAGTGACATCGTCCGGAAGCTCTGTGAGCAGGCGTGTGAGAGACATCACCATATCCCGGCTATTTCCCGTAGGCAGATCTGTTCTCCCGTAGCTCCTGAAGAACAGTGTATCACCAGCGAAGAGCACCCCCTGCTCCTCATAGTAGTAACAGACACTGCCCGCTGTGTGGCCGGGCGTATGCATGACAGTGCAGCGGAAGCCTGCAAGCTCTATCAGCGTTCCTTCGCTGACCAGGTGATCCGGCTCAACTGTGATTCTTGTGCCGTAGCAGTCACAGTTAAGGCTGTCATCCTTCAGCATTGCCGCATCCTTCTCACCTATGAACACCTCAATTTCAGGATATGCTGCCCTCAGATCATTGACCCCAAGTATGTGGTCATAATGACCGTGGGTGAGGAAGATGGCCGCCGGTCTTCCATCCAGTCCCCGTATCTTTTCGCAAATGAGATCCGCGTCGTCGCCGGGGTCGACAATAATCATCTCGCGGCTCTCCTCATTCAGTATCAGGTAGCAGTTGGTGCGGATCATTCCGACTTCCAACGCATAAATCTTCATATCTGCCATGGCAAACTCCTTATAAAAAAGCTAAACTTCCGACCTGCTTTTGTTCATATTAAATTCAATACTACGCAACAGTTCAGACGGGTGGTCATGAACTCCTTTCCGGAGCAAAGCATTCATCTTCGTGAGAAAAGCATTGTAAGTCCGACCGAGAGATCAGAAAATGCTGCTGCATTTTCTTAGCTCGCAGAGAAGGACTTACGCTTTTCGATGAAGATGATGTTTGCGCCGGATTCTGAGACTCCGATACCACCCGTCTGAACTGTTACATATTTCATTCGACTTCGAAAAAAGTATCGGATAGGGGTGTTAATGCTCCCTATCCGATCTTTCTCGTCACGTCAATGACGCTTGGAATCTTTCTTATCTGGGCAATCACTGCACCGAGCTCATCCTTGGAATGGACCTGAAAACTCATCTCGAGGGTCGCTGTCCCCTGCTTATTCGCTCGGGAGCTGAGTGACCCGATATCGATCTTGCGCTCGGTGAAAACGCGGGAGATATCGACGAGGAGTCCTGTTCGGTTCTGTGCGTAGATGTTGATTTCCGCCTCGTATGTATCGGACTGTGCTTCGTCTGTCCTCAGCCATTCCGCCTCAATGAGTCTCGTCCGATCCTCCTCCGACATATTCATTATATTGGTACAGTCAGTGCGGTGGACCGTCACACCCCTGCCCCGGGTGACATAACCTACAATTTCATCACCGGGAATCGGGCTGCAGCATTTTGCGAAGTGCACTGCCAGATCATGCAGGCCTTCAACAACGATTCCCCCCTTGCCGCCGCGGCCGACAAGGGGAACTTTCTCCTTAGTGTGCGTCGCGGCATCAAGAATCTCCTGATCAGTGATATTCTTAACGTGTTCTTTGTTATAGATGTCGATCAGCTTGTTGACGATCTGGCCTTCCTTCAGTCCGCCGTGACCGACTGCCGCAAGTACCGACTCCCAATCCCGGAAGCCGTACTTCTGCATGACCGCTTCCATATATTCATTCTTAAGAAGATCCGGAGACGTAAACCCTTTGGCTTTAATGTTCTGAGTGATAAGATCCTTGCCGCGCTCAATATTGTCTTCCTTAAGTTCCTTACGGAACCACTGGTTGATCTTATTCTTGGCCTGAGTGCTTTTTACGATCTTCAGCCAGTCTCGGCTCGGTCCCCTCGCGTTCTGAGATGTAATAATCTCAATGCGGTCACCGTTGCGGAGACGATATTCTATCGGGACCAGCTTGCCGTTGACTCTCGCTCCGACCATCTTATTGCCTACCGCCGAATGTATGCTGTAAGCGAAGTCGACTGTGCACGATCCCGCCGGCAGACATTTGACATCGCCTGCCGGAGAAAAGCAATATACGTTGTCCGTGAACAGATCCAGATCTGACTTGAGCAGTGACATAAATTCGTGGTTATCCGACATATCCTGCTGCCACTCGAGAATCTGGCGAAGCCATGCCAGCTTCTCCTCTTCTTTCTCTCCGGACATCTGGATCCCGTTCGAGGCTTCCTTATACTTCCAGTGGGCAGCGATACCGTATTCGGCAGTGCGGTGCATTTCAAATGTCCTGATCTGTATCTCAAAAGGAGTTCCCCCCGGACCGATCATAGTCGAATGCAGCGACTGGTACATATTCGGTTTAGGTATCGCAATATAGTCCTTGAACCTCCCCGGCATTGGCGTGTACATATCGTGAATAAGACCGAGCGCTCCGTAGCACTCAGGAACTGTGTCAACAATGATACGCACTGCGAAGAGATCATAAATCTGATCAATCGTCTTGTTTTGATTGACCATCTTTTTATAAATAGAAAAATAGTGTTTGACTCGGCCTTTGACCTCATAGTGCTTAATGCCGACTTCCTCGAGCCTTTCCCTGCATTCCAGGACAATGTTGTCGACAAATGCCTGCCGCTGGGTCTTTCTCGCATCCACCTGCTGGACAAGTGTGAAATAGACGTCCGGCTTCAGGTATCTGAGCGAGAGGTCGTCCATCTCCGTCTTGATCTTGGAAATACCGAGCCGACCGGCGATCGGTGAATAAATATCCATCGTCTCGCGGGCTTTTTCCTGCTGCTTCTCCGGCTTCATATACTGAAGCGTTCTGAGGTTATGCAGACGGTCAGCCAGCTTGATCAGTATGACCCGGATATCCTTGGCCATTGCCAGGAACATCTTTCTCAGGTTCTCAGCCTGGACTTCGACTTTATCGGCCTGATAGCCGATCTGACCAAGCTTTGTGACTCCGTCTACCAGTATTTCCACTTCCTCACCGAACTCCCTCCGAATATCCTCGTTGGTCATTTCGGTATCCTCCACGACATCATGGAGAAGGCCGGAAGCTATTGTCTCTTTGTCAAGCTCGAGTTCAGCGAGAATAATCGCGACGCACAGAGGATGAATAATATATGGTTCCCCTGATTTTCTGCGCTGATCCTTGTGCTGGCTTTTCGCTATGTTGTATGCCTTTTCAATCATACTCAGATCGTCGGACGGATGATATTTAAGCACAAGTTCAACAAGCTCCCGATATAATTCTTCCGGAGACGTAAAATCCCTTGGCATATAAAGTTCCTGCTCCGACGATGTGAGCAGTGTCTCTGTAACGTGCAGATCCTCTTTCTTTATCTCATCCGCCATACTGACTCCCCGAGACGCGGATTACATACGATTATTTTCCTTCGTAGCAGATCACGCTCTCTACGTTGTATTTCTTTAGTTTTTCTCTTCCGCACAGGCCTGCCAGCTCCATGAGGAATACCATCATTACAACTTCGCCGCCGAGCTTCTCGATCAGCTGTGCGGCTGCTTCCACTGTACCGCCTGTCGCAATGAGGTCATCGACGATAACGACCTTCTCGCCGGGCTGTACCGCATCCTTATGGATCTCTATTGTAGCTGTACCGTACTCAAGGTCATATGTCTGCTGGACTGTCTCACACGGAAGCTTGCCCTTCTTGCGTACAAGAATGAACGGCTTATGAAGATTATAAGCAAGGGCAGCGCCGAAAATGAAGCCGCGTGACTCCGCGCCGGCGATTACGTCAAAATCCACATTTTCAAGCTTTTTTGCCATCTCGTCAATTGCGAGCTTAAGTCCGTCCGCATCGGACAGTACGGTGGTAATATCTCTGAACATGATACCCGGCTCCGGAAAATCCGGAATAGTTCTCACATAATCTTCAAGTCTTTCTCTGACCATTATTTTACCCTCCTTGGAAATGTAGACAGGCAGTTCTCATGCCGCCATCATAATATTTAATTTTAACACGTTAACGCGTTCATGAAAACAGAAAAATGGATTCATGCAAAGTCACATAAATCTCGTGACAGCGATCTGGATCGTCCGCATCCCCATATAGTCATTAATCTGCGGATAATACACGATCGACAGAGTCCCCTTCTCATCAATAGCCGCCTTTAGTTCCTCCACATCGCGGAAGCTTATAAGATCAGGACCGGGTCTGCCTGATGGAGTGAGTATCCTCGCTTTGACCACGTTCTTATTTGCGCCGAAAATCCTGGGATACGCGCAGACGACTCCTTTTTCTGCAAATGCAGGCTTCGGATTCGCTTTCCCGAACGGCTCAAGAAGAGATAGCTGCTCTATAAGGTTCTCCGTCACATAGGAGACCGGCATAGGGACATCTATTTTAACTTTCTCTACAAAATCCTCCTCCGTGAGAGTGCACTGCTCATTCAGTTCTCTTCTCAGAAGCCCGATATTCTCCTCGGGTAAAGACAGTCCTGCTGCCATAGGATGTCCGCCGAATTTTGTCAACAGATGGGACACACCTACAAGGGCATCGAACATCGGGTAGCTTTCGATCGACCTGCCGGAGCCTTTTACACCCTCCTCGCCTCTTGTGAGGACAAAGACCGGATGATTATACCTCTCACGGACACGACCGGCTACAATGCCGGCAAGAGATTCATGCACTTCAGGAAGAAATATGACAAATACTTTGTCATTCACGATTCCGTCCGCTTCCACTCTGTCACAGGCGAGAGCGATGCCCTCCTCAGTCATTGCCTTTCGGCTGTCGTTGAGATCCTTCAGTTCACGGGCGAGCCTGCCCGCCTCCGCCTCATCTCGCTCTTCGAGGAGCGCGCACGCACGCATAGCAGTATCCAGCCTGCCGCTCGCATTGAGGCAGGGACCGAGTATAAAGCCGATATGATATGTATCGATTTTTGACAATTCTATCCTGCACTCCCGCGCAAGAGCCCTGAGACCCGGATTATCCACGCTGTGAAGTCGGGCAATCCCTTCTTTTACCAGAATCCGGTTCTCCCCTGTGAGATCGACGATATCGCCGACAGTTGCGAAAGCGACATAGGGCAGAAGGTCGTACCCGGGATCGCCTCCCATGGCAAGAATGAGCTTCCATGCGACTCCTGCCCCGCACATTTCCTTGTACGGGTAAGTATCACCTTCCTGCTTGGCGTCTATGACGGCATCCGCAGCTTCGGGGACAGACAGCACTTCATGGTGATCGGTGACGATCACAGTCATACCGAGTTCTTTAGCCACTTTGATCTGCGGACCGGCGGATATTCCGTTATCGCAGGTAACGATCGTGTCGGTTCCGTCCTTGTAAGCTTCACGAATCAGGCTCTCATTGATACCATAACCGTCAGTGACACGGTTCGGGATCTTGACGTCAACATTTGCACCCAATTCAGTCAGACCGCGCTTTAAAATATAGGACGACATAATACCGTCAATATCGTAATCGCCGATGATCCGTATTCTGGCTCCGTCGGCAATCTTTTTTCTCAGGATCCGGACTGCCTTATCCATATTGAGAAGGAGCATTGGATCATGAAGATACGTGAGATCCCCGTATAGATATTCCCGGATCGCCTCGTCGCCGACTATGTCCCGGTTGCGTATGCATCTTGCAATTACCGGGTCAATATTAAAGCGCCTCCCGATATCGTTGAAATCAGCCCTCTTGGCTGTGATCACCCATTTTTCCATATTATCTCCTCTGAGTTCTCTGTTTACGCGCGAATGCGCTCCAGAGTACTCCGGCCTAAAAGACCGCTGATAAAAGAAAGCCGCCTTCCTTTCCGGCACTGTCACATAATTCTGGCAGTGCCGGGAAAAGCGGCAGCTTTATAGTTTCCAGTTATTTTTTCTTTTTCTTTTTGCGGATGACGTTCGGGTTGTTCGCGCTTCTCACTCCGCCATTGGCAGGAGCTGTGCCGGCCGCCTCGTCAGCCTTGATGCGTGCTGCTCTTGCTTCGGCAGCCTTGAATTCTTTCGCTTCCTTGCCCAGGCGTGTACGCATGAGATACCAGAGCGGACCTGTAAGGAATACAGATGAGAATGTACCTGCTACGATACCGACCATCATCGGGAGTGTGAACTCCTTGATGGAGGCTACACCCATGATGTAGAGAACAAGGATGGAAGCCAGTGTTGTCAGGTTCGTGTAGATAGATCTCGTCAGCGTCTGGTTGATTGCTCCGTTAACGATAGCTCTGAGGTCGCTGCTCTTAGTAGCACCGGCAAGCTTCTCGCGGATACGGTCAAAGATGACAATCGTGGAGTTGATGGAATAACCGAGGATCGTCAGCATGACAGCGATGAAGGAGTTGCCTACCGAGATGCGAAGGATCGCATACGCTGTCAGTGTAATCATGACGTCATGCAGCAGAGCAATGACGGCAGATGTCGCAAATCTGATATCCTTGAAACGGATGAAAATGTAGAGCAGCATGAGTACGACCGCAATAACGACTGCGAGTATAGCCGCGTTCCTCATTTCCTTACCGACTGTTGCCGAAATGTTCTCTGTTGTGATGCTCTCGGAATCTACCTGGAAATTCTTCTCAAGTTCATCAGTGAGGGCGATTCGCTCCTCAACACCCAGAGTCCTCGTCTTGATGATGACCTGGTTGCTGCCGACGACTTTCTGCATGGATACATTTGCATCCCCTGTGATATCCATGACGACCGGCTTGACCTGCTCGTCAAGCTCGACAAGAGAGTAATCCTCATTAAATCCGACAGTCGTTGATGTGCCGCCGAGGAACTCGAGTGAGAAGTTGAGAGCACGTCTGCCATTTACACCGTTGACGATCATGGCAATAAGTCCTGCTGCAATGACGAATGCAGCGATGCTGTATGTGATCTTGCGTCTTCCGATGAAGTCAATTGACGGCTCTTTCTTTGTTCTTGCCCAGTACTTCGGGTTGCGAACGCCGACCGCGTATACTGCATATACGATATATCTTGTGACAACACATGCGGTGAACAGTGAAAGTGCAACACCGAGAGCGAGAGTCATAGCGAAGCCGCGGATCGTGCCTGTGCCGAGAGCGCCGAGCACCGCCGCCGCAATCAGAGTCGTGATATTTCCGTCTATGATAGCAGACATAGCCTTGCTGTAACCGGAACGGATAGCGGCAAGGACTCCGCCGCCTGCAGTGATCTCTTCACGGATACGCGCATAAATGATAACGTTCGCGTCGACCGCCATACCGATTGAAAGAATAATACCGGCGATACCCGGAAGGGTAAGTGTAAGGTCGAACGCATTGAGGAGTACGAGCATAATTGCCGCGTAAAGCGCAAGGACAAATGCGGCAACAATACCAGGTACAAGATATACAACGATCATGATGACCGCTACAATAGCGAGGCCGATCGCGCCGCCGATCAGAGATGTGCGGATTGCTTCCTGACCGAGCTGAGCACCGACTACGTTGGAGCGAATCTCATTCAGAGTGAGCTTCAGACCGCCGATACGGATGAATGATGCAAGTTCCCTTGCCTCCTCGATGGAATCCATACCCTCGATGATGGCTTTGCCGTCCGTGATTGCCGCATTAACTCTCGGCACGGAGACAAATCTGCCGTCATAGTAGATACCGATGGACTCGCCAGCATTGAACGCCTTGGAGGTAGCTTCCGCAAAGCTGGATGTGCCCTCTGAAGTGAACTCCAAAGAAACGACATACTTGTTGCCTGATGTGTCAGAAGAGTCTACTCCGCCCTGAGCGTCCGCGACATCTGAACCTGTGCAGACGATTGCGCCGGAAGCTTCAAGTTCCTCAATCGTATAGTCGAGGACATACTCGCCGGTCGTCTGGTCATAGTGGTAGCTTGTATTGCCATTAGAGTCTTTCTCGGCAATGAAATACAGAGAACCCGGTGTGCCGAGATCCTCCAAGATCTCATCGGCGTTGGTAACGCCCGGGATCTCGACGTTGATGCGGTTGGCACCTTCCTTGTACACGTTGGCTTCCGTCGAATACTCTTCGACACGGCGCTGCAGCTTGTACACGGTGTCATCCATATCATCGATCGCCGGAGTAGCCTGATCAGCTTCATAGGTGATCGATACACCGCCCGAGAGGTCCAGACCGAGCTTAATGTTCTGCATCGAACCTCTTTTGGTGCTGCCCCATCCTGCCAGAGCCGTGAAGATCATGACGACCGACACGATCACCGACAAGAGGATGACAAAAATTCCTGTTTTCTTTTTCATAACACAACCTCCTCCAAGAGAACACCCCTGCTAAAAATAAGGTGCCCAAGGCACCTTTCGTGTCTCTTTTTTATCACATATCTGCCTCTGCAGCCTTAATCATGATCGCGCACTCAACGCGCTTTCTCTGCAGCCGGCAGCCGATCTCATACGTGTCATTGATTCCGCCTGTAAAATTGTAGGAATTCGCGGCGCAGCCTCCGCTGCAGTAGAATCGCGCAAAACAGGTACTGCACTCTTCCTTCGCGTAGACGTTCACCTTCTTGAATTCTTCCACAATATCGGTACGTGTCACACCGGTGTCCACATTGCCGAGCAGGAAATCTTCCGTGCCAACGAATTGATGACAGGGGTAAAAATCGCCCCACGGCGTCACCGCAAGATACTCTGTACCGCTTCCGCAGCCGGACAATCTCTTGTACACGCAAGGACCACCTGTTAAATCTATCATAAAATGAAAGAAATTAAAACCCCTTCCTTCCTTTTTACGCTTAATCATCTCGTGGGCAAGAAAGTCATATTGTTCGCACAGATATTGGACATCTTCCGGTCTGATCGCATAGTCTTCGGAAGGTGGTGCCACGACCGGTTCCACCGAGATCTGGTCAAAGCCAAGATCCGCGAGATGCAGGACATCTTCGGCGAAATCAAGGTTCCAGTGCGTATACGTTCCGCGCACATAGTAGGAAAGCCCAAGCTCATTTCTCATCTTAGCGAACTTCAGGAACTTGGGAAGGATGAGGTCGTAACTGCCCTGCCCTTTTCTGAACGGTCGCATTCTGTCATGAACTTCTTTTCTGCCATCGATGGAGAGAACCACATTGTGCATCTCCCTGTTGCAGAATTCCATGATCTCATCATTAAGAAGCACACCGTTGGTCGTCAGAGTAAAGCGGAACTTCTTCGGAGCGACTGTGTCCTTGGTCGCCTCCTCAAGGGATCTGCCGTAGGCAACAAGTTCCTTCACGACTTCCCAGTTCATGAGCGGCTCACCGCCGAAAAAGTCCACCTCAAGGTTCGTGCGCATGCCGGAATTCTTTACCAGGAAATCAAGAGCTTTTCTTCCGACCTCAGCGGACATGAGGGCTCTGCGTCCATGGTATTCCCCCTCTTCGGCAAAGCAATAGCGGCAGGCAAGATTACAATCATGGGCAATGTGAAGACAAAGCGCTTTGACGACTGTCGGCCGCTTTGAAAACTGGTCGATGGAAGGTCTGTAGGGCTCCGGGGAAAACAGAGAACCGTCTCTTCGAAGCTCCTCGATTTCCTCCAGAACTTCCTGAATCTCACTGGCTGCCGTATCGGGATGACCGGCCGCCAGAGCTTTTCGCACAGCCTCCGGATCCTGGGTCTCGCTCATATAAGCGACAGCATCATAAAAAAGGTCATCCGCGACATGGACCGATCCGCTCGGAACGTCAAGGATGATTCCCATACCTTCAGATTTATACTGATGAACCTGCATAATAAATGCTACTCCATTTTCTAAATTCGTTAGTGCAGACACCTTGGCTCGTCGCCTGCCTCCATCTCGCGTTTCACGCTCGCTGTAGAGCGGTCGCCAAATTGTCTGCATTTTGTACTAGTACAATGCAGACACCTTGGCTCGTCGCCTGCACAGAATAAGGGGTCTGCATCGGCAGACCCCGGAATTTCTTAATGTTATATATCAAATGCCGCTATTACTTGCGCTCGCAGCTCTGATTGCCGACTGTGCAGCTTGTCTTGCAAGCGGACTGGCAGGATGTCTGGCACTCGCCGCAGCCGCCCTTTTTCAGAGTGTTCTGAAGATTCTTTGTGTTCAGGCTCTTTACATGTTTCACGGTTTCAGGTCCTCCTTATTCATTTGGTGTACAGTATATCACAAGTAGAGTCACCGTACAAGATGCGATATTTTACTTTTCCATACGTCTCTTATACCAGATACTCTTCTTCTCACGGATTGACTCGAGATAAAGGTGTATCATGGCAGCGATTGATGCAAGTCCTGTCCCGAAGAAAAGCACCGGCTTTGAATTATCTCCGGTCTTCGGATTGGTTCTCTTCATGTTCGATGTGCCCATAGATGTGCGGGTCAAGCCGCCTGTGCTGCCGCCCTTTGAACTGCCCGAAGATCCGGATGAGCTGCCACCCTTGGAGCTGCCCGATGAGCCGGATGAACTGCTGCCCTTGGAGCTGCCCGATGAGCCGGATGAGCTGCCGCCTTTAGAGCTGCCCGATGAACCGGATGAGCTGCCGCCCTTAGAGCTGCCGGACGATCCGGATGAACTGCTGCCGGATGAGCTGCCACCCTTGGAACTGCCCGATGAACCGGATGATTTATTCTGATCTTTATCTCTGACCTTGGTTCCGACCTTATCTGTGTCGCCTATTATCTGATTTGCTCCCGGGCTTGCGAGGACTTCAGCATCCTCGTTCTCGGTGACAGTGACGTCAGTATCGTCTGAGCCTTTGTCTGCAAGCATTGTTACGACCGCATTTTCCGCGGATGTCGTTAAGGCTGCGCTCACGGTCGCTCCGTCAGTGGCTCCTACCAGATCCTCGTCAGAACCTGTCGCCTCGGGAATTCTGTCAGCCTCGGCCTCTCTTGCAGCAAGGACCTCGAGCGGGTTAACAGCTGACTCTTCCTGAGCCTCTTTCGTCTTGGCGGGAGTCTTTTCAGCAGCTTCTTCTGAGTCAGCAGTCTCAGAGCTCACTTCCGGCGCGGCGGAGACCGTGTCTGCAGCCGCATCAGATGTCCCGGCGGAAGCCGTATCCCGGGCTCCGGAAGATATCTCTGCGGGCTTTACATCATTAGTCTCGGAAGATGCTCCGGCGGACGCTGAATCTTCGGTCTCAGTGAGTGCAGTCTCCCTGCTCTCAGCAGGCACTGCGCTTGCCGTCTCGGCGCTCCCTTCATCTGAAGTCTCCTCTTCGGAAGTCTCCGCAGAGGCAGTTTCAGCAGTCTCGTCTGATGCTTCCTCTCCTTCTTCCGCAGTTTCCGTGGCAGCCGGCACATTCGAATCCTCTTCGGACTCTGATGCTTCCTCTGTTTCCTGAGAATCTGCTTCCTCTTCTTCTATATCGTATGAGTCTTCATCGGTTTCTTCCGCGGATTCCTCATAGTATTCTTCCTGCGGAGCCGGCACCGGTGTCACAACAGGAATCTCGGTCGGTTCCGGGATCTCAATCTCCGGAAGGACCGCTGCCGCATCAGGGTCAAGAATACCCGTTGGCGTCGGTGTAATAGATCCGGTCGGAGTCGGAGTGATGGACCCGGTCGGGGTCACTTCCGCTGTCACTGCCGAGTCGACTGTTGCAGCCTGTGTAACTTCAGGTGTGACAATACCGATGTTGGCAGTCAGGAGCAGTCCGGCTGTAGCCAGGATTCCTGACCTCCTCAGTGTTTCTCTTTTCATGTGGTAATTTTCACCTCTCCTTACAAATACTCAGCTCTTAGGCAAGTATCGGATGACGCTTTGCGGCGTCTCGTTCAGGCAATTCTGTCGTGCCTGTATACTTTCATACAGATTAGAGTGTAACACATCACGAATAGATTTTGAACCATTAAATCAACATAATCTAGTAGTTTTTTTCGAAAATTCAACTAAATCTTGAGTCTGATCTCAACAAAAGAGTTCTAGGCTGCAGTTCAGGTGAGGCTGTAACTGAGTTTCATGACCGGCGCAAACATCATCTTCATCGAAAAACGCAGGTCCTTCCCTCCGAGCTTGCGCAGGCGACTTGCCGCATGCGCGATCTCTCAGTCGGACCTGCAATGTTTTTCTCACGAAGATGGATGCTTTGCTGCCGGTAACGAAATGCAGGGACAGCCTCACCTGAACTGTAATATCACTACAAGTTCTCCAGAGTTTCAGTCTTTGTGCGACTTCACAAAAACATGCAATTGGTTTACTATATAAGATGTGCGAAGATCCATCGTCAGACTGGGTGGGGGACATCTTTCACATAGAAATAAGCGAGGTGGCAACGTGTATTATTTCATCCTGAACCCAAGCTCGCAGTCAAAAGGCGCTGGGAATACCTGGTCAATCATTATAAAAGAGCTGAGAAAAAGAAACATTTCCTACAAGGTCTATTCGACCCATTATAAGGGACACGCGACCGATATCGCCAGACAGATCACGAGACATGATCCGCATGCGGTCATCGTTGCGGTCGGCGGCGACGGAACTATTCATGACATCCTCTGCGGTCTCTGCAATATAAGCACCATCACGTTCGGTGTCATTCCCTCCGGTTCGGGCAACGATTTCGCCAGAGGCATGAACATTTCCATGAGCACAGAGGATGCTGTACGCGCAGTCCTTGCGCCGCGCAGATACGTGCAGATGGACGTCGGCACCATAAAAGACACCAACTTCCGATTCGGTGTCAGCTGCGGCATCGGTTACGACGCGTCCGTATGTCATGAGGCCCTGGAATCTCCGATCAAGGATTTCCTCAACAGGATCGGCCTCGGACAGCTCACTTACTCTGTCATAGCCCTGAAGCAGATATTCATGTATCCTCCCTGCGCAATGACGATCGACCTCGATGACGGCCGTCACCTGCAGTATAAAAAAGCCTACTGCGCAGCTGTCATGAACCAGCCCTACGAGGGAGGCGGGCTCAAAATGGTCCCCTCCGCCCGCTCATCGGACGGATACCTCGATGTCATGGTCGTCGCGGATGTTAGCAGGTTCAAGATATTCACCATGCTTCCGACCGCATTCTGGGGCATGCATACGCACCTTAAGGGACTGGATTTCCTGCACTGCCGCGAGCTGCATATACATACGAAGAGAAAGTGCCCCATTCACCTGGACGGCGAATCAGGCGGGATAAGCAATGAGCTGCACGTTGCGCTGGTGCCCGAAAGGCTCCGCGTCATTATCGGATGAGACAGGTTTTGCATCGCAAGCTTATCTCGCTCTGCCGGATCGGTGATACAAATAAAGAACCATATATGACCGACATATACCTGCCGACATATATGGTTCTTTTTCTTTTGCTTTTTTATGAATCCGACCTTCCCCTCAAATCGTTCCGGCCTTTTCCCGAAACCGCTCGGACCTTTTCTTAGTTAAAGCCCACGAACTTCTGTACAACACCGTAAATAGCGACCGCCAATCTTCGACCCGCTTCTGTCGGAAGGTTCAATCCCATGCCGAGCGGTGCGAACCGTATTCTCGCATAGAGGATTTTATCCTTGTTCTGAAGATCTTTCCAGAGCTGTTTCTTTTCCGCGAGAGATTCCGGAGTGTTCTTCTTCATGAGAAGAATCGAAGAGATCGTCATCATGATACTCATATAGTGAACAAGGAATGTAAGATGTCTCTTCTCCTTTACCATATCCGGCTGGTACTGGTCAATCATCAACCGTGTAACACGCAGCTGCTGATCAAGGCGTCCCATCATGATCTCCTCATTGACGCTCTGGCCTTCCCGGCCGATAAAGTACCGATACAGCGGCATGTTGAGATAATACATGGTCTTCACGTAGATCATTGGCGTAAACGCCATGAGGTTATCCACATAGAAGCAGTGTTCGGGCAGTTCAAAGCCGCAGTCGCGAAGCATCTGTGTTCTGTAAATCAGGCTGTGCATGAGAACATAGCGGTTGGACGGAAGATTTTTCTTAAGATCTGTCCATGTGAAAATCTTCTTTTCCGGAAAGTATCCGGTGTAATGCATGACTCTCTTATGCTTTGCGCCCAGCTTGTCATATACGTAATTGCAGATCATGGCATCGAGTTCACGTCCTTCGCTGACGACCTCTTTCAGGATCTCAATGACCTTAATGTAGGAGTCATAAGCAAGAAAATCATCGCTGTCACAGACCTTATAGTACAGACCAGTCGCTTCCCGAAGTCCTGTATTGACAGCGCCGCCGTGGCCTTTATTTTCCTGATGGACAGCCCTGACAATGCCCGGATATCTCCGCTCATAGTCCTTCGCGATTTCAAGCGTGGAATCCTTCGATCCGTCATCAACGACGAGAACTTCTACATCTTCGCCGCCGACAAGGGCGTGATCAATTGCCTTTTTCATATAGGCTTCGGAATTATAGCTCGGTATCGCGACTGTTAATATTTTCATATCTTAACCCCTCCCTCTTCTTTCCTGTTCGGATATTTATCATTTTAGCATATTTTTCAAATGCAGACGGAACAGGATACTTACTTTCTATCATTTCCGGTGCTGCAAATATCAGTGAGTTCTCCTTAGAATTCTCCGGAGTGTGTGACAGATCCCCGGCATCCTGAACCCCATCATCGTCCGGAAATCCGGAAGGGGCGACCAGGATTTCATATCCTGTCATATGCCACTCGACATGTGAGAATATATGCCTGGCTGCACTGAGTTTCTTTATCCGAAGCGGCATGAGCCCCAGACTCTCCGCTTTTGCCAGCGCATCGTCAGAACTCAGTTCACCCGCCTCATTCGGAAACTCATACAACCCGGATAAAAGCCCGCTGTCCGGTCTCTTACGGATTGCATAGGTCTCATCGCGGCGAATGAGCAGAACCGTCCTCTTTTCTATCCTTCGCTTTTGCTTTTTCACTCTGACAGGAAGTTCGCTCTGAAGTCCCAATGCAAAGCATCTGCAGTATGCAGATATCGGACAGATATCACATTTAGGTGCGCCGCCGGCAAGACACACACCCGCGCCGAGATCCATAAAGGCCTGATTGAGGAGACCGAAGGTGCCGTCATTTGCATCATGCAGCCCCCGGAGCTCTTCCCGTATATTCTTTTTGACAGATTCACTCAGGATATTTTCCGAGATAGCTTCCAGGCGCGCGACGACCCGCAGGACATTTCCGTCAACAGCAGGTTCCGCCTGACCAAATGCAATGGAAGATATTGCTCCTGCTGTATATTCACCGATTCCGGGAAGCTTCATCAGATCGGCCGCGCTTTCCGGCATCTGACACGCATAAGACTCACACACGATCCTCGCTGCTTTCTGCATATTTCTTGCGCGGCTGTAGTACCCGAGACCTTCCCACAGTTTAAGCAGTCTGTCCTCAGGGCAGACCGCAAGGTCTGTGACCGTGGGCAAAGCACTTGTGAAACGCTCATAATAGCCCAGCGCAGCTTCCACGCGAGTCTGCTGAAGCATGATTTCAGATACCCATATAAGATATGGGTCCTTTGTACGACGCCACGGCAGATCGCGGGCGTTTTCATTATACCATACAAGCATAGGCTTTACAAAATCGAAACGCATTGATATACTCCAAAGAGTCAGATATAATATTGACGTGGCACCAGCGTCTTATAATTGCTGCAGTGCCGAAAACGCATGACAACCATTTAAAAATAAAGGAGTAAAATGGACGCAATTATTTTTGATGTCGACGGCACACTTTGGGACTCTACGCCACAGGTAGCAATTGCATGGCAGATGATCGCCAAGAACTGCAAAGTGCCGTATGAGCACATCACCTCGGACCGGCTTCACCAGGAATTCGGCAAAATGATGAAGGATATCGCATACTCTATCTTCTCAGATCTTCCAAAGGAGGAGGCTCTGGGCGTTCTCAAAGAATGCATGGACTACGAAGTCGCGTATCTTTTATCCCACCCGCCGCTCCCCTACGACGGCGTTGAGCAGGTTTTTAAATATTTCAGCAAGAAGATGCCGCTTTTTATCGTCAGCAACTGCCAGGCCGGTTACATCGAGACCTTCCTTGAGACAAGTGGTCTCGACGAATATGTCACATGTCACCTGTGTCCGGATGATACAGGACTGAACAAAGCTAATAATATCAAAAAGATCGTGGACGACTTCGACCTGCATTCAGCAGTCTACGTCGGAGATACAATGGGAGACTATAACTCCGCACGTGAAGCCGGCGTAGACTTCATATACGCCAAATACGGATTCGGAGATGTCCCGGATGCCCCGGAAACGATTTTTAAGCCCAGAGATTTGATCAGGGTCTTCGAAGAAAGTGAGAGAAGCTGAGCCCGCACGTCAATTCAATTCTCGATTGCGAGACATAACGCGGGATTCGGGTCAGCGCTAATGGCATCTTCGAAACCGAAAAATACGTTAAAACTAAAGCTGCCGCACATCAAACGTGCGGCAGCTTTTATGTTGCAGTAATTCGCGTGGGGATCATTTCAGCTTGCGCTGCCTGTCCCCCACGCTTTTGTCCCTCGAGCGGGACAACGCATCAGCCATCAGAAGACCAGTACGTAGGTTCCTCTGCTGACCATAAAGTACAGAGATTCAGCCGCAGAATAAGGAAGATTGACACAGCCGTGGGAACCCGAATACCAGTAGGTATCTCCACCGAACTCATAGTTGCTGCGCCATGTCGCATCATGGAGGCCGTAGCCCTCATAGAACTGCATCCAGTAATTTACATAGGATTCATACGTATAGGATCCATCCTCGAGCTGAGGTCCGCGCAGTGTCCTTCCCTGCTCTTTGTTAAGAATTGAGAAAATACCACGAACAGTCTCTCTGTCCTCGTTGGAACCTGTACCTGTAACACACTCGGAAGACCAGAGAAGCTCGCCGTCCTCATAATAGAAGCATGTCTGATTTTCAATATCAACTTCGACGTAGGTCCAGCCGAAATTCTCGGCGTAAGTTGAATTCAGTGAATAAGCGGGCTCCCTCTCGGTCACATTGTGGTTCTGAATGTCCGCAAGCAGTGCCGCACTCTCCGTCTCCTGATCAATCATATGTCCCCAGGTCTCGCTCGGGAAGGCGACATCGCCCTGCAGAGTTGAGTGAAGAACGCGGGTAGTATGAACATCATCGACCTTCATCGCCAGCAGCGCTACATAAGCATTCACGTGGTCTTTGACGATCTCCTCGTTCAGATACTGCACGCCATCCTCCCTCATCGCGATCCAGTTCTTGAGAACTGACGCGTCCAGGACTTCCTGCTCTCCGTTCGGGAGATCATATGTGACAGATGTGGACAGGAATTCGTTGAATCCTCCGATTGAATCCTTCAGATACTGATCGTCGGAATAGATTGTAGGCTTCACATAGAGATCTGCTTTATCGACGTCATATTCCTGAACACCGGACTTGGCTGCTTCAATCACACCTTCTGCAAATGTATCAGGGATCAGCTGTGTACCGTATGTTTCCGGTACTATTTCAAATGTCAGCTCTCCCCCTTCGGATGCGCTCTCATCGACGCCAAGATGGGCATTTGTAGGAACTTCCATATTTTCAAATTGCAGTTCCGGCAGTGCGGTAGCAAGTTCCTTCATCTTATCTTCATCGAACTTGCATCCTTCATTTACAGTGTACTCTTTTTTGACACCGAAATAGCCGCGTGCCCAGCCGAATATATTCTGATTCTCAAGGAGCTTCTGTGCCCCGTCATCGGCCACATATGTATAACCTACATCTGTGCCTTTAATTTTCTCAGTCTTTTTGTTCCTGAACTTCATAGTCAGCACATAGGATTCGACTTTCTCCGTCAAAGCCTCCGTATACTCATCCAGAGTCATTCCCGAGGCGTCGATTCCATTGATAATCGTGCCTGTTGTGAACTTAGACTGATATGTGAAAGCAATAAGGCAATAAAGAGCCACAATTGCAGCAGCTACGCCGCCGCAGATTTTCAATATCTTTTTGCGCTTTGCTTTCTTCTCTTCTTCAGTAAGCGCAGCATTCTCCTGTTCAGCTTCTGCCGCATTCTCATCAGAAGGCGCGTCGGCTTTCGCCGGCTCTGAATCTTCTGTGGTCTTTGCAGTTTCATTATTCTCGGGCTCTGGTGTTACTGCTGCGGCAGCATTCTCAGCGGCCTCTTCTTTCGGTTCCGCCTCTGCAGTTTCAACGTTCTCCGTCTCTGCCGCCTCAACAGTCTCAGTCTCTGCTCCCATCTCAGTCGCTTCTGTATTGGCAGTTTCCGGATCTGCTGCGACTTCAGCACCGGTATCGGTTATCTGAGTATCCTGCAATTCAGTATTTGCCGAATCACTGACATCCTCAAAATCGGCATCTGAATCCATTTTCTCATCTGTGGAATCAACAATACTATCATCAGCCGCAGATGGCTCATTATTCGCTGCTGTTTTCACGGATTCATTCCCTTCCAATGAATCCACACTCAATGGATTATCCTGAATTATCTCTTTCTCATTCAGTTCATTTTTAAGTTCACTCATATATACTCCACTATATATAATTCGGCTTCAGAGCCGCGTTAATCGCACACCTAGTTACTATATCATTTTTCACTTTCCGGCACAATTCTAAATTATAAACAAAATTTTATCAATTTAGTGGGATAAAATAAAAAAAGAAGCGATTTCTCGCTTCTTAATATATGGAGATGAAGGGATTCGAACCCTTGACCCCCTGCTTGCAAGGCAGGTGCTCTCCCAACTGAGCTACACCCCCAAAAAATATCCGGGCATAAAAATACACACCCTCAAAACCGCACATACAAATCTAAATCTACAGGTTCGAGCGGTTGCCCGCTCTCTCCGCAGCTTTTCTCCTACAGGTCAGGCGGTTCATTCGTTGTCCGCTCCGCGGCCAACTTCATGTCATCTGATTCTCAGATGTGCGTCCGCCTTCCTCTCTACTTGGTCAAGCCTTCGTCCGATTAGTAGCAGTCAGCTCCATACATTACTGCACTTCCACCCCTGCCCTATCA
>JBGUHN010000070.1:0-133399 GCA_045112155.1 Lachnospiraceae bacterium
CGCAGGTGCGTTAGTCCGGCCGCCTAAAGCGGCCCTGCGGCGTGAGCCGCATATGGAAGCACGTGGATTTATCCATGTGAGCTTCACAATCATACCGACCACAGGGATTGATTCATATGAACAAAACAATTCAATTTCTACACAAAATATTTAGGAGGTGGCAGAAGGAGCCTATTTTTTGTAAACTTTAGATATCTTAATAAAATCTCTTTTGAGAGGAATTTTTGCCCGCGAGGGGGACCGGCATTATGTATGTCAATTCGGGTTATTTATTCAATTCAAGAGTACCTTTTAAGGAAAGCAAAATGGCGCTCAGGGTCCTGAGCGCGGGAACTTACCAGCTGATCAAATGGCCGAAACTCCCGACCTGGCGACCGAAAGGCCGCGTCGACTGGCAGCTTGTCTATATCTGTGCAGGCGAAGGACACTTTATTCTGGATGGGCATGAAGTTATAGTGCCTGCCGGCAATATGGTGCTATATCAGCCGAAGCAGGAGCAGCACTATTATTTTCTGGGCAAGGACCGGTCTCAGTACTGGTTCGTGCATTTTACCGGACGTCAGGTGAAGAGTATTCTGAAACATTATGAAATCCCGCTCGACGGCTATATTCTGCACACGGGCATTTCTTATGAGTATGAGGATCTTTTTAAAAAGATGAGAGATGAACTTCTGGAGTGTGCTTTCTGTTATGAGGAGAATCTTACTTATCTGCTGCGAGAGCTTCTGATCATCATGAACCGCCGGATGAATCAGGGCATACCGAAGGTAAAAGGGTTCGTGCAGGATGAGATCGATCATGCCAGAGCCTATTTCAAGGACCATTACAATGAGGAGATCAGCATAGAACAGTACGCTGCCTCCAGGAATATGAGCACGAGCTGGTTCAGTAAATGTTTCCGCGAAATTGTCGGAGTGTCTCCGATGAAATATTTGCTTGATCAGCGAATTCGAAATGCCCAGATTCTTCTGGAGACGTCGGATTTAACAATCACCGAGATCGCTCAAAGCCTGGGCTATGAGAATCCGATGTATTTCAGTCGTGTCTTTCACAGAGCTAAGGGGCAGTCGCCGACAAAGTACCGCAAGACATATCGCGACAAGCTGATTGATAATTCCTGAGTGTATAAAATCTAACACTTTTCTCTTTAGAGCTGTCGACCCGTTTATATTTGGACCGACAGTTCTTTTTTCTCGCTTCCAAGGGCGAAAGGCAGCAAAATCCTGCTTCCGAGGCGTGGTTGCTGCCTTTGATCCTGGTAGGTTTCATTGGGTCAATGGCAGAGGCAGCAAAATCCTGCTTCCGAGGCGTGGTTGCTGCCTTTGATCCTGGAGAGTTTCATTGGATCTTCGGCAGAGGCAGCAGAAAAGCATGTCGGAAGGCGTTTTAGTTGCCTCTGGCGGAGCTCCCATCTTGAGTCCCCGAGCGAAAGGCAGCAGACAAGCCCGTCGGAAGCCATTTTAGTTGCCTTTGGCGGAGCTCCCATCTTGTGTCCTAGAACGAAAGGCAGCAGAAGAGCCCGTCGGAAGGCGTTTTAGTTGCCTCTGGCGAAAACCCCATCTTGAGTCCCCGAGCGAAAGGCAGCAGAAGAGCCTGCCGGAAGCCATTTTGGTTGCTTTTGGCAAAAACGCATCAAAAACGGTTGTAGAAGTAAGACTAACAGGAGTAGCTACTGTCAAGCTAGTTAGGTAAATTAGGTAAACAGTTCTATTTTTATGTGAATTTTGCAGATTCGATCGGAATAATCGTTCTAAATGGACTTTATAGCAGGTATAATATATTCAAGTTGTGATTGCGAGACTTGGGAGAAAACATAAGCTATCGGAGAGCTGACATGAATAATGTACAATTATATGGCAACAAGGATGGACAAAACCTTTTTGTTCAGATGGTGGACGACCATGATCTTGAGGTCATGGAGAGCGAAGCAGCCCGGCTGACCGAGTTAGCCGGCCATACTGACTGGTGCATCGCAGCAGTCAAAGTCTCGAACTGGAATCAGGATCTCACACCGTGGCCTTCGGACCCTGTTTTCGGCAAAGTCGGTTTCGGCGACGGCGCACAAAAGACACTGGATATGCTTCTTGGCGAAGTTCTGCCGCAGCTTGCGGAGGAGCTGCCAAATGTGGGGGAGAAATTGACGAACACGGGGAAGGAACTGCCAAATGCGTGGAAACCCTACATCTGTGGTTATTCGCTGGCAGGTCTGTTCGCGCTGTGGGCAGTATATAAGACAGATGCGTTCGCCGGAGCAGCCGCAGTCTCACCATCCGTCTGGTATCCCGGTTGGCTGGACTTTGCCGGGAGAAACAAGATCAAGGTGCCTGAAGTGTATCTGAGTCTCGGGATGAAGGAAGAGAAGACAAGGAACCGAGTTATGTCAACTGTTGGAAATGCGATCCGCGAGCAGTATGAGCTGCTTCAAAGCGCGGGAATCCGTTGCCAGTTGGACTGGAATCCGGGCAATCATTTTGTAGACAGCGATGTTCGTGTGGCCAAAGGGCTGGCCTGGATCATAAAAAAATAAAGATGCTGACAATGAAATAAAAGCGGTCAACGTGCTGGCCAGGCTCCTGGAGAAATCAAGTGAGCTGTGAGCACCGCTCACAGCCCCATCTTCCTCACGATTCCATCCACATCGATTCCGGGATGTGTGAGATATAATCTGCAGATGAGCTCAGAAAGCTCAACAGAAATTCCGTTCCTGTCGGCGATCTCCTGAACAGACTTATTTCGCTTTATATCTCTGACTGCGCGTGAGACAATGATCGGCATGTCGGGCGGCATCGATTTGACCAGCGTCTTTGTCGGGGTGTGAGGAATCTCGATTTTCTCCACCTCGATCCTGCCGTTCCCGATCTCGGCAATCATCATTGTGATTGGCTGGGTAAACCGTCTCGGCCCGCAGCTGCCGGGGTTAAGGAAGCGCATGCCGTCCTCCTCATGGTCGTCATACTTATGAGTGTGACCATATATCACGACATCCACACCTTGAGATCGCAGATCCCGCGGCCGTTCATGTACCTTGTGAATCATGAAAAAATTGATTCCGCCAAGCTCAAATGTCCGCGTATAGGGAATCTCTTCGGCCCACTGCCTGTCATTATTGCCGCGGACGACATAGACCGGCGCGTAGGCTTTCAGCGCATCAAGAATCTCGGGTTTTGAGATGTCTCCCGCATGCAGGATCAATTCGCAGCCCTCAAGATATGCTTTGAGTTCCGTCCTGATCATGTTATGGGTATCCGAAATAATAGCGACCCGCATAGCGCGACCTCCTATTGGATGACAGTTTGGTAAGCTTCTTTACTTTATTCTAAATCAAACGGGCAGGGCATGCAACCGGCATATCCTGCCCTGAGTTTTTCACAAAGTTTGCTTTACCCGAAGTCAGGCACTGTAGTAAGATATTCACAGCGGATCAATTCGTCGGAGGCTGACTATGAAGAACTTAAACTGGTGTATATATACTTACAGGCATAGACGAGCATTTGAATACTGTGTGAATAAACTGATCCATGATCCGGATCTCAAAGAAGAGATGCTTAAAAGAGCAAGAATCCATGATATGGATAAGATGGTCATGTATCTTTTCCTTGAACAGAAGGAAGCCCAGAAGATTCATATGATGCATCAGCCTCATCACCTCGAGAACAGCCTCCCGAGGACCTACGAGGACCTTGTCGAGACGATCATTGATTATGAGTGCGCTCCATACACGAAACCGGACAAGCCGCTCAATGCATATGACTTTACTAATCTTCTTATGCAAATGAAAGTCCTGGACGGAAAGACCGGGGCAAATCTCATCTCCATCATGGAAGGCCTCGGAATCGCCAGCTCGGCTTCGAACCAGGGAGACAAGGAGGGACATGCCTACATGGAGCAGTTTGCCGTTGTCACGGAGGATATGATTCGCGAGGAGATACAGACTTACATCGACTTTATCTCCCATCAGCCGGAATAATGTTTAAGGGGCTGCCGCATTAGACGGTGTCAGCACTGTATATAGCTGTCATATGCAAATGACGTCTGCTATATGCTGACTCTTCTTAATGCGTCGACCCTTTTTTCTTTATTTCGGAGAAAACGGTAGAAAAGTACTATGCGCCCCGGCAATTGCAGAATCATAAGATGGATTCTTCGCTGTGAACTGCAAATTGCCGCGCAGGCTGTGAAAAGATAAGGAGCAGAGAAATGATCTGGATTAATGAAAATATAGGATTTTTAGGCACCGGCAATATGTGGTCGTACGACCTCGGAAATTCCTCCATACTGGTCAGGACCGGAGAGGGGAATGTGCTCGTCGACTGCGGATACGCGAATTATGCGAGAGCTCTGGAGGAAAATCTGCTGGGACAGATCGATTTTGTTCTCCTGACCCACCTGCACGGTGATCATGCCGGAGGGCTGCACCCGCTCATCCTGAAGAAGTTCTATACAAGTGGTGAGAGAGTGAAGGTGCTGTACGCGACGCCGGATTTTCGGAGCGAACTAGTCAAATACATGAGCTGCTTTATGTCTGACATGGACAAATATGTGGAGCTCGTGCCGCTGACAAGCATTCCTGAGATACAGTATGTCGATACTACTGGAAGGCACTCAAAAGGGCTCATGTCGTATGCATACAGCTTTGTTCTGGGAAGAAAACTGGTGTATTTTTCGGGAGATCTCGGGGATATTTCGGTCTCGGAAAAATGCATTGAGGGGATGCTGAAGGACCATCCTGAGACTGATCCGGGTGATGTGCTGGTGCTTCACGAGGCGTCATTCAAAGAATACTTCGGCCACACGTATTACAAAGATTTGGAGAAGCTGGCAGAAAAATATACGGTGCTCGCGTACCACTGCGATTACAGAGAAAAACCGGGGGACTGCAAGCTGAGATTTGCCGCAGTCCCCGTTCAGAGCTGATTTATGGTTTTGCCATTAATTAAAGGAGGCTCTCACCCTGGCCCATGACGGCGATTTCATAGGCTGTTGCGTCCTCAAGGTGGAAGCAGGCGAGCTTGTTGCCTGTCTGCTCATTGTAAATGGCTTCCAGATGGAATGCCGGGATCATCTCTGCGGCATACTTGTCATCTGTCTCAAAAACGACCCTGCCTGTGTAGCGAATCCAGTGAGCGTTCGGCTTGCATGCGACGATTTCGACTTTCGGATTGGCTGTGAGCTGCTTGTAGACGTCCTTGAATGTGCCGACACCGAAGATGACCTTGCCATCCGCTTCGATAACTGCGCCTAACGGACGGATCTTAGGCTGATCGCCGTCTGTTGTAGCGAGATAAAAGATTCCTGCTTCTTTTATGAAATCATATACTTTGCTCATTATGTTGTACCTCCTATAGGCTTTGCGTATATTTATTGCAACTCTATTTTATCACATGCAAACTGTTTTGCAATATTGAGATGGAGACTCATCTCCTGTATATGCTTACTGTTTTTATGTACTGAAATGTGGTATTATACTAGATGTGAGAAGACGTTTACGTCTATGATGCTGCGCTGCATCACACCTGTTCATAAGAACCGAAGTGATGCCTGAAGTGGGGATTCATAGGCGGCAGCTGATGGTGTGAAAGCCTGCTTAGGAGGTGGATAACTTGGGTGCATCTTTATCCAGCTTTTTACTATGTCTGCTGATCATTATATTCGGGGCATTAATTTTATTCTTTGAGTTCTATGTTCTTGCCAAACTCCGGCAGATTTACAAGAGTTTCGATAAGATCAGAGTCCGTGTTCATTCAACGAACGATGAGGATGAGTGGATTGATGACGTCGGAAATGTAGGTCTTTCGACCACGGTCAATATCCGGTATGACAGAGATGAACTGGAACTTAACCGCGGACGTTTCAGTGTCGCTTATGCCAATTATGTCACCTGCGGTCAGCTGACCTCACTCCTTCCCCTGCTCGGAATTCTGGGGACAGTAGCCGGACTCATCGCAAGCAGCGGGACGACCGATATGAGCCAGATGATCTCTGGTCTCGGCACTGCAATGTGGACGACTCTGTGCGGCCTTGTCGCGTCCATAGGACTTAAAGCTCTCGACGCTGTCCTTCTTGGAAGGCTTGTCAATCTGATCGACGCAAAGTTCAACGAAGCGGACACGATCATTACGAGACAGACGCTGCAGACGGAAGTGCGACAGGCCAGGACAAAAATGACGCAGGTCTCCGGAGAACGGACAGGTGCCGCACCGCTCAGAACTGCCGGGACAGTAAAAACGAACAGGGCTGGGAACGGACAGGTGCCGGACCAGTCAGGGACAAAAGCACAGTCCGGTACTCAGCCAAAGCGGCTGACAGATGAAACGCAGACTGCTGAGATGAGTTCGCAGACTGCCGCAATAAGCTCTCAGACTGCGGAACCGGCTGAGCAGCAGGCCGCCAAGCCGAAGAAAGAGACCAGAATCACAAAAGTTCAGACTAAGGCAAAGTGAGAGGAGGCAGGACGTGCAGAGAAAAAATCCGGGGTCATCCTCACAGCCGAATGCTCCAATTGACCTTACTCCGCTCCTTGATGTGATTTTCATCTTTCTTTTCGTTGTGATTATAGCATACGCAGCCAAAGCGCAGGCGGTGGAGGCGGAGGCGGTCAGCAGGACAGAGGAGCTTGAAAAGCAGGTGGAAGAGCTGAATGTCAGGCTCACTGAAGAAGAGTCCTTAAGGGAAATGTACGAAAAACGCCTTTCCGATTATGAGAGTGATGTCATAGGAGGACGGGTCAAGATCGTGACGATTTATTGCACCTGGGACGATGAGGATTCCACAAAAAGACAGATCCGGGTCCTCACGTCAGACAAGGAGTTTTCTCCTGTCAATCTGACGGCGGAGAATCAGGAAAACGGATATGCGAGACTCAATCAGATGCTCGTGGATTACATCACAGAGAACAGCGATTCTGTTGTGGTCCTGTCACTCAATACGGAGAAGATTCTGTACAGAGACCAGACGGCAATCAATGAGCTCATGGGCAAGCTGACACGAAAGTATAAATATGTGTATTAGAGGCTTTAGAGGTCTCGCACAGCGAAGGATATGCATGAACTGTAAAACCGAGGATCCAAGGATATTTGGGTCAGATGTGTCATCTGAGAAAAGGAGGGGAATATGTCAACATTATTATTCGTCGGAATATGTCTGGTAGTGCTGGGTGTCGGAGGCCGTGTCGCGGTCGGCCGGGGGGATGCGTCACGACTGAAGAAAGCGGTGCGTTCCGGAGGTCCAGAACCGCGTCCGTCCAATGGGAAAAAACGTGCCGCAAATGCAGGCACCGGCGCAGGCATCATAGCCATCATCGCCAGCCTTATTTTTGGCGGCGGGGCAGGTCTGGGATTAGGCCCCGGTATGGGTACAGGAACCGGAAATAGCGGTCAGGCTGTCGAGAGTACAGTTGCAAGTGATGTTGAGACTGCCACGCTCGAGGAGGCACGGAAAACCGCTCAGGATACGGACACACTGGTGATCCGTGTCAAGGAAAAGAATATTTTTATAAACGACTATATGTGTGCCGATGCCGATGAGTTCGGAACAGTGATGGAAGACCTCTATGAGGACGGAATGAACATCACCGTCGTGGATGATTACGCGGACAGCGAACCTTATTCCGCCGTGACCGGTTATCTCAAAGACAACGCATACGAATATCTGGTGGAAGCTAAATAAGAGAAATTTGAGCATCACATTATGATACGAAGAGTTTAGAGCACAA
Source organism: Lachnospiraceae bacterium (assembly GCA_045112155.1). GTDB lineage: Bacteria > Bacillota > Clostridia > Lachnospirales > Lachnospiraceae > Chordicoccus. Next base: position 7,712 of record JBGUHN010000070.1, read on the forward strand.
TCCGGATGGAGATCACATGGCAGACTTTATCGAACTCACTGACTACGAGGACCCGAGGCTGGATTTTTACGCACGCCTTAACGAGACTCAGCTGAAGCACTATTACGAACCGAACGGAGGCCTCTTTATCACGGAGAGCCCCAAGGTCACGGAGCGGGCTCTCGGAGCAGGGATGAGACCGGTGTCAGCTCTGGTCGAGCGGAAACAGATCGAGGGTGAAGCCGCGGAGATCCTGGCGAAACTTGGTGATATACCGGTCTTTACGGGAGGACCGGAAGCGCTCAGGACCCTGACCAATATTCCGATGACGAGGGGACTTCTGTGTCTCTTCGAAAGACCTGTGCTTCCCCTTGTCGAGGAAGTAGTCAGCGGCTGCCGCAGGATTGCGGTGCTTGAGAACGTCACGAACCCGACTAATGTCGGAGCCATAATGAGGTCTGCGGCGGCTCTCGGCATGGAGGCGGTAATCCTAACATCCTCGTGCTCGGATCCCTATTACCGGCGGGCAAGCCGGGTGGCTATGGGGACGGTGTTTCAGGTGCCGTGGACATTTGCAGAGAACACTGTGGAAGGGAAGGGCATGCACTATGTGAGTCTTCTCCAATCTCTCGGCTTTAAGACAGCAGCCCTCGCACTCAGGAAAGACACGGTGACGATTGACGACCCGCATCTCCGCTCGGAGGAGAAACTGGCGGTTATTCTCGGTGCAGAGGGGGACGGTCTGACGGACGAGACAATTGACGCGTGTGATTACACCATTAAGATTCCGATGGCACACGGTGTGGATTCGCTCAATGTGGCGGCCTGCAGCGCGGTGGCTTTCTGGGAGCTGGCTAAGCGGGAGTAAAGCGGCCGCTGTAATGGGGCTGAAAAAGCAGCTAAATGGGACTAAAGAAGGCGACTCAATGGGATGCGGAAGGCGGCAGGATGTGTGAGGGAAGTCTGTGGAATCACAATTTGCGCAGGTGGATGCGAATAAAAGATAAGGAGGATGCAACATGAAGCTGGGTATTATCGGAACAGGTAAGATTGTGCACGAGGCTCTTTTTGCTATGGAGGAGATAAAAGAGATCGAGCGCACGGCGATATTTGCAAGACCGAAGAGCCGTGAAAAGGGCGAGAAGCTGGCGGAGCAGTACGGAATCGGCAAAGTTTATACGGACTATGCGGAGCTGCTTGCTGACAGCGGCGTTGACTGCGTGTATATCGGACTTGTCAACAGCGCGCACTATCCTTATGCAAAGCAGGCCCTGCTTGCGGGTGTGAATGTCATTCTGGAGAAGCCGTTCGTATCGACGGTGGCGGAAGCCAAAGAGCTGGCGGAGATCGCAGCGGAAAAGGGTGTCTACTGCCTTGAGGCTATCACGACAATGCACAGCAAAGTCTTTGAGAAGATGGCGGAGCTGCTGCCGAAACTCGGGACACTGAAGATGGGGCAGTGCAACTACTCGCAGTATTCCAGCAGATATAAGAAGTACCTGGCGGGCGAGGTCGAGCCTGCCTTTGATCCGAACCTGTCAGGCGGCGCGCTGTATGATATCAATCTCTACAATGTTTATCTGACAGTCGGTCTGCTCGGCGCTCCGAAGGACGCGAAGTATTTCCCGAACTTTGGGTTTAACGGGGCGGACACATCCGGAACGGCGGTCCTCATATATGATGGGATAACTGCGGTGTGTACGGGGGCTAAGGATTCGGACAGCCCGTCATTTGCAATATTCCAGGGAGAGAACGGCTGGATGAGACTCATCGGCAAGCCCAATGTCATTGAAGGAGTTGATTATGAGTACGCTGACGACACGAAGCCGCCGGTTCCCAACGCAGCAGGCGGTATGAGCCGCGCGATGGAGAGCGGAAAGTTCGTGGCTCCAGAGATGCGGCACCGCATGACACAGGAGTTCATGGATTTCGCACGGATCGTCGACACGAAGGATGACGCGGCTGCGGCGGCCTGCCTTGAGAGGTCTGTAGCTGTCATGACTGCACTCGAGACGGCGAGAAAGAGCGCGGGGATACGGTTCGGAGTGGACGCGTGAGTAAGCCGGCGGAGTTATGCTCCGCCGAGGCGCAGCGCTATGCCGATTACGGCTGAAATTGCAATCGCAAGGATCGGATGGAGCTTCATTTTCGTGATTGCCGCATAGAGCAGGATAGCCATAATGATTTCTTTGATCTTAAAGAAGCCAAGGAGACCGGAGCCGTCTGTCAGAGCACTCAGATTGATCAGCGCAATCTTCACGACATTGATGCCGGCGGCGGAGATCATAGCGATCGATGCCGGCCGAAGACCGTAGAAAGCCTTCGTGACATATGGATTGTTCTCGAATTTCTCGAGAAGGCGGGCGATGATCAGGATGATGATGACGGAGGGCATAGCCAGCGAAAGCGTGGCAAGGACACCTCCGAATATTCCGCCGGTTATGTAGCCGGCATAGGTCGACATGTTGATTCCGATGGCTCCGGGAGTGGACTCGGAGATCGCAATCATGTCCGCTATGTCGGCGTGGGAGAACCAGTGGGTCTGGTTTGAAATTTCATAGAGGAAAGGCAGGGTCGCAAGTCCGCCGCCGACGGAGAAGAGACCTGTCTGGAAGAAGCGGAGGAAGAGCTCGAGGTAGATCATTTGCGGCTGTCCTCCTTTTCTTTGCGCACGGAAGAATCCGTGCTTTTTTTATTTGCCGGAGCGTTCGCTTTGCCGAAGAAGACACCGAATACACCGGCCGCTATGACAAGTGAGAATGTCGGGACAGATATCGGCAGAAGGCTCGAGAACGCAGCCAGTGCAAATATGACCAGATAGAGGCACAGGGTTCGCACATCGATAATGGCTTTTTTCCAGAGACGGAGAACTGCCTGCAGGATCAGGACACATACGCATACACGAATCCCGGCAAATGCATTTTTAACGATCGGGAGATCAGCAAAGTTCGTCAGGAACATAGCTATGAGCAGTATGATGATGATCGGACAGGTCACAAAGCCGAGCGTTGCGGTGATGCCGCCGAGGACACCCTTTCGCTTATTCCCTATGAAAGTCGAGACGTTGAGGGCAATGAGGCCGGGTGTGCACTGGCCGATGGCGAAATAATCCATGAGCTCGTCGGTGGTACACCATCCGCGGTCGTTCACAAGCTCGCGCTCGAGCAGAGGCAGCATGGCATAGCCGCCGCCGAAGTTCACGAGACCGATTCTGGCAAAGGTCAGATACAGCTGTAACAGTTCAGGCATGATGTCATCCTTTCTTTGAGTACTTCAACCATTATACCTAACAGTTCAGACTGGCTTTGCTGCCGGAGCCCAAAATACTGATAGCCTGTCTGAACTGTTACCATTATACATCTAAAGTCTGTAAAGTAAAAGAAAAGTGGGTATCGCAGCACTGGGCGGTTGTGGTATGATTGTGCGAGACTTGAATTTATACGATTATATAGCAGGAGATTTGTACTGCAACAATAAACTGGAAGTATACTGCACCAACTAAAGGAGGCGCCATGCCGGTATTTGATTTCAGCAGCCAGCCAGATATAAAGAACAAGGCGGAGTGCACCTACACGGTGTTCCGCTCGAACGCACATGAAGCCAGCCCTGAGCAGCCCATGATGGTATTGTCCAACAGGGAGAAGGAGTGGAAGCATCACTCTGTCGGAGTGTTCACGAATCCGGTAAAACGGACATCATTTGAATTTGATGAAAAAGATGGGACCATCAGCGCGGATATTCTGCGGATTGACGCCAGATTTGTCAGCCTCCTTCAATGGTTGGGGGAGAACCATATCAGCGTCAGGCTCTCCGGCAGGAACACAGAGGAAGGATATACCGTATACCGCATTCGTGAGATCGCTTTCGGCGGCGGGACAAAGCTGTCCGCGGAGGACGGATTCCTGCAGTTCATGATCGAGAGGCTCCTTGCCAGCAGCGCCCCGGAGGATGATGTGGAGGATGACGACGCGGAGGAGACCGGTGACGGAATGAAGCTTACCAGCCTCCAGTCGATCACCGACTTTATGATGTGCGCAGGCAAGACTCTGCCAAATCAGATTCGCCTCTGGGCCCGCCGCAACCTGGCGGTCGCAAGGTCCGGTGAAGTGTCTCAGGAAGAGAGAAGGCATGCCCAGAGAGCTCTGTCCATCATGATGAATATCCAGTGGAAGAGCAATTACTTTGAGGCTATCGACCCGGTAGAAGCCCGCCGGATCCTCGACGAGGAGCTCTACGGGATGGAGAGAGTTAAGCAGCGCATCATCGAGACAATTATCCAGATCAATCGCACGCACACGCTCCCGGCTTACGGCCTGCTGCTCATCGGCCCGGCCGGCACCGGCAAGTCTCAGATCGCCTACGCTGTCGCCCGCATTCTCAAGCTCCCGTGGACGACGCTCGATATGAGCTCCATCAATGATCCGGAGCAGCTGACAGGCAGCTCCCGGATTTATTCGAACGCGAAACCCGGTATTATTATGGAGGCATTTGCTGCTGCGGGAGAGTCCAACCTTGTCTTTATCATCAACGAGCTCGATAAGGCAGCCGCCGGAAAGGGCAACGGCAATCCGGCAGACGTTCTGCTCACACTGCTCGACAATCTGGGCTTTACCGACAATTACATTGAATGCAACATTCCGACATCCGGTGTCTATCCGATCGCGACGGCCAACGACAAGGATGCGATCTCGGCGCCGCTCATGTCGAGATTTGCTGTGATCGAACTGCCGGATTATACGCCGCTCGAGAAAAAGATTATCTTCAAGAGGTTTGCGCTTCCAAAGGTCCTTCGGCGCATGGGCATCCGTGAGGACGAGTGCCTTGTGACGGATGACGGCCTTGACGCGGTCGTGGATGTATTCGCAAACACGACCGGAATCCGAGATCTCGAACAGGCGGCGGAGCACATGGCTGCCAACGCCCTCTACCAGATCGAAGCCCTCGGGGTCACGTCGGTGACGTTCGATTCAAAAAAGGTGTGGGATCTGTTTGAGTAAATAGAATACATTTAAAATGGGGTATCCCTTCGGACATGACTGTGTCCGAAGGGATTCTTTTTGGAATTATGTCAGCTGACGCTGACCCGAATCCCGCGCCAAGTGTCGCATAGAAGATGTTGATTTTAATGCTTTAGAGTGATAAAATTATCCCCAGCGACATACGACGGGAAAAGTCTCGCGTACGAGACCTGAATTATATGACACCCGGATAAGCTATGCCGTTAATTGAAAGTGAGACAGGAGCAAACCATGCACAGTGAATTTTTAATGGGAAACGCCGCCATTGCGCTCGGCGCGATAGCCGCAGGCGTTGACCTTGTTGCGGGATACCCGGGTACACCCTCTACGGAAACTTTAGAGAACACCGCGAAATATAAGCCGGAGGGTCTGTACGTCGAGTGGTCGGTCAATGAGAAGTCCGCCATGGAAGTTGCGGCCGGCGCGGCTTACGCCGGAGCCCGCACGATGGTCACCATGAAGCAGGTCGGACTCAATGTTGCTTCCGACCCGCTGATGTCTCTTGAGTACATCGGCGTAAAAGGCGGAATGGTCATTATGGTCGCCGACGATCCTGGGCCAATCTCGTCCCAGACCGAGCAGGACACCAGACATTTTGCTTACTTTTCAAAGCTCCCATGCTTTGACCCGACATCCGTGCAGGAAGCGTACGATATGATCCAGGATGCGTTCGCGTACTCAGAGGAATACGGAACACCTGTATTCTTCAGACCGACGACCCGCATATGCCATGCATACGCTTCGATTAATATCAAGGATGCGGATGAATACAAGAAGAATTCGCCGGAAGGATTTATCAAAGACTCAAAGAGATGGGTCATCTTCCCGAGGCTGTCCAATGCCAATCATAAGAAGATTGAAGCCAGAAATGAGCTGCTGAAAGATGTCTTCTCGACATACTCTCGCAACATGATCCTTAACGGCGGGTCAGATAAAGGCGCGGCTGATGGTGAAATAGCCGCATTGGGTGGCCTGAATGCGGCAGCTTCAAAGAAGGGTATTGCCGCCGGCGGTATCAGCTTTGCGCTTACAATGGAAGCGCTGCATGGCCGCACGGATGCAAGGGTTCTCAAGGTAGCGACCCCGCACCCGTTCCCAGAGAAACTTGCGGTGGAATTCCTGACCGGCCTTGACGAGGTCCTCTGTCTCGAGGAGCTCGACCCGGTCATCGAGCGTGAGCTCACCTATATCTGCGGCAAGTATGGCCTCGGTGTGAAGATACGGGGCAAGCTTACCCATGATACGGCAAATGCAGGAGAGAACTCTCTCGACCTCATTAAGCAGTATATAAACAGTTTCCTTGCGGAACCGGAAAATGTATCAGTCGTTGATCAAGGTGCCGTGAGTACTGCAGGCAAAGCTTCTTCAAACGGTGATACTGTGAGTGTTGCTGATCGGGTTGCAGCATCCGACGACTCGCAAGCAGCAATCGAAGACCCAGAGACGCCCGCCATCCCCATACGCCCGCCTGTCCTCTGCGCCGGCTGTCCGCACCGCGCTTCCTTCTATGCGGTCAAGGTGGCCATGAGACGGCAGAAGACGATTTTCTGCGGCGATATCGGCTGCTACACGCTCGGAAACGCGATGCCGCTCGATATGTGCGACACCTGCCTCTGCATGGGCGCAGGCATCAACATTGCGCAGGGAGTGTATAGGATTGAGCCGGATACGAAGGCATTTGCATTCGTCGGCGACTCGACCTTCTTCGCGTCGGCCATCACAGGCATCATCAATGCCGTTTACAATCAGGCGGAGATGACCGTGTGTATCCTCGACAACTCGACGACAGCGATGACCGGTCACCAGCCGCATCCGGGAACAGGAAGAACGATGATGGGCGAAGTTGTCGCCAAGGTCAGCATCGAGGCAGTCCTTCGAGGCATCGGACTTGAGTTTGTCGAGACAGTGGATCCTCTGGACCTTGAGAAGGCAGTGGACACCGTAAAGCGAGCTCAGGAGGTTCCGGGTGTCAAAGCGATCATCTTCAAATCTCCGTGCGTAGCCATCACGAAGCCAAAGGGAAAGGCTGCCGTTGATCCTGAAAAGTGCATCGGCTGCCGCAAGTGCATCCGTGAGATCGGATGTCCAGGCATTGTCATAAACGATGGATTTGTATGTATTGACGACTCGCTCTGCACGGGCTGCGGTCTGTGCGCGCAGATCTGTCCGGTCGGAGCGATTGGAGGTGAAGTCCATGATTAAGAATATTGTTCTGTGCGGTGTCGGTGGACAGGGGACGGTTCTTGCCTCCAAGCTTCTGGCAGCAGCTGCGATGGAAAAGGGCTTTACGGTTATGAGCGCGGAGACCATAGGTATGGCGCAGCGCGGGGGAAATGTATTTTCAAATATCCGTATCAGCGACGGTGAAGCCATGTACGCCCCGATGATCGGGACGGGGGAGGCTGACCTGATTCTTGCTTTTGAACCGGGCGAGGCAGTTCGAATGCTGCCGTTCCTTAAAAAGGACGGATTCGTGATTACAAATACCCGCGCGGTCAAGCCGACGACGGCAACCCTGACCGGCTCCGGATATGATGCCGGTCCAATGCTTGAGTATCTGCAGAAGAAAGTCGCGGACGGACATCTCATGCAGGTTGATGGTGACTCGGCAGCGGCAGCGCTCGGCAATCCCAGAGTCCTCAACGTCGTGCTGCTCGGTGCGGCAGTCCGGACAGGAGCGCTCGGCCTCACCGAGGAGGATATCCTGAATGTCATGGGCAAGGTCATCAAGGAGAAGTTCCTGGACCTTAACAGGAAGGCCTTTACGCTGGCCTGAATGATAGTATCCCGCTTCATAAAAAAGAAGGTAACAGTTCAGACAGGCTGTAACGAAGTTTCGAAATCCGGCTCAAACATCATCTTCATCGAAAAGCGCAGGTCCTTCCCTGCGAGCTATAAAAATGCTTACGCATTTTTGATCTCTCGGTCGGACCAGCAATGCTTTTCTCACGAAGATGGATGTTTGCTGCCGGAAACGAATTACAGGAACAGCCTGTCTTGGCTGTTACAAAAGAAGAACTGCCGGATGCAAGCAGCAGTGGCAGGTATAAATAAGGAGGAGATTATGAAAATCAGTGAAAAACAGCTGGCCCAGGTCAATGATCGCATCAAGGCGCTTGTAACCGCAGGCAGCTTCTACGGAAAGAAGCTCGAGGAAGCCGGTATTACGAGTGTTGCAAATGCCGAAGAGTTCGAAAAACTTCCATTTTCTGAGAAGGCGGATCTTCGCGACGCCTATCCGCTCGGTCTTATGACAGCTCCGGAAGAGGAAATCGTCAGAATTCACTCTTCATCGGGCACCACGGGCCTCCCGGTCATCATCCCGTATACAGCCAAGGATGTCGACGACTGGGGCGAGATGTTCAAGCGCTGCTATGAGACAGCGGGCATCACGAACAAGGACCGCATCCACATCACTCCGGGCTACGGTCTCTGGACCGCGGGCATCGGTTTCCAGAACGGCTGCGAGAAGCTCGGCGCGATGGCAATCCCGATGGGACCCGGCAACACAGAGAAGCAGCTGCAAATGATGATGGATCTGAAGTCCACAGTCCTCTGCTCCACATCCTCCTATGCTCTGCTCCTCGCTGAGGAGATCGAGAGGCGCGGTATCCGGGATAAAATCCACCTGAAAAAGGGCGTCATCGGTTCCGAGAGATGGGGCAAAGCAATGCGTGAGCGTATCCAGGGAATTCTCGGCATCGAGCTGTACGATATCTACGGTCTGACGGAAATTTACGGACCGGGTATCGGTATCAACTGCCCGGATTCCGAGTACATGCATATCTGGGACGACTATGTTTACCTCGAGATCATCGATCCTCAGACCGGAGAGAACCTGCCGGACGGCGAGTGGGGCGAGATTGTCATCACAACGCTCGTGAAGGAAGGAGCTCCGCTCATCCGTTACCGCACACACGACCTGTCCCGCATCATTCCGGGCGAGTGCGCTTGCGGCAGAACATACCCGCGTATTGATATCATTAAGGGCCGCACCGACGATATGATGAAGATCAAGGGCGTCAATGTATTCCCGGCCCAGATCGAGGAAGTCATTGCGAAGTGCGAGGGCGCTTCCAGCGAGTACCAGATTCGTATCTCTCACTTCGAGGGACGCGACACAATGCGTCTCTACGTCGAGGCGGTCGACGGCAGTGTGGACTTCGAGGATCTCGGAAAGAGGATTGCCCGGAAGACAAAGGCAGCTATCGGATTCACACCGATTGTCAAGATTGTCGAGAACGGACTCCTGCCGAGAAGCGAGAAGAAGTCGAAGCGCGTTATCGACGAGCGTTATCAATAATCGTAAATGGACGATTGAGCCCCGAATGTCCAAAAGGCATTCGGGGCTATTGTTTTGCTCTTTTTTATCTGGTAGTCTTCCAGTGTATACATTCTTTGTATATCTGTAGTATATTTCGGCTGGAGCCGTTCGTACTGCCTGTGAACTGAAACTGTGATTTCAGGAGGGCTCACCGGTGTGATTTGCTCACCGTTTGCAGAAGCGGAGGCCTTCCCCCATTGAGATAAAAGGAGCAGCAATGACAATAAGAGAAATCGTATTTGAAAGCATAGAAAAGTATAGTGAACTAAAATCCTTCAGTTTCCCGACTAAAGACGGTGTGGTAAATAAGACTTATCGCGCGCTGGGTGAGGACCTTCGAAGGTTGAGGGGAGCGCTGGAAAGGGACGGATTTGCACGAGCCCACATCGCCATCGCCGGAAAGAATTCCTATCCATGGGTCGTAACGTATCTGAGCGTGATTACCGGGGAAGGCGTGGCTGTCCCGCTCGACGCGTCGCTCCCGGATGACAACCTCATATGGCAGCTGAACCAGGCTGATGTGACCTGCGCGTTTATAGAGAGCTCGAAAAAGGACCTTATCGCGAGGGCTAAGGCTGAGTGCCCTCAACTGGCTAAGGTCATTGTTCTCGGAAATGATGTCCTGCCCGGCGCGGATGCGACCTGGGGCAGTTATATGGAAAAAGGCACGGACGAGCTTAGGATCTGCAACACGGGAAACGATGCGGACGCAGCTTCAGCCGGCAATGCAGAAAACAATGCAGTCGCAAAAGGGACCTATGATTCTCCGATCAATGTGGATGTGGAAAAGCTGGAGGATGCGGTCTGCACAATCATGTTCTCCTCGGGAACGACAGGTGTATCCAAGGCCATTATGCTGACTCAGGGTAACCTCGGCGCGGAAGTCAAGAACCTCTTCTACCACACGGAGCCGGGAACAGTGCTGTTCTCCGTGCTGCCGATCCACCATGCGTTCTGCCTGTCTGTAGACGTGCTGACGGCAATCAAGCTCGGCGTCAACACCTGCATTAACGACAGCGTCGGCCATCTCATGAAGAACCTCAAGACATTTGAACCGCAGGTCATTCTGATGGTCCCGCTCATGGTGGAGACGATCTATAAGAAGCTGAAAACCGTGAACCGTCTCATTCCGAAGAAGCTGGTAGGCCGCGAGGTCTTCGGCAGAAGGCTGAATCACATTATTGTCGGCGGCGCGTATCTTGATCCCATGTATGTCACGGAATTCCGCAAATACGGAATCACGATCTGGCAGGGCTACGGAATGACGGAGACGTCTCCGGTCATCGCGTTCAACGGTGAGAGAGGCATCGCGGACGGTTCGGTCGGCCGCCCAATAGATAACACAGAGGTGAAAATCGAGGACGGCGAGATTCTGGTCAGGGGCGATATTGTCATGAAGGGCTACTACAAGATGCCCGAGGAGACAGCGGAAGCCCTGAAGGACGGATGGATGCACACAGGCGATCTCGGTCGGTTCGATGAGAACGGCTTCCTCTATATAACCGGCCGCAAGAAGAATCTTATTATTCTTGCAAACGGTGAAAATGTATCACCGGAAGAACTCGAAAACGACCTGTATAAAATTCCGCTCATCGGTGAAGTCGTTGTGATGGGCCAGCCCCAGGGTCTGATAGCTCACGTTTACCCGGATGAGACGGAGACGAAAAAGATGAGTCCGGATGTCATCAGAGAAAAGATCCGGAAGGAAGTGGATAAATATAATAAGAAGCAGCCTGCTTACAGGCGTATCATCGATGTCGTGATGAGAGATGAGCCTTTCCCGAAGACAACGACGAGGAAGATCAAGCGAGACTGCATCTGAACTTCTGGCTGAACTTCTGCGCGCGGTAATCCCGGCTCAAGTTTTACAAATCCGCACAGGCATGGTAGAATCATAAACACGTTTGTAATACAGAAGTGGGGACGGATGTAATCGACGGATTCTAAAATATGCACTTCCGTTCTGAACTGCGTCCGACATTTCTTGACAGACAGGAGGATGATTTTATGCGGGTGCAGACTGATGAAGATCTGATGACGGCATTTGAAATCTTGTGCGGGAAGAAGGAACCCGAGAAGATCACGGCGATGGAGGTCGCAAAACGGGCAGGCGTGACCAGGAGTACGTTTTACAACCATTTTGCCGATATGCCTACGCTGATCGAGACGTATGAGGATCAGATACTGGACGGGATATTTGATATTCTGAGCGAATACGGAGACATGGGAAAGAACGGCATACAGTTCACGCGAAAGTTTTTTTCCACACTGTGCCGGTACGTCAGAAACAGCAATTATCTGATTCGCAGGTTCCGGAAGCTCACGACAGTGCGCTTCATTGAGAAAGCGCTCATCAGGTTCCACGGCTATGTGGAAAGTATGCTCAGCCGTCAGGCCTCAACTCCGGCGGAGCAGCAGGTCAGCTCCTATATTCAGGCCTACGCGCTCGGCGGGCTGGTCGGCATACTGCACAAGTGGACGTCGGAGGACTGTGCGGACTCGCCGGAGGCGGTGGCGTTCGTGCTGACGCGGATCTATATGACCGGAATTTCAATGTTTGAATAAGGCTATCTCGCTTGTGTCAGAGATTACAACGAAAACGAGGGGCTGTCGCATTAATGCGACAGCCCCTTTCCTATACTCCCGCAGAGGGAGTGATTACTTCATATCATATTTGACCACGTCGACGCAGCAGCTTCCGTCCACCTTGAAGGACACGCCGTCACCGCTTTCGGTGTACATACATGTCGTGAAAACAGCCTCGCCGTCATTTACAAATACCTCAGCGCTGAAGCGGTCGAGCAGGATCCGCAGATCAAGCTTTCCGTCCTTCATTGCAACAGTACCTTTTCTCTGTGTTATCTTCGTCTTGCCAAATTCCGGGAAGACGCGCTCCACCACCATCTTATTCTGTGACGGGATAAAGACGACGGATATGCGATTTTTGCCGTCATCGAGCAGGTTCACGCGGATACGGTCAAGATTTTTGCCCGGAATCTCACGAATCGTAAGTTCAATATCCGAGAACCTTCCGTCAAGACCTTCGAGTTTTGCACTTCCGGAAATCTCAACATCGCGGTGTTCTGTTTTCTCCCCGCGGAGAGAGAGGAGCTCCCTGGCCGGATTCTGAATGAGGTTACCGTCCCGCACGTGAAGCTCACGCGGAGCTGTCAGCTGGCCATACCAGGGCAGACCCGGCAGGCGGTTGCCGAGGGACACCCAGTTCTGCATCCAGGCGATCATGATCCTGCGGCCGTCCGGAGTGACCATCGTCTGCGGAGCGTAGAAATCAAGACCAAGGTCGATCGGGCGACCGCTTGTCTCATCAAATGTAAAGGAGGAAACCTCCTCTCCGCACTCACCGACAAAGTACATGGTCTTGCATTCTTTGGCAAGCACGCTTCCCTGCCAGTATTCGTTCAGCTGGCTTGTCAGGAAGAGACCGACGCCATCTAGATCAAAGATGTCCGGACATTCCCACATTGCCTCTTCCGTGTCATGGGCGAGGACATTTTCAAACTTCCATGTCAAACCGTCTTCACTTGAAAACAGAACGATGATTCCATGTCCCCCACCGTCCATGGCGGCGATGACTGTCCGGTAGGAGCCGTCTTTACATCTCCAGATTTTTGGATCGCGGAAATCTGTAAAACTTGATCCTTCGGGCAGCATCTCGGGAGTGATGACCGGGTTGCCGGCATATTTTTCGTAATTCAGACCGTCGCCGATGGCGATATTCTGGGTCTGGGTGCCGCCTTTCCCGGGAATTGTCCGGCTGTGGGCGACGCCGGTGTAAATAGCCAGATGGCGTCCGTCGGGCAGAGTCTCGCAGCTGCCGGAGAAGCAGCCGAAGCCGTCGTAGTCTTCTTCGGGAGCCAGGATGACAGGAAGATATTCCCAGTGGAGAAGATCGGTGCTTTCCGCATGTGCCCAGTGCATCGGACCCCATTTGTTGTCATATGGGTAATACTGGTAGAACATGTGATATTTGCCGCCGTAGAAGGAGAATCCGTTCGGATCGTTCATCCAGCCGCAGCGGGAGGATAGATGGTAACGGGGGCGAAGATCTGCGGAAACTTTGCTTCCCGCGGCCTCTTCGTAGGCTCGTGCTTTTTCGAGTTTTGTCTCGGACATAGGAACCTCCCTGGTTCAGTGTGGTGGTGGATAGTAGCTTGCAGCCGGACGGGTCGCGTCCTATCAGTCTGCAGTTGTCTCTTCCGCAGGAACTGCTTCGGTAGACTGGGAACCCGCGACGGATGATTCCGTCTCTGCCGGGATAGTCTGCTGCGGATTTTTCGGGTTGGCCGCGAAGTAGAGATCAATGCCGTCACAGAGACCCTTGCACAGCACTGCAAGAGCATCGCCGGAGTGATCGGAAGTCTTGTCGCCGAGCTCGATGTCAATGCTGGGTACCTTGGAGTAGGATGTCTGAGTGAGGTCCATCTCCATGGAGCCGCTCTCAAAGATTTTTACGTTGTTTGCCTGGAGGCCTTCGATGAGCTTGTCGCCGAGGGCGTTGCTCTTCTGCCATGTCTCGCTGACCGGATACATGCTGAGGTAGCTTTCATACTGCGGAACGGACATGTAATATGCGCCTTTGTCCCAGTCGGTGGAATCCCAATGGATCGCGATGTGGCAGTCTGCCAGATTGTTGGCAAGGACCGTGCGGGCGATGTTGTCCAGCTGAACATCCTCTGTCTCGCGGATCATCAGGACATTATAGCCGCGGCGGAGCAGCTCATCACGGACAAGCAGAGCTTCAGCCAGTGTGACTGCGCGCTCAGGTGTGCCGTCGGCGAAATCCATACCGGACGCGATTGCGGTTGCCTTGATTGCTCCCTCGGCTGTGCTGCCGCCGGTAACCTTGGCTGTGTGATCCGGGTGGCAGTATGTGCGGTAATTATCGCCGCCGCTTGTGCCGTGGCCGGCGTTGACGCAGACGGTGATGCCGTTGGCATTGGCATATCTGTTGGTGTAAAGCTTGGCGGGATCTGTGTGGACCTGAGATTCATCCGCAAATTCATAGTTCGGATCCAGCATCTTATCCTCGATAAGAGGTTCCTGAGGCACAACTGTCGGCTCCAGTGTCGGCTCGACTGCTGCAGCGATGGAAGAATCCGGGATGGATGCGTCCGCAAGACCGACCGTGTCGGCCGGGACGGTGACGGATTCCGCTACAGATTCAGGCGGGGTGGGTGTGGGGGTCGTTGTGTCAATATAAGAAGGTGTGCTCTCTGCCTCATCAGAGCGTCTGTTTGTGAAACCGCCGCAGCCTGCGAGCATGGCTGCACTCAGCGTCAATACGATAACTTTTTTATATCTCTTCATTTTAATCTCCTTTAATTCGATTTTATGTGTGTGGCGTGAATGTCTGCACTGTGCTGCCTAATAGACGGCAGAGTGTATTCCTATTGTACTATGTTTTTTGAAAATTGCAATTCTATAGTTTATTTCTGTTGCATTAGTTCGGGCGGGCTGTAACGAAGCCGAGAGACCAGGAGACCGATAGCAGGGCAGACAGGCTGTAACGAAACCCGAAAGCCGACAGCAGGGTATCATCTTCATCGAAAAACGCAGGTCCTTCCCTGTGAGCTTGCGCAAAGGCGGCAAGCCGCCTCTACGCGATCTCTCGGTCGGACCAGCAATGTTTTTCTCACGAAGATGGATACCCTGCTGCCGGTCACGAAATTAATGGACAACCTGTCTGCCCTGTTGCCGGAAACGAAATCCAGGAACACCGCTATGTTAGCGTATGCAAAGCGAGCGCATAATGGTACAATCTCTTTATTGAGACTACATCTTGCGGATGAGATTTCTTGTCTGTGAGATTTTTGAAAATCTGACGCAGAAAGATATGCTTGATGCGGAAGCCGAATTATATAGGAAGCGAGACCGGCACTGCCGGTCTGTCTACTGAGCGATTTTGCTGCCGCATTAAGCGGTAACAGACTTATTACAGAAGAGGCATATAAGTCTGTTACCGGTTGGTGCGGCAGTTTTGCGCTTGCAGCCACCCGCATTGCGCGACAATGAACCGACCGGAATTGAGAGAGAATGGAGGCGGAGATGGAAGAGAGAATCGCGATGCTCAGCATCATTATTGAGGATACAGAATCCGTTGCACGGATGAATTCCATCCTGCACGAATACAGTGAGAACATTATCGGACGCATGGGCATTCCCTACAGGGATGAGAATCTGTATCTCATAAGTATTGCGATCGATGCGCCGATGGACAAGATCAACACGCTGACCGGCAGGCTTGGAAGGCTGCCCGGAGTCAGCGCGAAAGCCGTTTACGCAAAGCGGAGCTGAGACGATGGAAAAATTAAAATCAATCATTTTGAAAATTAAAAATGGTGAACGTCCGGAACGGGAGGAGCTGCTGTATATCGTATCCGCAAGGAGCGCGGTCACAAAGGAAGTCCGTGAGTGGATGTACAGCCTCGCCCGCGAGAGGGCAGTCGGTGTCTACGGACATGATATTTACCTGAGAGGCCTCATCGAGTTCACAAATTACTGCAGGAACAACTGCTATTACTGCGGCCTCCGCCGCGACAACAGAACTGTCAATCGCTATCGTCTGACCCGGGAGCAGATCCTTGACTGCGCGGACAAGGGCTACGAGCTGAATTTCCGCACGATCGTGCTCCAGGGCGGGGAGGATCCGGCGTACTCGGATGATGACATTTGCAGTATTGTGAGCGGCATCAAGGAGCGGCACCCGGACTGTGCGGTCACGCTTTCGATTGGGGAGAAATCCAGGGAGAGCTATCAGAAATACTTCGATGCCGGCGCGGACCGCTATCTGCTTCGGCATGAGACTGCAAATGCAGCCCACTACCGCCGTCTTCACCCCGCCGAGCTCTCAATGGAGAACCGGATGCGGTGTCTTTTGGACCTGCGTGATATTGGATTTCAGATCGGCGCCGGCTTTATGGTGGGTTCACCCGGTCAGACGGACGAGTGCTATGCGGACGACCTTGCATACCTACTGGAACTGCAGCCTCACATGATCGGCATCGGTCCCTTTATACCGCACCATGAGACCCCGTTCCGCGATGAAGCAGCGGGCACCCTCGAGGACACGCTGTATTTCCTCGCCGTTCTCCGCATTATGTTCCCGGAGGTGCTTCTCCCGGCGACGACAGCGCTCGGAACGATCCATCTGCGCGGGCGTGAGATGGGTGTTCTGGCAGGTGCAAATGTCATCATGCCCAATCTCTCCCCCACCTCCGTCAGGAAGGATTATCTGCTGTATGACGGAAAAATCTGTACCGGCGACGAGGCCGCGGAGTGCAGATACTGCATGGAGAGAAGGATGGAGAGCATCGGTTATAAGGTTGTGACGAGCCGGGGCGACCACGCCGGTTTTGAGAAAGTGTGATTTATGTACGATATACGTCATTTGAATGATAATGAAATATCTGTGCGAGCGGGGGATGCGGCATTTCCGGTACCGTTCAGGGAAGGTCTGCTCTATTCATCGCCTGCCCGCGGAACCTGGACAATCGCTCACACATCGATGCTCATCCCGGGCAGTCACCAGATTTTTGTGTGCCCGAGCTGCTGCCTTCGCGGCGTTGTCCTGTCGGCGGAAGAGATGGGGGCTATGGACCGGTTCTCCATGCTCGAGTTCACGGACGACCATATCCTGCGGGGCGATCTCGAGGACATGATCATTGAAGGCGTCTCCGGAATTTTGGATGAGATGCCGAAGAAGCCGACCTGCGTGCTGCTCTACACCAGCTGCGTGCAGCATTTTCTGAATATTGATCTGAACCTTGTTTACCGCGAGTGCGCAAAAGCCCACCCGGAGGTGGATTTTATCGACTGCTATATGCTGCCGACGATGCGAAAGCATTTTTCGCCGGAGAAGATGCAGTGGAGGCAGCTTTACCGCGCGGTGAAAAAGCTCCCAGAGGACGTGCATCTTGCAAATGTCATCGGCTCCTTCTACGAGATCCAGCCGGAAAGCGAGCTCTTTGAGATCTTCCGGGAAGCAGGCGTGAGAGTCAGCCAGCTGCCTACCATGGTCTCCTATGATGAATACAAGCACATGGGGGCCGCAGCGATGAATGTATTCTTTCATCCGGTCGTCGATTTCGCGGCGAAAGACATGGAAAAGAGGCTGGGCCAGAAGGCTGTTTATATGCCGGTCAGCTTTAATTATGAAGAGATCCGGCGAAGTGAGATGAACCTGGCGGAAGCGATCAGGGAGATTCGGCTTCCGGATTATGATGCCCTTGAGAAGGAAGCGGAGGAGGCTCTGGCCGCAGCGCTGGCAGTGATCGGACAGACTCCGATCGCGCTGGATTTCTCAGCGGTCACGAGACCGCTCTCCCTGGCGAGGATGCTGCTTGAACACGGATTTTGTGTAAGGAGAATCTACGCGGATGCATTTGCACCGGAAGAAAAGGGCGATTTTGAGGTAATCCGGGAGAGGTTCCCTGACGT
The DNA here is from genome assembly GCA_045112155.1 of Lachnospiraceae bacterium. GTDB lineage: Bacteria > Bacillota > Clostridia > Lachnospirales > Lachnospiraceae > Chordicoccus. The sequence continues at coordinate 25,490 of JBGUHN010000070.1, forward strand.
TATAATATTCGCCATGACTCAGCCCGGAATGCGGGTCACAAGGAGAAACGCTGAGGAGTTCCTGGCAATCGGGCAGAAGGCCACGTATTTCACGGGGACAAGGCACTTTGTGAATCTGGTGGAGAACGGCGGCCTCTATGGTTTTAAAGGGATTACAAAGATCGCTCATATGATGGTCGAGGCGTTTAAGACAGAGAAGAATCCGAGAGATTTCATTGAAATCAAAGCACTCGGATGCGCCGAGAACTGCGCGAGGCTTGAAGATGCCGGCTGCGGGAACGGCGCGAAACGGACAGATGCCAGCTGTGGGAACGGTGCGATACTGGGGGATGACAGTTGTAGGAATGACAGGGCGGAGACGTCCGGCGGGGGAAAAATGGTATGAGAATTGTGAAAAGGGTCCTGTCTACATACTCCGCGGATAATTTCGGCGTCTGTTCAGCCCTCTACGAGCTCGGCGGTCTGGTCGTCATGCACGATGCGTCGGGCTGTAACTCCACATACAACACGCACGACGAGCCGAGATGGTACGACATGGACAGCATGGTCTTTATCTCAGGTCTTACCGAGAAGGACGCAATCTTCGGAAATGATGAAGTCCTGGTGAGGAATCTCTGTGAGACGGCGGAGAAACTTAGCCCGAAGTTCGTGTGTATCTGCGGTGGTCCGCTGCCCCACATAATCGGGACGGACTTCAGAGCGGTCGCGAAGGCGGTGAGCCGGAGGACGGGACTTCCCTGCTTCGGTATTCAGACCAACGGGATGGACGCCTACACGAGCGGAGCCGGAGAGGCATTTGCATGTCTTGTGGATCTGATGGAAAAAAGTATCGGCTGCGAAAGCAGCTCTGACGATAAAATCAAGGTCAACCTGCTCGGCGCTACGCCGCTGGATTTCTCCCTGAACGGGAGTGTGCAGGCAATAGAGGAGTTACTTGAAGACCATGGATTTGCCGTGAGGAGCACCTGGGCAATGGGTGACACGCTGGAAAATATTCTCTCGTCAGGTGACGCGGATGTGAATCTGGTCATCTCCGCCACCGGCTTCGCCGCGGCTAAAAAGATGAGGGAGAGATTCGGCATTCCGTATGTGATCGGATGTCCGGTCGGCAGGGCTGCGGCGGAGAAAGTTGTAAGTCAGCTCAGGCAAGCTGCCGGGTCGAAGAACAGCGTAGACGGTTCCACTCAATCCCATGAGAAAAACGGCTGTGACGAATTTGAGATCCTGCTGATCGGTGAGCCGGTCATGATGAAGTCCATGGCTGAAACGCTTAGAGCCTGCGCGACGTTAAAGTTCGGTGCGGATGGCTGCGAGGAAGAGAAAGAGTTTTCCTTGAGGATCATCAGCCCGATGAGAGGGCTGTCTCGTGAGATTGCCGAGGGAACCGATGAGATCGTGCTCGAGGATGAATTACGAGAGGCCTGCAGGAGGGCGGACCTTGTGATCGCGGACCCGCTGTACGCAAGACTGCTGCCGGAGGAACAGAGTAAATTCATCAAGCTTCCGCACGTGGCCTACTCAGGAAGGTTTTACGAGAAGGAGATTCCGGTCCTTGTAGGAGAGAGGCTTGACGCGTGGCTTGAAGAAAAGCTCTGTGAAGTCCCGCACTGAAAATAGCAGTGAGACAGGTGCATGCCGGACAACGAGGAGATATAACGATAATATGGCAGACACGAACCTGTCGATGATGAGATACAAAGGAAAACGCGGCAGACACAGACCTGTCGATGAGGTGATAGATATGAAGAAGATAGCAATTTACGGTAAGGGCGGTATCGGAAAATCGACGATGACGGGCAACCTTTCGGCGGCATTTGCGGCGCTGGGAAAGCAGGTCCTGCAGATCGGCTGTGACCCCAAGGCGGATTCGACGATCAACCTCCTCGGAGGCGAGCCGCTCACACCGGTCATGGATTATTACAGGGACCACGATGAGGAGCCGGATTTTGACCACATCGGAAGGCGGGGCTACGGCGATGTCTTCTGCATCGAGACCGGCGGTCCGACCCCGGGACTCGGCTGTGCAGGCCGCGGTATCATCGCTACGTTCAATCTGATCGACGAGCTGGATGTGTTCGGCCGCGTCAATCCGGATGTCGTGCTATACGATGTTCTCGGCGACGTCGTCTGCGGAGGATTTGCAGCCCCGATCCGCGAGGGCTACGCGGAGGACGTCCTGATTGTTACTTCCGGGGAGAAGATGGCGCTCTATGCTGCAAATAACATCGCGACCGCAGTCAAAAACTTCGAGGACCGCGGCTACGCGACCGTGCGCGGCGTCATTTTTAATAGAAGAAACATTCCGGATGAGGAAAAGAAGGTGAAGGCATTTGCCGATAAGCTCGGTGTTCCGATTGTTGCGGACATCCCGAGGAGCGATGACATTAACCGCTTCGAGGAGGAAGGAAAGACCGTCGTCGAGGGCGATCCGACCCTGCCGGTAAGCCGGAAGTTCATGGACCTGGCAAGGCTGCTGCTCAGCGATCCCGAGAAGGATAGCGGTGAGCGGAGCGGTTTCTACCATTAAGGACATATGCCGCGATTCACTACTTAATGATTTTTACGGAGGTTTTATGGAGCCTTTTTATCTGACAGCGAAGGAGTTCGCCCGGTGCGGCCGTGAGGATTTTCCGAAGGAGGAATCTCCCTCCCACGCGCTGATTTACAGCTCACCGGCGACCCTTTCCTACAATTCGCCGGGTGCAAATGGTTACGGCGTCAAGCGTGCAGGCCTCGCCATCCCCGAGTCCGTGATGCTGCTCGTCGCTCCGGGATGCTGCGGCAGGAACAGCACGATCCTGAGCAGAGTTAGCGGCTACAGCGAGAGGATGTTCTACCTGCTCATGGACGAGACCGACCTGGTCACCGGAAGACATTTGAAGAAAATCCCGCAGGCAGTGGAGGAAATCCTCGATGTACCGGAGGTGAGACCGAAGGTGGTGGTCATCTGCATCACATGTGTCGACGCACTGCTCGGTACGGACCTTGTGCGGGTGTGCAAGAAGGCGGAGGAGCGGACCGGCGTTCACGTTGTGCCAAGCTATATGTACGCGCTGATGCGCGAGGGGACAAAGCCGCCGATGACAGCCATTCGCCAGAGTGTTTACTCGTTGTTGAGACCGCTTAAAAAGAATCCTCATGCGGTCAATCTGCTCGGCCAGTTCGCGCCCTACGATGACGACACGGAAATCTATGAGATGTTCCGCAAGGTCGGCCTCACGAAGGTCCGCGAGATCGGCCGGATGAAGACGCTCGAGGAGTACATGGAGATGGGCGAGGCCAACTTCAATCTGGTCCTGAACCCGGAATCCCGGTACGCGGCGGACGACCTCATGCAGCGGCTTGGCATGCCCTACATTGAGATGAACCGCTTTTATGATATTCAGAAAATTCAGCGCCAGTACGCGCTGCTCGGCGGAGCCCTCGGTGTGAAGTTCGACGACGCGGCTTATTACGAGGAGGCTTCGAAAGCGCTCGAAACGTTTAGGGAGCGGCATCCGAAGCTGACATTTGCAATCGGTCAGACGGTGAACGCGAACCCGTTCGAGCTGGCGTCCGCGCTGCTTTTCTATGGGTATGCGGTCGACCGGGTATTTGCAAATGCCACCCCCGCCGACCTGCCCTTCATCACCAAAATCGCCGAGATGAGCCCGGACACGCGATTCTACACCAGCATCTCACCGACAATGATGAACTACAAATTGGAGGGAGAAGTTGACATAACGATAGGAAAGGACGCCGCCTGGTACTATCCGGAGGCCGCAAGCGTGCCGTTCTTCTCGGATGTGCAGCCGTTCGGCTATAAAGGGCTCATGCGGCTTTTAGCGGAGATGGAGGCTGCGCTGTCCGGGAGAACAGAGGAGTAATAATGAAGGGACTGTGGAAATATTTATCACCGTTCGCGCCGGACATTTCGGGGGCGGTGGAAGTTTTGTTTAAAATGAACGGACTCATCGTCATCATCGACGCGGGCGGATGCACCGGCAACGTCTGCGGATTCGATGAGCCGAGGTGGAAGAGTGAAAAGAGCGCCATTTTCTCGGCGGGGCTTCGCGATCTCGACGCGATCCTCGGCCGTGACGAGGCCATGATGAAGAAGATCGGCGACGTGCTCGGCGTGATGGAAGATCCGGCTTTCCTTGCCCTGGTCGGGACTCCTGTTCCGTCGGTCATCGCGACGGACTATCAGGCTTTGCGCCGCATGGGTGAAAGAAAATTCGGCATCACAACGCTGACCATGCAGACGACCGGTATGGAGCTCTATGACAAGGGTCAGGAGAGAGCCTATCTGGAGCTGGCCAAGACGTATGCAATTAATGGGCAGAACGGAGAATGTAATCCGGGAGTCGAAGGAGAAGCGCCCTCATACATGAGACCGATCGGAATCTTCGGCGCAACGCCCATGGATCTTCTCGATTTTGATACAACTGACACAATTAAGGACCGAGCTGCCTGCTGCGGCGGAGATGCACGCGTATTTGGCGAGAGCGTTCGGGACTTTGAAGAGGCGGCTTCCTTCCGGGAAAACCTGGTCATTTCCCCATCCGGCCTTGCCGCGGCCTCGTATATGGAGAAAAAATATGGAGTCCCGTATACTGTCAGGTATCCTCTGCCAAAAGGATTCGAGCTGGCAGGCCTTGCGCAGGATGAGATCGAGGGAAAGAAGATTCTGATCGTACACCAGGCAGTGCTTGCCGAGACCATCCGGGAGAAGATGGAGCGCGTCTCGGACTCGGTGGAAGTGGATACGGCGACGTTCTTTATGCCATTTGCAAAATGCAGGACGATTCCCGAGGAGGACGACTTTATTAAGCTCGTGACCGATGGAAATTATGACATTATCATCGGGGATCCGATGCTCAGGCGGGCCTTAAGGGGATGGAGCGGAAGGTTCGTCGAGCTTGCCCAGTTCTCGGTGTCGGGCGTCGAAAAGCAGTGAAACAAATGAAGGAAAACGCAATTGCGTGAAAAGAGAATGGAAAATAAACGACTGAAAATCAGGGCATACGGGATCGTGCAGGGAATCGGCTTTCGACCGTTCGTGAGCAGATTGGCCGCCGAACTTCATCTCGCGGGAGATGTGGCCAACAAAGGCTCCTACGTCGAGATCCACGTTGAGGGCAAATGCCCGGATGTCGACCGGTTTCGCGAGGATCTGGTCGCCAGAGCTCCGGCGGTCGCCGCTATTGTCAGGGTCGAGGACTCTGAGGAGGAGCTGACCGGGAGCACGATGTTCCGCATCATCGGAAGTACGCATGTGGAGGGTGAGATATTTGTGTCACCCGATCTTGCCATTTGCCCGGACTGCAAGAGAGAGCTGTTTGATCCTGCGGACAAACGGTATCTGCACCCATTTATCAACTGCACGAACTGCGGACCAAGGCTCACGATCCTCGATGGCGTGCCTTACGACCGGGTTCGGACTTCGATGGGCGTATTCCCGATGTGCCCCGACTGTGAATTTGAATACACGCACCCGGAGACGAGGCGTTATCACGCGCAGCCGGTCTGCTGCAATGACTGCGGGCCGAGGGTGTATGTGCTGCGGACGGATGAAGTCTTTGGCGGGGATACGGCATCGGCGGATGTCACGGCAGCGGCCGAAAATCATGGAAGCCGGCCGATAGGACTTCTTCCCTGGGGACATTCGGTGGAGGAAGAATCTCTTGTCACAAAGCATGAGGTGGACGGCGACGCGATCATGTATGTGCGGCGAGTGATCAGGAACGGCGGAATTGCGGCTGTCAAGGGGATCGGAGGATTTCACCTGTGCTGCGACGCTACCTGTGACGAGGCTGTTGCCAGACTCAGAGAACTCAAGCATAGGCCGATGAAGCCGTTCGCGGTCATGATGAAAAATCTTGAGACTGTGCGGCGCGAGTGTGTCGTTCCCGTGGAGGCCGAAAAGATTCTCGACGGGGTCCAGAAGCCGATCGTGATTTTGGACCGGGTAACACGAAAAGAACCGTTAAGGGCGCGTGAACGGCTGAGCGGACTGGTCGCCCCGGACAACCCGACGGTCGGTGTGATGCTGCCGTACGCCCCGGTGCAGCTCCTAATTTTCGATTACCCGGACGGTGAGCCCTTCACAGACGCCCTCATTATGACGAGCGGGAACCCGTCGGGAGCGCCGATCTGCAAGGACGATGAGGACGCGATACGATATCTGTCGCCGATGTGCGACGTCATCCTCTCCAATGACCGCCTGATCAGGCTCAGGGCGGATGACTCAGTCATGCAAATGGTGCCGGTGGAAGATAGAGCCTCTGAGCCCGATCTGACGATCGGATCTGATGAAAAGGCTGCCGCCAAAATGAAAGGCGGACAGACCGTTAAAATGAAACCTTACATGATCCGCCGCTCGCGCGGATACGCGCCGCTTCCCTTCCTCGGACCGGCAGGTTTCAAAGGACAGGTGCTGGCAGCCGGCGGGGAACTGAAGAACACCTTCTGCCTGGCCAAAGATGAACTGTATTACCCGTCTCCCTACATTGGCGATCTGGCTGACCTTCGCAGCGTGAAAGCTCTTGATGCCGCTGTCACGCGGATGGAGGAGTTGCTTGAAACAAAGCCGGAGCTGGTCGTATGCGATATGCATCCGAGGTACAATTCGAGTGCATTTGCGGAAGAAATCGGAATCCCGGTGAAGAAGATCCAGCACCACTACGCGCACGTGCTGTCCTGCATGGCCGAAAATGGTGTGACGGAGAAAGTCATTGGCATCTCGCTCGACGGCACCGGATACGGGACTGACGGGACGATCTGGGGAGGAGAAGTGCTGCTTGCGGGTCCGGATGCATTTGAACGCGTCGGAATGCTGAAGCCTTTTGTGCAGGCAGGCGGTGATCTGGCTTCGAAAGAAGGCTGGCGCATAGCTCTCTCCCTCATATATGACGCGACCGGTTCGCGGGAGGAAACACTGGCTGCAGCCCGGGAGCTTGAGTCGGCTGCGGAGAAGGATCTCAAGATGCAGATGCTCATGATTGAAAAGAGGCTCAATGCCGTGACTTCGACATCGGCGGGCAGACTTTTCGACGGCGTGTCTGCGCTGCTCGGCATCCGAAGCGCATCTACATTTGAGGGTGAGGCCTCGATGGCTTTGGAGTTTGCGGCGGAGAGGTGGCTTGCGGCATGTGAAAGATCTGCTTTGCAGAGCTTTGAGCAGGCGAAATCTGCCGCCATAGAAGGTCGACATGAGAGTGCAGTTCCGGATACGCCCAAGGTGGAGATTCTTCATGAAAATAATACACTTGAGCTTGATTACAAGCCGCTTATTATAAGTATAATGAATGGAATCCGGAACGGTGAGAGCAGGGACAGACTTGCTTACATGTTCCATGAATATCTGGCTCACGGAATGTGCCGCATTGCATTTGAGACAAGGGAGAAGATCGGCGTGAATATCGTCGCTCTGAGCGGCGGATGCTTCCAGAACCTGCTGCTTCTTAAGCTCTGCAGAGAGGAGCTCGCGAGTGAAGGCTTCAGGGTACTGACGCACTCACTTGTTCCCCCGAATGACGGAGGAATAGGTCTCGGGCAGGCATTTTACGGGATGTGGAGCCTTAATAAAGAACAAAACTTATAAAGAGAGTGCGCCGCAGGCCACTGGAGCCGCACGGCGCACAAAAAAGGAGGATTTAATATGTGTGTAGGACTTCCGGCAAAAATAGTTTCTATGAAGAACGGCACGGCTGTTGTCGACGCGACAGGCGCACGCCGCGAGATTTCAACGGAGCTTCTTGACAATGTAGAGCCGGGCGATTTCGTCATGGTGCACGCAGGCATCGCAATCGCGAAGATCACAGCGGATGACCAGGAGGAGACAAAGAGCCTCATGGACGCACTGGAGGCATGATATGGTAACAGTTCAGACTGGCGGCACCCTGACTGCATAAACCGGCGCAAACATCATCTTCATCGAAAAGCGTAAGTCCTTTCCTGCGAGCTTTAGAAAATGCAGTGGCATTTTCTGATCTCTCGGTCGGACTTACAATGCTTTTCTCATGAAGATGGATGATTTGCTGCCGGATAAGCGAACTGTGGAGATGCGCCAGTCTGAACTGTTATGTAATACGCGTTAGAATTGAAAAAGATTTTGCCGCTGATCAAAGGCGGTGGATTGGAGATTCGTATGGATACAAGAGCACTTGACATCATCCGCGGATACAACGGAAGACCGATCCGCGTGATGGAAGTGTGCGGCACGCACACACACGCGATTTTCAAGTTCGGTATAAGGAATATCCTGCCGGACAATATCAAATTGATTTCCGGACCCGGATGTCCGGTCTGTGTCACCGAGACCGGCTTCATTGACGAAGCCATATACCTGGCTATGGAGAAGGGTGTGACGATAACGACTTTCGGCGACCTTGTCCGTGTCCCGGGAACCGAGATGAATCTTGCGGGAGCTCGGGCTAAAGGAGCGAAACTTAAAATCGTCTACACGCCGCTCGACGCTGCTTTGTATGCCAAAGATCATCCGGACGAGAAGGTCGTATTCCTGTCGGTCGGATTTGAGACAACGGTTCCGGCTGCCTGCCTCGCGGTGAAGAAGGCTAAAGAGTGGGGAGTTTCGAACTTTTCGCTTCTCACCGCCAACAAGACCATGGATGAAGCTTACCGTGTCCTCAAGGGAAGTGCCGACGCGTTCCTCTATCCGGGTCACGTGAGCGCGATCTCAGGTATGGGAATTCTCCGCGAGCTTCGCGACGAGGGGATTTCCGGTGTTGTCTGCGGGTTTACTGCGGATGAGATCCTGACTGCGCTTGCTATCATAGTGAAGAAGATTGAGAAGGGCGAACCATTTGCAGAAAACGCGTATCCGAGAGTTGTCGCCGATGACGGAGCCCCGATCGCGCGGAAGCTCATTGCCGAGACAATGAAGCCCTGCGAGGCGACATGGCGAGGCATCGGCACTATTCCGGGATCAGGGCTGGAACTTAACAGCGAATATGAAGCATTCGATGCCCGAAAGGTCTACGATGTACCTGAGATGCACGGACATCCGAATAAGGCCTGCCGCTGCGGCGATGTCCTGATGGGCAGGATCAAACCTCACGAGTGCCCGGTCTTCGGCAAGGTCTGTACGCCGGAGCATCCGATCGGAGCCTGCATGGTGTCGTCGGAAGGGACGTGCTCGGCCTACTATAAGTATGATCTCGGCTGAGTGGGAACGAAAAGATCTACTGTGTTTCAACAAGAAAAGAGAAAGGAATAACAGAGTTTATACAGCAATCATGACAGAACTCTGAAAAGATATCATGGAAGAATTTATCACACTGGCCCATGGCTCAGGCGGACGCAAGACATCCGAGCTCATTGGAAACCTGTTCAAAAAGTATTTTGCAAATGACTACCTCACCGCCGACGATGCCGCCGTCCTCCCGGGATTATCCGGCAGGATCGCGATGACGACAGACGGCTTTATCGTATCGCCCTGCGAGTTCCCGGGCGGAAATATCGGAAAGCTCAGCATATGCGGAACTGTCAATGACCTTGCCTGCATGGGCGCTAAGCCGACCTATCTCACCTGCTCCTTTGTCATCGAGGAAGGATTCCCGGTCGCAAAGCTTGAGGAGATTGCCGCAGCTATGGCAAAAACTGCAAAGGAAGCGGGTGTGAGTATTGTGGCAGGTGACACCAAGGTGGCAGGACGCGGTCAGGTCGACGGCGTCTTCATCACTACGACCGGTGTCGGTCTCATCGAGGAGGGTGCAGACCTCTCCGGGGCTTACGCGAAGCCAGGTGATGCAATCCTTGTGACCGGTGACGTCGGCCGCCATGGGACGACGATCCTGCTTGCCCGCGATGAGTATGGAATCGAGGCGGACGTCACCAGCGACTGTGCGCCGCTTTGGGGGACGGTCAAGTCCATGCTCGATGAGACTAAGGATATCCATGTGCTCCGCGATGCAACCCGAGGCGGTGTGGGCACGGTTCTCTATGAGATCGCCGAGGAGAGCGGCGTCGGCATCACGATCAATGAGGCTGACATTCCGGTAGATCCGGCTGTAGCCGGTGTGTGCGGTATGCTCGGACTCGAACCGCTGTATCTGGCGTGTGAGGGACGGCTGGTCGTATTTGCACCGAAGGAGAAAGCCGAAGCTCTGCTCACGGTGCTGAGACAGGGTAAATACTCCGAAAGTGCGGCTATCATCGGCGAGGTCACCGATGACCATAAAGGCCGCGTTGTTGTCCGCACCCCGATTGGCTCGGAGACGCTGCTTCCGCCGCCGGGCGGGGAGCTGCTGCCGAGGATCTGCTGATAAGAAACAGATAGCAGAGAGTACAGTGGTTGTACTCCTGTGTAATAACAGCCATTGCAAATTATGCCGGGCGGCACATGCGTTTTAACATGTACCGCTCGGCATAATAGTAATAATTAAAATTGGCCCGGAGAAAAACACTCCGGCAGCAGATATTTCACTCCTGGCGCAGATTTTCGAGAAAATCCAGTTCCCTGATTATCTCCGACAGATCTACGTGGCACCTGTTCTCCCAGATACCTACCGGAACTTTTTCGAAAAAATTATAGGAATGGAAGGACAGAGAATTCACAGCGTTTTTGAAGACGATAATCTGTCTGCTCTCCGGATTCACCACCCAGTATTCTTTCACACCGGCCTCTAAGTATTTATGCAGCTTTACGGTCATATCTTTTCGGGCGGTTGCGGGTGAGAGGATTTCAATCACCAGATCGGGCGCACCATAACATCCGAAATACCTCTGCCTGTCACGGTTGCAGATTACCACAATATCGGGTTCTACCATCGTGCGGTCATCCTGATCAAGCTGGACAGCGAACGGAGCAGCATGCACCGAGCATTCCCCATAGTTCTGCCTGACAAAAAGTGAAAGTTGGAAGGACAACTCCATAGAGATAGTCTGGTGGATATTGGAAGGCGCGGCCATATCGTAGAACACTCCGTCAATCAGTTCCACCCGCTTGTCATTCGGCATCGCGAAATAATCTTTTACCGTATGTATACCCTTTTGAATTTCTCTGACAGCTGATGTTCCATAGCCGGCGGATGGCTCTCTCAGACAACTGACTCCGGAGAATGTTTCATTGCTTCTGACGAAAGAACTATGCTGCGTCCTCAATGACTTGTCCAGAACTTTTTCAAGCCCCTCTATAGCAGCTCTTCTGGGCGCTTTCGTCTCTCCGCTGAGGATTCTCTGTACGGTTCCTAATGGAATGCCTGAAAGGGCTGCGAGTTCCCGGTTGCTGAGACCCATTTCTTTTTTTCTGGCTTTCATTTCTTCAAGAGTCATAGTAATTCCTCTATCGTTGATTTCATTTTCATATATTTTTATTGTATCAGGAACTGACGCATTATTCAACCATTTCATTGGTGGAAAACTGTTTTGATACCATTACAAAACTAAATACAAACTGTAATTCGGGGCGTGTGAAATGGATAAGTGCGGCATTCAATTAAGCGTAGCAGCAGAGTACTACGTCCATAGGAGCTGCCGCACCGCATGGGGGTGGAGGTTCATGAAGCGGATTCTCCTTGATGCGACAGACCCTTTGCACATAATACTGGTTAGATCATCCTGTTTGTTGTAAAATAGCTACCAAATCAGAACAAATATGGAGACGGAAACATGTCAGTAGAACTGGTCAAAAAATACTTTGAAGGTACAGAGCTTGCGGGAAAGGTTCTGGAATTTCCCACCTCGTCGGCCACCGTCGAGCTTGCTGCGGTGGCAGTAGGAACTGAGCCGGACAGGATCGCGAAGACAATGGCATTCCTTCTGGGGGATGAGGCAGTTGTCATCGTTGTGTCCGGCATGTCGAGGATTGATAATAAGAAGTTCAAAGCTCATTTTCACACAAAGGCAAAGATGATCCCCTTTGCTTCTGTGGAAGAGTATCTGGGACACCCGCCGGGAGGAGTATGCCCGTTCGCGCTCAAGGAAGGTGTGAAAGTATATCTGGATGTCTCACTTCGTGACCATGAGACGGTCTTTCCGGCTGCAGGATCTGAGAATAGCGCGGTTGAGACCACTATTGACCAGCTCGAGCGGTTCACTTCCTTTGAGGAATGGGTGGATGTATGCAAGAAGTGAGAAGAAATATTAAAGCGGCATTTTTTGATATAGACGGAACACTGTTCTCTCACAGGACGATGTGTATTCCGGAAAGCACCCTTCGTGCGCTGAACTGCCTTCACCAGAAGGGGATTCTCTGTGTGATTGCGACAGGCCGGCATATATCTGAGATGAAGGAACTGGAGCTGCTGGGCTATGGATTCGACGCGTATCTCACACTGAACGGGCAGGTCTGTCTGGACAGCAGGCTTAGAACACTGTTTGGGTCTCCCATGGAAGGTGAGAATCTCAGGTCTATGGTTAATATATTTGAGAGCAGGGAAATACCGGCTATTCTGATTTCCAAGGACCGCATGTACGTCAATTTCGTGAATGAGGCTGTTCGCTCAGCCCACCGGGATATTCATACCAACATTCCGGTGATCGGGCAGTATGTCGGCGAGCCGATTTATATGGGAGTCATCTACTGCAGCAAAGACGAGGAGAGGCCGTTCATAGAAAAGCTGCCCGGCTGCAACATAACAAGGTGGAGCAGGCATGGGCTTGATATTATACCGGGGAATGGAGATAAGCTCGAGGGAATTCGGCAGTACATCGGGCTTAAGGGAATCTCGAGGGATGAAATCATCGCATTCGGCGACGGAGAAAATGATATCGGGATGCTCAAATACGCCGGAATCGGTGTCGCTCTCGGAAACGCAGGTGATCAGGTACAAATGAGTGCCGATTATGTGACATCTGACATTGACGATGACGGAGTGTGGAAAGCATTGAAGCACTTTCATGTAATCTGATGCTGGAGTTTAGGTTATGAAAAAAGTTCTTTTAGTTGCCGTCAACGCCAAATATATACATTCCTGTCCCGCCGTCTACAGTCTTCGCGCGTCATCCGGACATGCCGAGGTCGTGCAGATTGCCGAGTTTACGATCAATGACCGGTATCAGGACATACTGGCCGGCATCCTGGCTCATCATGCGGATATCATCGGCTTCTCCTGCTACATCTGGAACACGCAGATCGTGACGGATCTGATTGCTGATATTCGGGCTCTGTTCGGTGATAAAGTGATCCTTTATGCCGGCGGTCCCGAGGCATCCTATGGTCCTGAAGTGTTTCTTGGACCCTGCGACTTTGTGATGTGCGGGGAGGGGGAGAAGCCGTTTGCCCTGCTGATGGAGGCTGCGATGCAGGTAGAGTCGGAACTCGGCGATTCTGAATGTAGTCTGCCGGGACAGCCAGATATGGCACAGATATTAAACGATATTGCGTCGGACCCGGAGATAAAAGATGCAGCGCGGACAAGAACGGATGACCGGGAAATGCAGGAGATCCGGGAGTTTATCCGGACTCTCCCGGGCTGCGTATGGAAGGATGGAGGACGTATCGTTTATAATCCGATCACCACGGAGGCGGGTTCGGACATGAACGAGATTCCTTTCCTGTACACCGACCTTGGCAACTTCGATAACCGCATCATCTACTACGAATCGAGCCGCGGCTGCCCGTTCCGCTGCACCTACTGCCTGTCGTCCATTGATAAGACAGTGCGCTTCCGCAATATGGAGACCGTAAAGCGGGAACTTCAGTTTTTCATTGACCACAAGGTTCCGCAGGTCAAGTTCGTGGACCGGACCTTTAACTGCGACAGAAAGCGGGCGATGGAGATTTGGCAGTATATTGCGGACCATGACAACGGGATTACGAACTTCCACTTTGAGATAGGAGCGGACCTCCTCGGAGAGGAAGAGATTGCGCTCCTTGCGGGTCTTCGACCTGCTCTGATCCAGCTGGAAATCGGGATCCAGTCGACCAATCCGAAGACGGTGGAAGCTATTCAGAGAACCATGGATTTTGGCAGGCTGCGCAAAAACGTGCTTGCCCTTCGGGAAGCGGGCAACATCAATCTTCATGTCGACCTGATTGCAGGGCTGCCGTACGAGGGGCTTATTTCATTTGCAAAATCCTTCAACGACGTGTACGCACTTCACGCAGACCAGTTGCAGCTCGGATTCCTGAAAGTTCTTAAGGGGACAGTGATGGAGCAAAGAGCGGAAGAATACGGAATACGCTATTCAGTAAGGCCGCCCTATGAGGTTCTTGCGACTAAGTGGATTTCCTATGAGGAGCTTGACCGCCTGCGCCGGGTATGTGATGTTCTGGAGATGTATTATAATTCGCAGCAGTTCATAAGAACTCTGCGGTTCCTTGAAGAGAACGGAGGCATGGCAGACGGCGCGTTTGCGTTTTTTGACCGGATGGCTGATTTCTTTGCCGAAACAGGATATAATAAAAAGCGCCCGTCGGCTGCAGCGCGGTACGAGGTGCTTGACACCTTTGTGAGCGGGCTGGATCTGTCGGAAGAGCAGATGAAGATATTCCGGGAATATCTCCGGTTCGACCGAATGCTGCACTTCCATAGGAGCCGCGGGATGGCCAGGGAGGAGACATTTGATTTCGGTGATTGGCACGTTCGGATACGATTCGATTATTCGACGGAGAATCCGGTGAGTCATGAGGCGGGATATGCCATTTGCTGAGGGATGTGCATATCGCGTGAGGAAGCTTCGTTATTATTGTAAAAAGGGGTACGAAGATGCTGAACATGAAATACCTTAACAAAGTCTTTCTGCTTGCCTTAATGCTGATATGCATCACGGGCGTATCCGTGCAGGCGGGGGAGTTCTCGGAGGAGCTGTATGAAGATTATGAAACAGTGGGAGAGAACGCTGCCGGAGATGGGGAATCTAACAACAGCTTGAATGGAATCCCTGTTCTCACGCTGACGATAGATCCGGATGATTTTCAGGCTGTCCTGGACAGCCCGGAACACACATATTCGGCGGAGAACTGTTCGATCCGTATCGATGTGCCGGAAGGCTATGAATCTGAGTACGGCGAGATTGACGCATCGACTCTGGGGAGGGATATTTCTCTGGAATACTTCCGGGGAAGAGGAAATTCCACCTGGGATATGCCAAAGAAGCCTTTTAAAATAAAACTTGCTGAGAGCGAAGACCTCCTTGCAATGGGGGAGAACTCGCACTGGGTCCTTCTGGCCGGCAGCATGGATACAGTAATGATGCGAAATCGCCTTGCCGCTTATATGGGGAGGGAACTCGGGCTTCTTTTTACACCGGAGTTCGTTCCTGTAGATTTCATTGTCAACGGTAATTATATGGGGTGTTATCTGCTCGGTCATCACGTCAGAATTGATAAGAACCGGGTGGATATTGATAAAATTAAGAAAAAGGACACGGAAGAGCCGGCAATTACCGGAGGATATCTGCTGGCGCTGCATCCGTATCCGTATGAGGCGGAAATCAATAAGATCACTACATCAAGGAATGTCGAATTCCTGATCGACACACCCGACCTGTCTGAGTACAATGAGTCACAGCAGGAAGCCGCGGCAGCACAGAGACACTATGTGGAAAATTATCTGCAGCGGACAGAGGATGCCATTTACGGTGAAGACTTCAGAAATTCGGAGGGCACTTCTGTCGGCGATCTCATGGATCTTGAGTCCGCAGCGAAATACTGGTGGGTACAGGAGTTTACCAACAACGATGACGCTTTTGTGACATCAAGCTCCTACCTTTATAAGGAGCGTGACGGTAAGCTTTACTGGGGACCGCTCTGGGATTTCGATAAGGCTTTTTATCCGGATAACGGGAACGGAGGGCTTTCTGGCAGCGATATGGCCTGGCTCGATTATCTCAGACAGTACAACCCGGAATATCAGGATCTCCTGCGAGAAAACTGGGATAAACTGAACGAGATCTGCCTCGAAATTACCCGTGACGGCGGCGTGATAGACCGTTACAGAGAAGAAATTCGAAAATCCTGGGAAGCGGATCGGGAAATCTGGGCAGATGAAAATACGCCGGATGAGACGCTGGATGATTTGGCAGAGAATCTGAGAAAGACCATTGAGAATCGCCGAAGGGCAATCAGCGAGAATCTTGAGAAGAATCTTACAAATGTTTTTACCACCGTAACCTTTAAAGACGGCGAGAATATCCTGGCGGCGGAAACAGTCTATATCGGTGAGGTCATCCTGGATGAACAGTTCCCCGAGCCGCCTGAAAGAGAAGGCTATTATTTCCTTCGCTGGGCGGATGAGGACGGAGAACCGCTGAAAGCTTATCATGCAGTGCCTTCTGATAAGACAGTTCATGCTGAGTATATTTCGGTGGAGGAGGCAACGAAGCCGGAAGCGCTGTATTTGCAAAACTACGAGGTATGGGTCAGTCTGGAGGAAGAGACTTATCATCCATACTATACGGTCGTGCCGACGGACGCTGTGGACAAGTCTGTGCGCTGGTCGGTTTCCGATCCGGAAATTGCTGACGCGGATGAAGAGGGTAATATCCTGTTAAAAGGGATCGGAACAGTGACGGTCACGGGGACGACTTCCAACGGGAAATGTGCCTCCTTTATACTTCACATCGAAAAGGAAGCGGATTATCAGGATGTCACAGGGATCACTCCGGAGACGTCTTCCATAACACTGCATCCGGGAGAGTATGCGCAGGTGAAAATACTCCAAACTCCGCAGAATGTCCCGGTGTCCGGTGAGCTGATTTACGAATCTGACAATGAAGAAGTTGCCACTGTGGATGAAAACGGGGTGATTTTTGCTAAGAGTCCCGGAACCTGTGTGATCAGGGTGCAAAACAGCGAGTCGGAAATAACGGCGGAGTATTCTGTGACGGTCGCGGAAAAAGAGGAAGAGGCCGGACCGGAGGACCCGGGGATGCAGGAAGACCCGGAAAAACAGGACGATCCGGGTAAGCAGCCGACAACTATAAGTCCGACGCCGGCAAGCCCGACGCCGAAGGGACAGAAAACGCAGCAGACAACAGATCAGAAGGCAACGCGGCAGCAGACAACAGATCAGAAGGCGACACAGCCATATTCGAACGGAAAGGATACAGGCAGCACTACGAAAAGCAATGCGGTAAATACAGGGGATAACAGCAAGCCTTTTGTGTGGCTGTTTCTCATCGTGTGCTCTGCCGTCATCATGAGGCGTATCTACCGGCGGAATTCTGAAAGGAATAAACAATGATATATACCAACGACCAGACACTTTTTCAGGGTGACAACGGGATCGGCATTGTCCTGCTCCACGGAGTCACCTCGGGATGCGCTCAGATGATTCCTCTTGCGCGCATGCTGAATGATTACGGCTACTCAGTTCATTGCGTCAATATCGCAGGTCATGGGACGTACCCGCAGGAACTGCTCCGGACATCCTGGGAAGACGCCGTTGACAAAGCCTGGTACGATTATGATTTTATGAAATCTCACTTTGATAGGGTCTACATAGGCGGAATGTCCATGGGCGGATGCCTGTCGCTCGCACTGGCATCGCGGCGGAATGACGTAGACGGCGTGATCTCCATGTCCGCGCCGCTTGCGATTAACCCTGCATCAATATTTGCCGGAGGTTTTCCCGCCGACCAGGTCTACTATCACCGTGATCCGAGCGGAAAGCAGGGAACAGCGCGCAGATATCATATTCACTATGTTGATATTGCGACAAGGATATTCGAAGAGCTGAAAGGGCTGCTTGCCTATCTGAATCAGGATGGGGTGCTGGAGAGCATAGACTGCCCGGTGTTTGTCGCGCAGGCTCTCGACGACGAGGTCGCCATGCCCTACAGCGGAAAAGAGATTTATCGTCGGCTTTCGTCTGCAGATAAATATCTGTACGAAGCGGAGGCCGCCGGACACAGCATGCCGCTGAATGAAGGCAGGTTCGCGATGATTCAGAGGCTGGTTCCGTGGCTTGATAAGATGGATGGGATTCTGGACTGATAAAAGGAGATGCTTATGCTGACAGTTATACTACCGGCATATAATGAAGAGGAAATGGTGGCTTGTGCGGCAGAAGCTATCTCGCAGATCCTCATGGAGGAGGATATTCCCTATGAAATTCTGTTCATCGATGACGGTTCGACGGACGGAACATGGGCGGGAATAATGAATCTTTCAAATGAGAAAGAGGCGATCCGTGGCATCAGCTTTTCCCGCAACTTTGGAAAGGAGGCAGCCGTGGCTGCCGGCCTTGCCGAAGCACGCGGGGACTGCGCCGTGGTCCTCGACTGCGACCTGCAGCATCCGCCCGAAAAAATCGTGGAAATGTACCGGCTCTGGGAGCAGGGCTACGAAGTCATAGAGGGTGTGAAAAGCAGCAGGGGGAAAGAGAGCGGGCGGCATGCATTTGCAGCGAAGCTGTTTTACGGCATGATCAGCTCGGCCAGCGGCTTTGATATGGAAAATGCTTCCGACTTCAAGCTCCTTGACCGCAAGGCGATTGACGCACTCGTCAGTCTGAAGGAGAAATACGTGTTTTTCCGCGCCCTGTCTTCCTGGGTCGGCTTCAGGACGACGACAGTGTCCTATGACGTTCAGGAGAGGACCGCGGGCGAGAGCAAGTGGACGACATGGGGGCTCATGCGCTATGCCGTAAGTAATATCGCATCCTTCACGACTGCCCCTATGCAGATCGTGACCATCCTCGGTGTCATTGTTTTTATTGTCTCGCTGGTCCTCGGCGTGATCGCTATTGTCCAGAAAATCGCCGGCGTGGCCCTCGGGGGCTTCACGACGTTAATCCTGATGCAGGGATTTATCGGAAGTATTATTATGATGAGCCTGGGTATGATCGGGTTTTATCTGGCCCGTATCTACGAGGAGATCAAGGGTCGGCCCCGGTATATTATATCGAAGCGGGCCGGCCGGACTGCGGAACCGGAGATTATGAAGCG
This sequence comes from Lachnospiraceae bacterium, assembly GCA_045112155.1. GTDB lineage: Bacteria > Bacillota > Clostridia > Lachnospirales > Lachnospiraceae > Chordicoccus. The sequence goes on from JBGUHN010000070.1 coordinate 44,327, forward strand.
CTGCTGAGAGGCTTAAGCGGAATAAGAGAGCAGTTATGCGTATGTTTGACACGCGAAGGGTGCTCATGATCTGAAACAAAGAGTGCATGGATGCCGGCGTTATTGAGTGAGACTGCAGGCATTTGCAGCCAGTTGAAGGAGTTAAACTATGGCACAGGGATTTCTCCCTGTCTCCCGCCAGGAAATGGAGGAGATGGGGCTTAAACAAATGGACTTTGTCTACGTCTCGGGCGACGCCTACGTCGATCACCCGTCTTTTGGTCCTGCCATAATAACACGTATTCTTGAAGCCCACGGATACTCTGTGGGCTTTATCGCTCAGCCCGATTTCAGAAATCCCGAGAGTATCATGGAATTCGGTGAACCGAAGTATGCCTTCCTCGTCTCATCCGGCAACATGGACTCCATGGTGAACCACTACACTGTGGCCAAAAAGCGCCGGAAGACGGATGCGTTCACGCCGGGCGGCGTCATGGGAAAGCGGCCTGACCGTGCGGTCATCGTGTACGGCAACCTCATTCGAAAAGTCTACAAGAAGACTCCGATCATCCTCGGAGGCCTGGAGGCATCTCTTCGCCGCCTTGCCCACTACGATTACTGGTCGGATTCGGTCCGCAGGTCGATTCTGCTCGATTCCGGAGCAGACCTTATTTCCTACGGCATGGGCGAGCACAGCATCGTTGAAATCGCGGACGCGCTCGCGTCAGGCCTTTCTGTCAGCGACATCACATTCATTCCGGGAACTGTCTATAAGACCCGCGACCCGGAGAGGATCTACGACGCGATTCGTCTGCCTGATTATGAGCAGGTAAAAAGTGACAGCCGCTCTTATGCGGAGAGCTTCCGCATCCAGTATCAGAATACGGACCCGTTCCAGGCCAAAGTCCTATATGAAGTCTACGACGGGGCCCTGTATGTGGTTCAGAACACGCCCGCCAAGCCTCTCTCGATGATGGAGATGGACGACGTCTACGCGCTTCCCTACATGCGGACCTATCATCCGATGTATGAAAATGCGGGCGGCATCCCCGCCATCAAGGAAATCAAGTTCAGCATTTCGGCCAACCGCGGCTGCTACGGCGGCTGCAATTTCTGTGCTCTGACTTTCCATCAGGGGCGGATCATGCAGGCGCGAAGCAAGGCTTCGATCGTCGAGGAAGCTGTGCAAATGACAAACGACCCCGAATTCAAAGGCTACATCCACGACATCGGCGGGCCGACTGCCAATTTCAGAGCGCCGGCCTGTCGGAAGCAGCTGAAAGTCGGTGCCTGCAAACACAGACAGTGTCTCACCCCGAAACCCTGCCCCAACCTGATCGCTGACCACAGGGAATATCTCGATATACTTCGGACGGTCCGGAAGCTGCCAAAAGTGAAAAAAGTGTTTGTCAGATCCGGCATCCGCTTCGACTACGTGATGCTCGACCCGGATAAGACTTTCATGCGTGAGATATGTGAGCACCATATCTCCGGACAGCTCCGCGTGGCTCCGGAGCACGTGTCTCCGAATGTGCTGGCGCTCATGGGCAAACCTGGGAATGAGGTTTATGAGGGATTTGTCCGCACATATGAAAAGATAAATGAACGTACCGGGCGTGAGCAGTATCTCGTGCCTTACCTCATGTCGTCCCACCCCGGCAGTACGCTGAGGGACGCCATTACTCTGGCGGAGTATCTGCATAAAAATCATGTGAGGCCGGATCAGGTGCAGGATTTTTATCCGACACCCGGCACAGTCTCGACATGTATGTATCACACGGGACTGAATCCGCTGACAATGGAGCCGGTCTTCGTCGTGAAAAATCCGCATGAGAAAGCTCTCCAGAGAGCCCTGACCCAGTATTACGATCCGGACAATTACGAGCTCGTGAAGGAGGCCCTGCTCAGAGAGGGGAGAGCTGACCTGATCGGCTTTGGACCGGAGTGCCTGATTCGGCCGAGGAAGATGAAGGAGCGGGGTGGAGATGGCAGGAAGCACGGAGGTGATACGCAGGCGTCTTCGGGCAGGAAGCACGGAGGTGAAAGAAAGGCATCTCCTGGCGGGAAGCATGGAACTGAAGAGAAGGCGTCTTCGGGCACGAAGCGCGATTTTGGAAAAGCAAAAAGCGGGAGACCGGGGAATAGTGTGCCTGCCGAAAAGAACAAGCCCGGCAGACCGGGCTCGGGCAGGAATGCGGTGCATAAGAAGCGTAAATAACACGGTAAGCCTCGTCTTTGCGCCTGCACATACAGTAGGATATAGGAAATTTCACTTTTGGACTGTCGGCCTGAATTTTGGGCGACAGTCCAAAACTTGCTTCATATGTTTCGTTTTACGCAAGAAGCTCCAGAAGATCCTCGCGGCTTAGAGCAGCGGAGGCCACTCCCTCGCCTGAGAGGATATCATCCGCAAGCTTCTGCTTGCTCATCTGCATTTCCACAATCTTTTCTTCGATCGTTCCCTTGACGATCAGCTTGTAGACATTGACGATTTTTGTCTGACCGATCCTGTGAGCTCTGTCGGTAGCCTGGTCCTGAACCGCCGTGTTCCACCACGGATCGTAGTGGATGACCACATCCGCCCCGGTCAGGTTGAGACCGGTGCCGCCGGCTTTCAGCGAGATCAGGAAGAGAGGAACCGTGCCCTCATTGAAGGCTTTTACAAGCTCCATTCGCTTCGCCTTGGGCGTTGCGCCGGTGATCTTATAGTACTCAATTCCCCGCTTTTTAAGATCCTCCTCAAGCTTTTCCAGCATGCTTGTGAACTGGGAGAAGATCAGGGCTCTGTGGTCGCCGTCGATCAGTGAATCGATAAGCTCCAGACAGAGTTCTCTCTTTGCTGACTTTCCATCATAGTCTTCCAGCATGAGGGATGGATCGCAGCAGATCTGACGGATGTGGGTGAGTTCGGCAAGAATCTCGATCTTACCCTTGCGGAAATCGGTCTCGCTCGTGCTCTGCAGCTTTTTCCTCATGCGGACGACCTGACCGTCATAAAGCTTCTGCTGCTTGCTCTCCATGTGAGCATAACGCACTTCCTCCAGCTTGTCCGGCAGGTCTTTTAAGACATCTGCCTTCTTTCGGCGAAGGATGAACGGGGTCACCATTTTGCGGAGCTGCTCGCGGATTTCTTCATTTTCAGACTTCATGATCGGAGCCTCGAATCCGGTCCGGAAGTCATCGTAGGAATAGAGAAGTCCCGGCATCAGATAGTCGAAGATGGACCAGAGTTCACCGAGCCTGTTCTCGATCGGCGTTCCTGTCAGAGCGAAACGGGTGTCTGCCTTCACAAGCTTCAGTGATTTGGCGGCAGCAGTGGTCCGGTTCTTGACATACTGGGCTTCGTCTGCCACAAGGAAGCGGAACTGCTTCCCTTCGTACTCCGAGATGTCGCGCTTTAAGAGATCGTAGGAAGTGACCAGAACGTCGTTGTCGCGCCAGGCCGCGATCATACCTGCCCGCTCCTTTGCGGTTCCCGCAATCAAACTGACTGCAAGGGATGGTGCAAATGCAGCCAGCTCCTCCCTCCAGTTATACACCAACGAGGCGGGAGTTACGATGAGAGCCGGCCGGGAGTTCCCGGGGTTTTCATTTTTGACAGCGAGAAGGACTGTGATGACCTGGAGTGTTTTCCCGAGTCCCATATCGTCCGCCAGAATGCCGCCAAAGCTGTGGGCGTCCAGCGTGCGCAGCCAGCGGTAGCCGACGCTCTGATATTTTCGGAGCGTGCTCTTCAGCGTTTTCGGCACTTCGAAGTCCGCATCCTCGATGGTCTTGAACTCCTTGATCAGCGATTTGAAACGGCTGTCCCTCGTCGCGTAAATATCCTGCGAAGCCTCCATCATTTTGTCGAGATAGAGGGCACGGTAGGCAGGGATATGCATCTTTCCGGTGACAAATTCCTTTGGGGAAACATGGAGCGCTTCCATCATTTCCACGAGCTGAGCAATGGATTCATTGTCGTCCAGCTTGAAGAAATCGCCGTTTTTCAGGGTGATGAATTTTTTCTTCTTTTTGTAGCTGTACAGTATATCGAGGAGCTCTTCGGGGGAGAGATCGCTCGAAGTGACAGAGATATCGAGCAGATTGCTCTCTACAGAGAGACCAATGTCGAATTTAGAGCGGTTCCGGACCTTCAGGGCTTTGAAGCGGTCCGTCATGCGCACTTCGCTGCGCTGCAGGATTTCGGGAATACCGCGGTCAAGCAGGTCAAATGTAAGCTCCGCGTCTTTCGGCGCGAACAGAATTCGGTAAGACGGATCATAGTGGGGAAGGTAGCGGAGCAGAAGTTCCAGCATGCTTCCCTCAGCCTCTAAGCTGCGGAATGACTCTGGAGAGTCGCCATTAAGAAGATCCGCCAGTGCAAAGCGGGTGTTATCGTAGTAGACATCGGCCCGACCTACCAGGTTGCCGGAATCGACATCCAGATATGTGATGAATTCCGGTTCCGGAGGCAGGATCGTCCGGATGAGTTCCTCGTCGTTCTCCGAACTTTCAATATGGACGATCTCGCGGAGGGAGGGCAGTACTTTGTGATAAAAATTGGGCAAATAACGGCGCCCGATCATTATGCGCACATAACCGCCATGCTCTGCATCGAGCACCGCTTTGAGGGCTGCAGAGCGCTCCTCGGGAATGCAGTTCAGAGCATCCTCGGTGATATAGTAGCGCCGGTTAATTCCCTTTATGATTTCTGGCAGATCCCCTGTCATCAGGATGCCGTCGATCACATTTCCGGGACCGCGGCTTGCGCTGATCTTCAGCGTGACCGGGAGATCGCGCAGTCTGAAGCGGAGATTGCGCTTATCTTTTTTGAGTCCTGTCTTGTCCGTATACTCGATCAAGTCGCCGATGGCCGTGTCGAAAAAGTCATCAAGAATCTGACCGGTCAGATCAATACTGTCTTTTGTCTCCGGAATACTGTAGGAATAGTAGTTGCTATGTTTGAGCCTTGCGGTGAACTGCTTTAGCTCTATCTGTTCTCGGGCAAGGAAGTTATCGATGAAGGTCATCCACTTGACCGATTCGGGCTTTATGTATTCCTTTCCCAGGGTGAGATCGGTTTTTGTGCCGAATAGCATTTGCCCTCCGGAAGCGACAGTCTTCGAGAATTCCGGGAGATTTTTTATTTTGTACAGCTTCCCGGCGCCGACGCGAAAACAGGCGGAAATACCGTTTTCGTCACGCGTCAGGTAGGGGGTGATCGTCAGTGACGGGACGACGTCGGCCGTGTCTGCCTTTATATCGCCGGTAATACCTGTCAGAAAGCGGATGCCGGACAGGTTGGTGGAGTCTCCCGGATTGTTGATCCTCAGATAGTCCTGCAGAAGATAGATGGCCGCGATCTGATGCTCGCAAGCGTAGTCATCCGACCCGTAATAGCGCGCATTTCTGCAGCGCCATCCGGAACATGTCGAGGAGAGAATGTGCTGCCTGTTGAATGTCAGACGGACGGTGTTGCTATCGTAATAGGAATCCGGTTCAGCTGACCAGGTCGCTTCACCGATGATGTCCTCCTGACTGGTGCCTTCCCGGTATGCTAAGCGCACTTTGATATCATCACAGTCCTTATTATTGACCAGTGTGCGGGCTTTCTTTCTGTCGGATTCACGTGACTTTATATCGGAAAGATAATTGGGATTATTGAAATAACGGTAATCAGACGGAACGAAGGGGGAAGAGGGTGCCTCCTGCTGGCGGGTCGCAAGCTCTGATTTCTGCATTTTTTCAATATCGGAAAAATACCCCGTACTCACAGGGGAACGCTTGCCCACAGGTCCTGCTCCGCCTTCTTTTTTCGATGCAGCGGTCTGTGCCTTCTGAGGTGCCCTGGACTTTGCGTCTTTTGATGCTCCCTGTGCTGTGTCGCGCGTTGAAGCTGCCGATGCTGCATTATGGGTAGAGGCAGCGTCACGAGCAGCTGCCGATGCTCCCGACTTTGTGGTGCGCGAAGCGACAGATGCTCCCGCCAATGTACTTACAGTGCTTTTTGATGAAAACAGCCGGCTTTCAGCTTCCTCGTTAAGACAGAAAGGTTCTCCGAAATAGTTTTCAAGATAATAGAGGGCTGCCGCCATATGTTTGCAATACTCTCCTTCGGCGGCATAAGGACAGGTACAGGAGAGTGACTCTAAATCACCAAAGTAGTCAGTTCCGATATGGACCGTATAGTTACGGGAGCCTCTGACCGTCAGGCTGAAACCGTCGTTCTCCTCAATAAGCTTTTTTGCTTTACCGCTCTGATAATAAGATTTACCTCTACTCAAAATGGTTCTTGAAAAGAGTGCGGTCCAATTGCCGTGTGTTTCTTTCATATATTTCTCCGTGTGGTGCGTATTACCTGGGATGATACCCCTCCGCTCCTATGCAGTGAGGCAGCTCCTATGGACGTGGTGCGCTGCCGCCGCGCTTTATAGAGCGCGCATCTAAGTAATATGGCGCTTTGTTAGGATGGGGCAGGGGTATGATAGTCAGTATAGCATTTGATGAAAGCAGCGGCAAGCGACACCACATAGGAAGGACCTGCGTTTTTCGATGAAGATGATGTTTGCGACAGATTCTGAAACCCCGATGTAGCCCGTCTGAACTGATTCCCCGGCTGTGCCTTATGTGTAAAAGCAAAGCGCTAAAAATGATAAATGTCAGTAAACATTTTGAAATAATGCACAAAATACGCACGAAAAAATGTCAAACCTTATAAATTGTTCGGTTTGTATCCTGTTTTTTTGTCTGATTTATGGATAAAGTGTGCACTATAATGCTATAATAACAGATGATTATCGGTCACATATTCGTGCGCCGCGCACAGCGGGGGCACGGCACACAAAATAATAAAAAGAAAAGGTGGGATTCAAGATGAGCAAAAAGTATGATGTTACAGCACTCGGCGAGCTCCTGATCGACTTTACAGAGAGCGGAATCTCTGAGCAGGGAAACAAACTTCTGGAAGTAAACCCGGGCGGAGCACCGTGCAACGTTCTTGCCATGCTGAACAAGGCAGGCCGCAAGGTCGCTTTCATCGGCAAGGTCGGCGATGACATGTTCGGAAGAATGCTGAAGGCCAGAACTGTCGATCAGGGTATCGACATGGGCGCTCTCATGATGGATGAGGAAGTTCATACGACTCTCGCATTCGTCGAGAAGCTGCCGAACGGCGACAGAGACTTCTCCTTCTACCGCAACCCCGGCGCAGATATCATGCTGACAAAGGATGAGGTCATCGCTAACAAGGATTACATCGCTGACGCAAAGATCTTCCATTTCGGAACTCTTTCCATGACCCATGAGGGCGTTGAGGCCGCAACAGTTGAGGCTCTTAAGATTGCCAAGGAAAACGGCGCCATCATCTCCTTCGACCCGAACCTTCGTCCGCCTCTCTGGAGCTCCGAGGAGAAGGCAAAAGAGAAGATCGCTTACGGTCTGTCTCAGTGCGACGTTCTTAAGATCTCCGACAACGAGATTACTTTCATGACCGGTGAGGAAGACCTTGACAAGGGCATCAAGATGATCATCGACGAGTACAAGATCCCGCTCGTATTTGCGACATACGGCCCGGCCGGCTCCAAGGCATATTGCAACGGCGTAGAAGCTTACGAGGCAGGCTTCCTGAATCCGAACACTGTCGAGACGACAGGCGCTGGAGACACATTCTGCGCTTCCGCTCTGCACCATGTCCTTAAATATGGTCTTGAGATGAATGAGGAGCAGCTGCATGAGCTTCTTACATTTGCAAATGCCGCAGCTTCCCTGGTCACCACCAAGAAGGGCGCGCTCTGCGTAATGCCGACAGTCGATGAGGTCGAAGCCTACAGAAAAGAGTTCGGCCGCTGATTTCCCCAAATTTGAATAAGATATAAAGCAAGGGCTGCCGCTTTCGCGGCAGCCCTTACTAGTTTGTGCGCGTATCAGTCCGGACACGCTGTGCTTGTGTGGTTACGGTTCAGACAAGCTGCAACCGAGTTTCAAGAACCGGTGCACACATCATCTTCATCGAAAAACGCATATCCTTCCCTGCGAGCTGTAACAATGCATACGCATTGTTGATCTCTCGGTCGGATATGCAATGCTTTTCTCACGAAGATGGATGCTTTGCACCGGTAACAAAGTGCAAGAACAGCTCGTCTGAACTGCAACGCACAGGCACAGCTCGCTTGTACTGATACCTTAACTCCTGCATTATGACTTAACGGAACGTTCCGCTTCTTTACGATAACTTAGATACATCATCGTATCAGACTGAACATCGTCACGGATGCCCCGGTCGGCCCTCCGCCATACCCTTGATCAGGTAATGTTCATAGTAGGACAGGTAGCTTTCCTTGTAGATGGACGCCAGATCCTCGTTGTGCTCCCTGTACCAGAGGACATTGAAGGCCTCGTTGCCCTGATAGCCTGCTCTTATGCCCGTTGAGATGAAGTGGGCGAAGAGCCTCTCCTTGTCGTAGCCCACCTGCTTTCTCACAATCGGATACCGCATCGCGTAGTAGACCGGATCAAAGACAGGACTAAAGTCGATTCCCTCATATGTATAGCTGCCGGTATCCTCGGGCAGGGAGCTCACGAAGAAGGTCCCTTCCGCTGCCGGTTGAGCGGCCTGACCGTTAACGATCATCTGCACCTTGAAGGTGCCTAAGTAGCGGGAAGTGCCAAGATCGAACTGTGCATGCCATCTGGGAAGCCCGGAATCACTGTCCTCGCGGTCCGCGCGGATCCTCGTGGCTGTGCCCGCGCCGCCCGCAAGGCTCCACACGGAAGCCTCTGCCTGGACAATCGACTGCCGGGTCGAGGTCAGGTAGAAGTCGACATACCTGCCGTCCTCCGACATACTTAGACTGAACGCATAGGGTACGACCTCGCCGACGACACCCTCGGGGGAGAAGTGCTCTGCCCGCTCACGGAGCCATGTGCGCTGATCGTTGAAATTCAGCTCATAGCTCGGGAAGGACTCGTGTCCTTTGGCATCCGTTCCGCCAAGAACATCCCAGCGGATATAATTCATATCGATGGACGATGAAATCCGGTCCCGGAGTGCGTACATATCGTTTGAAGCGCCCTCGAAGAGGGGCCGGCATTCATCGGCGTATATTTCCGAGATGAGCTGCTGGAACTCCTCGTGCTGGAGGAACCGGTTGTAGAACGTATTTTTATACACGTAATACTCGGCGGGATCCTCAACGCCGTCTCTCATGCAGGTGTCGTAATCCCACGCAGGTCCGGCGTGCAGCACGTCGTCCTCTCCGTCCTGATACCAGAAAAAGCTGGTGACAGCTGACTCGCAGTTGGCAAAATATTCGTTCACTAAAAACATTCTTGCAAATGACTCCGCGTCTATCCACTTTTCTATCTCCTGCCAGTCCCGCTTTTCGTCCAACAGGTAGTCCAGCGTGTCGACAGCCTCCTGAAATTTCAGAAAATCATTCAGCCCCTCCGGATCCGCCGAATCTTTCAGCGCAAAGTAATTCCCGAAGTAATCCTGAAAATAGATTTCATTATTATAGAAAGCATTGTCAAACTCCGCGATGATACCGTGGCCGCTCGTGAGATCCAGACGGTTCGGACCAATCTGAACCTTTTCGGTCAGGAGGTAGACTCCACGATAATCGCCGTTCACCCACAGGTCGACAAATTCACCTTCCGGGGCAAATGCCAACTTCATCTGCCGGGTGATATCATAGACAAGTTTGTTGCGCAGGAGTGTGGGGTCGCTTGCATTTGCAAGAAGGACCCACGTCTTGGCCCTATCCATCCCGAGTACCATGCGGGCTTCCCCGAGCCTCAGCTGATATCCTTTCTTGTCGTACACTTCCCAGGAGGAATTTCCACGGCCCTTGAATTCACAATCGCCCGCAGAGACGAAATTGCTGCCCGGATCCGACGGATCTGTGAGGACAACCGAAGCCCCGGTGCTGACCATGTCTTTATCTTTGTGGATGTCGTCCAGCGAATCCGTAAGTGAAATCTCAAGCGACGGAATTTTTGATTTCCTTATAACGACAGGAACATCTCTGCTGTCCGGCATGGAAGCGATAAAAGCTTCCATGGTGCCTGTGATTGTATGGGCTCCTGTGTCCAGGTGTCCTTCGCTGACCTCCGTGATGTCTCCGGAGTAGTGAATCTTTAGTTCCTCGCCCGCTCCTTCGGGAAGGAAGAGATAGCGGGTCCCTCCGTTTGCCTCAAAATCGTAGTAGGGACCGATGGGTTCTCCGCCCGCGTTATGGGTCACAGCGAACATTACATTCTCCGGAAGTTCATCCGCCTGCACATTTGCCGCGAAGCATAAAGAGAGGGCGGTCGATACGCATAAGAGGATGACCCGGAGGATGATTGACAGTTTCTTTTTAATCATAGTGTTCTCCAATCGACTGGCGCGATGTGCGCGCCAGACAACAGTTTATCACAAAACGTAACCAATCGTAAATTATTCGCAAAAAACAGAACACGATTTGCACACAAATGAATGATAAAAATAATCATGTAAGAGTTTTTCTGCCCTCTGATATGGAAGGACGGCGTGTTTACAGTCAGGAGGTGACCTATTGAAAATAAAAAATATGAATAGGGCCAGAATTCTGGTATTTGCGATAGCCGGAGTTTCTGTACTGACTGCGGCTGTCATGGTGTATCTGGTATGTATATTTATGATGGCGCCATCCATCAGCGTTCTTGACGCTGCACCGAAATGGTACAGAACGAGTGTCCTCGACACGGACGGGAACGTAACGCTGACTCTGTCAGGGGAGGAATCGAACCGGGTGTATGTGAGTCTTACGGAGATTCCCGAAGATCTGCAGCATGCATTTGTCGCCATCGAGGATGAACGATTTTATGAACACGGCGGGATCGATGTGTACGGTATCTGCAGAGCTTTTGTCCGCGGAGTAATGAGAGGCGGATTCAATGAAGGCGCAAGCACGATTACGCAGCAGCTTTTGAAGAATAACGTGTTCGAGGAGTGGACGAGCGAGACGTCATTTGCAGAAAAAGTGGAGCGAAAGCTTCAGGAGCAGTTCCTCGCGGTCTGCCTTGAGAAAAAAGTCACCAAGGAGTGGATCCTTGAAAACTATCTGAGCACGATAAACCTCGGAGGAGGAAACTGGGGTGTCGAGACGGCATCCAGATACTATTTTAATAAAGATGTCTCGGAGCTGACTCTGTCAGAGTCGGCGGTCCTTGCCGCGATCACCAAGAATCCGACGACCTACAATCCGAGAAAAAATCCTGAAAATAATGCCGAGCGCAGGGAAATCGTTCTCAACAAGATGCTTGAGCAGGGTTACATCACACCGGGAGAGCGCGATGAAGCAATGGCGGATCCCGTCTATGACCGGATTGCCCAGGCAGCCACGGATAACAGCAATCCGCAGGAAATCATGAGCTACTTTGAGGACGCGCTTCTCTACACTGTAGTGGGCGACCTCATGAATCAGAAGGGCTGTTCCGAGGAGGAAGCATGGGACCTCGTATACAGGGGAGGCCTCACAATTTACTCTACAGAGAACAGCCGTCTTCAGACAATCTGTGAGGAGGAAGCCAACCGGAGCGATTACTACTCGTCTGACCCGCAGGTATCCCTGGTCATCCTCGACACGAACACCGGAGCTGTATGTGCCATGGTCGGAGGCAGGGGAGCTAAGGAAGCAAATCTTATCCTGAACCGGGCGACAATGCTGAAGAGACAGCCGGGCTCAACGATTAAAGTGATCGGGGAGTATGCGGCCGGCATCGAGAGCGGAGCCTTCACACTGGGAACGACGATCGATGATGCTAGCTACGCCTATTCCGACGGGACAGAGATCGTGAACAGCGACGGTCAGTTCAGAGGGATGACGACAGTTCATCAGGCAATCACCCGGTCGAGCAACATTGTGGCGCTAAAGTGCTTTCAGGAGCTTGGCATGGATACGGTCTGGTCGAGTCTTTCAGACTTCGGCATCACGACACTAACGGATGAGGACAGGGTCGAAGCGCTTGCCCTCGGCGGGACCTACGGCGGTGTCACAAATCTTGAGATGACCGCAGCCTACGGCACACTTGCCAGGGGCGGCGAGTATATTGAACCTGTATACTATACGAAGATCGTTGACAGAAGCGGCCAGGTGCTGCTTGAAAAGACTCCCGAAAAGCATCAGGTGGTCACTCCGGAGACAGCCGCCCTGCTCACGGTCGCTCTCGAGGATGTTCTGGATTCCGGGACGGGCGTTGATGCCAATTTCGAGAATATGTCTCTGGCGGGAAAGAGCGGCACGACTAATGATGTGCGTGATTCGTGGTTCATCGGCTATTCACCCTACCTCACATGCGGTATCTGGGGAGGAAACGATGACAATTCCGCCCAGGAGAGCGGCGATTATGTGAAGGCTATCTGGAAGTCCGTCATGTCGCGGGCTCATGAGAGTTATGCAAATGCCGATTTCGCCTCGACCGGTCAGCTGGTCAAGTGCATCATTTGCACCAAATGCGGTAAAATTGCCGTCACCGGGCTCTGTGACGTGACGGAGCAGGGAGATATGACCGCAGTGGAGTACTACGCCGAAGGTACAGAGCCGAACGAAGAGTGTGACTGCCACGTCGCTGTCGAGGTCTGTACATCTTCCGGCGAGAAGGCGGGTTCCTACTGCCCGAACTCTAAGCGGCACGTCTACCTGCGGTCCGCGACGGAAGGCACCGAGGATGCTGCCTACGTAATTCCGGACAACATGAAGGGAAGCCACTCCTGCAGCGAGCATACGAGTATGTGGAGTGAGTGGTGGAATAACCATAATGGAAACAGCCACGGAAATGACAGCGGCAGCGGTCACAGCGGAAATTCCGGCAGCAACGGAAACTCCGGCGGAAGCTGGTGGAGTGATTTCTGGAACGGCGGAAGCGACAATTCCGGGAACGGCAGCTCCGGCGGAAGTTCCGGTGGCAGCGGCAATGGCGGCTACGACGGGAATACGGGAAGCGGCAGAGATGACAACGGCAACTCGGACGGCTACGGCAGCGGGCGTGAAGACAGTGGCGGCTCGAACGACAATTCAGGCCAGGACTGGTGGGACTGGCTGTTCGGGGCGTGATGCAGGCTCGACATGGAGAATTGCCCGAACTTGACAAATATAACCGGATGCCTTATCATAAAACAAGAAAGAGGAGCACTGCGACAAGCGGTTGTCCTCATTTCAAGATAACGATTTTTTACTTAACAACCGTCACTTGGCAGAGTGGCGGTTGTTGCTCTTTACACGGACTGTGATAGTAAAACCAAACACATGAAATGTGAGTGTAATAGGCATATAATCACCTCCTTTCGGAGAATGATGGTCAACCGCCTGCCGCTATGCAGTGCTCCTCACCCACTTGATGTGGGTTACATAATGTTAACAAAGTTAACTGTTCTCGTCAAGGTAAACGCTTCTTTTTATAGACCTAAGACAGATATCTGGTATGGGGGTTATCAGAAGCAATCTGTATTCAATTTTACGTAAACTGTGGTATCATAAATACACAATCAGGTACAAATGATGCCACGAGCTTATCGAGCAGAGCTAATCGTAAAGCTATTACTAATAATCAGACAGCAAATCGACTATCGAGGTGCAATTATGCTGGATATTTACGGTACGATCGGACCCGCCTGCCGCGAGACAGCGGTCCTTCAGAAAATGTTTGAAGCCGGGATGACCGGCATTCGTCTCAATCTCTCGCATGTGACGCTGGAGGAATCAGCGCCGCTCACAGAGAACCTGCATAAAGCTGCCGCGGAGGCCGGGGTGAGCCCCCAGCTTCTTATTGATATGCAGGGACCGGAGCTTCGGGTCGGCAGGATGGAGCCCCTGCCCCTTCATGAGGGGGAGACGGTATTTCTGGGAAATCAGTGCAGCATTGCGGTGCGGGAAAACGGGTCGGCCGACGATAGTGATACGACGCATGATGCCGGCAGTTTACAACCTCTGCCGAAGGTGCTCGTTCCGGACAGCATAGTTCCCTTCCTTGCGGAAGGCCAGGAGGTCCTTCTCGACGACGGAAAAATCCTGCTTGAGGTATCTGCTCAGACAGAGGGAGGGGCGTTCTGCCGGATCATTCGAGGCGGGACGCTGACAGGCAGAAAGAGCATTGCGCTGCCGGGCGTTTCGATCCGCACGCCGACGATGACGGAGACAGACCTTGCCAACATCCGCGTCGCAAAAGAATACGGTGTCACGGCGGTCATGCAGCCATTTGTGAGAGACAGGCAGGACATCGAGACTGTCAGACAGGCGCTTTATGAGGCTGGTGCAGGAGATATAAGGATATTTGCTAAAATAGAAAACATGGACGGAGTGAAGTGCCTCGATGAATTGCTTCCCGTGTCAGATGAGATCGTCATAGCGAGAGGGGATCTCGGAAACGCGGTCCCGCTGTGGGAGCTTCCGGCGGTGCAGAAAATGATCGCGGAAAAGTGCCGGAATGCCGGCGTTCCGTTCATGGTCGTCACCCAGATGCTGGCGTCGATGGAGAAGAGCGCTGTCCCGACAAGGGCTGAGGTCTCCGACATATTTAACGCGGTCCTCGACGGAGCGTCGTCAGTCATGGTGACGGGCGAGACGGCGGTGGGACAGTATCCGGTGGATGTCATCAGCTATCTTGCGAAGACGGCGGCCTGCGCAGAAGAATTTCTTCGTGGCAACATTTTCTGAAGTAACCTCACAGCGAGGTGCATCAAAGTGCAGTCCGGCAGCAGGGCAGGGGCTTTAGTCAAAAGTGATGTACTTCTTGCAGTCGGAGTTTATTTCAAATATAATATGTATATCGTGTGGATTCAGTCCGGAATTGTATCAGACGACACTGTACGGATCCCGCGCCGGGTCTTATAGGCAGGGCCCGGAATATGACATGCAGTTATAAGTAAATTGAATCATAAAAATCAGGATGGAGGAAGTATTATGATCAATATCCAGGAAGTAACCAAGGACATTTACTGGATCGGCGGCAGCGACAGGAGACTGGCTCTCTTTGAGAATCTGTTCCCGCTCCCGAAGGGCGTCTCTTATAACAGCTATATCGTGCTCGATGAGAAGACCGTGGTCTTCGACACAGCTGATATTTCCATCTCGGACCAGTATCTCGAGAATCTTAAAACGGCGCTGAACGGCCGTCCGCTCGATTACCTGGTTGTTCTTCATATGGAGCCGGACCACTGCTCTCAGATCGCGACAGTGGCAGCAATGCACCCGGAACTTACGCTGGTCGGAAATGTAAAGACCTTCCAGATGATGAAGAACTATTTCCCGGAGACGGCCGATATGAAGAAGATCGTCGTCAAAGAGGGAGATACATTGGCGACCGGCGCGCATACATTTGCATTCGTCATGGCTCCGATGGTCCACTGGCCGGAAGCTATGTTCGCATATGACACATTGACAGGCACACTCTTCTCCGCAGACGCGTTCGGCACATTCGGCGCGCTCGAATCCAGCATCTTCGCTGATGATTACGACTTCGAGAAGGACTATCTCGATGACGCGAGAAGGTATTATGCAAATATCGTCGGCAAGTACGGCGCACAGGTCCAGGCTGTCCTGAAGAAGGCTGCCAAGATCGACATCAAGTTCATCTGCCCGCTGCACGGACCGGTCTGGAGAGGCGAGCACATCGCATGGTTCATCGACAAATATCAGAAGTGGAGCAAGTATGAGCCGGAAGACGACGGAATCGTTGTCATCTACGGATCTCTGTATGGCCATACAGCTTCGGCGGCTGAGGCATTTGCAGCAAAACTTCGCGCTAAGAGCGGCAAGGATGTCAAGGTTTATGATATCTCCAAGACACATTCGTCCAATATCATCGGCGAGATCTGGAGAGTCGGCAAGATCGTCATCTTCTCCCCGACATACAACAACGGCATCTATCTGCCGGTAGCCAACCTCCTTCATGACATGGAGTGCCTGACAGTTCAGAATAAGGTCATCGCTCTCGCTCAGAACGGCACATGGGCACCGGTCTCCGCAAAGCTCATGAACGAGAAATTATCCACACTTAAGAATGTGAAGATTGTGGATAACGTGTTGACGATTAAGAGCGCGCTCCATGCGTCAGACGAGGAAGCCCTCGATGTCTTCGTGGAGGCAGTCACAGAAGCATAATTTTATAAAGATTCAGTGAATATGAATTAGCGTAGTGGCGGGCAGTCATCCGGTAACTCGGGTGTACTGTCCGTTTTTATTGTGAAAGGAGGCTGCATTTGCACCTTGTGTCTGAATATTTCTTTAATTCGGGATGACAAAATGATTCGAAAACCCAATCGGCGTGTTGTGTGAACAGTGTGGGCGGTGGATTTGTGGATAATGTGGATGATTATGTGGATGAATTGCACTCTGTGTGAATTCACCACGAAAAATTCTGGGGGCTTACGAAACAGTTCCGAAAGGCTGCACGTGAGTTTCGAGATCCGGCGTCAAGCATCATCTTCATCGAAAAACGCAGCTCCTGCCCTGCGAGCTTGCGCGGGCGACAAGCCGCCCATGCGCGATCTCTCGGTCGGACCTGCAATGTTTTTCTCACGAAGATGATGTTTGCGCCGGTCCTTGAACCTGGCTGCAGCCTGCATGAACTGCGCCGGTATTAAAATTATTTGCGAAAAATAAAAAAGTTTTTGCTTGTTATATGGACCGATTTATTGCAAAATAGGAAAGATAAAATGGACAGGAAAGCTTGCGCCCCGCATAAATCGGCGAAAGCGCACATTTTAGAGGAGGATTTATATGCCACAGAGAACTGATATACATAAAGTACTGATAATAGGATCCGGCCCGATCGTCATCGGTCAGGCTTGCGAGTTCGACTATTCCGGTACTCAGGCCTGCAAGGCTCTTCGAAGCCTTGGCTATGAAATCGTGCTCGTTAACTCCAACCCGGCAACGATCATGACTGACCCTGAGATGGCTGATGTCACTTACATCGAGCCGCTCAATGTAGCCCGCCTCGAGCAGATCATCGCGAAGGAGCGCCCCGACGCGCTGCTCCCGAACCTTGGCGGACAGTCAGGCCTCAACCTTGCGTCAGAGCTCTACAAGGAAGGTGTTCTCGATAAATATAATGTAAAGGTCATCGGCGTTCAGGTCGACGCGATCGAGCGCGGCGAGGACCGTATCGAATTCAAAAAGACCATGGACATGCTCGGAATCGAGATGGCGAGAAGCCAGGTCGCTTACAGCGTGGAAGAAGGTCTTGAGATTGCCGACAAACTCGGTTATCCTGTCGTTCTTCGTCCGGCCTACACAATGGGCGGCGCCGGCGGCGGTCTCGTTTATAACAAAGAAGAGCTCAAAGTGGTCATGGCCCGCGGTCTTCAGGCATCCCTGGTACATCAGGTCCTCGTAGAGGAGTCTATCCTCGGCTGGGAAGAGCTCGAGCTCGAAGTTGTCCGCGACAAGGACAACAACATGATCACAGTCTGCTTCATTGAAAATGTAGACCCGATGGGCGTCCACACCGGCGACTCTTTCTGCACGGCTCCGATGCTGACTATCTCACAGGAAGTCATGGACCGTCTGCAGGAGCAGGCTTACAAGATCGTCGAGCATATCGGTGTCATCGGCGGCACGAACGTTCAGTTCGCCCACGATCCGGTATCCGACAGAATTATCGTCATTGAAATCAATCCGCGTACATCCAGATCGTCCGCACTTGCATCCAAGGCGACAGGTTTCCCGATCGCGCTCGTCTCCGCGAAACTTGCGACCGGCCTTACCCTCTCGGAGCTTCCCTGCGGAAAGTACGGCACGCTTGACAAGTATGTGCCGGACGGGGACTACGTCGTAGTGAAATTTGCAAGATGGGCATTCGAAAAGTTCAAAGGCGTTCAGGACAAGCTCGGCACACAGATGCGCGCCGTCGGCGAAGTCATGAGCATCGGTAAGAACTATAAAGAAGCCTTCCAGAAAGCGATCCGCTCACTCGAGAAAGGCCGCTACGGTCTCGGTCACGTGAACGGATTTGACAAGCTCACCAGGGAAGAGCTGCTGGCTAAGCTCGACACTGCTTCCAGCGAGCGCCATTTCCTCATGTATGAGGCACTGCGTAAGGGTGTTTCGGTCGATGAGATCCACGAGCTCACGAAGGTCAAGAAGTATTTCATTGAGCAAATGAAGGAACTCGTCGAGGAAGAGGAAGCCCTCATCGCCCATAAGGGATCTGTACCGGCAGACGACCTGCTGATCCAGGCAAAGAAAGACGGCTTCTCCGACAAGTATCTGAGTGAGATCCTTGAGGTCTCCGAGGATGACATCAGGAATCGCCGCGAAGAACTCGGCATCAGCGAGACATGGGACGGCGTCCATGTCAGCGGAACAGAGGACAGCGCATATTACTACTCCACATACAACGCTCCGGACAACAACCCGGTTAAAGAGGACAAGCCGAAGGTCATGATCCTCGGCGGAGGCCCGAACCGTATCGGCCAGGGTATTGAGTTCGACTATTGCTGCGTCCATGCGGCTCAGTCCCTGAAGAAGCTCGGATTCGAGACGATCATCGTCAACTGCAATCCGGAGACTGTCTCCACGGACTACGATACATCCGACAAGCTCTACTTCGAGCCGCTCACTCTTGAGGATGTTCTCAGCATCTACAGGAAAGAGAAGCCGGTCGGTGTCATCGCCCAGTTCGGCGGCCAGACTCCGCTGAATCTTGCTTCCGACCTGAAGAAGAACGGTGTCAAGATTCTCGGCACATCCCCGGAGGTCATCGACCTTGCGGAGGACCGCGACCTCTTCCGCGGAATGATGGACAAGCTCGGCATCCCGATGCCGGAGTCAGGCATGGCTGTAAATGTAGAGGAAGCAATCGCAATCGCATCCAAGATCGGTTACCCGGTCATGGTCCGTCCTTCCTACGTTCTCGGCGGCCGCGGCATGGAAGTCGTCTACGACGACGAGTCCATGGCGGAGTACATGAGAGCAGCTGTCGGCGTCACACCTGACCGCCCGATCCTGATTGACCGCTTCCTGAACCACGCTCTCGAGTGCGAGGCGGACGCGATCTCCGACGGAACGCACGCCTACGTGCCGGCAGTTATGGAGCACATTGAGCTTGCGGGCATTCACTCCGGTGACTCGGCCTGCATTCTCCCGGCTAAGCACATTTGGCCGGAGAACCTTGAGAAGATCAAGGAGTATACAAGAAAAATCGCTGAGGAGATGCATGTCGTCGGCCTCATGAATATGCAGTACGCGATTGAGAATGACAAGGTATTCGTGCTTGAGGCCAACCCGCGCGCATCCCGTACGGTCCCGCTGGTATCCAAGGTCTGCGGCATCTCCATGGTGCCGATCGCCACGGACATCATCACGAGCGAGCTGACAGGACGTCCGTCACCGGTCGCAAATATGAAGGAGCGCAAGATCCCGTACTTCGGAGTTAAGGAAGCCGTCTTCCCGTTCAACATGTTCCAGGAAGTCGACCCGGTCCTTGGCCCGGAAATGAGATCTACAGGTGAGGTCCTCGGAATCGCAAGGACACCCGGTATGGCGTTCTTCAAGGCAGAAGAGGGAGCAAATGCTTCCCTGCCGCTCTCCGGCACAGCCCTTCTGTCCGTCAACAAGAAGGACAAGCTCGAGGTAGTCGCGATCGCAAGAGCCCTCTACGAGACAGGCTTCAAGCTGATGGCTACCGGCAAGACCTGTGACCTCATCGAGGAGGCCCACCTGCCGGTCAAGAGAGTCAAGAAGCTCTATGAGGGTCGTCCGAACATCCTCGACCACATGACCAACGGCAAGATCCAGCTGATCATCAATTCACCGATCGGCAAGGACTCCGCCCACGACGACAGCTATCTGAGAAAGGCTGCGATTAAAAATAAGATTCCTTACATCACGACCATGGCTGCTGCCAAGGCTGCGGTGGAGGGTATCGCGCTTGCCCAGAAGATGGGCAAGAGTGAGGTGCGCTCGCTGCAGGAGTGGCATGCGGAGATCAGATAAGAGGCACAAGTGCGTCGTGTAGCTCGTGCGCAATCAGAGATTGGCATTTACATATGATATGAGATAGGGAAGCCCTGAAGTTTGAGGGCTTCCCTGTTTTTGTTGTTTATGGGTACTCAAATTGCTACAATACTATTATAAATACAGCCGGATGCAGAGAATCGGAGGAACACATGAGCACAATTAAGAATGTCACAATCATCGGAATGGGCGGACTCGGCACGATGTTCGGGTATCAGATCCAGAACAAAATCGGCAGAGAGAACGTCTCGTTCCTTATGGATGAAGTCCGTTATCAGAAAAATAAAGATGCTGTCTACAAGGTGAACGGAGAGCCGTATGATTTCAAGATCATTACACCGGCAGAGGCAAAACCTGCTGACCTGATTATTGTCGCGACGAAAGCCACCGGTCTTGCGGAAGCTCTTGACACGATGGCGCCGGCAGTGGGACCGGATACGATCATCATCTCCGCAATCAATGGGGTCATCAGCGAGGAGATTCTCGCGGAGCGCTTCGGCTGCGAGAAGGTGATTCACGCAGTTGCTCAGGGCATGGATGCCACATTCTTCGGACACGAACTCAATTATAAAAAACCCGGGGTCTTCTGCCTTGGAATTATCGATCCCGCCATGCAGGGGAAGCTGGAAGCTCTTGACGCGTTCTTTAATAGCATCGATTTTGTGCATACGATTGAAAATGATATCCGTCACCGCATCTGGAGCAAATTCATGCTGAACGTCGGTGTCAACCAGGCCTGCATGGTCTTTGAGACCGGGTATGGCGGAATCTCCGAGGAGGGAAGCCTGCCCCGCCTGGTCATGGTATCGGCCATGCGGGAAGCCAAACTTGTCTCGAATGCGGAGGGCATCACTTTGACAGAAGATGATTTGGTGGGATACGTGGATCTTATGGCCTCGCTCTCGCCGGAGTCCATGCCGTCGATGGCCCAGGACCGTGTGAATAAGAAGAGGTCGGAGGTAGAGCTCTTCGCCGGAACGGTGATAAGGCTGGCAAAAAAGCACGGTTTTATAGTGCCGACAAATGAGTATCTCTATAACAGAGTTATGGAGATTGAGGCGGAGTATTGATGATCTATAGCGAACGCCCGCTCGATCAATGAGAAGAGTGCTGCTAACGGCAATCTGGGCGGCATGTAAAGTGTGGCCGCTATTTTCTTACTGAGTCAGTGTGACAGAGAGCAAAGCTGTTAAGCTGCCTGTAAAGGCAGAGGAATGGAGATTATCATGAAATATTATGCAGTTATAACCGGAGCAAGCTCAGGCCTTGGAACTGAATTTGCAAAAATCCTTGCGGAAAAAGGATTTAATCTGCTTATTATCGCAAGGAGAAGAGACAGGCTTGAAAAACTTTCCGCAGAAATAAAAAGCAGATACGGCGTGGAAGCGGAAATCATGACCGCTGACCTTTCGGTCAGAGAGGAGCGTGACCGGGTACTTGCGCGGACCGAGGAGCTGCCGGTAGCGGTTTTCATCAACAATGCAGGTTTCGGTGACTGTGGTGTTTTCACGGAAACGGATCTCGACAAGGATCTGTCTATGATTGATGTGAACGTTGCCGCTGTCCATCACCTGGCAAAAGGAATTCTGCTGCAGTTCAAAAAGCAGGGCAAGGGCTATCTCCTCAACGTAGCTTCCTCCGCAGGCCTACTCCCGGGCGGTCCCTACATGGCGACATACTACGCGACCAAGGCCTATGTCACCAGCCTCACCAGAGCAGTCGCCAGAGAACTTAAGGAGTCGGGCAGCCGTATATATGTGGGTGCGCTCTGCCCTGGACCGGTCGATACTGAGTTCAATAGCGTAGCGGATGTGGAATTCGCCCTTCCCGGAATATCAGCTAAATACTGCGTGAGATACGCGGTGAGGCAGATGCTGAGAAGACAGACCATCATCGTGCCGACACTGAGGATGAAGGCCGCTGTGACAGCCGGCAGGATCATCAGCCCTGCGGCAGCGGTCGCGATTACAGCTAGGCAGCAGAAGAGGAAGATGTAACAGATCAGCCAGTCTGAACTGAAGCAAGAAGTTGGAATAATTTTAAGACCTAATCTCAGTTAGCGTTGTCTATTGATGATTAATGTGCTATTGTTAAGAAAAGCAAAGATAGTCAAGATCCCGCCTAGATGCTGGGAGGGGTTGACATTAAAAAACAGAAAAAGGAGAAAAAACTATGGCAAAATGGGTATGTTCAGTATGCGGCTATGTACATGAAGGTGACACACCTCCGGAAAGATGCCCGGTATGTAAGGTTCCGGCTGAGAAGTTCGTAAAGCAGAGCGAAGAGATGACATGGGCATCTGAGCATGTTGTCGGTGTTGCTTCTGACGTTCCGGAAGACATCAAGGCTGACCTTCGCGCTAACTTCGAAGGCGAGTGCTCTGAGGTAGGTATGTATCTTGCTATGGCAAGAGTTGCTTTCCGTGAAGGATATCCGGAAATCGGCCTGTACTGGGAGAAGGCTGCTTATGAAGAAGCAGAGCATGCAGCAAAATTTGCCGAGCTTCTCGGTGAAGTTCTGACAGACAGCACAAAGAAGAACCTTCAGCTTCGTGTTGATGCCGAGAACGGCGCGACAGCAGGCAAGACAGATTTGGCTAAGAGAGCAAAGGCTCTGAATCTCGACGCAATCCATGACACAGTCCATGAGATGGCACGCGACGAGGCAAGACACGGCAAAGCTTTCAAGGGTCTGCTGGAGAGATATTTCGGATAATATATTGGTCAATGATTCTTGATTTTTGGGAGAAGCGGGAGAAATCCTGCTTCTCCTTTTTTGATCTTTATAGTGGATCGACAGTCTTTGGTCGGATGAAAAAGTGTCATATGCGAGCCGGTTTGCCGTTTGCGGAAAGATTTCTGCGACACGCTGAATCTGATATGCTACAATGTAACTGCCAATTATTTGCCGGGTGCATAGACCGGGAATAGGACAGGATAAAGACGGCGAAAGGGGAAAAGGTCTTGACGGTGCTGCGAAAGACGGATATCAAGTACATAGTGCTAACGTTATTTTTGAGCTGTGGTTTGCTATCCGGGTGCGGAGCAGTGAGCGGGCTTCCGTCTATAGTGGAGAACACCGTTGATTTGGAGTCTGTGCCTGCTGAATCTTCGAATATATCTGATATGTCGGAGAATACTCCTGCCGAAACGGACAGTTCTGACACTGTACCGGCAGAGCCGACTGTCAGCGCAGGTGAATCCGGGGGAACCGAATCGGTTGACTCTGAGACTACAGCAGAAAATGAATCGGTAACGACGATGGAATCTTCACAGGAGACAGTCGAACCGGAAAGAGAGCCAGACGCAGAATTTCCGGAAAGCAATCCGTCTGATGAGGCAAATGCCGGCGGGAGCATTCTTGCGCCATCTACCGTACTCAGTCTGACTGCGGGTAGTATACTTATGGAAGACTCTATTGACTGGAACAGAATCAATGAGTATTTCGCCGTGTATGAGATATATGAGGGGGATGCTGTCTATAACCGGATCATAGGAAAATCGTATCAGGTCAATGACAATATCGGCCTTTATGATCTTCGGTACCTGAAGCTTCTCCACTTCAACTTTGATGGGAATATTCAGGTCGGAGAACTCATTTGCAATGCCGCTCTCGCGCAGGACATGATAGACATTTTTACGGAACTCTTTTACTGCCGTTATCAGATATGTTCCATGCATCTCATCGATAACTACTGGACCGGCGACGGTGTTGAGTCGGATGAGGCATCGATCGAGGTGGACAATACATCCTGCTTCTGCTACCGCCGGGCGACGGATGCCGATAATCTTTCTAATCATGCATATGGCAGGGCGATCGATATAAACCCGCTGGAAAATCCTTTTTATATCATAAGGCCGGACGGGAGTCTTGAATATTATCATACAAATGCGGAACCATATCTTTTGAACAGGGATCCCTCTATACCCCATGTAATAACGGAAGCGGATGACGCATACAGGATATTTACCGCCCACGGGTTCTCATGGGGAGGGAATTGGAGCAATCCCAAAGATTACCAGCATTTTGAGAAGCTGACATGAATTAAATATACTCGGGAGGAAACGATGAAACAATGTCCAAATTGTGGGAAAAGTCTGCGGGACGATGCCCTGTTCTGTTCACAGTGCGGAGCGGAAATAATCACCGATGGTACAGCCGGTAAACGAGTATGCATGTATTGCGGCAATGAACTGCGTAACGATGAATACTATTGCAGTGCATGCGGGGGAATTCAGAGTGATGATCTTAAGCAAGATTTTCTTGTGAGTTCAAGTTTACAGGGTCAGGAATACATTATTAACGATTCCGGAAAAAGCAGGAAAAAATCAAAGATCATCATACTTCTTACACTGCTAATGTGTGTCAGCGTCATTTCATTTGTATCCGGTGCACTACTTTTCAGAATAAATGATAAACGATATGATCAGATAAACGATGTTTCAGAAGGACCAGGCGAAGAACATTCTGAGAATTATTTAGTCAATAATTCAAGCTCAATTATGGAAGAATCTGAGTCATATCCGGCAGAGAGCAGCAATGAGCAGCCGGTGCCGACTGTGGAAACAGTACCGGAAATAGAAGAAAATAATACTCCGATACCGGAAAAATCCGTTACAGTTGTTATAGATCCCGGTCGAGGCGGAGATAATATAGGGAAACAAGTGAACAGTAACGGAGCGGTAATTTCTGAAAAAGATATTAATTTGAGAATCGGAATGCTTCTCAGAGAGGAACTTCAGAATTACGAAAAAATCAACGTAGTGATGACTCGCGAAAATGATATTAAAGTAGAACTTGAGGACAGGGTAAAAATAGCTTCCGATCATAATGCTGATATGCTGATCAGTATTCATAATGACACGCACGGCGACGTAGAAAATTATCAGAGTGGATGTCTTGCACTGGCAACAACTGGTATATATCGACCTGAACTCGCAAAGGTTGAGCATGAGGCTGCAGCTTCGATATTGCGGGAGCTATCTGAAATTGGTCTTACCGATAGAGGTATACTGTTAAGAGAAGCAGAAAATGGTGTTAAATATGATAACGGTCAGAATGCCGATTATTATGCAATCGTAAGAAATGGTGTCATGCAAAATGTTCCAAGTATTCTGATAGAGCATACATGTATGGATAATCCGGGAGATTTCGAGAAATATCTTTCTAGCGATGATGCGCTGAGAAGCCTTGCGAAGGCAGATGCACAGGGAATTGCGAACTATTTCGGCTTGACTGAGAAAGTGAGCGGAAGCAGGTGCAGAATGGAACCGGTATGGCAGGAATTTTATACATATTTCCGCGGTATGTCAGGCACCGAACATAATATACCTGTATATGATTATGCAGCAGCGTCCTTTGGAGAAGAGTCAGAATGGAGACCACCGCTCAGTCTGGATTGGAAAGCGGGACTGCCAATTACTAACGTTGCCGACTGAACCGATTAGCAAGAGATGGAGAATGAGCCTACGGCGGATCGCAGAGCTGCGCAGAGGAAAACGCACAAGTGCGCTGCGCAGCTCGCGCGATCAGAGATCGCGATTTACACATTGAGTTGCTGCCAGCCTTGGCCTATAATTATTCAGCACTATAGGCATAAACTTCTGAAATACAGCAATCATGATCTCCGTTGGTCCCGACCACGACCTCAGCAATTGTGAATCGTATAGAGTCGGCTTCGACAGGTTTTGAAAAAGTGACATAATGGGGTTTCATCACATCTTCGAACTTTACCGCAAAGATCTTCCCGCCAAGCTTGATATTCAGCTCCGTCGGTCGGTTATTGCTCGCATAACGCGCAGCATCTCTCCAGTTGCCGAGACATAGGGTGATATACTTGATAGGCTTGCGTTCATTCATATGTAGTTCAAGCCATTCGCCCTGACCGTCTGTTTTTTTATTGCCTTCCTGCCAGGAGGTTATCGGATCGTTATCAAAGGCACGGCTGGGCTCGTAATGATAAAGATCATTTACTCTTTCGAGCACAGATGATGAGTCCCCCGATGTAAAAGAGACTTTGTGATAGTTATCAATATCATCGGGCATTGTCAGTGAGACTTCGGCTGTCAGCGCTGTGGCGCTGCCTGTTGAAGAGACTTCGCCTGACGGAGTTAACGTTCCGGAAAGAGCACCCGAGTCAGACGCTGTCGGAGATACTGTATCGGATGCCGGAGAAACAGTATCAGATGCCGGGGAAGGATCCGGAGCAGGGACGGGCTTCGAGCTTTTCTGTCTGATGATCCAGAAAATACTTCCGAGTATGACAGTAAGCGAAATTACGACCGTACCTACAATGAGAGGGATGTTTACTGATCTGCGGACATCCCGGTCGGTGCCGTCTATTTTAATCGGCGGGGTAGGGACATCGTTCCATTTGTCTCCGACCTGTTCATGGACAACTCCGCAATAGGGGCAGAACTGACATGAATCATCAATGCTTTCACCGCAAACTTTACATGTAACCTGCATTTTGATTTATCGTCCTGAGGGATCAGAACTTCCTTTCATATAATGATGAATGAGCATGGCAAAAGTTATATTACCACAAAACAAGTAGAAGTAAAACAAATCACGTACGTATAGTATAAAAGAAGGAAAAATGTGTCATAAAGCGGAAATCCACAGGATAATCCGCTCTTTTCATGTTAATTGTTAAGATGTATAATAATCGCATTAAGGCTGGAGGAGACAGATTATGAAATGCCCGAATTGTTCTCAGGAAATTCCTGAAAATGCAGGCTTTTGCCCATATTGCGGAGGCCGGACAAATATCACAAAGGGTTCTTCCGGTAATACCATTAAGGATGATATTACGGAGACAAATGAAATCGGCGGCAGATCCGGGTGGAGATATACCGGACCGATCAATGACGGAAGTGACGATCCGGGGAATTCCGAAAATGGTGATATTTATATAATCCCTCCGGAACCACCTGGACCGGAAAAGCCATCGGGATTACTCCCGATTATTATCATAACGGTTTCCTGCGTTGTCATTATTCTTTCGATGTGGTTTATATATAAACATTCAAAAGGAAAAGGAAAAAATCCGCCCGACAGTTCTGTTACGGCCTCGGTTAAAGAATCTGCATCGACGCAGTCATCTACAGTGACGGAAACATCGGCTTCGACAACGCCGCCAACGGAAACGCCTACGCCGATCCCGACATCAACAGAAACGCCGACACCGACGCCGACGCCGTCTCCGATCCCAACACCAACACCAACACCGACGCCGTTGCCAACGCCGACGCCTTCTCCGATTCCGCCGGTTGTTGTGCCGAACGTGATCACAATTTACGGTGGTATTCAGGCTGACGCATCGGATTTCCTGTTCCCGGAGAGCAGCAGTGAATATCTGACTACAGCTCGAATGAATCAGGTCATGGAATCCTCGGATTCCAATATGATGCATTACTATTCGCAGCTTGCCATCAATGAGCTGCTTGCAAGATATGGATTCAAATTTACAAGCACCTCCCAAACGGCTCAGGACGCCAGGGATAAATTTGAAGGCAAAGGCTGGTATGAGAGCGTGAAGCAGATCTGCCCGTCCAATAAGTGGGATGTACTTCGGGCAAATTACTTTAACAGCTATGAGAGAGCTAATTTTGATGCGCTGAACCAGTGGCAGAAAGACCATGGGGTCTATTATTAATTAAGCCGTACCATTATGGATAGTCTGTCCGGAATATTTGTCATTTGCTGAAGCTCCCACTTCTAAGCGATAGCAAAAGCGGTGGGAGTTTGTCACGAGAACATTCATATAATAATTCTGATAGAGGGTAGGATATATGAATTTAATTATTGCTGCCGGCACGGACAAGGGTCCGAGAAAGCAGGTGAATCAGGACAGCCTTCTGGCAAGGCAGCTTCGAATCGAAGGACACCACGTTGCCGTCGCTATTGTCAGCGACGGTATGGGAGGAGAAGTCCGGGGAGATATTGCAAGCGCCTCGGTCGTGAAATCATTCGAAAACTGGATCGACAGACAGCTGCCTGTTCTTATAAGGGCAAATGCGACAAGAGACATGCTGAGAATCAGCTGGAAGCGCTGGCTTGACCATATTAACGAGAGACTGAACGAATACGGAAAGATGCGCGGGGTGACGGTCGGCGCCACGGCCACGGCGATTCTCGTCATTGACGACGTCTATTTTATATTTAATGTCGGTGACAGCCGCATCTATCGCATAACATTTGATCAGATTAAGCAGATCACCGAGGATCAGACGATGACCGCTCTGGCGGTTCGTCGAGGAGACATGACTGAGCTTGAGGCAGAAAATGATGACCGTCAGGGAATCCTTGCGCAGGCTGTCGGAATGAATGAATCATGTGTCCAGGATCTCTATGCGGGCAGGATAGTTGGGGACACCGTCTTTCTTCTGTGCTCTGATGGTTTCAGGCATAAGGTGACTGTGCAGGAAATTGCGCAGGAGCTGCGGCCGGATCGATGCATGAATAAAATGCAGATGAAAAATCAGATAGACACTCTAATTAAAAAGAATAGAGAACGGGGAGAGACGGATAATATTACGGCACTTTTGGTTAAAGCGTATTGAGGAACTTGAAAAATGTTGGAGATCGGTACAGTTGTACTTAATAAATACCGGGTCGAACGGGAAATCGGTTCGGGCGGTATGGGAAGTATTTATCAGGCCAGGGACCGAAGCGGCAAACTTGTCTGCTTAAAAGAAGCCAGAACCGACGAGGATTCTATTGAATCTTTGAAGGAAGAAGCCGGTATTTTGTCTCAGATCCATCACTGGGGAGTCCCCCGGTTCTATGAGGCTTTTGAGTGGGATGGACACTTTATTATTGTGATGGAGCTCATCCAGGGAATAACACTGGCAGATTTTATAGAAAAGCGGGGAGCCTGCAACGAGACGGCTGCTGCGGGATGGGCAAGGCAGATGTGTCAGATACTGTCGTACATTCACACCCGGAAAAAGGCTATTATTCACAGAGATATTAAGCCGTCCAATATCATGCTGCGACCGGACGGAAGGATTGCCCTTCTGGATTTCGGAATTGCAAGGGAGTTTAAGACCGGAAAATTGCAGGACACCCGGGGCCTTGGGACAAAAGGTTATGCGGCGCCCGAGCAGTACGGCGGAATGGGTCAGACAGACGCCAGGACGGATATTTATTCGCTGGGCGCAACACTCTTCTATCTTGTCAGCGGAAAGAATCCGACGGATGCATTGCAGGAATTTCCGATGGTCCGAAAAATTAATCCCAATATATCTGCAGGGATGGAGAATATAATTGCCAAATGCACGATGACAAGACCGGGTGAACGCTATCAAAACGCGGTCGAGTTTGCGGCTGCGATTGACACATTGAGTCATTCTAAAGAATCCGGAATCGGTTTTATAGTCCTAAGCGCTGCAATTGCAGTTATTGGCCTTGCGTTGGTATTGTATGAGACAATTTCCCGCATCCCTGATGTTCCGATTTTTATCATCGGAGGTCTTCTGATCATGGCAGGTGTCTCCCTGTTCATTATAGAGAGAGGGGTGTCGAAACCTTCCGCGCCGGTACCGACAGGCTCGACAAGACGAGGAGTTTTCCTGCAGAGACGCGATGATTTCGGGTCAGGAAACATGTCGGGAAAAAGCAGCGGCAGTATTAAGGAAAGTGAGAGACATGGTATTGTCCTTGAGGACAGTATCTGGTTCCTTGCATCGGACGATTGGGTATCGGTCCTGGGACCGCAATGAAATGATTTGTTTATGAGGGGGAAGCTATTATGAAAGAGAATATGCAAGGGTGCTACTGTCCATATTGCAGCGCCTGGAATTCGATTACTAATAGACAATGCTCGGTCTGCGGGGAGGATCTTCCGGAAGTTCCTATGGGGTCTGATGATGAGCCCTGGCATGTTGTGCCGGATGATCCAACGGACTCGGATACGCCTATTATTCCGGTTGTACCCGTTAAGCCCGATCCGCGCCCCAAGTATCTTGTAACTGCTATTCTCGCATTCTGCTGCATTCTTGTCGTCTCGGCGGCCGGCTGGCTTATTTATAAAATTACACCACCAACACCACCAACGCCACCGCCAGAAATCACTCCGTCGCCAGAAATCACAGCTGTTCCAACGCCTGAGAATTCGACGCCGTCTGAAACACCGACACCAACACCCGATACCGGGGTAGATGCACACGAATATACAGCACCTGCGCTTCTGCTGACGTCTTTCGGAGGAGAGACGACCGGAGATGAGCTGGTCATACACACGGATGTACATGATAACTATAACAACAAGTATGACTCCGGGCTTGGCGGAACGCGAAGCAGCGTTGAGAATATTACGGAGTACTTGATTGGAGATCAGTATAAGTATTTCAGCTTCCGTGTTGTATTGAACTATGAAAGACGGACGGATTATCATCCGGATACCTACGTGCGGGTTTATGCGGACGGGTCGCAGGTATATAAATCGAAAATCGTACGCAGCGGATTCAAACCGGAAGATGTCACTTTGGACGTGAGAGGTGTTGAGAAACTGAAAATCGGCATCTGCGGCTGGGGAGATATCCGTGTTGTTGACCCGGTGCTCCACAATGATGAAGGATATAAGCAGTATTCAACAATGGTGCCTTATTCTAATAAGCAGGATCTCGACCGTGTGCCGCTTTCATATTTGGAGTATTGGAACGGTTCCAGTGCCGAAGGCGGACTCCGGTACATTACGACAACAATACGTGATGAGAGCGGGAACATTTACGGTACCGGGTATTGCGGAACACATGAAGATCAGGACAACTGGGTCGAATATGATATCTCAGACTGCGGTTTTAAAAAACTCACCGGTACAATTATTATGAATGCGGAACCGGGAGGTGTAGACACTGTGACACCGGTAGTCGCTGTCTATGAAGGTGCCTGGCTGAGGGAACTCTATAAATCCGAGCCGGTAACCAAAGGCACGAGTATTCAGCACTTTGAAGTGAGTCTTAAGAATGCGCCGCAATTCAGGCTGCAGATCAGCGGCAGATATAATATCAGACTTGTGGACTGTTATATAAGTAAGTAGACCTCTGTATACGGGGAGAAAATGATGAGGTGTAAAAACTGCGGAAAAGAGAATAACGGGGATGCGGCATTTTGTGAGAACTGCGGACATCCGCTCGAGGATGGATTTATTCATGTAAGTACAGAACCAATATATCCGACCGACGGAATTGTTCCGCCGCCGACACAGCCGAATAAGGACAGAGGAAAACTTGCGATTGCAGCGGTCCTGGCCATTTGTCTGCTGCTCATATCTTTTACGCTCGCCATGGTGTTTCTGCTTGCCAGGAAAGCCAGACCGGATGACGGTGACTCCAGCATAGAGTCAATAGTAGATGATGGTGAAAAGCAAAAGGAACAGCTGAGAACGCTCCTCGGTGAATACTCGACTGTGCGAGAGTGGTTTGACGCAAGGACGTCCCATATGGATCAGATTGACTTGACAGATGCAGAGAGCACAAAGCTCAGGGATCTTGACAGCAGGGCAGGACGGCTCGGCGCAGATGATTATCAGTCTCAATTAGACTTCATAGATACTGTAAATCAGTTCGTTCAAGAGGTAGACAGTGCTCATAATGTCAAACCCACATCTGCTCCAACGTCTGCTATCAGCGATACTGCAGTAATTCAATGTTCCATGGATGTGGCTAAGTGGGATTTAACTGATTACCCGCGAAGCAAAGTCTATTTAGCGGTAAGGGATAAATCCACAAAACAGGTCGTAGATAATCTGAGAACGAGCGATTTTACGTGTTCGTGGAACAGATTTTCCGGATCAGCGTGGGAGCTTACGGATGCGGCATATGATGACAGCACCGGACAGTACATACTGACACTTTTGTCCGACGGCACCGACTCGGCCGAGGATCTTATGAGTGAGAGAGAAGCTGACATTGAACTTGCAGCGAACGGTCTGAGCGGCCAGTGCGCAGCTTCTCTAATACCGGCAAATCTCCTGATAAGTAACCTTCTTCCGGCGTATCTGGGAGCTTATATAGAGGATGCGAACAGTCATAGTTTTAATTCTATGCTGAATTACATTGAAACCAATGTAGATGAGAATGATCACTATACACTGTTTTACCAGATGAGGAAGGAGATATCGGGCGGTTTCGTCAGATCCCTTCATCAGGAACTAAAGGATTATCATATTAATTATGTGGAAGTATATGACGCCCAGACACTGCATATCAGTACGCGTGAGACCTATGACGGGCAGTATGAAATGCGGTACTCCGAGTGGAAACAGGAAGGCCTGGGCATCGCTGACAGTATTCCGATCTTCACGGGTCCGATAAGCGGAGATCCCAGTGTCGTTGTCTCGTCTCATGTGACGCAGAATCCGGAATATCTGGTGCGGAAAAATGAAAACGGAGAGTGGAAATTTCACAGTTATACCGGAGACCTCTCTTTGAATCAGAATTGGTCGGTATATAATGCGTCTGTTTCATAAGCTGCATATGAAGTAACAAGCCATAGTATATAATGCTGTGCAAATGAAAAAAGAATTCGGAAGGGGAAGAAAGAAAAGTGAAGTATTGTAGTATAGGATTCAGACTGGCTGCGCTCATCTGTATATGCACCCTGTTTTTCGTCACAGGATGCGGTGCAGGCAGTAATCAGAGTGGAATTACGGAAAGTGCAGCTGCCCAGAATGACAGAGGGGAAACAGATACCGGCAGTGATGCGGATATAACGTCAGAGCCGCCCGCATCCCCTGAATCGGATTCGGGCACCGCTGCGGATGGGGTTCATGCTATCCCTGATACGGATTCAGCCACCGTTGCGGCAGAGCAGGAAGGGGGACTGGTCACAGACGCAGAGACGCTTCAGGCTGTAATCGATATAGCGGGGCAGAGCGCTGATCAGACCGTACTTGAGTATGCAGACTTTACGACAGAAGAATTTCTGGCGGAGGTGGCGGCAGTTTATCAGATAGCCCATGATAACGGATACGTCTACGGTGATTCCCAGACGACGCCGCCCTGCGAGGACGGTATTATCAGCTGTGACAGACTGATAGCCCGGGCTTTATGGAATCTGGGGATGACTGATCAGCCGGAAAAGGGAATGACCGTTGGCAAGGAAGTTGCATATCTTACAACACATGGATTTGAGCTCGTGACAGATCAGAGCCAGCTTAAGCCGGGAGATATTGTGATGCAGGATAACGGAGTCAGTGGAATCCCCAACTGGAGATGGCACACATTCGTACTCGTATCCTACGACCCTGAGACTACGATGTGTGAGAAGTATGACTGCGGTCATTTTACACCTGAAGGTAAAGATAGAATTTCCTCGGAGCAGCCTTTTGTGTGTCCGCTTGCGGATTATGGCATTCAGAGAAGGTTTGTCTGCGGCTTTCACTTGAAACAGAAGCCGGCAGAATAAAAAAGACTGCTTAGCCATAAAAAGATGCCGACAGAATAAAAAGCGACCGCTTATCCGCAAAAAGATGCCGTCTGTCGGAAAAATGCCCCATTTACGGCATTTGTGATATACATTAGAGTAACAGATCAGCGTCAGGTGAGACGGCAGGACAGCGATTCGCCGCTTTACTCTGATAAAGCTGAGTATTATAATCGTAACTATATAATGCAATCTATTTTAGGAGGATGCTGACATGTTTTGTCCGAAATGCGGTTACAAAAATCCGGATGATGCGAGATTTTGCGGCAAGTGCGGGGAGATGCTGCCTGCCCCTGATGAGGACTTCAATGGTCAGGATGATGAGTTTACGCAGCCGACGGAAATCATGCTCGGGGATGTAAACGACAATGCACCTGCGGCTGTGAGTGACGCTACCGAGCGGGTTTTCAGCAAGACTGCGCAGCAGGTAGAGGCACCGAGGGTGCCGGAAACGGGAAATCAGGATAGGGGAATGGAGGCGGCCGCTGCTACAGAGGGGATTAATTCGACACCCGGATCATGGCGGGTTCCAGCTGCCGCGCAGGGCGACACTGGCGCTCAAAATACAAATTCCGCACACGCACAGAACCCGTATTATATTCCCCCTGCCGAGGTTATACCTGGTGGGACCCCGCAGAAAGAGGATGAAATCCCGGAGAACAACACTGCGCTGATCATACTGATCATTGTTCTGATCACGCTGATCATTTTGGTAGGTATATTTGCATTTGCCTACATGAACGGGATTTTAGACATCTGATCGAAACTGAGGGGATATAGAATGAGTGAGGAATTATTGTATCAGGGTCAGCGTCTCGGCGATGGCGGACGATACATCATCAGACAAAAAAAAGATGAGGGCGGCGGCGGAATCATTTATCTGGCATTTGATCAGAATCTGCAGATGGAAGTAGCCGTAAAGCAGATCAAGGACGGAATGCCTTCATATCTGGAAAGCCGTGTGGAAGTCGATATCCTGAAGAAACTGAGCCATCAGCATCTGCCGAAAGTACTCGATTTTGTTGAGTATGACGGTACGATGTTCACTGTCATGAATTATATTCAGGGATTCAGTCTGGCGAAAGCTCTGCAGAACCAGGGCAGGTTCATGCAGAGGGATGTTCTTCGATGGGCTATCGATATTTCAGACGCGCTTGCATATCTGCATTCACAGACCCCTCCGGTCATTCACAGCGATGTGAAGCCGGGGAACATTATGTATGATCCCCAAACGAGGCAGGTCACACTTATCGATTTTAATATTTCACTTGCATTTAAGAAAAATCAGTTGGAATCGACCTGGGTCACCAAGGGGTATTCACCTCCCGAACAGTTCAAAACACTGGCGGATTATTTTACAGCGGTGGACAATACCTATGGGCAGACAAGGACCGACCAGGAAAGGTACGGCAATGTTCCGGGGGCTTATAACAGCGGCCCCACCCATGTTTTTGACCGGTATACACTGCCCGTCGTTTCTCAGACGATCGGACGCGGCGTAGATACCAGATCGGATGTGTACAGCTTCGGGGCAACGATGTACCATCTTCTGACAGGTCATAAACCCGACATTGATTTTAATAAGATAATTCCTATCAGCCAGTTTAATATCGGGCTTAATCCGAGCTTTGCGTCAATCATAGAGAAGTGCATGGCTCTGAATCCCGATGAACGGTATAAAGACGGCAGGGAGCTCAGTTATGCGCTTCATCACATCACGGAGATTGATGAGGAGTATATAGCATATAAAAAAGGCGTAAAACGCAGAAAAATTGCCAGTATAGCTCTAATTGCTGCCGGTGCGGCCCTGATGCTGGGCGGCTTCACATTAAACCGGAATATAAGGAATTCGGAGTATAACAGTCTTATTGCCCGGGCGGAAGCCCAGATTGATTCCGGAAACTTTACAGAAGCGCGTGATCTGGCCGATGAGGCGAAGGAAATAGATGCCTCCAGGATGGATGCTTATCTGGTAGAGGTGACAAGTCATTATAAATCAGGAGAAAACGCCGAAGCTATCGAAAAAGCTAATGAGGTACTTGGCAGCAGTACAATAAAAGGCACCGATCAGGTAAAGGGAGACGTTTATTTCGTTCTCGGAGATTCCTATATGGAAGATGAACGATATAAGGACGGAACCAATTGCTTCAGCAAAGCGCTGGAACTGTATGACGGCAATAACCTGTACTATCGCGATTATGCTGTATGTCTCGCGCGCGGAGGCGACCTGGACGAGGCTGAGAATATTCTTGATAAGGCGATCAAGGCGAACCTGGAGCAGGATTCGGTGGAATACGCGCAGGCGGAAATCGCATTTGCCAAAAACAACACTGAGGAGGCGGTCACAAAGTTCCAGGATGTTTTGAACACCGGAACGGATAAGGAGCTCAAGACCAGATCAATCCTGATGCTGTCCAAGTGCTATATCGAACTTGGAGATGTTGACAGGCGAATTAACTTCCTCACCGAGCAGTCCACTAAAGCGGATGTTTCGATTCAAAACAGAGTGACACATGAGCTTGCTGACGCGTGGCTGACGAAGGCACAGACCGTCCCAATGGACAGCGTCGAGACTGCGGACTGCTATACAAATGCCCTGTTCAACTATCAAAAAATGTATAGTGGCGGCAACAGAACTCTTGAACTTCTGTGCAGCATCAGCGTCTGCCAGCAGAATTCCGGAAGAGAAGAAGAGGCTCGTGTGACGTCCGACGAGATAATACAGCTGTTTCCCGACAACTACCGCGGATATTGCAGAAAAGCCTTTGTGCTCGCAGCTATTGAACAGAAAAAAGACCCGGCGGAGAAGAATTATACTGAGTTTAACGAGGTGTTCCAGAAGGCGAGAGAGCTTTCCGAAAAAGAGGGCGCAGAAGGGTCGGAAGACATGGCGAACCTGATCAGGACATACAACAGTGCCCGCGAGGAGGGATGGATCTAATGAATGCAGGAATTATAATGATGATCGTGGGCGGCATACTTGCGGGATGCGGCGTGATCCTGGGGATTCTTGAACTTGCGCTGGGTCCGTCCCGCCGGGAAAAGATAAGAAAACGCATGGCAGATAAATATTAATCTCCTGATAGTCCGTTCGACCCAATTGGATGACCATTCATCCGATTGATGAGAATTCGGCGAATCGTGTGATAGTATAGAACCATCGAAAGAAAAACATATACTCAATAAAAAATATGAGGAGGATAGATATATGTCAGAAATCAAGGTAACATCACAGGAACTTAGGAACAAGGCGGAAAATTTTCGGAACTATATAGCCAAGTTCGAAACTGAACGGCAGAATCTTGTTACAGCAGAGCAGACATTGATGACGAAATTCGAAGGAGATGCGGCTACCACGTTCGATGCAAATTTTAAGGCTTTTAACTCGCAGATGGAGAATTTCAAGAAGGTTGTTGACGAATATGTGGTCAAGCTCAATTCGATGGCAGAAGCTTATGAGCGCAGTGAAGCCCAGGCCGCTCAGGCAGCCGGCCAGAAGTAAAGCAAGGTTGACATCTTGCGGATAGTGTGTGAAGAACAGAAAGAAAGATAAGGAGAATCGATATGGCTAATAATATCAGAGTAACACCGGAAGAACTCAGAAAGGCAGCCCAGACATTTACAAGCAGCAACACTAACATCGGAAACGCAACACAGAGCATGCTGAACATTGCTCAGGAGCTTCAGGCTACCTGGGGCGGTGATGCAGCAACGACCTATTACAACAAGCTGAACAGCCTGCAGAGCGGCATGTCAAAGATGCAGGCCATTATCACCAAAGAAGCTGCCAATCTCGAACAGATGGCGGGTATTTATGAGTCGACAGAGAGCGCCAACAGAGATCTGGCCAACTCACTTTCCAAAGAGGATTTTGTCTGATTCCCGACGAATATGTAAAGGAAAACTGTTATGAGTATAGTGCTTTCAATCTACAAGCCTGACAGTGCATTTCGGGAAGTGGTACTTACTGACCGGGGGAATACCCGAATGCAGGTATTGGTAGAGAGGAACCTCTTTCATCTTCCCAGAGATATATTCCTCAATCTGGAGAAGGATGAAGATGCCGGATGGAAGCTCACATCAGGAAATTATAAAATCAGAAAAAAGAATAGTAAAGAAGATTTGACTGAGACCGCCATTTATGACGGTCTTAGTCTTGATATTATTATTGAACAGAGATATAAAATCACTATTCTTGTCTATGAGCAGCAGCATCCTCTCTGCGTATATAAAAAATACGCCCTGTATGATAACGATGAGATTACCTGCGGCAGCAATCCGAATAATACAATTCAGTACGTACTGGAAAACTATGTAACCCACAATGCCCACTGCACAATCCAAGTCGAAAATGGAAAGGCATATCTTATCGACCGCTCAGTGAACGGAACGTATGTCAATTACAGACGTGTCCCATCTCAAAAAGATAATCCCAATGTACGCCCTACACTCCTAAAAGTAGGGGATAGTATACGTATATTCAGGCTGAATATTATTTATCTGGGCAATATGATTGCAGTCTATGCCCAGGATGGAATGTCTATTTCGCGCACTCCTCTTACAGAGGAGGAAATCAGCGCATATGCTGCGGCTGAAACGCTTTCCGGTGTACAGGATTCAGCTAAGGAATTCCATCGCGCGCCAAGAATCATTCCGGCAATTAATGAAGAGCCTGTAGAGATTGAAGCTCCTCCGGCTGCTCAGAACGCAGATCCGCAGCCGCTTTTTATGACGATCGGACCGGCATTTACAATGACTATTCCGATGCTTCTGTCAGGCGGCGTCACTCTTTGGCTCTCCAGAAAATCAGGTTCCGCGACCAGTCCCTTCATGTATACGGGAATTATTACTGCCATTGCGGCCGCATTCATCGGTGTCATGTGGGCTATTCTCAATGTCCGGAATCAGAAAAAACGCATGAAGAAGGCGGAGGAGAAGAGGCAGGAGCGATACCGTTCTTACCTTACAGAGATAAGTGACCGGCTTGAGTCAGATTCCTCTCAAAATGCGATGATTCTCAACCGGACGTATATCAGTGCGCTGGCAGCCTGTGAGATGAATGAGGACTCTGTTTCTCTGTGGAATCGCAACGCGACCCATGAGGATTTCATGAGCTATCGCATCGGTATCGGCGATATAGATTTCCAGGAGGAAATCATCATCCCGAAAGAGCGCTTTTCACTGGTGGATGATGATCTTGCAGATCGACCGAGACAAATCAGAGACCAGTTCCGGACACTGAAAAATGTACCGGTACTTCTCGATGTACGAAAAGAGAGACTTGTCGGTATCATCGGGAAAAAGAGCCGTGTGGAAGCTGTCGATATGGCAAGGAGTATTATTGCTCAGATCGTTACGGCCAACTGCTATACGGACGTAAAAATTGCTCTTGTCTATGATGAAAATGATGACGTCGACAGAGAAGCGTGGGATTTTATGAAGTGGTTCCCGCATGTCTGGTCCGAGGATCGTAAAATTCGTTTCATAGCAACCAATCAGGATGAGATGGGTGATGTCTTTTTCGCAATGTCCCAGATATTCCGCCATCGAATTGAGGAGAACAGTTTCTCTGACAGGGGCATTCTGAAACCGCAGTATATCCTGATTGTGAGTAATCCTAAGCTGGTCGAAGAGTCTATTATTTCAACGTATGTATTCGACCGCAATCAGAACATAGGGCTTTCGACGATCTTTCTTGCTGATATGTACCGCAATCTTCCCAATGACTGCGAGTGCATTATTAATTGTGCAAATAATACGATATCCTATACAAAGAGCAGCAAAGAAAGGGGTATTCCTGTCGAATTAGATCAGGTGAGCAATGAGCGTGTCCTGGCTCTTGCAAAACGCCTTGGCAATATCCGAGTGTCAGAATCCGGCGAAGAAGGTGAGATTCCGACAATGCTCACATTCTTTGACATGTATGATGTAGGAGGACCGGAGGAACTTCGGGCAGCCGAGCGCTGGAGACATGCCGATCCGACGGCTACGCTTAAAGCCATGATCGGCTACAAGACAGGCAACAGACCATGCTACCTTGACCTCAACGAAAAATACCACGGACCGCACGGTCTGGTGGCAGGTACGACCGGCTCCGGAAAATCTGAGACTCTGCAGACCTATATTTTATCTATGGCCGTATCCTACAGCCCGGAAGATGTCGGATTCTTCATTATCGACTACAAGGGCGGCGGCATGGCTAATCTTTTTGCAGGCCTTCCGCATCTGATCGGCTCCATATCGAACCTGTCCGGCAACCAGGTGCACAGGGCGATGGTATCGATCAACAGTGAGATCACCAGAAGACAGATGCTCTTTAATGAGTATGGAGTCAACAAAATTGATGCCTACACTTCGATGTACAAGAATCATGAGGCCAAAGAACCGCTTCCGCATCTCCTGATCATAATCGATGAGTTCGCTGAGATGAAAAGAGAGAAGCCTGACTTCATGCGGGAGCTTGTCTCCGTCGCGCAGGTCGGACGAAGCCTTGGTGTTCACCTGATTCTTGCAACGCAGAGACCGGCCGGCGCCGTTGACGGCAATATATGGTCGAACTCCCGCTTTAAGCTGTGCCTGCGTGTTCAGAATCGAGAAGATTCAATGGAGATGCTCCATAAACCTGATGCGGCATTCCTTACACAGACAGGCCGCTGCTATCTGCAGGTCGGCAGTGACGAGGTATATGATCTGTTCCAGTCCGGTTGGTCAGGTGCTTCTTATGACAAAGAACTCGGCGGAAGGAATCTCCTGATTGCCCAGATCCTTTCGGGCTCCGGAAAGGTCGATCTTGTAGGCAATGTCGCAAGAATCCGATTGAAAGAGAAGAGGCAGCAGGAGTGGATCGGCGATCTTATCCGTATTCTTGAAGAAACCGCCGATGAACTGGGTGAGGACATCTCCGCAAGGACTTTCAGTTTCCTCTCCCGCGCCGAATTTGCCGATCTTTTTTATAAGAAGGTCCAGAGAGAGTATCCGGAGTTTGAGAGAAGCCAGGCCACCAGCATGAGGATCGATGACTTTGTCACGGTCTGTAAGGCGGTCAAAGAAATGAACAGTGGCAGGATTACTGCTCCTTTGGTCATCGCCTATGCGGCACAGATGAGAAAACATCTGCCGGAAGTAAAATCTATTACTCAGCTGGAGACTGTTGTGGATTATCTCAGAAGAACCGCGGAAAGAGCCGGAATTCC
Source organism: Lachnospiraceae bacterium (assembly GCA_045112155.1). Lineage (GTDB taxonomy): Bacteria > Bacillota > Clostridia > Lachnospirales > Lachnospiraceae > Chordicoccus. The sequence goes on from JBGUHN010000070.1 coordinate 84,888, forward strand.
CGAGATACGCAAGCTTTGGCTTCCTCCGCTCCCGTCTGAGCTTTATCTGGAGGACAGAAAAACATTTAGAGAAAACTGCTTTGACGGAAACAGATGGCCGGATCCGCCAAGACGATTCCAGCTGCAGGCTGTGGTCGGTTATGGGGACGCTCCGGAGAACCAGGCCCAGATGGATGTCGGCATTGATTTTACGAACGGCATGCATCATATGATCTGCGGTATGATAAGTTCAGGAAAATCAACTTTCCTGCAGACTGCGGTCTATTCGCTCTGTATGACGTACGCACCTTCGCTGCTCAACCTGTATCTGATAGATTTCAGCACACAGCTTCTGACGGTATTTGACGGAGTTGCGCATATCGGCGGCATATTGACAGAGAACGATGTTGAAACGGATCACATCTCAAAGTTCTTCATGCTGATGAGAAAAATCATGGCAGAAAGAAAGCGCAAATACGCAGCTGCCAAACTGAACTTTGCGGATTATACCAATAAGAACGGTTGGGATGAACCCGCTATCGTGATCGTGATCGACAATTACGGTTCCTTCCGCGAAAAGACGCGTGAAATGTATGATTCTGACATGATGGAAATTGCCAAGAATGGAATCGGTTATGGCATCTATCTGATGATAACCGGCGGCGGGATAGGCATGAGCGATATACCCAGCCGGATTGCAGACTGCATAAAGACCGGAATCGCGCTTGAAATGACGGAGGTATACGACTACACGGAGATTCTGAGGTGCGGCAAGCCGGATGTTTTGCCGGAATCTAATGTTCACGGGCGCGGCCTCATCCTGAATAATGAGAAGGTCATAGAATTCCAGACAGCTCTGGCGGCTAAAAATGAGGACGGAGAAGACCGGAATGAATTGATTCAGAAAAAACTGTCCGAGATGAATGCGGCATGGAATGGACCCTGCGCAAGGCAGATTCCGAAGATACCGGAAAAGCCGGTCAGAAAAGAATTCGTCCGAATGGAAAACTATACCGCGCTTCTTGACGACAAGAGGTATATTGCGGCAGGTTACAACGCTGACGATGCGGATGTCTACGCATTGGATCTGCTCGAACAGTATATCACGGTAGTCATGGGCGCAAGGGCAAGCGGCAAATCCGTGTTCATGAAAAATATAATCCTCACCTGTCTTGACCGCGATGAGGACTGCATGATATTCGAAACGGGCGGAGGACGTGATTACTCCGGTATAGCTGAAGATTATCATATCTCCAGAGCGACCGACAGTGAAGCTGTGAAGCGCATGCTTTCAGATATATATCAGATCATGCGTGCGAGAATCCCTCTCAAGAAGGAGGGGCTTGCTGAGCGGCTCTCAGAGGAAGAGATGTTCGAAAAGGTATCCGGCACAAGGAGACTCAACGTTTTTATTGCCGATTTCGGATCATTCATAAAAGAAATATACGACAATGCCAGCCCGGCCTATGATTCGAAAAATGCTTTTGAGCTCATTGCAGAGGTGGGACGGTTTTATAATATCTTCCTCTATATAGAGGTAAAGGATGCTGATCAGAATTCACTCAAAGCTGAACCGATCGTGAGGGAGATCATTGAAAATAGCCGCGGGCTCAGATTCGGAGGCAGGCTCAATGATTCGAAGCAGGTCTTCTACAGCTTTGACAATGTGAAAATTATGAATCAGGGAGCAAAAATGCCGCCCGGCAACGCCGTCGTTGCATGCGATGACAGCAGTGCGCCGATAGAAAAAATAGTCGTCCCTCTTTACCGGGGATGACATAGAGACGGACGGTTCCCGGCCTGGTCCGGAGACTTGAAGGAGGATCGGAATGATTTCGGTATTTGCCTATGACAGAAATAAGGCGGATCGGGAAAATATAAGGAAGACCTGCAGCGAGCAGGTCTTCCGGGTGCCTGACGAAGACATGACATTTACGGAGGCCTGGACTTCTGAAGGATTTGTGCGAAAGATCACTGACACTAAAAAACTGGATCTGCTTTATTATGAGTATATCAAGGGAACAGGTGTCGAAGCTCTCCGGGATGTGCGTAAACGGTACAACGATGCGATGGTCATGCTCATGACGGATGCGCAGGTTTCCCCGCTTGAGTACCTGAAACCGGGTGTTGCTCCGGATTCGCTGCTCATTAAACCGTATACATACGAACAGCTCAGAATGAGTAATGAGGAATTTGTGCAGACCTGGTTCATGAGGAACAGAGATGTTGACGATGAGGAGAAGTTTCTGATTGACACAAAAGGGGAGAAGGTATTGATCCCTTACAGCAGGATCTTTTACTTCGAGGCACGCAACAAAAAGATGTATGTAAGAGTGGGCGATGTGGAATACGCCTTTTACGATACAATTGATGCGCTGGAAAAAACGCTGCCGTCCCAGTTCAAAAGATGTCACAGAAGCTATATTGTAAACATCGGTAAAATCAGGAAGCTCAGCCTGACAGATAACTACCTTGAAATGGACGGGGGAGTTACTGTTTCCGTATCAAGGCGATATAAAACATTATTCAAGGATCTGATATAAAATGGAAAAATATCTTTATCTGACACCGGATGAATATGAAGCCATGGTCTGCATCTCCGGGCAGACGCCGGTAACGTGTTTTTCCAAAATGAAATATCTTGAAATCGAAGATAGAAGAAATCGGCTGCTGACTCTTTACAATAAAGGATTTGTCGTTAATACCGGAGAAGCATTTGTCATCAATGCCGAATGGAAGGATGCATTTGCATGTATTCATACGGCTAAATCAGCACTGCATATCACAACAGGGAACCCGGAAGTGCCGGATCTTCTTGTGTATGTCGGGAAATCCTGTGTTCTTCTCGAAAATATATCGACGAAAACAGAATCAAATTATCGGCTTTCATTTTGGGAATCGGCTGCCCTGGCGCAAATGCTGGCAGACAGTGATCACTTCCCAAAGATAAGGGTGGAACAGAGCGAAGCTGATATCTTAAGAAGGAGCGATGATTCCGTTATGCCCGAAGACGGGGCGGAGAAAATTGAATGCTCGATCACTAAATATGCTAACGGAAGTGAGGATGCGCTTTTTTCTGCCGGTTTTTTAAAAAAGGAACTGCTCTGGTATGTGATGAAGAATTCAGGAGATGCAAAGAGCATGGAACTGGCGGACTCCGGTACGGTCACCGGGATTCTGCATCAGATCTTAGACGTCAGATTACCGCTGTAAGGAGGTTTTTATGATAGTAGTGAATGTCACCGTGTCGGCGCTTGAAAAGGTTTATAATATGAATCTGGAAGAAAAAGCGCTTATAGGGGATGTAATTGCGGAAATCGCGGGTCTTGTCGGACAAAAAGAGCATCTGAATTATGACGGAGATCTGAGAGAGATGGTCCTGGGATCGAAGGATCTGGGACTGGTCTTCAGCCGTGACCGTACTCTTGCGGATTACGGGATACTGACAGGGGCGGAACTGATCATTGTCTGAAATACCGTTTGTCGGATTTTGTGTACAGTTTATCGGATGTTATTATTTGCTTATTCATGGTGTAGTATATTATACATAGCTTAAGAGAGGTGATGATTATGTTGATCCGCACTGATCCGGATGTCTTAATGATAAAAAGTGAAGAACTGCAGAATCTTGCGAATCGTATGGTCAGGTACACGGATGAATTATATGAGATAGAGTCCGGTATGAGACGAATGTCATCCCTGGCTGAATGTGTTATTCCGGTGAGTGCACAGATAGGAAGACTGACAGAAGAAGCAAGGGCACTGCTTGCCAGTGCTGATGCCCTTAGCGAAATTGCGCTCCTGTATAGAAGATGTGAGCAGTCATCCGTGGAAACAGTATATGAGGGAACTGCTATTACTACAAAGTATGTTAAGGCAGACAAGGTAGGGAAGATTGACCCTTCACAAGCCGGAAGTTTCTGGTAAAAAAGCGATTATCTGCGGAAAGGGAGAAAAATGAGTATTATAGAGACAGATACAAGCTACATGAAACGGGATGTAGGGGAGATAACCCAATACATATCGGAATTAAAGAGCGCGGCGAGTGAACTTGAGACATTACTTGGTTCCCTGCACTCCGGCTGGGTAGGTGTGGCGGCAACTACATATGAAACTTCACTCCGCGGGGATCTTGACAGGCTGAAAAATCTGACAGCCCTCCTTGAGGAATTGAATAAGGGTACAGATTTTGCCCGGTCGAAATACGAGAGCTGTGAAAACAACATATCAGAAATAATTTCGTCGATTACGATTTAGGGAGGTGCCTATGCCGAATGTTCAATTAAGAGTGAATCCGGAAGAGCTGAAAAACATTTCAATACGCATTGAAGATCAGGCAGCAAGGGTCCGCAGTAACCTTCAGTCAATAAAAGATACAATGTCACAGACGGGATCCTACTGGTACGGAGACGCGGCTGAAGCTGACAGATCAGAGTTCACAGGTCTTCGGGAAGAGATGGATACCTTGATCAGCAGTTTGATTAATCAGCCGCAGAAACTGCGTCAGATTGCCGGAATCATGGAATCAACGGAAGGAAATAATGTTATTCTGGCAAATGGACTGTCGAAAGAAGAGTTTGTCTGATAACTCCGGGGGAACAGAGATATGAGTGAAATATTAGATATAGTACTTGATATTGAAGAAGCAGGTAAAAAAGCACAGGAACTTGAAAATCTGGCTTCGCAGCTGGAGAAGATCTCAGACACTGAGCTTGATGAAATTCTTACAAGTATTCAGAACGCATGGAAAGGCGATAACGCCACGGCATTTATAAAGAAGGGAACGACCCTGGCCGGAAATATCAACACATCCGCCGGTCAATTGCGGCGAATAGCGGAGACGATCAGGACTATTGCCAAGAATCTGCAGGCAGCCGATGCACAGGCAGCTGCAACTGCAAGTAAGACTTGATCTTGAGCCTGTGACTAAAGGTATAAAGAAGAGGGAAAACAGATGCCTAATTTTGAGGATCAGACTGTCAGGTTCGCGCCTGGCAGTTCGCCATATAAGACCACACATAATCCATCCGGAACAAAGCTATTAATTTTTGATGGAGATAAAGCGCCGGCTGAGTACGACCTGCGAAGTTTCGGAAAGAATATAATAACTTTCGGCAGAAATCCTGAGAACAATGATATAGTCCTGACGTCCAAGATCGCCAGCAGACAGCATGGATATTTTGAACTGCGGAATGGCCGAATCTTTGTGTATGATCAGAACAGTATGAATGGGCTGATACTGAATAGTACATATATTCAGAGCGCTGCATTTGGCGGAGGCGATATACTGCGCATAGATGATCCGAAGAACGATATACAGAATAACATTCTCATGATGCTGAATACCGAGGAGGCTTCGTCGTGGAAAAGCGTGAGATTGGATAGAGATGTCTTTACCATAGGCCGGGCTGCGGGTAATTCTCTCCAGCTCGGTCATATCAGTGTCTCTTCAAGGCATGCGCGAATTGTACGGAATCAGGGAAGGTTCATACTGTATGACGAAAACAGCACGAACGGCACATACGTAAACGGCATAAAGGTCACCGGTGCACGGCCTCTTTCTGAAAAAGATGTCATTATTATAACGAATACGAAACTGATTTTTTCTAACGGTCATTTGTTCTGCTGCACATATACGCAGGGCATAGGTATTCACGTATCGAATATCGTCAAGCAAGTCAAACTGAAAAGGAAATCGAAAATTATCTGCAATGGCGTCACTCTGGATATCAGACCTGCAGAGCTGGTCGCCATTATCGGCGGTTCCGGTGCAGGAAAGACGACGCTCATGAATGCGATCTGCGGTTATAATAAGCCGACATCCGGGCAGGTCATTATCAATGGTGAGAGTCTATATGACAGGGACACTTATGAAGCGCTGAAGAACATCATAGGGTATGTGCCTCAGCAGGATATTGTGTACGATAACCTGACACTCTTTGATATGCTTAATTATGCGGCAAAGCTCAGACTGCCGGATGATGTCACCAGGGAAGAGAGGGAAAACCGGGTCCTCTCCGTTATCCAAACGGTAGAACTCACAGAGCAGAAGGATAATATGATACGCTCCCTCAGCGGCGGTCAGAAAAAGAGGGCGTCGATTGCGGTAGAGCTTCTTTCTGATCCGCAGCTGTTTTTCCTGGATGAACCCGCATCAGGTCTCGACCCCGGTACGGAACGCAACCTGATGAACACACTAAAGAATATGACTAAATCGGGGAAGACTGTAATCCTTGTCACCCACAGTACACTGAATCTTCAGAACTGTGACAAGATCCTTTTCATGGGAAAGGGCGGAAACCTGTGCTACGCCGGAGATTACGAGTCAGCAGAAAAATTCTTCGAGGTCGATAATCTTGTCGACGTCTACAACATGATTACTGACAATCCGTTGTATTGGAGAAGAAAGTACGACAGTATTGCAGCCGCCGGTCAAAGCGGGCGAATAGCGCAGGGTGCCGGCGGGGATCGCAAAAATAGAGCGAAACGAGATAAGCATAGCCCGATTAAGCAGATCGGAGTACTCAGCGCAAGATACGCAAAGCTTCTTCTGAACGACAGGCAGAGACTAGGCATGCTTCTTGCCCAGGCCCCGCTTCTCGCTCTGCTGATTTCGCTGGTCAAAGACGGGAATCAGTTTGAAAACTACGGTATAACAAAATCGCTTCTTTTCGCTCTTTCCTGCTCCGCATTTTGGATCGGAACGCTCAATGCCATACAGGAAGTCTGCAAGGAGCGCGTTATTCTTCGAAGAGAATATATGACAGGACTCAAGCTGGGGCCGTATATTATCTCTAAGTTCGTTGTATTGGGCGTCCTGTCAATCATCCAGTCGCTGCTCCTCACCGGAGTGTTTTATCTGACTGTCGGTGCGCCGGAGCAGGGTGTTATGATACATCCGTTTCCGGAGCTCTTCCTGACAACGTTCCTGACCGCAATCTCGGCATCGGCTATGGGCATTTTCGCGTCCAGTCTGTTTAAAAACCCAGATCGGGCAATGACAGTCGCGCCCCTGCTGCTTATGCCGCAGATCCTCTTTTCCGGCCTGCTCTTCAAGTTGGAAGGCGTTACCAAGATTATTTCCTGGTTCGCGATCTGCAGATGGTCAATGGAGGGCTATGGTACGATTGCTGATCTGAACGGGCTGAAGTATATGGTGGAAATTAACGGCGAAATGACAGAAATTGCCCATGAGGCAGAGGATTTCTTTGAATATACGGCGGGACATCTGACCCGGTCGTGGCTCTATATGCTTATCTTCGTCATCGTATTTGCGGTGCTCAGCGGTATTTCGCTTATGGGCATCAGAAAAGACCGATAAACATATATTTTGATAAAAATTAAAGGGGAAACAGGAGGTACTCTTATGTTTTGTATGTATTGCGGAACGCAGCTCGAGGATGGAAGTCAATTCTGCTATAAGTGCGGAAAAAGGGTCCTGGCGCAAAATATTAAGAAAACTGAAGCTCCGGCACCTGAGAAAGTGAACAATATCAATGAAAACGATGAGCAGACAGTAGCTGTGCGCAGCACGCTGTCACCTCAAAAAAACGAAAACGCGAATCATCCGACAGAAAGGTGGGATTCAGAACCCGGGAAAAATCCGATGACAAGTTCTGCACCGGTCAGACGACCTGAACTAAAACCTGTAACACCGCAGAATAATGTCCCGGTCAGACGGCCCGAACCAAACTCCGGTACACCGCAGAATAATGTCCCGGTCAGACAACCTGAACCAGAAGCCAGTGCATCGCCGAATAACGAGACAGACAATATGGCTGAAATAAAAAGAGAAGTGCCGGCTGTTGTAACGGTACCTCCTCGATATACAGCTGATCCCGGTAATGGAAGTATGAATGAAAGAACGCCGGGTGCCGGTGCCCCGGTATACAATCAGACATATAAATTTACATCGATAGGGCTGCTTGCCGCTGCGTTAATTATCACATTAACGCAGGCGTGGTACTCTGTATCGGCTGGCCTGAGCAGCATTCTCGGGCTGGGAGGAGGATACTTCAGTATTGACAGTTATCTGCCCGAAAGCGCCCTGAATATCCTTAATTCAATGAAGAACGGTAAGCTTGGTCTGATTGATTCCTATCGGATCTTAAAAGCCTTCTACGAAATTATGGACGTGTTTGGTGAAGATGCGTCAGATGTTAAAGCTTATGTTACTCTGTACCTCTTCTTAATCGTTGCGATAATCGGTGTTGCGGTGATTGAGTTAATTCTCAAGGTTCTCGATAAAGACACCAACTTTGTGGCATTTGCCATGTATCTGCTCGGTCTTCTTATAACATATGGCTTTGCATATTATCTAAATGATGAAATTGGCAGCAATCTTTTGGGTATTTCAATATGGGCTGTCATTAGCACGCTGCTGGCTCTCGCGTGTTCGATCGTATGGATTTATTACCGAAAGTCCGCGACCCAAGTCTCTTCCGGTGATGCACAGAAATCCAGCTGGAATGCTTCTGAGACGAGAGCAAGAGCCGGGCACGTCATCAATAAGAGCCGCGAAACAGCAGAAGTGATATGGCAGGGTTCCTGGGGAGACTATGTCAGACATCACAGAGCGGCGGTGATCGTGGCTGCGGCAGCTTTTATTGGCCTTTCAGTTTTACTTCGTTTGACAGGCTACAGTGATTTTAGTATTATGCTGAGGTACTGTTATAATTTCTTTACGGCAGTATCGTTCGGACTGGCTGTCGTTTATGCCGATCATAAAGAATATTGGTTCCTGGCTATTTTAGCTGCTTTGTGCTTTGTCGGTGATCTGCTTCTCAATTTTCAGAATTTGTCTTATATGTCTTTCTTATATCTCTGCTATGTTCTGTTTGGCAACGCTTTGACGGTAGGAGCGATTTACCTGATAGGAAGATATGCTCAGAACTATACATTGATTCTTATGACGATTGCCGGTGTACTTGTAAAACCGATACTGAAGCCACTTTTAGGTGCTGGCATAGTCAATTTTGACAGCTATACAATGTTCAGCCTTGTGGGTATTATCGGAGCTGTGCTCTTATATATGTTTGGAAATGAGGCGTTCTGCGCAATCTTCAGCCTGCCGGAATGGCGGTTCGAAGGCGTGCAGGGAAAGCAGACAATAAAATGCCCGGTCTGCGGCAGTGATGTGGAGGCAGGGTCTGCCTTCTGCAGCAGATGCGGCAGTAAGCTCTTTTAAGAGGTAGAAATATTCAAAGTATTACGAATCAATACAGACATCATATTTACAGGCTAATCGACTGAAGAATAATGTCACCGTGATCGTCCGGCAGAGGGATGTTTTTTCCGCAAAGCAGCTTCATGATATTGCGCTTGAAAAAGCGCGGTCAGTGGTAATTCCTGGAAATGATACGAACAACACGCAGTGCAATTACGGGCTGAAGAAACTTAACAGAAACAGGGCTAAAGGAAACCCGCAGACAATTAATACTCTTATAGACCCTGGTCCACGAACTTACACATATCTGGCAGAAATCGGCGAAATAGACAAAGCTAAGAGATATGAAATCAATCGAAGCGGTGATACGACAAGTCCGTATGGAATCGGTATGCAGATGTATATGAAAAATACCAGATATAGGAGACGCGGCAGATCAATACCAAGAGGACGCCGTTCAAGAAAAAATTCCCGCCAGTATAATGATTGTAGATCTTACAGAAGTCGGCAGTTGAGACCAAATATAAGGTGGAGACTGCCGTTTTTGGATTATGAAGGGATTATCATGGACACTGACAAATTGTGCAGAGGATGTTTTACAGAACTCCTGAATACTGAGAAGAGATGCCCGTATTGCGGCTTTGACACGAAGGAGTAAGAGCGGGATAGGAGACCGGCTGTGTATGCATTATGTGCAGTAATGTACAAAATGATGACAGGAAAAACGCCGGATGATCTTTTTATTCGAGCCGATGATAACCGAAGTAGTGAAAAGCTAATGAATGGAACCAGAAAGCCGCTGAGAACCAATTTTTATTGAGTTGCGTTATACTTAAAAGCAGTATTGACAGCTTTTGGAGACTTCAGACATGGGAAAAAGAAGGATATTGAAACTGATAGTCATTACATTAGGTGCATTTCTGTGCGCTGAAATAGGAATCTTTGTTTATCAAAGCAATTTCGGTACGATCGGCTATACCAGAAGTCTTAATCTGGGTAATAAGTATTTCTTATCTGAGGACTATGAAAGTGCAATTAGCGCATTTTCCAAAGCGATAGATATTGATAGCATGAATGCTGATGCGTACGTTGGTCGCGGCGATGCCTATAAAGCACAGGGTGATTATGCAAGCGCATGGTCAGATTACGAGACTGCTCAGGAGATTTCCGGAGATGAGTCGATACTAAGGGAGAAAATAGGCCAGACGGAAATAACGGTCATTTCAGAGGACGGCAGAGGTGTGGAGGGTGCCGCCGTTGTATTGAATGGCAGCGGACACTCATATGAACTGATGACCGATAAGAACGGACATGCATCGGAGGTCCTGTTCCCTGAAAAATACGATGTTGAGATTGTCAAGGAGGAATATGACTCGTTAACTACAGAGGTATCTGCACAGGACGGGGGAATTGTTGTTGATCAGATAGAGATTAAAAAAAGTATAAAAGTAGCAGTAGATCCGGAAAATGCGCTGCACGAAATTGACCGCAACATGGGAAACTACATCTTTTTGGTCTTAATGCAGGAATATGACAACAAGAACCAAAATGTAAATGTTGATGTAATCCTGTCGGATGCAGAAAAAATCAGAGCAGCAGCACTTGCGGCTGATTCGGATGGGGTCATAAACAGCTACTTTAGAAGTGAGAACGGAAGAATTGTGCTTGACGCAAATGCAGCACTGGGGCCGGCCGGTGACGGATACCATGGCTGGTCTGTTTCAAAACAGGAGGTTGAGGACAATTGCAGGAATCTGTTCGGAACAGAGGCAAAATGGGAGGAGATGCAGACAATTACTAAGGCTGTTTTCTTTGATGCAGTAAAATATACCGATACTTCCGGAACATACGCTCTGTTCCTTGATTCGGAAATCGAATCGGAGACTGATATGGAAAGCCACACATACAAAGTTTCCGAAAGCGGTGACGGCTATATTGGAGAAGTAGAGTTTTATTGGGGATATTGGGGTAAGCTGTCAAAGAATCCCGACCTTTCAAATTATATTGTCACATATGAAATGAAACCAAACGAGGCGTCGTCATACGGATTGGTTATTTCGTCGATGAGGATTACAAAAATTGATGATAATACGGGCGGATTTGAAATGACAAATTCCGAGCCGACTGCTGCCGAAACTCAGAGGAGTACTTTTTATGGCGTGTGGTGCTTTGCATCAAAAGATCAGAATGAAGCGCAAAAGGTCGCAAACAGAATGAATGAACTTGGATTGAACGGACAGATCTTCATTTCCAGCGACTGGAGTAATCTGAACCAGGAGAAATGGTACTGCGTATCGGCAGGTTCATGTCATAGTGAATCTGAAGCAGAAGCGGTTTTAGCGATGGCCATAAATGCCGGTTTTGCCGATGCCTATATAAAGTACTCGGGAAACTATTTGAGATAATCGAGGATTGGCAGAATGCTCGCCCGATAGGAGTTCAGGCAAATGCAGCGGGCAGTGCCATCAACCTATATTTCGGAATAGAAGCAGGGGCTTCATGAATTCAGACGGAGAAAAATAGATGAAACGGAAAAATCTCTTAAGGCTTAGTACAATATTGTCAATGATACTTTGCTTTGAACTTGTCTTTGTTCTCGTTGTTCGCGGGCAGGGAATCGGTGGTGCTTACAGAAAAAATCTGAATCTGGGACACCAGTATATTTTGGATGAAGACTATGAGAACGCCGTCAAGGCATTTTCAGAAGCGATAAAAGCTAATCCAAAATCTGAAGCTTATATCGGGCTTGGTGATGCGTATCTGGGTCTTGGAGAATATGAAAAAGCATGGGAAAGCTTTGAAGATGCTCAGAAGCTGGATGAAACACTTGACCTGCTGAATGACAAATTTGGAGTTACGAAACTAACGATACTTGATCAGGATGGCTCCCCTGTATCGGATGCGCTGGTTGAGCTTTCAAAAGAATCGGCGTCAGGAGAAGCCATATCGCTCAAGACGGATGGACAGGGAAATGCGGAAGAGATTATATGTCCGGGAGATTATACAATCAAAGTGACTAAAGACAGATACCTGTCTATCGAGGAAAAGCTGGAGGTCAAATACCGGGAGAATAATCTTGAACCATTTGAGATAAATTCTATTGACAGACAGTGGGTCCGTGTTAATGAAGAGCAATACAACAGCCAAGGAGAATTAACAGCAATAACTAGCTATAATTACGATGATTATGGAAATGTTATTCTTAGAAATGAAGAAGATCTTATGTCTGTGAATAATTCCAGTCATATTTATCAGTATAATTATGATAATGTCAACAGAACCGAGCCCCCATATGGAACTGCGTTTTATAATCGCGAATTTTCAGAAATAAAGGATGCCGAAGGCAACGTGGAAATCAGGGTATTTGACGAAGGTGGTTTTTCTGAGAAGTGGTCTGTTGAAAGTATTTATGCGAATGGTCGAATGATTGAAAAAAGTCTGTTTAGGAATGAAGAAATATGGGCAAAAGAGTCATTCACGTATGAAAAAGGAAGACTTACCGGCATTCGATATTCGGATATAAATCGTCAAAAAAGCCATGGCAGCTCTGAGTTTGAATACATAAGTACATATAGCTATAACAAAGACGGCCTTGTTAAAGAGATAGAGACTGAATATGTTGAATCTGAGCGACTATATGATCAGAGGATTTATGAATATGACGAGAAGGGCAGAGTAAGGACGGAGGAGCATTATCATGAGCATCCTGATGAAGGATATATCCATAATGTTTTCACCTATAATTATGATGAAAATGGTAATCCCGCTACCTGTGATGTCGAGCATGTATATCCTGCGCTAGGTAGTTCTGTGATTCGCTATACTTATGCGCGGCTCTCTGACGCGCTTGCAGCACAATCTGATACTCCTATAGAAGATGATAATAAGACAAACGAGGATAATGAGAATAAAATTTCAGGAGTCGCTTTTTCAGATGTGATTTTACTTAATGAGTGGGAGAGTAAGGATATTCATTCAGATGGTGATGGTGAAACGTACAGTGTACAATACAGTACTTATGAAATAGATGATGAAGCAGCCGGTCTGAATTTAAGTGTGAATAATAATACGGCATCATTTAGTCTGGAAGATGAAATGGTGTATTTTGCCTCCATTGAAGCAGCCTATGTTGCGGATATTAATCCTGCAGACTCTTATGGAAATTTTATTGTAATGCTTTGGGGTGAGGATGCTGAGGAAGTAACTTTCATTTTTGCCTTTAATAAAGATGAGATAACGCAGCTGGGAAGTTTTATCGGAAAACTGGTACCTGAATCGATTACCGGCGATGGAACAGCAATTACGACATATAATATAGGTATGCCGGTTATGGGGTATGGGTGCTTTACAATACAGCCTGAGTTTATTGTGACAGGTCTATCTGTAGAAGAGAAAACAGTACATTGCGGCAGAACGAAGTACAACGGGGGCAGTGGGAACTTCGAAGAAGGTGTATGGCCGACAACTGATAAAGACCTTACGGTGTATAAAGATATATCCCGTTCACAAATCAGCGGAACAATACCGGCGGGAAGTAATGTTGCCTGGGAATGTAAATCAAATAATGTTAATGTTTATGTTAAGTGCGGTGATGTTGAAGGATATGTGTCGTTTGACGAACTTAGAGGTGCATCAATTTAGTAACAGAATTAAACAGGGGCAGAATGATGGGCAAAAAGAGAATCTTTAAAACTATTAGTATACTACTGGCGTTGGTGCTCCTCGTAGAGCTTGTGATAATCGTATTTAATATAAGGCAGGAACAAGTGTATGCGAGGAACCTGGACCTGGGAAACAAATATCTTTTGGAGGCGGACTATGATTCTGCCATTACGGCATTTTCAGAAGCAATCAAGATAAAACCGATGTCGCCTGACGCCTATATTAAGCGAGGTGATGCTTACCGGGAACTCGGCAATTATGAACTGGCGAAAGCAGATTATCAACAGGCAGGAGATTTGACCGGTGATTATTCAAAATATAATGAGCTGATGGAGGAACTTTCACCTACACCGACACCGGAACCTTCTTTGACTCCGACCCCAACATCATCTCCTGCAGCAGTTGCCATTGACCCGGAAGAGATTTATAAAGATCAATTGACGGCTTACCGCTCGGAGTATGAAAAACACAGAAATGGCGAGAATCCTGATGAAAGTGCGGATATAAATGTACACGCAATAATTCACCCAATAGGTGATGCTCTGGGATATTCATTTTTAGATTTATCAGATGACGGAGTGCCCGAACTTGTGATTGCCAGCATAGATGGCCAATCATATTACGCATGGGATATATTTGCATACGACGGAACCTCAGTCCATAGGATCAATGAAGCGGGAAATTACAGGGATGAAGAACTGCGGATCCTGGAAGGAAATTATATAGAAGAAGGAACATTTTTGTCAGTAGGTGATGAAGTAAAGGTCTATCGCCTGGCACCAAATACATCTGAGAAAATAATGGTCTATTATTTAAGTGACATGAGAAATGAAATACTGATCCAACCCGATGAGGGAGAAGCCTCAAGGCCGGGGACAGAGGAAGAGTATGAGCAGCTTATGTCAAGAATTAATGATACACCGGCTTTGAAAGCTATCGAATGGAAATATTTTTAATCTTTGACGAAGAATTCTCGCGAATTTATAGGAACTATATTATGCACAGTTCCTTTTTTGCTATAGGCAGAGATATACTTATCGTATTTTTCTCAGACCTATATCACGAGAATTCTGCGTCAGTAATTAAGCTAGACTTTAACCTGCCACCGGACGCCGTATCCTGACGCATTCATCTATGAGAGCGCCATTTTCATAAATGTTGCAGATCAGATTGCCGTCACGCGTATCAAATACTGCATATAATGTGCGGTCGCCAGTCTGCTTATCCAATCTGTGTACATCGGTTTCAACAGTCCACATTTCATAAGCGGTTTCGAGACTGCCAGGAGTTGGAGTATATAAAACACCGGGGTTATTGGGGTCGTCGTTGCTTGTATAGAGATTGAAAGAGTACTCTTCTCCGCTTGTTCCGAGATAAAGACCGCCATAATCTCCTCCACCGGTGCCATTTATGGGTGGCACGTAAAGAGCAGGAGGAGTGGTTGGGGTGGGCGTGTTGGTCGGTTTAGGTGTGGCTGTTGGCGCGGGCGTAGCTGTTGGAATTGGCGTAGCAGTTTGCACAGGTACAGTCGTAGGTTCTGGAGCGGCTATTGACTCAGCAGGAGTGAGTTTTTCAATCTTGGGAAGAAGCTCCTCCCGATAAGCTGCGTCAAGAGAGATAGCGTATTCATAATCGTCTCTGGCTTGGTCATCCATATTGAGGGCGGCATAAGCGTCACCTCGACCGATATATGCATCCGGCTTTTTGGGATCAATATCGATCGCTTTTGAGAACGCTTTCACGGCATCTTCATAGTCGAGGGACAAGAGGTATTTGCTGCCAAGATCCAGTGCGTGAATATATCTTCTTTCGGGACTCATTGCATATGCAGCAAATACCGATACTTCCAGCACCAGGCATGCAGCAAGTATCGCGGAAACAATATGCAGTATGCGTCTTATGTGAGTGGATTTATGATAATTGTTCATGATTACCTCCTCAGGCAATTGTACTCTACTTTTGAGGTCATGTCATCACAGTATCAATAGTTTCGGGATGGAAGCAATGGGGCTTATCATGTGGAAAAACCAATGATAGACTAATATATGTAAATCAGTATCGTATAAATCGGATGATTTCTGTCCTCATGAGACAGTGTGGCAGGCGGCGTAGTTCAGCTAATGAGGGAAAGAAAAATGAATGTCAGTAAAACTTTGAAAATTGTGGCAGCTGTTTTGGGTGTGCTGCTCTGTATGGGAGCCGGAATTTTGCTATATCAGGTGAAAAACAGTCCGGGCAGTGTGTCCAGAAACATGGATCTGGGAAACAAATACCTTCTGGCAGAGGATTATGACAGCGCGATCAGTGCATTTTCAAAGGCAATAGCGATCGACGGCATGAATGCGGACGCGTACATCGGACGCGGCGATGCCTATAAAGCAAAGGAAGAGTATGCAAATGCATGGGCGGATTACGAAAAAGCCCAGGACATCTCGGGAGATACAAATATTCTGAGGAACAGGATCGGTCCGACTGTGATAACTGTCGTGTCGCCGGATGGAGCGGGCGTTGACGGAGCAGCCGTCCGGCTAATAGGGAGTGACCACTCCTATGATTTTGTGACAGATAGCACCGGCAGCATATCGGAAGTGGTTTTCCCGGAAAAATACAGCGTAGAGATTAACAAAGAGAGCTATGAGACTGTAAAGACAGAGCTGTCGGCGGAAAGCGGCGGAATCGTTGCCGATCAGATAGAAATTAAGTTTGTTGATGAGGTCGTCGGTGTAGCTCAGGAGGTAGGCAACGCTCCTGCAAATAAGGATAGGGCGTTTATAGGGATCACGACCCTGGAGTCCGGAGTTGAGAGCAGTATTGACGCTGACGGAAAAACTTATCGGATTCGATACGACGATTCAGGAACAAGTGAGGACTGTGTTAGGTTAAATCTTTATGTGAATAATGCGGTTGAGTCATATAGCAGCGATTCGTTCTGGGGTCCGTTTATTATACATGTGTATGTGACCGATATCGATATCAGAGATTCTTATTATAATATTGCTGTAACATATATTGGAGAGGACTCTGATAATAGAACAGCACTGTTTGCCTTTAACGACAATGATATTAGTATGATCGGTGAATTCGATGGGTGGCTGGTTCCGGAATCGGCAAGCGGAGATGGAACGGTTCTGCTTGAGTTTGATATCGGCGTGGCTATGCGTGATTATGGCCATTTTGTGGCGCGTCCCGAGATTTCAGCGCATGATTTATCAGCAGAACGGGTCAAAGTGCATAGTGGGCGGAAGGCGAAATTCGAATCCGACAGCACGTATGAAGAGGGATTTATCGTACCGCTTTCCTCGAATTTAACTGTATATGCGGACATAAATTGTACGTCAGCTGTGGGATCTATTTCGGCGGGAACCAGTGTCAGTTGTGAATATCCTGAGGTTACGGCCTATGGCAAGCTCCATGTAACCGGAGGTTCTGTCAGTGGGTATGTTACCCGAGTTATGCTTAAGGATTCTTGTCAAGGTATGGCACTTGCGGGATGAACATGAATGCATCGGTGAATTCCGCCAGTAAGAGGCTCAGCTGGCTTTCAGTACTTCCGGGCGGCGCGGACAAGCGCTGTCTTCATGAAGGGACGAGTACCGGGCGAAGTAGTTCAGTTGATGGGAGAAGAGAAATGAGCACTCGGCAAAAATTGAAAAAGGTTATAGCTGTTTTATGCATGCTGCTCTGTGTGGAAGTCGGCTTTTTCGTATTTCAAATGAATAGCAGCGCAAACAGAGTATCCAGAAATCTTGATCTGGGAAATAAGTACCTTCTGGCGGAGGATTACGACAGCGCGATCAGTGCATTTTCAAAAGCTATAGAAATCGACAGCATGAATGCGGACGCATACATCGGCCGTGGTGATGCCTATAAGGCAAAAGGCGATTATGAAAGTGCATGGGCGGATTATGAGAAAGCTCAGGAGCTTTCAGGGAACGAGGATATCCTCAGAGAGAAGATTGGCGCAACAGAAATAACGGTTGTGTCGGAGGATGGTGAAGGCGTTGATGGCGCTGCCGTTAAACTGACTGGCAGCGGCCATTCCTATGAATTCATGACAGATACTACCGGTCATATATCTGAAGTCATTTTTCCTGAAAAATATAATGTGGAAGTTGTTAAGGAAGACTATGAGTTGGCGGAGATAGAATTGTCGGCTGAAGAGGGCGGAAGTCTGGTTGGGCAGATACAGCTCAAAAGTGAGATAGACAAAAAGAAATATGCTCTGATTGAAGAGTATAAGAGCTTTATCAGTTCATATAGTAATGCTAAATCCTATATGATTTATGATATAGATAAAGATGATTATCCGGAATTGTTTTTTTATGAGGTTCATTCTGCTGAGAGAGAGGCTTTTTGCGATATTTATTATTATAGTGAAGGTATTTTTAAACTGTTAGATAGAACTTATGGTCCTGGTTTTTGGCATGTCTTACCTACGTATGCATCCTATCCCAAGGGCAATGGTATAGTAGAGTATGGTGCGGTAAAAGGAAGGGAGTTTGTTGATATAGATACATGGAATGAAGGTGTATGTAGAACTGAAACCGTATACAATAGTGAGTTTTCGATAGAAGGAACAAAATACTATAAAGATACAGATGATCACGCATTTGTATATCAAGATATTGAGGGTAATCCGATTAACCACCAATTTTATCAAAGTGAAACATCCTGCCCATATTTTGAGGGTTCATATCTTTTGGCGCAAAGCGCAAGGGATAACTTTACAGCATTATATGAAGCGTTTGGTGTAGAAGAAAACGATGTGTCAGTAGCAGAGCAAGAAAGTACATCTCGGGGAGTAGTTTTCCAAGATGTGATTCTGCTGAGCGAGTCAGAGAATACAGACATCTCGTCAAGCACTGATGGACAAATATATGGGGTTCAATATAGTGCTTTCGAAATAGATGACGAAGTTGTTGAATTGAATTTATCTGTAAATAATAATTCAGAGACGTTTCGTTTGCAAGATGAAAGAGTTTATTTTGCCTCCATTGAATCGGTATATGTTGCTGATATAAATGCGACAGATGCTTATGGTAATTTTATAGTCGTCCTCGTGGGAGAAGATGATGAGACCGAAACTTTTATTTTTTCTTTTAACAATAGTGAAATACATCAGATCTCAGATTATCGGGGCAGACTGATGCCTGAATCGATTAATGGAGAAGGAACTGTCCTTCTGACAGATGTCTTAACCATGCCTGTTTCGGATTACGGGTGCTTTGCAATACGGCCAGAGATGGCGGTTAACGGGTTGAATTCAGGGGAGAAAACAATACATTGTGGAAGATATAAAAACAAAAATTTCGACGAGGGTGTATGGCCGACCATAGATGAAAATCTTACGGTGTATTCGGATACTTCACGAACACAAGTTGCCGGAATAATACCTGCATGGAGTCTTGTTGAATGGCGCTATAACCGGAATAGCGGCGTTTTTGCTAGAAGCGGAGACGTTGAGGGATATGTGACGATTGATGCTCTTAGGGCAGCATCGATGTGACATATGTCAGGTTATGCTTACTCTGACTTTATCCATGTGAGTGAACATATTTTAAACGGATTGATTTGATGAGAAGTTTTTCTTGCGAGTACGTGCCTGCTAAAGAAGGGAGAGCTTATATGGAGTATAAGAAATTGTGTAAAGGCTGCTTTCGTGAAATCCAAGTGGCGGGAGGAATATGCCCATATTGCGGATTTAATGAGGCTCATTATGAAGAGAAGCGCAAGGCAGAAGTACTTCCGACGAATACGATTCTACATGACTCTTATGTTATAGGGAAGTGCCTTGGGCAGGGCGGATTTGGAATTACTTATATAGGATGGCATATTAATCTGGAAAAAATTGTGGCGATTAAGGAGTTTTTTCCGGCAGGAATCGCGACACGCAATACACTTGACCATTCGGCTCGCATCAATACGGCCTGTATCAGTCTGGTAGGGGAAGGTGTGGAAGAGGCCTATAAAAAAGATTTGGAAAGCTTTATGAAAGAAGCAAGGCTTTTAGCAAAGATTAATCTTCCGAATGTTGTTGATGTGACGGATTGCTTTGAAGAAAACGGGACCGCATATATTGTAATGAGCTATGTGCCCGGTCAGTCGCTAAAGGATTATCAGAGAAATGTTGGAGGACCGATGCAGGAAGACAAGATGTTGAAGTGTCTCCGGCCGGTCATTAGATCTCTTCAGAAACTGCATGGGCTGGGTGTTATTCATCGGGACATTAGTCCGGATAATTTGATGATGGATGAAAACGGAAATATTATACTGGTAGATTTTGGAGCTGCCAGATCAGTCACTCCCTTTTTTGGAATGCCCGGAAAAAGCATGACAGTTATATTAAAACCCGGCTATGCACCGATTGAACAGTATAGCAGCAAAGGGAATCAGGGACCTTGGACTGACGTTTATGCAATGTGTGCCACTATGTTCTGGCTGTTAACGGGAAAAGTTCCGGAAAGCCCTTATGATAGGATGAATGATATAAATGACTCTGAGAAAATGAGGGAAACCCTACGCAAAAACAATGTCTCAGAGTCAACAGCAGAGGCCTTGATGACGGGAATGAGCCTCAAGCCGGCTTCTCGCTGGAAGAGCATGGAGGATCTGGAGCAGGCTTTTTATGGGAATGAGCTTAAGAAAGATAATCCTGCATTACCTTTGAACGAAAAAGATGTCGATAAAGAGCCGCATCGTTTGGCAGATACGGCTCAGACGCATATACCGACAGTTAGTTTGACAGATGGGCCTGCTGAAGTAAAAGAGAATAATCAGAGTTTTGATGATAGAATGACAGAACTCGTTGCCATCAATCATGAAGACCACAATTCGAAGAATGGTGATTTTAAGGACGGAAAGACGAGAGATAAGAGTGTTCGAAAACCGGGGTTAAGAAAAAAATATCTGCGGCCAGGCATACTGGCTGTTATTGTAGCTGTTGCTGTCTTTATAGGAGTGAAGGTCTTATCTTCTCAAGATGACGATGTGAATAGCGCAGATACCAGTTCGTTAGGAAGTAGTGAACAAGATAATAATATGTCTGATACTGAGAGTGTTAACTGTATGAATATCGGAGACACCACTTTCTTCGGAAGTTATGAACAGGATTATTATATGCATAATGGCACGGAAAGCATTGAATGGACTGTATTGGATGTTCAGGGAGATCGGGCTTTACTGATTAGCAATTATGGGTTGGATTGTGAGATGTACAATGATTCAGATGAAGCAGTTTCTTGGGAGGATTGCAGTCTGCGGACTTGGTTAAATAATGATTTCTATGAACAGGCGTTTAGTGAGGAAGAGAAAAGTAGAATTGTCATAACAGAATTAGATAATCAGATAAAAGATAAGGTGTTCTTGTTAAACCGTGAGGAGGCGGAGGCTTTTTTTAATGATGGAGAGGGATGGCATTGCTATTCAACCGATTATGCTAAAGGCCAAGGTGCAAAAACATACTTTGGGACCTGCTTATGGTGGTTGAGAAATAGTAATAGCGATTACTTTGCGGAGGCTATCTCCCCCATAGATGAAAGAACAAAGCCATATTTAGTAACTGAGTATAATGCTGTAAGACCTGCTTTATGGATACAAGTAAAATCTTAGATTTTATATATTTTTTGGTATTTTTATTATAGTAGCATTAACAATCGCGAACAGATGAAAGGTACAGATATCCGCGAGGTCATAAGTACATGAAAAACAGATCAACTTTGAAACGAGTTATTATTGTCTTAAGCGTATTCCTCTTCTCAGAAGTCGGATTTTTAATTTTACAGGTTAATTCCGGAACAGCAGCCTATGCCAGAAATCTTGACCTTGGCAACAAGTATCTTTTATCAGAGGACTATGACAGTGCAATCAGTGCATTCTCCAAAGCTATCGAGATTGATGCTATGAATGCGGACGCATACATCGGTCGTGGCGATGCCTATAAGGCAAAAGGCGATTTTGAGAAAGCATGGGACGATTATGAGAAGGCACAGGAGCTGTCGGGAAATACATCCATTCTCAGGGATAAAATAGGTCAGACGGATATTACTGTTGTATTTGAGGATGGTGAGGGGGTTGATGGGGCAACCATCAAACTGAACGGAAATAATCATTCTTATGAATTTCTAACAGACAGCACCGGACATATTGCTGAAGTTGTTTTTCCTGAAGAATACAATGTGGAAGTAACAAAAGCAGATTACGAATCGGCAACTACAGTATTGTCAGCAGAAAAAGGAGGAATTGAAGCTGGACAGATTCAACTTCACGGTAAATCAGACATTAATCCACATAACGAAGCTGATGAAAATGTTTTTATGGGCATTATTACTCTTAATGAGTCAGTAATGTCAGAGGTCAAGACAACATCTCAGGGGAGTACATATCGAATCAAATATGATTCTTCAGATAACGAGGAATTTGTCGATTTGAATCTATCTGTTAATGATAACAATGAAACATTTCGGCTCAACCCGGCAGACTATCCTGCTATTGAGGCAGTATATGTGGCAGATATAGATATTTCCGATTCTTATAGCAACATTATAGTTGTGGTTTTGGGAATAGATGAGGTAATCGAAACGTATTTATTTGCTTTTGACGATGATGAGATACTCTTGATGACAGAACTTAAAGGGCAATTAGTTCCGGAATCGATTACTGGGAATGGCAAGTTGCTTCTTGAGTACTGGATAGGTATGCAAATTCGTGATTATGGAAGCTTTACGGTGCGACCTGAGATTATTGTTCATGATCTGTCCGCACAACAAGTTGCAATTCATAGTGGAGCAACTGTGTATTCTGAGTCAGGACACAGCTACAAAGAAGGATATCAGGTCCCGCTCACTTCTGAGCTCGTAGTATATTCAGATGCATCGTGTTCATCAATTACAGGTACTATACCTGCAGGAAACAGCGTTGATTGTGCATATGTTGAATACGAAAAATTTACAGATCGGCTCTATATAAATGCAGGGGAAATTGAAGGTTATACTACCCTTCAGATGCTTTCAAGGGCATGTGGAAGTGTAATGCTTGGGGCATGAGCAAGGACAGCAGGCTGTACCTCGCAAAAACAGTTCTCACATTTTCTTTTCTAGGGTCTCCTGCCTCTTTTGTTTCATCCGATATAAAAGACTGCCGCACTAATCACTTAGTGCGACAGGTTTTCTTATTTCAGCTTTGCCTTCGGTAATTTATCTGGTTTAAACCTTGTGATCAAGAAGTCGGCAGTCGATCTTGCATAATTACACACATGTGCAGTGCTGCATAAGGGTCAAATCAAAGCGCATAGGCAGTCTCACTGACTCGTTTTTTGTTAAATCAGCTTAACACGCAACTGGATTTACAGTGAAGAAGCAGTCATCTTTATTGAGTTTGATGTTCGGTGACCGTATGGTTTATTTATATCAGATTCAAGCCTTCAGTCGATAAAAGGTCATTTCACAGCTAGCAACTGCCCTCAAAAACACCCGGGCAGTCATGAAGCGTCGTTTTGAACTTTGATGACCGAATGCCGAACATCTTGCTATCAGTTGATTAGAGTTGATTTCTTTGATAGCTACTGCCCTCCTTACCACCCGGGCAGTCACAAAGCACCGTTTTGAATTATGATGACCGAATGCCGAACATCTTGTTTTTCAGTAGACTAGAGTTGATTTCAGCAAAAGCAACTGCCCACCATTCCCGGGCAGTCAACAATCATCGAACAGGACAAAGATGACCGCCACCACTCAGCATAAAAGACTGCCGCACTAATTTAGCGACAGTCTTTTTTTCGGCGGGAAATCACCCGTCCTCACTTTTTTATTCCCCGAAAGATTTAAGCCCCTCTGTTACTTCATATGTATAGTTGTCACGATTCGCCATTACAATATCCGAATACATTTGTGTGCCATCCAGGTATCCTTTTGAGATATACCAGAAACTGTTGCTGCTGAGATATGAGCCCCCCAACATACCAACGGTATTGGATGTCATATACTCACCGTTGGGAAGCTTTACCAGCCCATCGTATTCAACAGGGAAGCAGATGGTCTGAGTTTCGAATTTGCCATCCGGACTTGAAATTGTGCCGGAATAAACAGCGAAATATTTGTTGTTCTGTCCGTAATCAGTGCCCTGAGACTTGGCAGTAAGCAAATACTCTCCTGCTAAAGTCAGGCCATCCAGGTTCATGGTGTCTTTATTTTCACTTGCCATATAACTCTCGATCCTGTCTTTTGCATCAGTACGCAGCTGCTCTTTATACTCTTCAGAGATGTCCTCCAATTTCGTGATCTCTTCATGTTCGCAGAAAACTTCAAAGCCATCTCCATACTCTGCTGCATACTCATCTCTGTTTCCATCGACAAGCTCTGTGTAGCATGTTAATGGGTTGGTGTACCCTGATGTTGTGTACCAAAAGCTGCCCAACTCTGAAAATCCTGGAATCCCCTCGTTTTGACCAAAACTGATCTCATCGCCTGTTCCTTTTACAAGATTAGTGAACTCTACAGGATAATAGACTTTTGTAGTGGCGAAGCTGTTATCTGAGCTGGATACATCTCCTCGGTAGATCACGTATAAGTGATTGAAAACGGAATAGCGTGCGTCTTCATTTTTAATGTGATCGAAAATGTAGCCGGCATACTCTAGATTCTTCATAGACGACTCTTTCGAATAGGATTTCGCAACATAGGAGTAAATCGAATCTTCAGCTTCTTTTTTTGTATTGTTCATGAAGTCTTCTGTCAGGTCAGAGAAGGCTGTCACGTATTCCTGTAAGCCGCTGACGGTATATGTTTTTGCGGCAGCTTCAGGAATTTTCCCAAATCGCTCTGCATAATACCCCATATCAGCGTTGGACAATTTCACCTCGATAGTATCTCCGTTTTTTAATTCGGATGTATTATCACAGCTGAAATCATAGGCGCTGAAATCGGATCCGTTATAGCTGATTTTGGCATCGCCCATTGGAGAGATGCCGCTGAAGGTGACCTCCACATCAGCAAATGCATCAAAAGTCTCTAATTTCTCCAGCCCTGAAACTGTATGCTCACCATCTTTATAGGTGATTGAACACTCCAGATATTTTTGCAGGTCGCTGCTAATGTCCCATGTATAGTTCACCGAGTCTCCGTTCGATAAACCGTCGTATTTGTCAAGTCGAACTGCAACGCAATCCTGAAATGCCTCCATCGGGGTCAGCCAGAGGTCCAGCAAAACGTGTGAGGCTTTTGAAAATGAAACATCATTGCCATGGTCCTTTTCAAGTGCCGCCCAGTCGATAGATACATAAGCGGTACCATAGCCATCATATCCGGTCGTCTGAATCTCAAGATACTTGTTTAGGTCGATAGTTTTAGCGGATTGCATTGAAATGAATAAAATCACTGCAATTGCAATTATTGCAGCGGGGACACCAAACAGAACTTTTTTCGGAACTGATTTGAGCTTACCCGTCAGCCGGTTCAGATCCGGCTTTCCCTTTGAACTTACAGCTTTGTCTGCATTAACGGGAGCTTCTTCAGAAACAGACGTATCTTCCTGCGATGTTTCAGCTTTATCCGGGGATAGAGGCTGGCCGCATTTGATGCAGAACCTTGCGTTATCGATATTTTCTGTACCGCATTTTTCGCAAATCATATTTTCCTCCTTATTTTGTATATTGCTCATCGGTTCATGTTTACAGTATATAAGGTGAGAACTATGATAAGGGCGCTTTGCGACAGACGGTATGTTTGTACAGACGAATGGCACGGATTAGGTTATTTTCACGGATAACAGTTCATATGCAAATGCATAGTCGGAGCTACTCTGTTTCTCCTCTGTTTTATTTAATACCACCAGTCCTGCGTCTGTATACGATCTGCAAAATCATCAGCGTCTGTTTCTATGGATTGATTGTCATATGCGCTAAAATCTTCTTCTGGGGAGATATACCCGTAATAATCATTTCTCCATTGATTGATTGTATTTTCGTCATACCGATAATTATCAGGGTTGTTAATTACATCGTATTGATAGGCATGTCTCATTTCATGCAGCAAGGTATGGACGGCGTCATCTTTACCAATGAAGCCGTTTCTGAAAAAGTCTTCGTTGATCCAGATTGTATTGGTTTCGGCCTCATAATATCCACCGGTGGTTAGTCCTGGCGTGGGGTCCTGTTCAGGCCCTATGATAAGGTTCGGTGCAGTTATCCCGTAAATAGGAGCCAATAACGCAAGCATATCCCGGATAATCTGTTTGCGATTCTCCGGACTGCTGAACAACCAGTTCAGGTATGAGTATTCCCATTTCCAAGCCAGTGCTTTCTTGATATCATCAGCAAGTTTCTTATCTATCTCATTATTTTTGGCTCCCGTATTCGTGTTATTGAGAATATTCCCAGAGGATAACGATTGGATTTCCACGGCAGCCTTCCTAGTGTTCTCATTGCCCAGAATCTCATTTTCCGCATTCTCATAAAAGGAAATGATCATAAGCAGCGTTTCCAGATAGACACGGACTTTGACTGTTTCATCCGAAAGACGAGACGCGTTTTCCTTGATACTGACATTGATCAGTTTTGAGCTGTCTCCAAGAGTAAGGCTGATTGAAAAATTGTTTAAATTCGATTCTAGTACGGAAAGTTTTGAGGCGATATCTCCCAGCTTTTCTGCCGCACTTTGAAGCTTTGGAACATTAACCGAAAAACTCATATTATACCTCCTTTCCGTTTAGTGTCAGGATTTCCTCCCTATGCATCCGAAAAAGATTTTCAAGCAAAAGCGTAAAGATTGTTTTTGCTGAACAGCGTGAGATTGACAGTTTTCCGTTTTTGCTAAGATAAAGGAACATCTGGTCATTGTCCATGAATGCGTACAAAAACTCCCTGTTACCTGTACCTCTGGCAAAAATTGAGAAATCAGCTTCTGAAGGAGATAAGTAAAAAAGTGACGCTGCTTCTGTAAAAGACTTTAGAACCGAATCAAAGCCAGCCAGCGTGACATCCTGCGCGAAGTCAAACTCTGCCAGCTTTTTATTTTCTTCTGTTTCTGCCGAAGCATCGGTTATTTCAGGTTCCAAGATATGATCATCTGTGTCCCCACCAGCATGTGCTTCTGTTTCTGGGAGAAGTTCGTGAAGCTGGTCTGCCAGAGCCCCCGTAACCAGATGGAAGGAAGGCAAAAGGAATATTTCTTCTCCGCCTTTGACCATGCAAGAACAAATGACAGTATCTTTATAAAACAGAAACTGTCTTGCTCTGACCGTCTGATTTATTTCTGCCTTTATCGTGTACCGCTTCTTTGCCTCCAGGCGTAGCCTGACCAGTGCCCTGCTCTCTTCTGGGATGTTTTCATAATTGCCATTGGCTGCCTCCCTCAAGGTTTGTGTTGAAATTAACATCTGATTAGCCCTCCCTTTTCAGGTGATCCAGTTGCTGTTGTCACCCTCAATAATTGTTTCATTTTCAAAGGTATATATCACAGATCCTCCCTGAGCAAATGCCTGTCCGGGTGCTGTGCCTTTTCCTTGCGCGTACTTCCAGGATACGGTCAGTCTATTTTCCTCATTCAAGAAGACCGATAGAACAGTAGTGATGTCACTTTCTTTCGACTCTTTCGTTGTCAAAGGCAGTTCCTTCCGGATGAGATCTCCACCAAGTACTTCGATTTGGTCTCCGTGACATGTATAGATTTCGACAATACATAGAATTGTATCCTTACTTCTATCACTGTCAAATCTGACAACGATTAGATCCTCCGAGCCATTGCC
Source organism: Lachnospiraceae bacterium (assembly GCA_045112155.1). Lineage (GTDB taxonomy): Bacteria > Bacillota > Clostridia > Lachnospirales > Lachnospiraceae > Chordicoccus. The sequence continues at coordinate 112,432 of JBGUHN010000070.1, forward strand.
ATCTACATCTGTAATGGCTGCATCACCAATGCCGCTCTTCTCTGTCCAGTCCGTTTTATAATCCAGGCTGCTTTTCCGAACTGTCTCTGCCGGATTTGCCTGGTCAATCATACCATAAACATCAGCCACGGACGTGAGAAAAAAATCAACCAGTTGTTCGTTATAGACTGTGCCTACTTCTATCTCTCCAGTGTCCGTTCCCGCTTCAGTCCCCTGATTCGGGAGGACGCTTCCGCAGGCTACAAGTGCCAACAGAAGAGCATATGTCAACATTATTTTAAATATAATTTTCCCCACCATTACTCACACTCCTTATAATTATCAAGCTTTTAGTCTATTCATCCCGCAGTGAAATAATTATTTAACGCGGACCTGAGACCATCATGATTCACCCAACCGTTGCCGGCAGAACTCTCCACATAGTATGTAACACCGGAATAATATCCGTATGGACCTCTCATACTGGATGTTATGGAAGCCGGTGTCCCTGCAGGGATGCTGCCGATTGGCTGACTGCAGCCCGCATCGCTGTAAAGAGGCAGACTGCCGATCAACACCAGCGGATATCCGACGTTGAAACCGCGCTGATTGTACACGTCTGATAAATAGCCTGATTTATTTTCTCCTTCTGTCAGGTTGAGACCATCAATATACTGTTCGAATCTTGTTGTAATGATTCCATAACTGCTGTCCCCTTCATAGCTGTTTGTAAAAGAGTAGAATGTTCCGTCTCCCCAAGAACTGTCCGGATCCAGAGAGCCAATTATACCTCCAATTCTTTCTACCCTTTCGGAGTTGTAAGACAAGACATTGACCTCAGATTCATCATCAATACCGTAAATACAAATTAGGATATTTCTGTAGTCATCATTAACATTGAGATCTGTGGCAAAAGCGCTGTATATGCTCGAAAAGGATATAGAGGAAACGAAAGTAAAAGAAATCCCGTTTACATTTCCGCTGACTTCTGCGGATTCATTATCTACAGAAAAAGACCGGAATGAGATCGTATCAGTGTTCACCCCGTCTACGGAGACTGTATTTGCAATATTTTCGCTAAGCTCGACCAGCTTAATATCATCCGGTGTGATCCGCGGCGTAACGGGAATCAGGGTGACAGAGACCCCGACTTCTGCGGATGAGCTGTAGGAGATATCAATCGTCTGTGTCTCTTCCTGATAATCCGTTTTGCTAACTGTCATTGCATAGGTGTCAGGAAATACTGTATCGGCAGCATCTCCGTTGTTGTCCGTACGAAGCGTATAGGAATGCGAGCTTCCGGTCAGGACTATATCGGCATCGGAGACCGGAGTACCCTCGTCGTCTGAAACGTGGATACTTCGCTCCGGGAATTTGCCGGAAAGGATGTCATGTCTGCCGGAAAGCTCTTCGGCTTTTTCATAGTCAGCCCAGGCTTTGGCGTAGTCACCAAGTGCCGCATATGCGTCGCCTCGGCCGATATATGCGTCTGGCGACATTTCATCGATCTCAATTGCTCTGGAAAATGCAGTCACCGCACTGTCATAATCCATTTCCAGAAGGTATTTATTTCCCAGATCCAGATTTTTGCTGTAACTGGTGTAATCATTTTTGATTTGAAAGGCAAAAACTGATACCTCGGCACACAGGATAATACCCAGGATTATACTGATTAACTTCAAGTGTTTTCTTGTTATACTTTTCATGGCATTGATCCTTCATCGTGTTCATAAGTTCAATAGACGCAAATAGATTGCCTGACTAAATTTTGGTCAGCAGCTGCCAATTTAGATTCACATGTGCTCTGTCCGGGACATACGGATCGATCAAGGCGTCATACTCTGCCTGTGTCATCGCAATCTCATTATCCTTATAATAGATTATCCCGTCATGATCCAGATCCTCCTCCGCTGAGTAGACGCCATAACTGGGGATTGTATTCGGGGTCACACCTTTGACAACGAAGATTTCCCTGTCATATGATTTTGTCTCCGGATTGTACCCATATACGCTAAATGGATTGAGCATAGTCTTTGGATTTTTAGGGTAAACGCGGATATATCCGGTGGAATAAAAATCTTTTGTTGGAGCGGATCCGCCATCGGCCGCATAGAGTTCGAAAGCGGATGAATTAACGTTCCATTTCCATACTTCTGTGTTTATAACATTATAGGGACCACCGGAATTGGTATACGACAGGAATACTTCATTGACTGCGTCATTATCCAGGTCTCCTATTGCGTATTCTACAGAGGGAGTGCTATACGTATTTAAGGGCTCCGCATAATCCCCTTGGATATAATATGTGTAGGGATTATCCTTTACTGCCTGAAGAAAACTGTCATAGTCAGTAGAAGCCGGTGCCGGAAGGGTGGGGATCGGTGACGGTTCCGGAGTTTCTTCGGGAACTATTGAAACGGCGCCGGAGTCGTCATGCTGTACTTCGCTCTCAGACGGATGCTCTTCCTGTTTTTTATCGTTCAGCCCGGTCATGCGTTCTGCCAGACCTGCTTCTCCTGTGATATCCTCGACTTTCTGATAGTCTTGGTAGGCCAGCTCAATATTTCCCATTTTCATATATGTATCCGCGCGGCCTTGGTACGCATCGCTTTTTTTCGGATCTATGTCGATTGCATTTGAATAAGCCCGCAGAGCTCCGTCATAATCCAGCTGAACAAGATAATAATGTCCAAGATTAATATTGTGACGGTACCTGGTCGCCGGAACTGTTATGAGAAGGACGAACCCTGAGATGTTGATGGCGAGAATTACAGATAATACAGCAACTGCCAGTGTCAGCGTTCTTCGCTTAGTGTGTCTCTTCATTATAAATTTTACACCTCTTAGCATGATATAAATCTTAGAAGTTTTGCCCTGTTGCTCCGGATGATGGATCTTTGCCGGATCCTGTGAATGATATACTTTTGCATATACCGGATGCCTTAGGATAATAATACCAGTAGACAGGTCAATAGGTAAAGAGGCATGACAGGATGTCGGTATTTTCGGATGAATGGAAAAAACAAAATAATAAGTTCGTGTATAATAGTATCAGAACCGCTTCACGAGCCTGATATGCAAAATACCGCATGAGCCGGGTGTGATCAGGAAAATCGATAATAAATATGCGAACTTTCTTTATATATGTGCTATAATTTTTAAAGTTATAGTTTTGTGTCAGTAAAAAGAGAGCCGCTTAGGATTTCAAAAACAAGATAATAGAGGGGGATAACATGGATAATACATCATGGAAAAATTCGAACTGGGACGGAACAGATTCGTCAAATGAATTCGGCGGAGAAGCAAAATTCTGTCCTAATTGCGGCGAGAAATTGCCTGGGGGAGCTGCTTTCTGCCCTTACTGCGGGTTCAAATTCGCCGGTATTCTGTCTGGCAGTGATCCTGAACCGGATTTGACAGCAGACCTTCACGGTCAGGGGGATGACCCAACATTTAAATTTGATAATTCAATCCCGCCTGCACATGAAAGTACTTCACAAAATCTATATGAATATGATCCCAGTTTATATGATAAACACTACATTGATCCCACGCCGCCACCAAAAAAGAAGAAACCTGTTGTGATGATAATAGCGATAATCTCTGCGGCAGTTGCGGCGATGCTCATAGGCTTTCTTGTGATTGCACCGCTGATAGAGAAAATTATTGATGGCGGTGATTCACCTGCGCCGACACCGACGATAGTTGAATCGAGGAATACGAATTCATCGGATGACAATGGAGATGATGACGATGCTGTTACTTCGACACCTACGCCTACTCCGACGCCAACGGCAACGCCCATCCCGACGGCAACGCCTACCCCGGTCCCAACAGCGACCCCGACACCGACAGAAGTTCCGCCGCAGACGATTAACCCGGTCAATATTATTGATACGTCAACAGGCCAGCTGATTTCTATGCCGAATGATACAGCGACATCATACGGATATCCGGATTCAGGTACCCGCGCCTGGTCCTACGCGGATGTGAACGGGATGACGGCAGGTCAGGTACGCTATGCAATTAACGAGATATACGCAAGGCACGGATACATTTTTAAAAATGAGAACTGGCTCATTTACTTTAAGCAGAAGTCATGGTATACACCTCAGATCCCGAACGCTCAATTTACAGATGCGTACCTGAGTTCAACTGAAATTGCAAATGTTAAGCTTTTGACCCAGTACTACTCAGACAAAAAATATCCGGATTATTAATGACGAGGAGGGAAAAGCATATGGCAGATCGTATTATTCAGACAGCTGACCTGTCGATCATCGAGAGAAATCTTCAGATCGTCGGCAGCAAACTCCAGGATATTGAGGATAATGTGGGCAGCGTCGACCACAAAGTCGTCGCACTGAATAATGAGCTGGCTGCACTTGCCAGAGAGTTCGAAGAGTACGTCGTTGCGCAGGGAAAAGCCAACCGTCTTGCCCAGGCGGAGACACGCCTTGTTCAGTTTGACAATGAGCTCAACAAGAAGTACGGGCATTATGATGTAGTCCGCAGATCAGCTACTGGTATTCTGCAGGCAGATGATCTGGGACTGGTCCGTCAGTCGACGATTAATACTATATCAGAGGAGCTGATGGTCCAGACCCCCGGGTACTGGCTTGCTCCATGCCTTGTCGCTCTCGCTGCATGGATCAACGATAAAAAGGATATCGCAGAGAGGGCAGTGCGGGAAGGCATTCGCAGAAACGATGAGAAGACGTCGCTGTTCTTCGCTCTGGTCTGCAGGAGAGCGGACAGGGCGGGCAGCTGTCTTCAGTGGACGAAAAGATATCTGGATAATCAGGACGAGGAAGATCTGGACCGTAAGACGGTCATCATTTTGGACGCTTATGCCAGCGGCCTTATGGGAGCTGACACTGAGGGATTGATTTCAAAGACCATCAACGAATGGCTGGATAACCTGATTAGTAAGCCCGGATTTGTAGAACAGCAGACGGACCAGTGGTCCAAAGCTATTGAAAGCAAGAGAAAGGTTTATCAATCGACCTACACATATCTCCCGAAGTACAGCCCTACATGGAAGCAGCTCGTTGACGTCATGGAGGGAGCGGAGCTTCACGGCACGATGCTGGATTACTTCGTTAATATTTATCAGCAGCAGACTTCTACAGCCGCTCTGCGAGACCAGCTAGATGGAATTCTCGACAGCCTTGTCTCCGACTTTGACGATGAGGAACTGCCGCTTCGAAAAAAGAGACGCTATGAGCAGCTTGTCAAGGATTTTGAAGGTGATGAGAGGCGTGCGAAAACTGTTATGGATGCTGAACAGCAGGTTTATGACACGCACAAGGATTTTACCCAGCTGCTCACTGATGCCGCTATGGATCCGGAGGGTTCGGGCGCAGGCTGCTCCACTCAGAAATTTGCAATTGCTCTGACCAAAGACTGGATCATCAATGCATATAATGATGTTACGGCTAAGAATCGCATGAGGATTCCTCAGTACATTGATATAGCAATAGGAACGTTTAAGGACAGGACAGAGGACGGTCGAAACGAGCAGGAGGTTGAGGGCAGAATGATTGCTCAGCTTGCTCAGGAAAGGGACGCAAAGTTGGCTAAATGTGTCATGTCCAGCTTTGACCAGTTCTGCTTGTACGGAGGAGGTGCGATCGGCATCGTCGGTCTGGTTATGTTGATTACTCAACGATATTTACTCGGCATTATTGCCGTGATTGCAGGAGCCTTCTTTATCGTGAAGCATTTCAGCAGCAAGAAGGCGATAGAGAACAACCGGCAGCGCATTATTCAGGACTATGATAATCTGATAAGGAGCAGCATTGAAATTCTGCGTGCTTTGATGGCAGAAATCGTCGACTTTATAGCTGAATTTAATCAGAAGGATGCCAGGGCTGCTGACGTGGTTGAATTCCTTGAGCAGATATCACCCGAGCAGTATGTGAGGAAGCTCTCCGGAACCCGTCGTCATGTAAGGACAAATGTCTGATGGAGGTGCGGTATGAACGATAATTTTAATAATGGCAGAATATTCTGTACAAAGTGCGGGGCACCAAATAAAGCAGGGTATCGCTTCTGTGTAAGATGCGGCGCAAAGCTAATGGTTCTTGCCTCCAGCCCGGAGCCGGAGATTTCGAATGAGCTTCCGCAGACTGAGCCGGTAAGATCGGAACCGGTAACATTTGAGCCTGAACCGGCAGCGCATGAGCCTGAACCGGCAGCGTATGAGCCTGAACCGGCAGCGAATGAGCCTGAACCGATAGCATTTGAGTCTGAACCGAAGACAGAGAAGTTTGATACGGCCGCGCAGACGTTCGGTGTGTTCGAGGAGCCAACGCAGCAGGAGGAGCCGGTGGCGTTTGAGCCGGAGCCGATAACATTTGAGCCTGAGCCGATAACATTTGAGCCCGAGCCGGAGCCGATAACATTTGAACCTGAGCCGGAACCAATGACATTTGAGTCCGAGCCGAAGGAAGCCCCGCAGACGTTCAGTGTGTTTGAGGAGCCAGCTCTGCAGGAGGAGCAGGTGGCGCAGGAGGAGCCGGCGCAGCAGGAGGAGCCGGCAGCGTTTGAGCCTGAGCCGATAACATTTGAGTCTGAGCCTGAGCCGATAACATTTGAGCCCGAGCCAGAACCGATAACATTTGAGCCCGAGCCGGAACCGATAACATTTGAGCCTGAGCCGGAGGAAGCCCCGCAGACATTCGGTGTGTTTGATGAGCCGGCGCAGCAGGAGGAGCCGGCAGCGCAGGACGAGCCGGTCCCACAGGAGGAACCGGCAGCGTTTGAAACTGAGCCGGCAGTGTTTGAGGCGGAACCGGTGGAGTCGGAACCGGCCCCACAGACATTCGGTGCATTTGAGCCGGAACCAGCCCAGCAGGAGGAACCTGTCAAGGCTGCGGGATTTGCAAGGCACGGTGAGGGAGCTTTTGAAAAAGAACCGGACAGACCGGATAACGGTTTTGCCCGCTCCGGATTTACCGGGGCGACGACGCCTACTGCGGCGGCGGGGGCATTTGCAACCGCAGTGGATGCAGTCAAAAATAATAAACAGATCGATGTCAGTGATGCCGAGACTGTAATGAGCCTTCTCGAGCAGGGTGAGTCGTCCGCACTGGCACAAGGACTTCCGGATTGGGATATTGTCCCGCCGCAGGTCGTGGTCAGGAGGAAGCGCAGAGTATGATAAGAACACCATCGACGTATTCGGACTGGATCAGTCTTTTCGATATGCTTAAGAATCATGAGAACGATGAGGAGGTTGTCGCTGCCATGGAACGGGGAACGCTTCCGTGGCAGTCCGGCGTCGCAGAGCGCTTTACGGGCAAGATGATCGAAGCGGTCAACAAGAGGCTTGACGATGCGAGCGACCGATTCAAGAGAAATATGGCCCATGCAAACGGCGAGAGCGGACTGCTTCAGACATTGAATATCATGAGAAAGGAACTAATCCTCATGAAGAGAGTCGTTAATGTGAATGCGATTCCATCAGATATCCGAGGAAAGTACGTTTCCATGGTCACAAAGTTTGCGGATGATGCGCAGAAATCTCTGGAAGATTCCGCTAAGTCTGACCGGACCGGAAAACTCCGTTTCCTGATCAGAAATCATCCAATCAACAGAATTTAAAGAGGGGCGGCCATGAGTGATACAGCTGAGAGCAAAAAGCTCCTGTTTCAGTATACCAAAGCCCGGATTCCTTTTATCGTTGTGAATACGATAGAAAAAGACCGGGCGCTCGAAATCCTTAAGAGCGTCTCGGACGAGATGCAGCTCCCGTTTTGCGTGAGCTCTCTCTCTAAGGGCATTTACGATCTCGCAAGCAACAGAACAATCGAGGACGATCCGACCTTCTACGGCGCGATCGCCTATATTTCCGACCAGATGCGCCGCAGATCCAACATGACGATGATCTTGACGGAAATTCCGGATATCAGCGGTGACAATGCTGACGCAAAGCAGCTGCTTGCGACCTGCAATCTTGCAAATGAAACCAGCAGCGAAATCATTGTCCTCTCCGATCAGCCTGTATGGAACCAGCTGCAGAGGCTTGGAATGTCCGTACGGATCGATCTTCCTACGGAGGAGGAAATGCTGCAGATCATTGGTGAGTACATTAATGACTACCGTGGGCAGATCAGGATCGAGTGGGATTATGCCGATGTCCGCGAGGCGGCATCTGTGCTGACAGGCGTAACAAGAATAGAGGCCGAAAACATTATGGCTTCTCTGATCGCCAAGGAGAAAATCCTCAGAGAGGATCTCGATGAGATCCGTTCATCCAAGGAGTCAATGTTCTCGGATATTTCCGGCCTTGAGAGAATTAAAGTTGATCCGAAGGATCGTGAAGTAGGAGGTCTGGACGGATTAAAATCCTGGCTGGATGAAAAGAAAGCTCTTATGACACCGGAAAAAAGAGATCAGCTGCGCAATATGGGCCTTCGCCCGCCCAGAGGAATCCTGCTTGTGGGGGTTCCCGGCTGCGGCAAGTCTCTGTCCGCAAAGTCTATCTCAGCAAGCTGGAAGCTCCCGCTATATCGCCTGGATTTTGCTACTGTCCAGGGCATGTATGTCGGCCAGTCCGAGCAGCAGCTCCGGGATGCCCTGGCTACGGCAGAGGAGGTCTCGCCCTGTATCCTCTGGATTGATGAGATTGAAAAAGGTCTGTCGGGAGCGGGGTCGAGCAACGACGGAGGTGTCTCGACACGCATGGTCGGTCAGTTCCTGTTCTGGCTGCAGGAGTGCAGAAAGAATGTATTTGTCGTTGCAACGGCGAATGATGTCAGTATGCTGCCGTCCGAACTTCTGCGCAGGGGAAGATTTGATGAGATGTTCTTCATTGACCTGCCGAGCAGCAAGGAGAGAAAAGATATACTTGCTCTTTATATGAGAAAGTATCTGCGGCTCAATTTCACAGGTCCCCTTGCGGACAGGTTGGTAGAGCTCTCTGAGGGATTTACAGGCGCGGACCTAGAGTCCACGGTCAGGGATCTTGCGTACCGCCAGATATCCAATCCGAATTTTATCCTCAATGAGCAGGCTCTGCTGACTGCGTTCAACAATGTCGTGCCGCTCTCACAGACCAGCCCTGAAAAAATAGAGGCAATCCGCGAGTGGGGACGCACGAGAGCTGTGCCGGCTTCCGGCAGACCGATCGGTGAGGACAAGCTCTCCCAGAGACAGGGCCCCAAGACGAGGAAGGTCCTGCTGTCCAATAACTGATTGAAACTTCCCACACGCCGTCCAATGAGCAGTCTCATCGAAAATATAATTAGAACGGAGGACCATATGCCGAGACCAATTTTAAAAAACAGACAGAATCAGCAGATGGGAAGCGGGCTTTCTCTCGAGAGAAAGAATGAGGCTCGAACATCTTCCCGTCAGATGTCAAAAACCGAACTGGACCGGCTGCTCAGAAAGCCGAGATCCAAGGAATATATGGAGGCCATGAGAAAGCTCGATATAGGCAGTCATGTGCTGGGTGATGCGCAGAGAGATGAAATCATCCGAATCCTGCAGGAGGAATTCCCCGAGGTACAGCTCGGCGGAATCCTTGTAGGCATTGTTGCGAAGTGCTATATAGGGCCGGAGTATGACGTCCATTCAATAAACATGAGCGGCGGAATCATACATCATTTTCAGAAGAATGAGAGTATGCCGCCCGAGCTTGCCAAAGCGAGAGCACTGGCAGCCAGAGGTACATACGAGTTTATCGAAGTTTACCATGACTGCTGCAGGTGTGTGAGTGCCGACGGTTCGGTGGCTGTGATCTGAGGGAGTTAAGGAGACCGATATGAAGATATGTCCAAAATGTGGGAACCAGTGCAATGATACAGATGAATTCTGTTTCATGTGCGGAACTAAATTCGAAGTTCCCAGGGAACCGGAACCGAAAAAACAGATGAAATTTTGCATGAGCTGCGGAAAAGAACTGATCCCCGGAGCGGCTTTCTGCATGGAATGCGGTACACCTGTCGGTTCAGTCGGAAAGAGCCAACCGGTGGTAGAACATCAGCGTCGCCAGGTGCTTATGGGAGGCAGCGGTGCCGGCATGCTGGATGAAGACGCGACTGTGGCTGTCCGCGGAGCGCAGACACGAAATGCGGTAAAGTATCCGGACAGAGACAGTTCAACCGTTTCGCTGAAGGTCAATGCCCGGAACATTCCGGTGCCTAATGTCCCGGCAGCGCCGGACCCGGGAGTGCCGGCAGCATCAGCGCCGTCGGGAAATTCTTCTATATATATTGTGGAATTCCTGAGTGCTCTTTTTAAAGGTCACAACATTCCCGTCATTATCTATATGCTCATGAATGTTGTCTTCATAGCTGCATTTTGCTTCCTTATATTCCCGGATGTGAGAATCGCAATACCGGTAGGTCTTGTTGTGTATATCCTCTCTCTCGCAATTGCCCTGTCCCCTATCGGCGAGAGTATTCTGAGGTTCCAGACCCATTGTTCTCCTCTGACGGATGACGCGGTCATTCAGAGAATCATGCCGATCTTTAACGAGGCGAAACGCAGGGCTCAGATTACAGCGAATTCAGAAGGCAGGACCATCCCCGACGATATAGAGCTGTTCTATAATGATGACCGGGGGGTGAATGCATTTGCAACCGGTAGAAAAACAATCTGCTTTACAAAGGGAATTCTGGCTGCGGACGATGAAATGCTGCTTGCGACATTTGAGCATGAGTTTGGTCACATTGCTCACCACGATACGGATTCGATTCTCCTTATAACTGTAGGGAACCTTATTTTCTCGGCCATTATAACGTTCTTCAGGATCGGCATTTTGGTGTGGGATGTAATTTGCAAAATTGTGGGCATCTTTACCGGCGGAGATGAGGGAATTTTCATGATTATCATGGGTTCGCTCTCCAGCTTCCTCACTTTGATTTTTATTAATCTTTTCATGACTGTCTGGACCGGAATAGGTAATCTGCTGGTCCTGAAGACGAGCCGGAGCCAGGAGTACAAAGCGGATGAGTTTGCATTCAAATGCGGCAAGGGACGAGAGCTGCAGGCCATGCTGACATTCCTTGAGGGCGGTAATCTGGCAAAATCGAGCGGACTCTTTGCCACGTTGAAAAGTTCACATCCTCATACTGCGGACCGCATCGCTGCTCTGCAGCAGCTGGAGGCGAGTTCGGTGCCGGTGGTGAGATAAAAACCGGCAACAGTTCGGACAGGCTGTAACGCACGTCCGGAATCCGGCACAAACATCATCTTCATCGAAAAACGCGGGTCCTACCCTGTGAACTTGCGTAGGCGACAAGCCGCCTACGCGATTTCTCGGTCGGACCCGCAATGTTTTTCTTATGAAGATGGATGCTTTGCACCGGAAACGAACTGAAGAACAACCTGTCTGAACTGTTGCTTTCCATACAATGTATTTAGTTTCACAGAGACCTTGTCTCAATTCAGTTCTTGTGGTACAGTTTTGTCTCAGAACATAACCAAGATATAAGTACAGAGAATGCCCTGAATGAAAGGTGCTTCTGACTGCAAAACGCGTCATAAAGCGGAGAGGTATTTATGAATTATAAGATTACCGGCGGGCAGGTCATGACATATGAGAACGGTGTCCTGGCCATCGAAAAGAAAGACATTTATGTTGTTGGTGATACGATCCGGTTCACCGCGGACGAGACATCCGAAAACTTTGAGGTCGTCGATGCAGGCAGCTGCCTTGTCATGCCTGGCCTCATCAATATGCACACACATGCGTATATGACAATTATGCGCAACTATGCCGATGACGTCGACTTTGACGAGTGGCTCTTTAAAAGAGTCATGCCCGTCGAGGACACACTGCCGAAGGAAGGCGCTTACTGGACCAACCTTCTGGCCATGATGGAGATGCTGCGCACCGGCACGACCTGCTTTGTCGACATGCATATGTTCCACGAGCAGTCCTGCAGGGCAGCGAGCGAGGCGGGTGTCCGCGGCTATATCGGAAGAGGTCTGGTCGGAGAGGACCTGTATGCGGATGGCTGGAGCCGCTTTTCCCAGGCAATCGAGGAGAAGGAAAAATATGAGGGTGATCTGCTGAAGTTCATCCTTTCGCCCCACGCGATCTACAGCTGCGGGACGAAGCTTCTCACTCAGATCGTTGAGGAATCGGAGAAGCGCGGGATGCTGCGCCAGACGCATTTGTCCGAAAGCCTTAATGAGGTGGATAATTGCAGGAAGCAGCACGGAAAGACACCGGTCGCGTACCTGAATGACCTCGGATTCCTGAGTGACCACACGATCCTTGCCCACTGTGTCCAGATGCAGGATGATGACATCGACATTATTGCGCGCAGCGGTTCAACTGTCGTCACGAATCCGGCTTCGAACGCGAAGCTTGGCAATGGATTTGCGCCTGTCTGCAATTTTGCAAATGCAGGCATCAACGTAGCCATCGGCACCGACGGGACCTGCAGCAACAATACGCTGAATATGTTCCGTGAAATGGGGCTTGTCTCCCTGATTCACAAGGGTGTGCAGAGAAGCTCGACGGCAGCTCCGGCGGATCAGGTGGTTCGCATGGCTACGGTCAACGCTGCTCGTGCCCTCGGGAGGAGCGGCGAGCTCGGCGAGATCAGCGACGGCGCTAAGGCGGATCTGGTATTCGTCGATCTCACGGAGCCGTCCATGTTCCCGGCCAACAATATCATGTCGTCTCTGTGCTATTCGGCAAACGGATCCGAAGTGAAGTCCGTCATGATCGGCGGAAAATTCGTCATGAGAAATCGGGAATTTGCAACAATCGACGCGGAACGTGTCAGATATGAAGTGCAGAAGATGGTGGATACATATCTGTGAAATGATCTGGATCGGGTCTTGAACATGATATGAATTCCGTGTCTGGCCTTGGAGCGAGATTATAACAGCTGACTATGGCCTGTATACTACACTGAGAATCACGAGCTGGACTTAAAATAGTAGCTGAATGTACTGTTTTGAGAAGCTCCTGCAGATAAGAAAAGAAAGGTAAATCACATGAGCAATATTAAAGATGCATCCCTTGCACCGTCAGGAAGAAAGAAAATCGAGTGGGTAAGATCCTTTATGCCGGCTCTCTCCAAAATTGAGGAGCAGTTCGAGAGAGAGCAGCCGTTCAAAGGCATGCGCATCGCTGTCTCCGTTCACCTTGAAGCCAAGACCGCCAATCTGGGTCTGGTCCTAAGGAAGGGCGGCGCCGAAGTTTATCTCACAGGCTGCAATCCGCTGTCCACACAGGATGACGTGGCTGCGGCAGTCGCGGAAATGAGAATTGAGACATTCGGTAAGTACGGTGTCAGCCCGGAAGAATATGAAGATCTGCTGGCAGAGACTCTTGCCTGCCATCCGCACCTCATCGTCGATGACGGCGGCGACCTGATCAACTTGCTTGGCGGAAGGTGCAAGGAATACGCAGACCAGCTCATCGGCGGCTGCGAGGAGACAACGACAGGCATTCATCGTCTGAAGGCACGTGAGCGCGAAGGCATCCTTCCCTGCCCGATGATGGCTGTCAACGATGCCAAGGCAAAGCATTATTACGATAACAAGTACGGCACAGGCCAGTCGGTCTGGACCGCGATCATGGATACGACCAACCTGATCGTTGCCGGCAAGACAGTCGTTGTCGCAGGCTACGGCTGGTGCGGCAAGGGCACCGCTATGCGGGCAAAGGGTATGGGTGCAAATGTCATCATCACCGAGATCGACCCGTTCAAAGCCCTCGACGCTACTATGGACGGCTTCCGCATCATGACGATGGATGAGGCCGCAAAGTACGGCGATATTTTTGTTACTGTCACGGGCTGCAAGGATGTCATTACCGAGAAGCATTTCGCTGTCATGAAGGATCAGGCAATCCTCTGCAATGCGGGTCACTTTGACTGCGAGGTCGACGTAGCCTACCTTCGCGCGAATGCTGTAAAAGCGGAAGAGCGCAGAAAGAATATCATCGGCTATACCCTTCCGGACGGAAGAACGCTGAATGTCCTCGGCGAAGGCCGTCTCGTGAACCTTGCCTGCGGTATGGGTCATCCGGCTGAGATCATGGACATGTCCTTCTCGGTGCAGGCTCTGAGCCTCAAGTGGCTGGCAGAGCATAGAGATGAGCTTGAGACTCGTGTCTATGATATTCCGGATTCTATTGATGATGAGATCGGCCGTGCAAAGCTCGCGGCTATGGGTATCACCATCGATGTGCTGACACCGGAGCAGGAAGCGTACCTGTCAGGGTGGACCGCGGAGTGAAAAGCTGCTGAACTTGACAAAGACCGAGAGATGCCTTATCATAGAAAATGAAAGAGGAACACTGCGACAAGCGGTTAATCTCAGTTAGTTAATGGTCTTATTATTGCAACCGTCACTTGGCCGAGTGGCGGTTGTTGTTTTTCTTACTCAGCCAGCGTCCCCATCGGGTCCCACGGCATAAAGTGCAGCGGTTCCGTATGAAGAGCAGCAAGCTGCTTCTCATTCAAATAGCTCTTCTCGATGACCGCCTGGTAGACATACTTGTCAAACCAGCCGGCATTCATCACATAATAACCCTTCTCGCCCCGCTCATCGCTCCAACTGTTCTCGATCTTCCAGCGGTTCGGCGTGCCGTTTTCATCAAGATTGACGCCTGTGATCACCATGGCGTGGCTCATGGCAGACTGGCGGATGTTGAGGCTGTCTTCTTTCGTCATGGAGAAGTCAATGCCGAGCGTTCCGTCAAAGTCGAAGACTGCGTCACTCCAGATGCCCATCTCGCGCTCACCCATGAATCCTACATCAGAACCGAACCAGACGACCTTGCCGTCTTTCAGCTGCTTCACGATCAGATCCTTCAGATCTTCCATCGGAAGGTTCAGATATGTGACGGGCGGTGCGCTGGCGACGTTGCCCAGATAGTCGATCGTGCAGTTCTGATAGAAAGGCTTGTCCTCCGTCGGGGAGTTGATGATGCCGACGTAATCGGATCTAAGGTCGAAGCCGATATACTTCTCATAGAAGGTGTAGGGCGTGAGCTTTCGGTCAACGTGATAAACCTTATCCTTGTCGGTGTATTCGAAGTCGAATTCCTTTGGCGGCTCGCCGAAGCACATGGTGAGGAGACGATATGCATCTTTCAAATAGGTGCTTTTGACAGCTTCCGTGTCTTCGCCATTTGCAGCAGCTTCGCGGAGCGCGAGAGCGCCTTTACGAAGGAGTATGTTGATCAGCCGATTCATATCTCTTGTGTGGCTGCTCTGGAAGGTCTCCTGCATGGCGGCTTTCGGGATGACACCGTATTTTTCGACAACATTGACGAACATGTTCCACTGCCCGCCGTCGCCGATAGCGGTGTCGAGGAGGAAGGTAACCAGGCGGTCTGTGAGTGGTCTGTCAGCAAGCTCGATCATAGCCTCGTAGAAGAAGTTGATCTTTTCGAATTTGTCCCAGAAAGCGGTATAGTTCTGGGAGAGCTCGAACTTTTCTATGTTGCAGTCATTCGCGATTTTTTCGCGGAAGACATTGAGGGCGGCGAAGATCCAGCAGCGGCCGCTTTGTTTCTGGTTGGTCACAGTCATAGTGGGAATCTCAACTGAGAACTGGAACTGAGATTCATCGAGCCCCCTGTTAGTAAAAGCTATGTCCTTTACGTTGTGCTTTGTCAGGGCATTGGTGATGGCGTGGTCCAGGGGAGACTTAGCGGTTATTTCCCGGAACGCTTCGATGGTGTCTAAAGATACGTCTTTCATAAGTGGGTTCCTTTCTGATCTGATGGGCTGGTGCCGAGCCGGCGCCTTGACAGAAGAGCCAAATCAGATATAGTATTTGAAGAGATGCACTGCGGAAAAAGCAGTGTTCTACGCGCTAAAGAAGCGGGTGACATAAGATTATCAAAACCGTTCATGCCCGTCAATAGATGTGAGAGAATTGCAGACAGCGAATCGATGAAGATGATGCTTGCGCCGGTTCTGGAACTCTGATACAGACTGTTTGAACCGGGCAGCCGAAAGGAGGAGCGATTATTGAATAAGGAAAAAGATATGAATTCCGAGGAGCTTCTCCGGCTGCTTTTCATGGAGTCGAGTCTTGAGCACCTGATGACGATGGATACGGGAGAGGTGGGGATGCCGACATTTGCAGAATACATCACCCAGCTGGCCAGATCGATGGGGGAAGCTCCGGAGAGGGTCATCAACAGGGCAGACCTCGACAAATCTTACGGCCATCAGCTGTTCCGCGGAATTCGGAACCCGTCCCGCGACACGGTGCTCATGCTCGCATTCGGATTCAAAGCGGATTACGCGAGAGCGCAGACGCTGCTCAAAATAGCGAGAAAATCACCGCTGCACCCCCGAGTCAAGCGGGACATGGTCATCATCTTCTGCCTGCACCACGGTTACAGCATTGTCGAGACCCAGTTAGCCCTCAGTGATTATGGTCTTCCTCTTCTCGGAGGTAGAAAAAATGAGTGAAATGACAAGTAAGCTATCGTCCATTATTGAGACCACCTTCTCTCAGTACGGATATCCCGAGGCTTTCCTTTCTGAGTACGATCAGATGGAGTGTCTGGCAAGCCGGGCCGGGAGGGAGACCTTCCTCTGCCGGAAAAAAGACAGCGGCGATATGGCGGTCGCGAAATGTTTTGAAAATGCAGTCTATGAGCCGAACGCGCAGGAATCCGCAATCAGAAATATTGATCATCCCCGGATCCCTCACTTTATCAAAGAGTACAGGAATGAGCAGTACACCTGTATTCTCAGAGAGTATGTCAGCGGTGAGACGCTCAGTGAGATAGTTCGTGAACGTGAACTTATGCAGGAAGAGATTGTCGGGATCTGCGAGCAGCTCGCTGATATTCTGATTTTTCTCCACGGGATGGATCCACCGATTATTCACCGGGATGTGAAACCGGAGAACGTAATTATTGACGGTGACGGAAAAGTGTATCTCATTGATCTTGATATTGCGAGGATCTATAAGGAGGGTGCCGATTCGGACACTGTTTTCTATGGGACGAGGGGGTATGCGCCGCCGGAGCAGTATGGATTTGCACAGACGGATGCCCGGGCGGACATTTATTCTTTCGGCGTGCTGCTTCGCTTCCTTCTGACAGGCAGTATAAGAGAGAATAAGAATATCCGGGTCTATGAGCCGCTGCAGAGAATTATTAATAAGTGTACGGTGTTCTCGCCCGAGAAACGCTACGCGGATATGAAGACTGTGAAGAAGGACCTTATGTCTGCCAACCCGAAAGCGCAGCTTTTCCGGCGGATCAGATTGGGGCTTGTTGCGGCGGTGATTTGCGCTGCAGCGTTATTTGCAGGCCTTAAAGCTTATCAGAAGGCGACTTACAACCCGTTTACTTCCGATCATGTACCCGCTTATCAGAGCGATGACGAAAAAATTGGGCAGGCAGTGGAGTATATGCGCGAACATTTTGACACAGACCTCTTTGATGATATTGATGGCCAGGCAACAGCAGGCTTTCTCCGTGAGGTCTTTATTGATGTATACGGACTCGATCCCGATTACGCGCGCGGTATCAACACAGATATTCCTAGGGAGAGCGAAGAGTTCTTCCTCCCGTGGGGATGGGATGACGCACAGACTATGGACCGCGATGTGGTCATATATGCGGCAATTAAATTGTATGACCCGGCAATAGTCGCGGACTGGTCCAGTCTTTCGGATGACAACGGATATTATCCCGGAGTCCGGGTTGCGCTCGCCTTCGCGGAAAAGCATGGAATCGGTCAGGATGTGAATCGCCCGGGTGATATCACGAAGGGCGAGGCGGCCAGCATACTTGCGGATGCGGACCGGGTGTTCGGCGGGCGGCAGGGAGAGTGACTAACTGCCTTGAGGTAACAGTTCAGACAGGCTGCGGGGAAGTTTCATGAACCGGCGCAAACATCATCTTCATCGAAAAGCGTAAGTCCTTCTCTGCGAGCTTAGAAAATGCTGTAGCATTTTCTGATCTCTCGGTCGGACTTACAATGCTTTTCTCACGAAGATGGATGCTTTGCTGCCGGAGAAACGAACTGTTATATGCAGCCTGTCTGAACTGTTATGCCTTGAGAGTACATTTGCAGAAATGTCGCGTCTGAGGAAAAATCTACCGGATATCGCAAAGAATGATTTTGGATTTAACTATGGTGTGCTTTGTGCACACCTTTTTTTTGCCGTAAAACGATATCATAAATTAAGTATCTAAAGCTGCCTAAACGCCTGTATCCGGTCAGTCAAAATCGCTATGGTGACTGCTCCGTGGCTGCGTGTGGGAAGTGTCTGAAATATCTAAACTATAAACGGGAAAGGTGGTAATCAACATGAAGAAAATGCTGTATCCGCTAATATGCCTTCTGGCCGCGCTCATGCTGTTCATCAGTATGGAGCCGTGTACAGTTTATGCCGGTGAGCCCGATGAAAATACTCAGTGGCTGCCCGCAGATCCGGTAGATGTGACGACATATGAGCAAATGAAAGACGCCCTCAGCCACAACGAGGAAGAGCCGGATGAGAATAATATCGTCTGGATCGATGTCGCCCGGCTGGCGGCAGATATAACGATTGTTGAAGGACAGAAGATTGAATCAAGAGGGTTCCTCAGGATACCTTCCGGCAGGACGCTCACAATTGAGGACGGCGGATTGGTGGAGGTGTCGTTCCAGATTGAACAGGGCGGCAAAGTCATCGTAAAATCCGGCGGCAGGCTCTATACGACAATGGGCGATGACTGCGTCAATCACGGTCAGCTGATTGTGGAGCCTGAAGCGGTGATACAAAGCCAGATGGGTGCTTCCATCGTTAATGCCGCCGACGGATATATGCAGCTCGACGGTGTGTTTTTCTGCAACGGCTATAAGGAGCCAAACGGCACAAGACACATGTGGATCGGAAATGAAGGCTCACTAGAGGGTGAGGGATTTGTTGTCATCGGAGGTATCTTCTATCACGAAGACGGTGGCAGCTTTGAGGACAGCCTTGCCGCATTAGACCAGGTGCTTTCTGTAGTGGGCGATGAAAATGATGTCCGGGTCCTTGCTAAAGTTCATTCCTATGAAGAGATGGAGCAGCTGTCAGGCCCTGCCCACAAAAAGGGAGCGTATCTGGAAGCCGATATCACGGTCAGTGAAGGACCGGAATTTGATACAAGAGGAACGCTCTACATACCTGAAGGCAGAAAGCTTACGGTGGAGGAAGGCGGAGACTGCACCGCATCATTCTATATCGCTAACGGTGGTTCGGTGATCGTTGAGACCGATGCCACACTGGCAACGACTCAGGGCTTCGACTGCCGTAACAGGGGTGAGCTCACTGTGGAACCGGGCGGAAATTTGGTCAGCCGGTTCGGCACAGCAATTATTAATGACGATGTAGGAAAGCTCACGATGAACGGTCTCTTCAGCGTCGGCAGCTATCAGGACCCTGATGGGGTGAACCATGTGTGGTACGGAAATTCCGGCAGTTTAGAAGGCGATGGATTTATCGTGACAGGACCCGTGGCCATGGCAAGTGAAGAAGGCAGCCTTGCGGCAAGGCAGGACGTCGCCTCCCAGATTAAAGCCTCTCTTAATCAGGACTGCGGTATCAAGGTCCTGGTATCCGTATTCGACTCGGCGGAGATGAAACAGCTGAGCACAAAACCTGAAATCGACGGATTCAGGCTGACACTGAAGAAACCCTTTGACGAAGAGCAGGAAGAAGAGCCGGAGCCGCAGTTCTTCGTCATCGAGGACTCGATGGATACGACCGGCAAAGTTGTCCTCAATCTTGATGAGAGTGTCTATATAAATTCGGACGTCTCCTTCACAACAGATTGTTTCATCAGTACTTCGGACGTGCTTACAGAGGACTGCGAGCTTACTGTAAACGGATTGTTTGTGGCATACAAAGTGTCGATCGGCGGCACTTTGATTATCGGGAACGATGCGGATATTCAAGTAGTTCAGCTGCAATTCTACTGGCCGAGCAAACCGTGCGAAGTCAGGAACGTTACCGGAGAGATCGTGTATGGCGCGATGTATGATCTGAATAACGGGTCAGGTCCGGTATCCATGAACGAGTCGGAGAACGGCAAGTTATATGTGCCTGCGAATCCGACGAGAGATGGGTATACATTCAAAGGATGGACGATTTCCTCTACCTGGAAGGGCAGCAGTGTCTGGACGAGCGAGATGGAGACAAAACTTAAAGCGCTTTCTGTCAAAAAGGACTCTGTGGGCTCCTATGTTGATGATCCGGGGATGTTCCCGCTGACAATTACCGCTGAGTGGACATTACCGCCAACACCTACGCCGACTCCAACACCTGCTGCAGGTTTTTCGGATGTTCAGGATCCGAAACACGCCTACTACAATGCGATCTACTGGGCTGCGGATGCCGGTATTACCAAGGGCTATCCGGACGGTACTTTCGGTATCGACCGGTCATGCACCCGCGGTGAAATGATGATGTTCCTGTGGAGATATGCAGGAAAGCCGAACCCGAAGGCTGTGTCGAAGACACCGTTCAAGGATGTGCCGAAATCGCATACTTTTTACAATGCCATTCTCTGGGGCTATCAGAAGGGTATCACCAAGGGCTATGATGACGGCTCGTTCGGCGTGAACCGAAACGTGAGCAGGGGCGAGAGTATGATGTTCCTTTGGAGGCTGAAAGGTAAAAAAGAGCCGAAAGCCGTCTCGGCATCACCGTTCAAGGATGTCCCCAAGAACCATGCCTTCTATAAAGCCATTCTCTGGGGTTACCAAAATAAGATTACGACGGGCTATACGTCTGGAGCAAAGAAAGGCACGTTCGGCATTAATGAGAACTGCACCCGCGGACAGATCGTGACCTTCCTCTATCGGGCAAGATAAATCTGCTGAAATTGAAATCAGTGGGCAGCAGGGCTGTCGCCTAACGGCAGCCCTGCTTTTCTAATGGCGACAGCTCAGACAGGCTGTATCGAAGCTCCGGAATCCGGCGCAAACATCATCTTCATCGAAAAACGCAGGTCCTTCTCTGCGAGCTAAGCAATGCATATGCATTGCTGATCTCTCGGTCGGAC
>JBGUHN010000071.1:0-4702 GCA_045112155.1 Lachnospiraceae bacterium
ACACATGCCGTCTGTGTGGACCTGGACGGCTGTGGCGCCTAAAGATTCAATTCTCTCCGCATCGACAGCGGATGCGATATCAGCCTCGCACACAGCAATGGGAACCTTGGCGTTCATGTCCTTGATAATCCGTGAAAGGAGGGTCGTCTTTCCGGAGCCCGGAGAACTCATCAGATTGATGAGACATATTCCTTTTTCTGTCAACTCGTTGCGAAGAACTTCCGCGTCACGGTCATTTGAATCCGTGACGCTTTTATTTAATTCAATTATTTTCATCGATCTTTTCCTCTCAGATTCTCGAATATATCAGTTGCGTCAGTCTTTTATACATTCATCGATCTTGTCGGTGACGCTTTACCGACTGGTACAATTGAATTCGAATAATGCAAAAACGCTGAGGATCCGCATAAATAGCGGATCCTCGTTTTTTTTCGACGGAAGAGGAGGTCCTGCCAGTACAGAGTCAGGAAGATCTGTGATGGAGCGATGGCAGGATGACTTTTTTGCGGGATTAATTTATGAATGATTTAATCACCTCTGCGTCTTCATATCCTTTATGATACAGCAGGGCGATCGCTTCCTTATCACGTGTCAGAGTTTTCATGGCTCCGATATCGTCAGGCGCGACAATCAGGACTTTGCCTTTTTTCTCGTACTGCTTTGCGAGCTGCAGCTCTGTGTTATACTTCATAAATCTTCTGCTCATCACACGGGCTGCCCTTGGATATTTCCGACGAATAAGCTTTGCGACGGCTTCATCCTTTGCCCTTTTTCTCACATAATCTCTTGGCCGGGTAAGCACTATTACGACCTTGTCACATCCTGCTTCAAAGCATTTTTCGAGCGGTATGGGATCAGATATTCCTCCGTCATAGAAAGGAATGCCATTCACCTCATAAGGCCTGTTCGCAGCAGGCACACAGCTTGACGCCTTGATCGCGCCGTAGTCATCCTGATGCAGATCGGTCTTGTCAAAATAGTAAGGCTTCCCCGTCACTGCGTTGGTCGCAACGACCTTGAATTCCGCCGGATTCAAGGTCACAGCACTGAAGTCAAGAGGATATTCACCGCCTTGATTAGAAAGCTCACCGTATATATACTCCAAATCTACAAAGTTGCGTGTCTTTGCAAAGTTTTTAAAACTTATACTTTCATCGCGCAGATTGTAATCAGTATAGTAGACATAATTTCGCCCGCGCTGACCGGCCAGATAGGACACCAGATTGGCACTGCCGGCAGATACCCCGACACAATAGTCAAAATGTATATTATTGTCCATACACCAGTCGAATACACCGGCACCGTATGCGGCTCTCATACCGCCGCCAACATCGATAACGCCTGTCATGCTATCCCTTTCTGACTTAATTACACTCTCTTATGTCTGTCAGCTGACGTGTTCGAACGCAGCAAGCTCCGGATGGACCTGCTTCTCCTTTGAGTAGTTGCCGTACTTGCGATCCGGATGGCTGTGGGTGCTCCAGTATTCTTCTGCGACCGGAGCCCAGGATTCCGCGTAGGATTCGCATTTTCCGCACAGATGATAGGCTGACTCCGGTGATTCGAGATTGGTCTGATGCGCACCCGTCTCCTCAATGATCTGTCTCAGATACTGCGGATTTTCCAGCATCGGACAGGGCATAAGGTGATTGCGGTTGAACGGTTGACCCTCGTGATATTTCTTGAAGAGCGGACTTTGAAGCATCTCCAGGATGGATTTGTCCTTAATATTCGAATCTGAAAAGTGAATGAATACGCAGGGCTCGGCATCGCCATTCGAATTGATATGGAAATAGTTTCTTCCTCCGGCTATGCATCCGCCGACATACTCACCATCATTTTGAAAGTCCATCGGAAAGAATGGTATATCAGATTCCGAGGATCTGATAAAACGTATCCTGTCGATCATGGCGCGGCGCTGTATGGGCGTCGGCATCAATTCGGGAACTGCGTTGTTGCCCACCGGCATATAGTGGAAATAGAAGCCGAAATGGGCGCCTTTTGACGCAATAAATCGCAGGAACTCATCGCTTGTTACCGCTTCTATGTTGTCTCTTGTGTAGCAGATCGAAGTTCCGAACAGAAT
Source organism: Lachnospiraceae bacterium (assembly GCA_045112155.1). Lineage (GTDB taxonomy): Bacteria > Bacillota > Clostridia > Lachnospirales > Lachnospiraceae > Chordicoccus. Next base: position 2,087 of record JBGUHN010000071.1, read on the forward strand.
ACCATTTTCCTTGAGCAGATCCATTGCTTTCACGACAGCGTCGTAATGTCCTTTTCCTCTTCTTGCATCGTTGGTCTCCGGCGTACCTTCTATGGAAACCATAAATGTAAGGTTTCCGAGTTCCTTTACCTGCTTGCAGAGTTCATCTGTAATAAAAGTGGAATTGGTATAAGCCGCGAAGAAGCAGTCGCTGTGTTTTCTGCACAGCGCAAGAATATCATTTTTTCTTACCATGGGTTCTCCGCCGGTCAGCATGTAGAGATGAACGCCGAGTTCTTTCCCCTGAGAAACGATTTTGTCCATCTCTTCATATGTCAGGCTTGATTTGTGACCGTAAGTGCCGGACCAGCACCCGACACAGTGCATGTTGCATGCCATAGTCGGGTCGAACAGGATCAGCCACGGTATATTGCATCCATACTTCTCCCTGTTTTTTCTGATGGTTTTCGTACCTTTGAGCCCCGCTTCGAATCCCAGTGCCATGATCAGTTTTTTGGCATATTCGGGATCTGTGTCAGTAACCATCGCATTAAGAAACTGCATCAGGCGGCTGTCAGGATCCTTTATGCTGTTCTTTACTGATTCCAGCCGTTCTGAAGACAGGTCTTTGTAGAAGAATGGGAGGACATCAGCTATTTTCTGAAGTGTCTTCACACGTTCTGCCGGGTCTTTGATATTGTCATAAAAATGGTCCACCAAAGCCTGGACTGCAGCACGTTCAACCGTACTTACCGCATTCTTCATATGCATATCTCCTTTGCGTTTTTCAACACTTGTTGAATATTTGATATGTATGAATTATAATTATTTGCATGGGAATTTCAATTGCCAGTTAGAGTAGAAATGATGATAAATCAACATTGTGGACAAAAGTGAGGAAAAATGGACAGAAGAAAGGTTAAAACACGTGAGGCGATCATTAAAGCGTACCTTGACCTGATCACCGAAAAGGGGACTTCACAGGTGACCATCTCCGAGCTTGCCAGACGCGCCAATATAGACAGAAAGACTTTCTATCTGCACTATAACTCTGCGGATGATGTGCTCAGTGAATATGTGGAACAAAAATTCAATATGATCGTATCTGTCATGGAAGAGAATCATTATTTCGATTCGCCTTTTGATGTTGAAATGCTGATCGACCTTCTTGACAGGTTCTATAAAGAGGAAGAAAAACTGCTTCTTGCGGCTGCGGGAGGAGATTCCTATGACTTTTGGATAAAGATACACGATATTTTGGCAGATAAGACCAAAGATCTCTATGCTCCTCTGGTAAATATTGATTCCGCTGAAATCAGTGCCTATTATGATTTTTTCACTGCAGGTGTCATAGATGTTTATCGCAGGTGGTCACGGGGAGAATACAGCTATGATCTTCGTCATCTGGTTGAAATGATCGGGGGCGTCGTCCGGACAGGAATCGATCCGTTCCTGAAAGAATAGCTGTCAGTGCAGACCTGCAGGCGAATTCGCCCCCGAGCTCTTTTTTTCAGTATTTTTTTCTGCCGCTTGCATCCGGTATATTCTCTTCCTCCCGATACTTCGCGACCGTGCGGCGCGATATGGTAATGCCGGCTTCTCCCAGTTTTTCACTCAGAATGCGGTCGCTGTAGGGCTTCTTCGGGTTCTCATCCGCGATGATTTCCCGGATCTTACGCTTTACGTCCATCGGCGTAAAGTTTTCCTCTGTCATGGCAGCGGCGCGGGTGTTTCTTGCGGTGGCCTTTTTCTGGAAGAAATAGGCCATAGGAAATACGCCCCAGCTGCACTGCAGATACTTCCGGTCGATCGCACGGCTGACGGTAGACTCATGAAGCTCGAGTTCATCTGCCACCTGTGCCATCGTCAACGGCTGCAGATAGTTCGGCCCGTGGATGAAAAACTCGTTTTGGCAGCGGAGTATTTCGCCGGAGACGCGGATCATTGTGTCCTGCCGCTGGGCGATGCACTGCCGCACCCATTCTGCCTGGCGCATCTTGTTTTCCAGATATTCTCTGATTTCCTGATCTTTTGAAGCCTGATACAGTGACCTGTAGTAGCTGTTTACCTGAATGTCAGGTGAGTCGCCGCTGCTCAGCGCAACGGTGAAACTGCCAGATCGTCCTGTGATATATACATCCGGAATGATATACTGCACATCATCCTGATGATAGAAGCGGCTGCCCGGCTTGGGATGCAGGCTGCGGATGATCGCGCAGCATTCAGACGCTTCTTTTGATGAGACGCCGAGCTTTGCCGCGATAGCGGGTATTTTGTTTTTGGCTATCAGTTCGAGACATTCATCCACCGCCTTTTCCAGAGTATCCGTGAGAGTTCCCTGGCGGCGGAGCTGGATCTTAAGGCATTCCGGCAGATCCCTGGCGCCGACGCCGGCCGGCTCGAGCTCCCACAGCATATGTATTATGCGCAGGACAGGGGTGACATCTGTGTCAAAATGCTCTGCTACATATGACACATCTTCTGTCAGCGACCGGTACAATTGAATTCGAATAATGTAAAAACGCTGGGAGCCCGCATAAATAGCGGGCCCTCATTTTCTTCGTCTACAAAATGTCTACATTATTTCAGTTTTCTTAAAAACCGTAGTCTTAACCGTTTTCTCTTTTCGGATATCTT